>CABKMN010000047.1 GCA_902373525.1 uncultured Bilophila sp. | reverse complement strand
CTCCCCTCCCCCCGGACCCCCCTCCTCTCTCTTTCCCAAGACTTTCGTAAGGGTCCATGTCGGGATGGGCGGCCCGGCGGCTGATCCCCGGCGTCCGTCTCCCGGCGGCGCTTCAAAAAACGCGGGAGGGCACTGCCGTTCGGAAGGGAAGCCTGAGACGCCTTGAGGGGCGTTTCCGTTTGTCTTCCGAAGGACGGATGCCCCGGAGGCGGACGGCCTGCGGCGTCCGTCCGCCCCGGTGCGGTGGGGATTGGCCGCGGGGGTTTCCCGCGTCGGTCACTGGTCCGAGGCTACTTCACCGCGGCCATGTCGGCTTCGGCGGCCTTGACCAGATCGGCACCGATCTTGGGAATCCATTCGTCGCGGACGGACTTGGTGGCCGCGTAGAACAGGGCGATCTGGTCGTGGTTCAGTTCGGTGACGGTCATGCCCTGTTCCTTCATGAAGGTGTAGGGATCGGACACTTCGGGCACCCGACCGAGGCTCTGGAGGAAGGCGAGGGACGCGCCGTCATCCATGCCGAGGCGGGAGAGGGCCTTGCCGTACGTTTCGGTTTCCTTGGCGCAGTCGAGGAGCAGCTTCTGGTCTTCGGGGGAGAAGCCCTGCCACACCTTGGGGTTCACGCTCATGATCAGCGGATCGATGATGTAGTGCCAGTCGCACTGGAACTTGTGGTAGTTCCAGATTTTCACGGTGATGTTGATGCCGTTGGTGGGGTTTTCCTGCCCGTCCACGACGCCCTGCTGGAAGCCGGTGGTGGCTTCGGACCAGTTCATGTTGACGGGGTTCGCGCCGAGCGCGCGGAAGGTTTCAATGAAGATGGGGCTGCCCACCACGCGGATTTTGAGGCCCTTCATGTCTTCGGGCTTGGTGATCGGTCCCTTGCTGGTGGTCAGCTCGCGGAAGCCGTTCTCGGCCCAGCCGATGACCTTGACGCCCTTCTTTTCGATGGCGTCGATCATCATCTTGCCGGAGTTGCCCGCGAGGATCGCGTCCATCGCCTTGTAGCGGTCGGGCTGGGCGGCGATGAAGAAGGGCAGGGCCGGCAGGTTGAGTTCCTTCACCTGAGGCGACCAGTTGATCGTCGAGGCGAGGGCGAAGTCGATGGAGCCGTTGCGCAGCATCAGGAATTCGGAGGTCTGCTTGCCCGCCAGAAGCTGGCTGGAGGCGTACACCTTGATGTTGATGCGCCCGTTGGAGCGTTCGCGCACGAGGTCCGCGAAATAGGAGGCGGTCAGGCCCCAGCCGGAGGTCGCGCCGGGCACCACGCTCAGCTTGTACTCCTGTTTGTACTGGGCCGCCCCGGCGGGCATGGCGAGCAGGCAGGCGCACAGCGCGATGCAGGCCGAACGGAAAAAGCGTTTCATAAAATCCTCCCCGAAAGATGTGTTTCTGGCGCCGCGAAATGCGTACGCCACCGGAATCCGACACGTGCCGAAGGGACGGTCCCCGGCCCGCGTTTTCTGGCAAGCCCTATAGAAGAGGCAGAATAATGAGCAGAACGGGCAGGACGACGATCAGCGCTGCGGTCGTAAAGACCCAGCAGGCGTTGGCGAGATCGAGGTCCAGACGGAACAGGGACGGCGGTACGAGCGCCGTCATGGCGACGGGCATGGACGACAGGATGGCGACTACCCGCAGGGGAAGCCCGCCGTCGATGTCGCCGTAGCCGATGGCCCACGCGAGGGTGGTGACGACCACGGGCACGCCCGCGAACTTGATGACGGCGACCGCCAGCCACTGGCGCGTATAGCGGGCCATGCGCGACGGGCGCAGGCTCATGCCGATGGCGACGAGGAACAGGACGGTGGCGACGATCATGAACCCGGCGGCGAGGTGCCCGCAGAAGGCGGGGCGGGGTACGCCGAGCAGGTTGAGCCCGATGCCGAGGGCGAGGGCGCAGATCACCACGCGGAGGATGGGGTCGAACCGCAGGTTGCGGAACGTCAGCGGCCCGTCGTCCATCCCGTACCAGCGGGCGATGGGGAACGAGACGCTGAAATAGAAAAGTTCTTCGCACAGCCGGTACAGCGAGACGAGCGCGATGGCGCTTTCGCCGTAGAAGATGACGGCGACCAGCGACCCCACGGCCCCGATGTTGGTAAAGGTGCCGCAGCAGTAGAGACTGCCGGTCTGCGCCCTGTCGAGCCCGAGACCCTTGGCGAAGAGGACGGAAAGAATGCCGCCCCAGACCCACGCGGCGATGCCGAGCAACGGCAGGGCGAGGAGCCGGGAGTCCGGCGAGGGCAGCCCCCACAGGGAAAGCATGGCGGAGATGGGAATGAACACGAACAGGGCGATCCGCTGCATACGCTGGCGCAGCGCGGTCATTCGTTCGTCGGAGAGGGGGATGCGCCCCGCGTTGACGTACTGCTGGAACACGTAGCCGATCACAAGGCTGACGAAAATGATTCCGAGTGTGATCAGCAACCTGTCCATGCGGAGAGCCTCTTTGAATCTGTGGGGGCCTCAGGGCCCGATACCCTGTCTACAAGCGACATTCGGAGACAGTCCCGTCACGTTATAGCGTTAGATGCGTCTTGTCAAAACGCCGTTCCATTTTGGGTCAGGGCAAAAAAGCTCATGGCGAGAGTACGATAGGCCCGTTGGGAGCGGGCGTGTTTCGGAGGTTTGACATTTTTATGCCTCCGGCGGCCAAAGGGCCGCCGCCGAACGCCTGCATGGAGGGAATCGTCCTGCGCGCGAACCGTACGGCCCGAAGGCTCGCCTACCGGTCACGACGTCGCCGCCCTTCGTTCCGAATTTTTTCCCACTCCATCGTGCTTTTTGAGTATCTTAAACGAATTGAAACTATCCCGTTCGCCGTACAAAGCTGGAGAAACGGCTCTGCCGTTTCTCCAGCCGATAAAGGGAACCGCGGCGTTTCCGTTCCGCCGAGGGGATGGAGGCGCAAGCCTCAGGCGTTTCCGTTTTCGCCGGGGTCCGGGGGGGCGCTTGCCCCCCCGGGCGGGTCAAGGGCGGCAGCCCTTGCCGCCGGAGGCGTTCCCCTCCCCCGCGTTACTCCCCGGCCAGCGCCTCTTCCCCGCCGGGGAGGAGCCTGAGCCACGCCTGCGCGGCGGAAGAAAGGATCGCCCCGCGCCTCCAGACGAAGGCGGCGCGCCAGCGAAGTTCCTCTTCGTCGAGGAGGGCGATGCGGATGTTGGGAAGTTCGCGGCGCTCCAGCTCCAGACGCGGCAGCAGGGCCACGCCGATGCCCGTAGCCACAAGAGTCATGATGAAATCGAGCTGACCGCTCCGGAGACACTCGTTGAGCTTCAGGCCGCGCTGGCGGCACACGGCCTCGATGCGGTCGTTGAGCAGGAAACCCTGCTCGAACCCGATGAAGGAATTGTCGGACAGCTCGTCCATCTTCAGACGCTTGTGATCCGCAAGGGGATGATCCGGCGGCATGATGACCATCAGCGGCTCGTCCCTGATCTGGAGCCACGAGAAGGTCGGCGGCACCGGGAGCAGGGTGACGGCGAGATCGAGATCGCCGGAAAGGACCATCGGCTCCAGAGAGGCGCAGCCCTGCTCCTGAAGTTCAATGTTGATGCCGGGGTAGAGCTGCCGGTACTTGGAGAGCAGATCGGCGAAGAGGATGCCGCTGGCCACCGGCGGAAAGCCGATGCGGAGAACGCCCTTTTCCAGCTTGTGCAGGGCGGCCACGTCGTTTTCCAGCGCCTCGAACTCCTCAAGGATGTTCAGGGCGTGCCGGTAGACGATTTCGCCCTCGACCGTGAGGCGGACGCCGTTGCTGGTCCGCTCGAATACGCGCACGCCGAGCCGATCCTCGACGGCCTGTACGGCCTTGCTCACCGTGGGCTGGACGGCGTGAACCGTTTGAGCGGCCCGGGAGAAACCTCCCTGCCGGGCCACTTCCACCAGTATCTGCAACGTGCGGATATTCAGCATCTATTCGTTCCATGCATGCGCGTGATGCGCGTTTTTCATTTCCCAAGGCGTTTCTTTTGTCCTATAGCACAACCAAAACGTCTTGGGTACAGCCCGCAAACCCCGCTTTTCAGCGGATTCTGGAGGCATGCCCGCCCCGGTCCTCTTTCCTCCGGGCGGTCCCCCATGCTTCCCGGCGGGATCGGGACGTCGTCTTTTTGCGTGTCCGGCTCCGAGACAAATCCGGCGAAGCCCTCCGGGGTTGTAGCCGGGTCCGAGCAGATCGGGCTCCCTTTTTCAAGGGATTCTTTTACCCTGGGCGGCCGTGCCGCCCTTTTTTTATGGGAAGGGAGCCGGTGAAAGGCTTCCCTTCTCTCGGAATGGACATCCCTTTCCTCACGCCGCAGGGCAGGCCGACGGGGAGGGGCCGATACGGCGTCTTGGGACGAGCGGGCCGGGAAGAGGAAACCTTATCCGAAGACGGAGGCTCCTCCCCTTTCCGAGAGGACGTCCCTATTCCTTTCCTTCATGGCACTTGCTCCACTCCCGGGTGAGCCGGGCGTGGGCGGCGGACTGGGCGTTCGGATCGCGCATGCCGTGTGCGGCGAGGACGCCCCAGGGGAGGGAGGCGCATTCGGCGGAGGCCGTTTCAAGGATGCGGGCGAGCAGGGCGTCACGCAGGGAATCGTCCCTGATCAGCACGGCCGCCGTGCAGGATGCGTCGAAACGCTTTTCTTCAAGCGATGTTAGGATGATTTTTTCCAGATTGGCGTCCTTGTTCTGCGGCGCGGAAAAGCCGCTGGCGGCGGAGGCGATGCGCGCCTTCCATGCCTTGCCTTCCGCGTCGGCGTCGAGATCGATTGTGATCGCCTCGGCCTGACGGAGCAGGGGCGCGGGAACCGCCGGGGGCGCGGCCTTCCCGCCCCGGAACACAGAGACGATGCAGACGATGGCCAGAACAACACCGCAGAACAACAGCGGTATTTTCCAGCCCGTAGCCTTGTTGTCGTTCACGGAACACACCTCGCATGAGCGGTCTCAAACAGACAGGCGGCGATAACCGCCGCCGATGCATCACTTTTTGCCCGCTTTCACGGGTCCGGTAAAGGACGCCGGAAAACATTTTTCAGACCGAATCCTTTGATAATCTGGCAAGATGAAATAAGTATTCCTTTTTGGAATAGCATTGATGGAAAATTTTCATTTCTCGCCCAAGCCCCTCTCAGCGTAGAGAGAAAAACGGGCCGCCGCCATCGGAAGGCCCGCAACACGCGGTCTTTTCACGGGAAAGACGCGAACCGTTTCACACGGGGAGTCTCGCCCCGTCAAGCATCATGAGGGGGGCTTATGCCTTGGATTCAGCAGTACGCGCCCGTGGGGGGCGTGGTCACGTCAGCGTGCCTTGCGGCCATTCCGCTGATCATTCTTTTCTACATGCTCGCCGTCCGGAAGGCGAAAGGCCATATCGCCGCCGTCGCCGGGCTTGTCGGCGCGCTGATCGTCGCCGTGGCCGTGTGGGGCATGCCCGTTTCGCTGGCGATCAGCTCCACGCTGAACGGCGCGGCCTTCGGCCTCTTCCCCATCGTCTGGATCGTGATCACGGCGGTGTGGGTGTACAACATGACCGTGGAATCGGGCGAATTCGAGATCATCAAGGATTCGCTGGCCCGGCTGACCGACGACCGCCGGTTGCAGGCCCTGTTCATCGCCTACGCCTTCAGTTGCTTTATTGAAGGCACGGCGGGCTTCGGCACTCCGGTCGCCATCGCGGCGGCCATGCTGGTGGGGCTCGGCTTCACCCCGCTGTGGGGCGCGGGCATCGCGCTCATCGCGAACACGGCTCCGGTCGCCTTCGGGGCCATCGGCGTGCCGCTCATCGTGGCGGCCTCGGTGTCCGGCCTCGATCAGATGACGGTCAGCGCCATCGCGGGCCGACAGCTTCCCATCCTCGCCCTCATCGTGCCCTTGTGGGTCTGCGTGACCATGTGCGGCTTCAGGCGCAGCATGGAGGTCCTGCCCGCCATCGTGGTGGGCGGCGTGTGCTTCGCCGGGGCGCAGTACCTGCTGGCGAACTACCACGGCCCGACCCTGCCGGACATCGGCTCCGCCATCGCCACCATCGTCGGCCTCGTGCTGCTGCTCAAGGTGTGGAAGCCGTCGCGCACGTTCCGCTTTGAAGGGGAACCCGAATCCAACCTTTCCGGCTCCGGCTATCCGGCCTCGGTCGTGCTCCGGGCGTGGGGGCCCTACATCGTGCTGGCGGTGTTCGTGTTCTTCTGGGGCCTGCCGCAGTTCAAGAACATCCTGAACGCGGTTCCCGGCGCGAACCTCAGCTTCGGCTGGCCCGGCCTGCACGGCGAAGTCATGAAGACCGCGCCCATCGTGGCGCAGGACAGCCTGTACGGCGCGACCTTCGCCTTCAACTGGCTGTCCGCGGGCGGCACGGCCATCCTGCTGTCCGGCCTCGTGTCCGTGCCGATGATGCCGAACTACGGCTTCGGCAAGGCCGTGGCCTGCTTCATGCGGACGCTGCGTCAGCTCACCTTTCCGATTCTGACCATCGCCATGATCCTCGGCCTCGCCTATCTGATGAACTATTCGGGCATGAGCTCCACGCTCGGCCTCGCGTTCACGCACACGGGCAGCCTGTTCCCGTTCTTCTCGCCCCTGCTCGGCTGGCTCGGCGTGTTCCTGACGGGTTCCGACACCTCCTCCTGCGCGCTGTTCGGCGGCATGCAGAAGGACACCGCGGCCGCCGTGGGCATGTCCCCCGAGCTGGCCGTGGCCTCCAACGCCTCGGGCGGCGTCACCGCGAAGATGATTTCCCCGCAGTCCCTGTCCGTCGCCACGGCCGCCACGAACATGGTCGGTCAGGAAGGCAACCTCTTCCGCTTCACCATCGGGCACAGCATCGCCATGACGCTGGTGCTCTGCGTGCTCACCTATCTTCAGGCCGGGCCGCTGAGCTTCATGCTGCCGTAACGGAAACCATACCGCCGCCTCCCGGCGCTTCGCGAAGAAGCGAGGGGAGGCGGGACATCCGAACGCCGGTGGGACACGTCCCGCCGGCGTTTTGTCGGTATGGGGAACGGGAGGGGGGCGGAAGGCCGTGCCCGGCGTTTCCGGGAACGTTTTCCGGTCTGTCCGGCCCGTGCCCGGCGGCGCGGCAAACCGGAACGGCTCCGGCCTCCGTCTCGTTGTGCCCTCTTGAGCTTTTCCTCTTTCGCGGCGTCCGGATTCTTTTTATACAGGGGACACGCTCCTTTTGGTTGCCGACCGGCATTTTATGGGGCGCATGTCTTGATCTCGGCAATCTTCTGTCTCATAGAAAGTCTGGCGAAAGAGAGGCCGTATTTCATATCGTTAAAAAAAGAATGGTTTTTCTCCTCTTCATATTATACTGATGATGAAATATCATATGCCATGTCTGTGGCGGCGTGAATGAACACCCCCGTTTTTTCGCATACGGCATCTTGATGCCCCGTTCGTTTCACGAATGATGAGTACGAACGGAGCATGAAGCTGTTTTCAATGTCGCATACCGTCCTTCTCATCAAGGAGATAGTCGAGCCATGAAGTACACGTCCGCAGAATTGTTCCAGAAGTGCATCGGGTCCATATTCGTGAATGAATCTGTGGAGTTCTTTACGAAAAAAGTCGCCATGTTTCTTTCCCTGTACATGCCCGTTTCCGCGCTGTTCCTCGTCAGCGTGCGGGGGAGCAGCATCACGAAGCTCTCCGAGTACAACCAGATTCCTACGCTGTCCCTCAGCGACAAGATTCTCGTCGATCCCGAGACGATCATGCGCCTGAGGACGGAGAAGCATTTTTTCAGCGAGGGCGCGTTCGACATCAAGGTGTATACGGGGAATGAGACCTGCGTGTTTTCCGAGCTGCACAACAAGGTCTACGGGATGGAAACCTCAGCCGTCTATATCCCCCTCAGGTACAATCTGCTGAAGGATTCCACCGTCCTTTTCGTAGCCGTTTCCATCGGAAAGGACTGCTATACGCAGGAACACTGCGAGATATGCTCCTGCATCCAGTCCGCGCTCATCGAGGGGTTTCTGAACATCCTTTCCGAAGGCGAGGACGAGCATTCGGGCAAGTCCCGTCAGGAACGCCCCGTCGAACGGATCATGGACGGGGACAAACCGTTCCAGACCTTCAACGAGGTGACGGTCAACCACATCATCAAGGCTCTCACCCGCACGAACGGGAAAATTTCCGGGCAGGACGGCGCCGCCGAACTGCTCGGCCTCAATCCCAGCACCCTGTGGTCGAAAATCCGCAAACACCACATCGACGTGAAGGGGCTTGAGCACGAGTAGGACGGCATCGCCCTACGCCGAAGCGGCCCGACGCGGAAAGTTCCGTGTCGGGCCGCTTGCGTATACGGCGGCTGGGGCCGGGATGGACGTCCCGTTGCCCGGCGCCTGCGGGCCATGCACACGGGCGGCGGCTATTCCGCCCGATACGGACCCGTTGCTCCCGCGCCTGCGGGCCGTGATTCAGTGTCCATGCCGGGCAGATGAGCGCGCCCGTTGCCCCGCCCTTGCGGGCCATGAGGCGGACCGCGACGTCGGGGCTTGCGTCTGGCTGGAGGGGCCTACCGTTCCATCGCTTCCAGCAGTTTCTTCGCGCAGCGATCGGAACCGCCGAGACGGGGAGCGAGCCATGCGCGGAAACGTTCCTGAACGTCGGCGGCATCGGCGGGGGCCTCGAGACGCGCCCGCAGCAGGGCGACGATGGCCTTGGCGTTTTCCCCGCGTTCGAGCAGGCCGAGGGCTTCGAGGGAATCGGATGCGTCTTCCTCGGAAGGCTCCAGCGCCCATGCGAAGTTGTCCAGATGCGGGCCGCAGCAGGGGCGCTTGCCGAGCGCCAGCGGCTCAAGGAAGTTCTGCCCCCCGAGCGGCGAGAGGCTGCCGCCGACGAAAACCGCGTCCGCAAGCCGGTACAGTTGCCCCAGTTCGCCGAACGTGTCCCAGATGACGATGGAACCGGCGGGAATGGGGCCTTCCTGTTTCGAGCGCATCACCGCCGGGAGCTTGGCGCTTGCGAGAAGGGCCTGCCACGGCTTGACCCGGTGCATGTGCCGGGGGGCGACGATGATGGTGGGCGCGTCGTGCGCGTGCAGGGCCTGAATCGCGGAAAGCAGGGCGGGTTCCTCCTGTTCGCGGACGGAGGCCAGCAGGATGGTCTGCCGCGCGTGCAGTTCCGGGGGCAGCAGGGTGCGGAGCGCGTCGGAAACGTCGTCGGCGGTGGCCGCGACGGCGCGGTCGAACTTGATGTTCGGCACGATTTCCACCTTGTCCTCGCCGAAGAGTCTGGCGAAGCGCACGGCGTCCGCCCGTGAAATGGCGCAGACGTGTTCCGGGCCCACCCCGTCCCAGAAGCCGGGCGCGACGGCGTCCAGTTTGAGGTAGCCTTTCAGGCTCTTGTCCGTCATGCGTCCGTTGAGGAGCAGGACGGGGATACGGCGTTTGGCGCAGGCCAGCATGAGGCCGGGCCAGAGTTCGGTTTCCAGCAGGCCCACCACGCGGGGTCGGGCCTGTTCGAGCGCCTTGCGCATGAGGCCCGGCGCGTCCAGCGGGAAAAAGGTCGCCCGGACGGTCAGCCACGGATGCGCCTCTTTGAGCCTGATCGCCATGCCTTGCAGAACTTCGAGGCCCTGACGGGTCCATGTGGTCGCCAGCACGCGCAGCGGTTCGGGAGTCCCCGCCTGTTCCCGCTGTGCGGCGATGCGCGAAAGCAGTTCCCAGACGAGGTAGGCTTCGCCGCCGGATGCGGCCTGAAGCCAGATGTCCGCTTCGGCGTGGACGGTTTTTTCCGTATCGCCCGAGCCCGTACGGGTCACGGGTCCCGACCAGTCTTCGGGCACCAGACGCCACATGAAGCCTTCCCGGAGACGCTTGTGGCGGCGCAGGAACGGGGTGGCCGCCGTCCACGCCAGACTGTACGCGCCGTTCAGCAACGCACGGAGAAGAGAACCTTTTGCCACGGGATTGTCCTTGGTTACAGTGTATTGGGGAAGGGAGGGAACCCTTTCTCTAGGGCGTTTCCCCCTCCCCAAACCCCATCTCACCCTCTTCAAAGATGTTCGGCCCTGTCGAATCCCTGTTCGGCGGCTTTCCGGTGAAGCGTCGGGTCGGGCGTTTCCATCGGCAAGGCTGTTGGATCGCCGTTCTCGCCGCTGTGGAAAATCGGGATGAAGTCGCGTGTCTCAGGGGGAAAAGGGGAGGCCGGGCGGGAGAAGCGGAGAGGGCCCTTTTTCGGAAAGGCCCCTCTCCGCCAAGTGTTCGTTTGCCGGTCAGCGTTCCATCGCCAGTTCGAGGAGGCGCTCGATGAGATCGGCGAAGGACATGCCCTTGACGGCGGCCTCGCGGGGCACGAGGCTGGTGGCGGTCATGCCGGGCGTGGTGTTCACTTCGAGGATGTACGGGGTGCCGTCGTCCTTGAGGATGAAGTCGGCGCGGCTGTAGCCCTTGAGGCCGAGGGCCTTGTGGGCGCGCAGGGCGCAGTCCCGCACGACGGCGGTTTCCTCGGGCGAGATGGGCGCGGGACAGATTTCCTGCGCGCCGTCCGGGGCGTATTTGTTGTGGTAATCAAAATAGTGGCCCTTGGATACGACGAGGATGGGCGCGAGGGCCTCCTCGCCGAGCACGCCGCAGGTCACTTCCCGGCCTGAGACGGCGGTTTCCACAAGCGCCTCTTCGCCCATCGAGAACAGGGAGTTGAGGGCCGTGTACAGCTCTTCCTCGTTGGTCACGCGGGAAAGGTGCAGGCTGGAACCGCCGGTATTCGATTTGACGAACATCGGAAAGGCGAGATCGGGCTTCCAGTTCGGGCCGGGGTGGCGGGGAAGGAATACGCCGTCGGGCACGAGCAGGCCCGCGTCGCGGAAAATCTGCCGGGCCGCCGCCTTGTGCAGGGCGAGGAAGGAACCGGCGGGACCCGCGCCCTGATAGGGGCAGTTCACGCGGTCGAGAATGGCCTGTACGAGGCCGTCCTCGCCGGGCGCGCCGTGCAGGTTGATGAAGGCCACGTCGTGTTCGCGGGCCATGTCCATGATCCGTTCGAAATCCTTGGCCGGGTCGCAGAGCGTGACGCCGTGTCCGCGTTCCTTGAGGGCCGCGGCGATCTGTTCGCCGCCTTTCAGAGAGACTTCACGCTCGGGAGACCAGCCGCCCGCCAACAACAATACTTTCATGGAGAGGAAACTCCAGTTGCGCCGAAAGGACGCGCTCAATGGTTTTGGAATGTTCCCAGCCGCGGTGGATGGCGACGCGGGATTGTTCGGTTTTGCCGTAGCGGACAAGGAGGTCTTCGTACCGTTCGTCGAGCGTCACCAGCTCGTCGTGGCGGGCCCGCTTGTCCGCGTAAATGACGCAAAAGACGGGGTGCAGGAGATCGTCGGGCAGCGGCCAGGGCCATTCCACATGGTGGTAGACGGCCTGCGCGACCTTGTGGTTCCCCGTGGATTCGACGACCCACGACGCGCCGATCTGGGCGTGGCTGCCGCCGTACTGCACGGTATACGACTTGGCGATGTCGTGCAGCAGGCCCGATGCGGCGCACAGGTCCACGAGTTCGGGGTGCTTCGTCGCCCCGATTTCCACGGCCCGGCGGGCCAGCGCGGCGGCGACGTCGGCCACGAGCCGACTGTGCCGTTCGATATGGGAAAACATGGCGTAGCGCGTCCACAGGCTGCGGCAGACGGCCTCGTCGGGAATGGGGGCCGTATCCGGGTGATCGAGGCTCCACAGCTCGGGGAGCGGCGGGAGAACCGGATTTTCATAGTGTTTCCCGCTCTGGAGCGGAGGCGTGACGAAGTGGACCGCGTGTTCGCTTGCTGACAGGGACATGGGGGCGTTTCCTTACGAGGTCTTTGCACGGGACAGGCTTTCGTAAGCCTCCCACGTATCAACATCTGTTAGTGCTGCCGTATCATTGGTCGGCAGGAGGCGCAAGCCGAATGCGGCAAGAATGCTCCTCGCGCCCGTGTCGCCGTCCAGCCGCAGCACCGCTGCAAAGGCGCCTGCGGGCAGGACCACCGGGTTTCCCCGTACCCCGCCGCACGCCGGAGCCGCCGCCCGTTCGGGCTCTTCGAGGAAGAAATCCGCCAGCGCGCGCACCAGCTCCGCCCCCACCAGCGGCTGATCCCCGAGCAGGATCATGGCGCCGGGAACGGCGGGGACGGCAGATGCGGGAAGCGGAGCGTCCGTTCCGGGAGCCGCCTCCGGAGAGGACCCCGGTCCTCCGCAAGCCTGCCCGTAAGGTTCGGGTCTCTCCGGCTCAGACCGTCCGCGCCCGGAGGCCGGGAAACGGTTCCCTTCGGGCCGTTTTTCTTGAAAGGCGGAGGATTCGGGATCGGAACCGGGCGAGAACCGGGACAGGAGCCGCCGAATGCCCGCCTTGAGGGATTCGGATTGCCCGAGCCGGGCGTCGGGCGCGGGGACGATTTCCACGCGTTCGTCGAAGCCGGACACCGCGGCGCGTAGTTCCGGGGAAGCGTCGGGGCGCATGGTCACGAACACGGGGGCGAGCCCTGCCTCCAGCGCGGCGCGGACGGCGCGGCGCACGAGCGGCTCGCCGTCGAGCGTGAGGGTGAGCTTGCAGCGGCCCATGCGCCGGGAAAAACCGGCCGCCAGCACGACGGCGGGGAGGATGCGTTTCATGGCGGTATTCCTGCGGAAACGGTTACGCGGCGAACCAGCCGTCGAGCTTTCGGACGGCGGGCGAGGTGAGGCGTACGAAATTGCCGACGAGCAGGGCGGAGATCACGGTGCCTTCGCGGATGCCCACAAGGCCGCTCAGGAAGACGAAGGACAGCGCGATGGACAGGGCGACGAGGGAGACGTCGAACAGCACCTTGATCCTGCCGAAGATTTTCTTGAAGCGGTAGGCGATGGCGATCACGATGCCCTCGCCCGGCAGCACGGTGACGTTGGAGACGATTTCCATGCTGATGCCGAGCCCGAGGACCGCGCATCCGGCGACGCACATAACCATCTGGGACAAATAGTTTTCCGAGGTCAGTTCGGCGGTCAGGGCCATGCCCGCGTCGATGAACACGCTGAACGCGAACACCGCCGGAAGCTGGAACAGGTGCGCGGCGCGGAACTCCCTGCCCAGAAGGAGTTTCTGCCAGAGCAAAAGCAGGACGTTGAGCGCGAAGGTCAGCGTGCCGAGCGAGAGCCCGAGGATGCGGCTTCCCACATAGGGCAGGCTGGTGATGGGCGAGGTGCCCAGATTCGCGTTGGTGATCAGCCCGATCCCCAGCGCGCACACAAATAGGGCCACGCCGAACGTGCCGCAGCGTTTGAGTTTTTCTTTGTTGGTCATGATGCTTCCTGTGACATTGGGGAAGGGAGGGAGAAACGTTTGAAAACGTTTCTCCCTCCCTTCCCCGAACCCCATCCCTTCCGCTTCAAAACTGTTCGGCCTTATCGAATCCCTGACGGCGTTTTTCCCCGTGTAGGAGAAAGGGGCGTTCCGTTTTTTCTTGGTCTGTTGCCTGTTCTTTTCCTTGTCGTCAGAGAAGGCTGGGAACAGGGGGCCGATACGGTCAGAACTCCTTGAAGGGAAAGAGGGCGTGGGAGAGGGGAGAGGAAAACGTGTGTTCTCCGTGCCGGAGAATGCATTCCCCGCCCCCAATGGTTACTTTTTGTTCCGTTCCATAAACGTGTTCCGCCTTCCCCGGCCTTGTACCGGACGCTGGCCGGAGGGCCTGCCGAGGAGGATTTCGTGCTGTCGGCGGCGTTCCTCGTCGGTCCGGGCGACGTAGAGGGGCGAGCCGTCGGGGGCGCAGCGGGCGTAGTACATCGCCGTCGCGACCGTGCCCGGCGTGGGGATGAAGCACTGCACCTGACGCGGCGACCAGTTGCGGGCCGCGAGCCAGTCCCCGAGCTTGCGCATGTGCGCGTCCGTGCAGCCGGGAAAGGCGCTCATCAGATAAGGGACGACGTACTGTTCCTTGCCGTTGGCTTCGGAATAGCGGACGAAGGCTTCGAGGAAGGCTTCAAAGGGCTTCATGCCCGGCTTGCGCATGAGCTCGAGCACCTCGGAGACGCAGTGCTCGGGCGCGATTTTGAGCTGCCCGCCGGTGAATTCGCCGGTATAGGCCGCGAGCGCGGTGGGGTCCTTGAGCGCGAGGTCGAACCGCACCCCGCTGGCGACCCGGACGTGCTTCACGCCGGGCGTGGCCTGCACGTCGCGGAGAAGCCGGATGCAGTCCCGCTGATCCACCTGAAAGCCCTTGCAGATGCTCGGGTGCATGCAACTGTCGCGGCGGCATTTGGACGGATCGAGGCGGCAGGTCGCGCCCCACATGTTCGCGCTCGGCCCGCCCACGTCGGAAATGGAGCCGCCGCGCGGCATCGCCGCGATGCGCCGCGCTTCGTCGAGGATGGAGGCGCGGGAACGGGAGGCGATGCGGCGGCCCTGATGCAGGGCCAGCGAACAGAACGAACATCCGCCCCCGCAGCCCCGGTGCGTGGTGATGCTGGTGGCGATCATCTCCACCGCCGGAATGGGGTCCTTGTAGGAGGGATGCGGACGCCGGGAGAAGGGCAGATCGTACAGCCCGTCCAGTTCCTCGGTGGTCAGGGGCGCGGCGGGCGGCGCGAGCAGGACGGAGCGGTCGCCGTTGGGCTGCATGAGGAGGCGGCGGGCCTGATGCGTTTCGCGTTCGAGGCGAATCGTGCCGTCGAGATAGGCCCGGGGGTCGTCGAGCATCGCGTCGTGCGAGGGCAGGCGGACGAGTTCGAAGCCGTCCAGTTCCGTCGCGTCGGCGGGGACGGAGGCCGTCTTCACCAGCCGGGCCGTACCGGGAATCCCGGACCACAGGTCGGGCCAGAGTTCGCCGTCCACGGGCTCCAGCACGGACAGGTCGCCCACCAGTTCGGCCACGGCGTCGAGCCGCCGGGCCACGTCGAGGAGGGAGCGTTCGCCCATGCCGCAGGACAGGATGTCCAGCCGGGCGTCGAACAGGATGGAGCGGCACAGGGCGTCGGACCAGAAATCGTAGTGCGTGATGCGGCGGAGCGAGGCTTCGATGCCGCCCGCGAGCAGGGGAAGACCGGGGAACGCCTTGCGGATCAGGCCCGCATAGACGATGACGGCGCGGTTCGGGCGCGCTCCGGCTTCGCCGCCGGGCGTATAGGCGTCGTCGTGGCGTTTTTTGCGGAAGGCGGTGTAGTGGGCCAGCATGGAGTCCAGCGCCCCGGCGCTCACCCCGGCGAACAGGCGGGGGCGGCCCATGCGGGCGAGGTCGGCGATGCCCTGCCCCTCGTCCTTCCAGCGGGGCTGGGCCACGATGCCCGTCCGGTAGCCGTGCGCCACCAGCCAGCGCCCGAGCAGCGGTACGCCGAAAGCCGGGTGATCCACATAGGCGTCGCCCGTAACGAGAAGAATATCAAGGGAATCCCACCCGATGGCGTCCATTTCGGCGCGGGTGGTCGGCAAAAACGTCGGTTGCGGCAGCGGCGTGCGCGCGGGGAGTGCGAGATCGAACATGCCGATCACTATAGGGCAGGGAAAACCGGAAGGAAAGGACGATCCGCGAAACAGGGCCGGGACGCGGCGGCCTTCTCTTTGCTTTTCCGGCGTCGAAGCGTACAACGGGGCGGTCCCGCCAACCCTCCACCCCGCGCGCCGCGCCCGAACGCCATGGCCCGAATCGCTCTTATCCTGCCCCGTCTCAGCCGTTACGGAGGCGTCGAACAGTTTGCCTTCCGCCTTGCCGAAGCGCTGGCGGAAACCCGGAACAACGAACACGAGGTGGAATTTCTCTGCGCCCGTCTGGAATGCCCGCCGCCCCTCGGCGTGCAGGCGCGTGTGGTCGGACGGCCACGCGGCTCCAAATTCCTCAAGATGCTCTGGTTTCTTATCCGGGCGGAGCGTCTGCGCCGGAAGGGCGGCTACGATTTGGTCATCAGCCTCGGCAAGACGTGGAATCAGGACATGATGCGCGTGGGCGGCGGCCCGCAGAAGACCTTCTGGGAGCTTTCGGAACAGGCGTGGCCCGCCGGGTTCCCGCGCTGGTTCAAGCGGCTGCGCCGCCGTCTTCTGCCGTCCAACTGGCTCACCCGGATCATCGACAACCGCCAGTACCGCAGCGGGTGCCGGATCATCTGCGTGTCCGACGCGGTGCGCCATTGGGTGCAGAAGACGTATCCCGGCATCCCCGTGCCCGAAGTCATCTACAATCTGCCGGATTTGTCGCGGTTCACGCCTCCGACCCCCGAGCAGAAGCTGCTTTCCCGCATCGCCCTGAACATCGACAACGGGCATGTCGCCATCGCCACGGCGACCAGCAATTTCGCACTCAAGGGCACGGGCATCCTTATCCGGTCCGTGGCGACGCTGCCCGAGAACGTCCATCTGTTCATCGCCGGAGGCCGGGCGTCCGAACCGTACCGGCGTCTGGCGCAGAAGCTCGGCGTGGCGGATCGCATCCATTTTCTCGGTAAGGTGGACGACATGCCCGCACTGTACCGGGCGATGGACCTCTTTGTCCTGCCTTCCTTCTACGACGCCTGTTCCAACGCGGTGCTGGAAGCGCTGGCCTGCGGACTCAAGGTGCTGTCCACCACCGCCAACGGGTCCAGCGTGTTTCTCCCGCAGGAGCACGTCACGCCCGATCCCGGCAACGTCGAGGACCTTGCGGCCCGCATCAGGGCCCTGATCGACGAGCCCGCCCCCGGCCCCTTCCGCATTCCCGAGCACATTCAGGCCGGGCTCGAGACATGGGTGCGCGTCGTAAACGAAGAGTGCGACCTGCGTACCGGGAAGGGGAACGAATAGAAAAATCGGGGGAGGGGAGAGGGGACCTTTCTGAAGAAAGGTCCCCTCTCCCCTCCCC
>CABKMN010000046.1 GCA_902373525.1 uncultured Bilophila sp. | reverse complement strand
GGGTTTGGGGAGGGGAAGGGGAACCTTTCTCCAGAAAGGTTTCCCTTCCCCTCCCCAATCGTCATTACCGCCCGATGCGCGGGCGCAGGAACCGCAACGTGTACGGAACGATGAGCACCTTGCCGGGGCCGTCGAGGGCGGGATCGGTGATCAGGCTCCGCCGGTCGAGCTGATGGAGCGAGCCGGGCTCGATGCTGGAATCGAACAGCATGAGCGTGTCCCCGATCACCTCGTTGCAGCAGGTCCAGTGCCGGATGATCGCATCCGTGGGATAGAGAACCCTGACGAACTGGAGCAGTACGGCGTTGCGTTCGCCCTTGCGGAGCCATGCCGCGATTTCCTCCCACAGCACGTCGGGCGGCGGCGCGTCGGGACCGGGAAACGAGGTCGGAAAGGGCCGGGCCGCCAGCAGCGAACCCTGTTTCTCCAGACGCCCGAGCATGGCGTCCACCCAGTCGACATAGTCGGTCCGCTGGTCGAGGACGGCCTTGAAAAAGTCTTCGTCCCCGGCGGCGTCCAGTAGCGCCTCGTGCAGCAGCGCACGGCAGCTCAGCAGCCGGGTGGCGTGCATGTGCCGCATGGCGTTGATCACCGCATAGGCGGCGCAGAAAACATCGAGCTGTCCTTGATAGGCCGGATTCATGGCAAGTCCCTCACGGTGGGGAAGTGTGCCGGGAGCGCGGGGAGAGGTCAACAGAATTTTGAAGTCCGCCCTTCGCCGTCGCCTGACACGCCGGAAAGACGGCATTTTTTGACAAGGAAATCACGTCTCCACCCTCTGGACAAACCGGGGCCGTCATGGTAGAAAAGGCACTGTATTTATATATCTGGATACCTTGATATTAGAGGCGAGGGCCCCCGCCCCCGCATATCAGGTCATAACAAGGTCAATTTACAGGCGATGCCGTGGCATCGTCAGCCAAGGAGCGCACCATGCAGCCCGAAAAAGGCAGATATTTCTTTACGTCCGAGTCCGTGACCGAAGGCCATCCCGACAAGGTCGCCGACCAGATTTCCGACGCCATCCTCGACACCCTGCTGGAGCAGGACCCCAATTCCCGCGTGGCGTGCGAAACCCTCGTGACCACCGGCATGGCGGTCATCGCCGGTGAAATCAGCACCAAGGGATATGCCGACCTGCCCAAGGTCGTGCGCGAAACCATCAAGGAAATCGGCTACAGCAGCTCCGAAATGGGCTTCGACTGGCAGACCTGCGCCGTGCTGTCCTCCATCGACCATCAGTCCGGCGACATCGCGCAGGGCGTGGACCGCGACGACCCCGAAAATCAGGGCGCGGGCGATCAGGGCATGATGTTCGGCTTCGCCTGCAACGAAACCCCCACCTTCATGCCCGCTCCCATCTACTGGGCGCACCAGCTTTCCCAGCAGCTCACCAAGGTCCGCAAGGACGGTCTGGTGGACTTCTTCCGTCCCGACGGCAAGACGCAGGTGTCCTTTGAATATGTGGACGGCAAGCCCATCCGCATCAACAACGTGGTCGTGTCCACGCAGCACGCCGCCTCCGCGTCGCAGGCCGACATCATCGAGGCCGTGAAGCGGACGGTCATCCGTCCCGTTCTTGAGCCCACCGGGCTGTTCGACGAAAAGAACTGCGAAATCTTCATCAACACCACGGGTCGGTTCGTCGTGGGCGGCCCCATGGGCGACTGCGGCCTGACCGGGCGCAAGATCATTCAGGACACCTACGGTGGTTCCGGGCACCACGGCGGCGGCGCCTTCTCCGGCAAGGACCCCTCCAAGGTCGACCGTTCCGCCGCCTACATGGGCCGTTACGTCGCCAAGAACGTGGTCGCCGCCGGTCTGGCCCCGCGCTGCGAAGTGCAGATCGCGTACTGCATCGGCGTGGCCGAGCCCGTGTCCGTGCTGGTTTCCTCGCTCGGCACCAGCGACGTTTCGGACGAAGTGCTGACCAAGGCCGTGCGTGAGGTGTTCGATCTGCGCCCGTACCACATCACCAAGCGCCTCGATCTGCTCCGTCCGATCTACAAGAAGACCTCCTGCTACGGCCACTTCGGTCGTGAACTCCCCGAATTCACGTGGGAAAAGACCGACGCCGCCGCCGACCTCCGCGCCGCCGCGAAGGTCTGATGGCAAAGGCTTGACGATAACGGCAGCAAGGGAACTCTCCAGTGGGGAGTTCCCTTTTGTTTTTTCAGAGGTTACATACAGACGGCAGGAAAATGGTCCCTGCCGGACAGGTTATTCAGCGGATGAAAAAGAAGCGGTTTCATTGCGAAAGACGCCTCAGTTACGGTATGCCGAATAAACATATGGAAATATATTAAGGAACGTTTCATGGTATTGAAACAAATTGGAGAAGCAATAAGAGAAGATCGTTTTTTCCGAGAACAGTGCAAAATATGGGGATGGGTCTATCTCTATTTTGCCTGTTTTTCTCTGTTGACGGGATTGACGAGTTTTGCCGTCACGTTACGGTGGTTTCCGCTCTCCGATATGTTGCGTTCGCTGGTGTTGGATATACTTCTGACATTGCCGGTCATGCTCTTCCCAAGAGCGTTTTCCATTGGTACTCTTCTGTTAGCTTTTCCACTACTTTTTATTGCAACCTTAGCAAACATATTTCATATATTGATTTATCGATCTACGATATCGACTTTTGCCATACAGTCCATTTTTGAAACGACATCCAATGAAGCAGGCGAGTTTATTACAGACTTTTTTTCACTTCCGAATGTTTTTGTCATTCTTTGCGTTTTGGTGATTCCTGTTCTTTTGCTTGTAAAGGCTATAAAAGTTCGGAAGCGTGCGCGTACGCGCATCTCTTTTGGGATACTGCTCCTGATTCTGTGCCTTCCTATTGCTGTTTCCGCCGTGCACAAAGGAGACAGGCTGCTTGCTTCTCACGGGAGCTATCAGTTCTTTAAGACCTTGTTCCGCTACGCGGATGAGGTTCGTTCCGTAGGTGATGTGCGCGCCCAAAGAATGGGGCTATCACTCGCGCCCGTCACTTTTTTGGATGGAGACACCGAATCACCGCGTACGTATGTATTCATCATAGGTGAATCCGCCAACCGGAACCATCTTTCGCTTTACGGATACGGACGGGAGACGTCGCCGCGTTTGGAAGCCATGCGCGGCGAGTTATCCGTATTTGATGATGTCATCAGTCCGGATACCCATACTATCCCAAGTTTACGGAAGGTTTTGCTTTTTTCCGATCTCGCCGAGGATGGGAACATTCTGGCCAGCCCGTCGCTTTTGACGCTGTTCAACAGCGCCGGATTTACGACGTACTGGATTTCAAACCAGGCCGTCAATGTTGACGGCGCAACGGGTGTCCGGGTCTTTGCCGAGGATGCTCAGGAATCCGCATTCCTCAATATGGCGCGGGATGAAGGGCGGAGCGTCAGTTATGACGCCGTCCTCTTGCCGCAGTTGAAGAAGCTATTGCGCAATGGTGTGGCCCGCAAGGCCATATTTATTCATCTTATGGGTTCTCATTTGACGTATGCTCTTCGGTATCCTCCCGAGTTCGGCGTTTTCTCCTCAACGAAAGAGATTCCCGATGCGCCGTACCGTTCCGAGCGAAACAAGCATTATGTCAATACCTATGACAATTCGTTGCGGTATACCGATTTTATCGTTTCCCAAATTATTGAGGATGTGAAGAAGGCGGGCGGACGCTCTTTTGTCATGTATTTTTCGGATCATGGTCAGGAGGTCTATGATACGCGTCCGGTACGGGGGCAGATCGCCAATGATCCTTCGAAGCATATGTTGGATATTCCGTTCTTGTGCTGGTTTTCCCCGGAGTACCAAGCGGCGAATCCCGAATTGATGCGGCACGTCAAGGACGCGGTGCACAAACCGTGGATGACGTCCGGGTTTGTTCATGCCGCCGCGGAACTGGCCCGGCTTTCGTTTGCGGGGTGGCAACCTGAAAAGAGCCTTTTTTCACCCCAATACAAGCCTTGGGAACGCAGGGCCCCGAACGGCGCCCTCTATGATTCCTTGGAGAGATAGGGAGGAGGATGGGCTTGACATTGCCCTTGTTTCTCAGGAGTGTAGCCGGTGCGCGCCGCGGCGCGTTTCACGTCTCCGTCCGGTGCGGCGGGGCAAACCTTTCGCGAGAGTCAGGTCATGATAGTTGCAGACGTCCATAACCATACCAACGCGTCCCACGGCAAGGCGCCCGTCGCCGAGATGTACGCTTCCGCCAAGGCGCGCGGGCTTTCCGTGTACGGTTTTTCCGAGCATTCGCCCCGCCCCGAGGCGTATTCGTATCCGGTGGAATACCGCGAACACCTGCGCGACTGTTTCGTACGTTACGCGAGCGAAGTCATGCAGCTCCGCGCCCTGTCGGGGTCGCCCAAGGTGCTGTTCGGCATGGAACTGGACTGGTTCCCGTCCGAGCGCCCCTTCATGGAGGCGGCGATTGCGGCGTATCCGTTCGACTACATTATCGGCGGCATCCATTTTCTCGGCTCGTGGGGGTTCGACTTCACGCAGGACGACTGGAAAATCAGCCCGCAGCAGTGTTTCACGCGCTATGAGAACTATTTCCGCACGCTGGCGGACATGGCCCGGAGCGGGCTGGTGGACGTCGCCGCGCACCCCGACATCATCAAGCTGTACACGGTGGACCTGTTCCATCAGTGGATCGCCCTGCCCGAGAGCCTTGCGCTCGTGGCCGAGGCCCTGACCGCCATCCGCGACAACGGAGTGGCGATGGAGATATCCTCCGCCGGGCTCCGCAAGCCCTGCAACGAGATTTACCCGCATCCGGCGATCATGAAGCTGGCAGCCGACCTCGGCGTGAAGATCAGCTTCGGGTCCGACGCCCACTGCACCAATACGCCCGCCTACGCCTTCGATCAGCTGGAAGCCTACGCCCGCTCGTACGGTTATACGTCCAGCGTGATTTTTGAAAACCGCAAGCCGCGTGAAATCGCGTTCGAATAAAAGGGAGGAGGGAAAGGGAATCCTTTGGGAGAAGGCTTCCCTTTCCCTTCAACGCGCCTCCTTTGGGAAAGGGGATACCTCGGCCTCTGTGGGCGGCATCTTCTCTTTCCGAAATGACGGGGGAGAACGGGTGCGGCGGGCCGGTCGGGGGAAGCGGGACGTGCGGCGCTGGTTCGCCTCCGCGTCCGCCCAAGACTTTTGATCAGGAAACAGGCGCGCGGGATGGCCCGGAAGCGCCGCTACGGAAGGGAATCGTACGGATTCTCTTTTTTTCTTTGCAGATTTTGGGGAGCCTATTGTGGAATCTTCGCGTCGTCCTCTCATCGAACTGGAGCATGTGTTTGTAACCTATCCGGGCACGGATCGGCATATCCTCAACGATTTCAACCTCACGCTGTATGAAGGGGAACACGCCGTCATCCGGGGCGGCAACGGTGCGGGCAAGTCCACGCTCCTGCGTCTGCTGCGTGGGGAGCAGTGGCCCGACCAGATCGACCACCGGCGTGCCGGGCGCGTGATCTGGCACGGACCGGAAGGGCCGGAGGAGTCCCCCCTCACCGGGCGGAAGGTCACGGCGCTGGTGTCCGCCATGCAGCAGGAACGGGTCGTCCATCAGGAATGGCGGGTGGACGGCGAACGGCTTGTGCTCGGCGGCTTTTCCGACGCCGTTTACATTGCGCAGCAGCCGACTTCGGAAATGTACGAGACGGCGTACGGGATCGTGCGCCTGCTCGGCGGCGTACACCTGCTGAAGAAGCCCGTGACCGCCATGTCGCAGGGCCAGCTCCGTCTGATGCTGGTGGCGCGTTCGCTGGTCCGCAAGCCCGCCATGCTGTTGCTGGACGAAGTGACGGACGGGCTGGACGCACGGGCGCGGCAGGCCCTTCTGGACGCGCTGGAACGGGCGTCTTCGCTGTCCACGCTGGTGATGACCACGCACCGCCCGGAAACCCTGCCCGGCTGGATTCGGCGGCAGGTGCTTCTGGAAAACGGCAAGGCCGTGGACGGTCCCATGCGGGCGTCCGCCGAGCCGGATGCGGCTCCCGAGCCTATGGCCGCCGGGACTCCCGAACTGTCGGGCATCCGGGGCTGTTCGGCGCGCATCGCCATCAGGGACGCCTCGGTGTTCATCGACCGGGTGCCCGTGCTGCACGACATCAACTGGACGATCAATCCCGGTGAAAACTGGGCGGTGCTCGGCGGCAACGGCGCGGGCAAGTCTACGCTCCTGCGCCTGCTCGCGGGCGACGAAATCGTGGCCTACGGCGGCGAGATCGTGCGCGAACTGCCCCGGCAGGGCGGCGTGGTGGATCGCCTCGAAGTGCTCCGCAAGGGCGTCCGGCTGGTGTCCGACCGCCAGCAGGCGACCTACACCTACGACATCACGGGCGAGGAGCTGGTTTTTTCGGGCATCGACAACTCCGTGGGCGTCTACCGCCAGCCGTCGGAAGAAGAGCTGGAGCAGGTTGCGGGCATCATCGCCTCCCTGCATCTGGAATACCTCGCCAAGCGGACCATCCGGTCCTGTTCCACCGGGGAATTCCGCCGCCTGCTGCTGGCCCGCGCCCTTGCCGGGGAACCCGACCTGCTGCTCCTCGACGAGCCGTTCTCCGGGCTCGACGCGGCCTCGCGCAACGCCTTCTTCGCCCTGCTCAACCAGTTGGCGAAACAGGGCGTGCAGATGGTGCTCGTGACCCATCACAAGGCCGACATTTTCCCCGCCATCACTCACATGCTCCAACTCGAAAACGGGCGCATCTCCGCGATATGGGAGCAGGAGGGGGATGCCGGCGGCGTGCGGGATAACGCCTAGCCCCCGTTTTAGGGTAAAAAGCGTCTGAAATGGAGGCATCTGAAAAGCATACCCGCCGAAGATCGCCCCCAGTATGGGCCATCCGTGGAACGAGGAACACAATGGGCTGATTGGAAAAAATAATTTTCAGATGGGGTATTCAAGTGGTTTGGGGCCGTCCCTTGCTTTGCCCAACATGGTGTCGGCGTCTCGAATGCCGATGGATTTTTTGCCGGAATATATAACCATCGAAACAGCTGTCTCCGATTGCCGTAGGAGGCGGCAATCGGTCATCCGACCAACAGCGGAGGCGTTGGAAGCGTTTCCTTTTTCTGAAGCCTTGCTGGCGTTTTTGCTGCGTCTCGCGCTGGCGATGCCCACCTTGGGCGACATGCCGTTCAGCATCACCAAAAGACCACGCGGAAGATTTCTCCGGCGTTGCGCTACAGGAACGCCGTGAGCGACGAATGGGGCACACAGGCTGGTGGAGCGTGGAGCCGTTCAGCAAGCGAAACGTCACGATCAAGACCAACAACACCGTGGCGTACTTCCACGGCACGGCGGGCAAGACATGACTTGGGGCGGTTCCAGACTGCAAGGCAGCGTCCGTCATGCCGTCGTCTCGAACACGTTTCTGGTGAAGGGCGAGTCCCGTCCGGGAAGAACCGGAGAGACGTATGGTTCAAGCGCGTCGACGCGAAGAGCGGCGTGTTCCGCATTTTCCTTCAGGGAGGCTGGCGGAGGAAGCCGTCGGGTGACGGGCCTCCCTTCCCCTCCATGATACGAAAAGAGCCGCCCCGGAATGATCCGGGAGCGGCTTTTTTTCTTGAGGAACGTCGGGCGGCGAATGCGTCGACCGTCTCTACGCGCCTTACGGGCGTCGTTTCGGAGACGGCCCTCCATCGGGCGGTCGGAGGCTGAGATCGGATACGACGTCATCCCTTGGAAGGCGTCCCCCATGCGGGGGAACAAGGGGACCGCGCCTGTTTGGGCGGCCCCCTTTGCCGCCGGAGGCGTTGTCACTTTCCGGCTGCCGTTATTTCTTCTTTTTTCCGCCGGGCGTAGAGGGCGGGGTCGCCTTGGGTTTCGGCTTGGGCTCCTCTTCAGGGGCTTCGGCGACGTGTTCGGTGGCGGCGACGACCTTGGGCGGAGGCGTCTCGGAATGCACTTCGCTCGGCGCGACCTTGGGCATGGAGGCGAGGCGCGGCTTCGCCACGCGCGCGATGCCCTTGTGGTACACCACGAACTTGGTGGGCACCGGCGCACGGTGGGTCGAGAGCATGAACAGGCTCTTGGTCGGGCAGACTTCCACGCAGATGCCGCAGTAGACGCAGGAGAAGGGATCATACCCCCAGAAGGCTTCCTTCGGGTCCGTGGAAATGCACTGCGCCGGGCACTTGTTGGAGCACATGCGGCAGAAGATGCAGGTCTCCACGTTGTTGATGAGGCGGCCCCGGTAGTTGTTGAAGGGGTCGCGTTTCACCATCGGGTACTTCCGCGTCGCCGGACGCTTCAGGAAGTTGCGGAGTACGGTTTTGATCATGAGCATGACGAGTTCCTCCTACCGTTCGGTGCAGCTGATGCAGGGGTCGATGGAAAGCACGACGACGGGAACGTCGGCAAGCTGGATGCCCTTCACCATGTGGAGCAGGGGCGGAATGTTGGCGAATGTTGGGGTGCGGATGCGTACGCGGTCGAGATACTTGGAACCGTTGGCCTTGACGTAGTACATGCATTCGCCGCGGGGCTGCTCGACGCGGGAAATGACTTCGCCGGTGGGGTTGCCCTTGACCTTCACGTTGATTTCCGTATCGGGCAGGTGGCTGATGGCCTGACGGACGATTTCCATGGACTGGAGCACTTCGAGGAAGCGGACCTTGGTGCGGGCCCAGCAGTCGCCGTCGAGCACGGACACGGGCGTGAACCCGAGTTCGGCGAAGGCTTCGTATTCGGTCTGGCGCACGTCCTGCGCCACGCCGCTGCCGCGCAGGGTCGGGCCTGCGGCGCCGAGCAGGATGGCTTCCTGCGCGGTCATGACGCCGATGCCCACGGTGCGCTTCTTGACGGTGTAGTCTTCCATCGTCACCTTTTCGAGGCGGCGCATTTCGGCCTCAAGAGCGTCCATCTCGTCGAGAATCCAGCGCTGGTGCTCGCGGGACAGGTCCTTGCGCACGCCGCCGACGATGTTGGTGGAGATGATGACGCGGTTGCCCGCCGTGGCTTCGTTGATGTCCATGATGCGTTCGCGGATTTTCCAGAACTGCATGAACAGGCTTTCGAAACCGAGGGCGTCCGCGAACAGGCCGAGCCACAGGAGGTGGCTGTGCATCCTGTGCAGCTCCGACCAGATGATGCGCAGGTAGGCGGCGCGGCGCGGCACTTCGACGCCCATCAGATGCTCGATGGCGCGGCAGAAGCACAGGGCGTGGATGCAGGAGCAGATGCCGCAGACGCGCTCCACGATGTAGATCATCTGGTTGTAGTCGCGGAGGGTGGTGAGCGTTTCGAGTCCGCGGTGGACGTAGCCGAGCTTGGGCAGGGCCTCGACCACGGTTTCGTTTTCCATGACGAGCTGGAGATGGATCGGTTCCGGCAAAACCGGATGCTGCGGTCCGAAAGGAATGATCGTGCGGGACATACGCGCTCCCTACTTTTTGGTGACGGTGGAAAGGGTGCAGGAGGGGCCACGAAGCAGCGGCGGAGGCGTGTCCTTTTCCAGATAGAGGCTTCCCTGGAAGTCGAGGATCAGGCCTTCCCAGTTGATGCCGTACTGGTCGCGGCTTTCGTTCTCGACGAGCAGGGCGCAGAAGTAGATGTCCGAAATGCTCGGCACGGCCTGACCGATGGGCACCGTGAGGCGGTAGCTGCGCATGGTCAGGTTCTTGTCGTAATGGTAGATGATGTCGAGGTTCCCGTCACCGAGGTTGTGCACGGACAGGGTCACGAACCGGTGCCCGGCGTCGAAATGGGCTTTGGCCACGGAACGGACCGTTTCAAGCGTGATCGGCTCGGCTTCGAGGCGAGCGACTGATGGGGGCATACTTCCTCCGAAAACGCGGCTCGGGGCCGCGCGTCAAATTTATTCGAAGATGGTCGTGTGGGGCATATCCCGCAGGCCGAGCTTGCCCTTGACGACTTCAAGGGCGAGCACCACGCCGTCGATGATGGCTTCGGGCTTCGCCGCGCAGCCGGGCACGTAGACGTCCACGGGGATCACGCGGTCCACGCCGCCCACCACGTTGTAACAGTCCTGAAAGACCCCGCCCGTGCAGGCGCACGCGCCGATGGCGATGACCGCCTTGGGATCGGGCATCTGGTCGTAGATGTTCTTCAGGACGTCCTTGTTGCGCTGGTTCACGGTGCCGGTCACCAGAAGCACGTCGGCGTGCTTGGGATCGCCGATGTTCACGATGCCGAAGCGTTCCACGTCGAAAACCGGCGTGAGGCAGGCCAGCACCTCGATGTCGCAGCCGTTGCAGGAACCGCAGTCGTAATGCACCACCCACGGGGACTTCAGGCGTCCCTTGTTGATGTATTGGTTCAGTTTTTCATGCAGTGCCGAAAGATTCATGGGTACCCCCGATAGGGCTTCGGTTCTAGCGGACGTAGAGCCAGAGGATGTTGAAGATAGCCAGTCCCAGCGTGATGCCGAAGGCGTGCTTGAGCATCCAGCGCCACGTCATGCGCGCGCACACGTTGTCGACGACGATTTCGAGCGCGTAGGTCAGCACGAGCAGGATGATCATGCCCGTTATGCTGGTGTGCCAGAACAGCGAGCACAGGCCGAGCAGCAGGATGACGTCGAGCCAGTGCGAGATTTCGAGCAGCGCGAGCTGGGGGCCGGAATAGTCGGTCAGCACGCCGCGCACGATTTCCTGATGCCCGTGATGGCAGGAGGCGATGTCGAAGGGCGACTTGGCGAGCTTGATGGTCAGCGCGTAGCCGAGAGCGATGAACAGGAACGGCAGGTGCGGCAGCAGCGGCACGTCGAGCGCGTAGATGTCGGAGATCATGAAGCTGCCCGTGGCGGCGGACATGCCCACGAAGGTCAGGACCACCAGCGGCTCGTAGGCGAGCATCTGGAGCAGTTCGCGCTGCGCGCCCACGTTGCTGTAGGGCGAGTCGGCGGAGAGCGCGCCCGCGACCTTGAACACCGCGCCCACGGTCATGACGAAGAACAGGAGCAGCATGTCGCCCTGCATGAAGAACATGAGCAGGGCCACGGCGGAGGCCATGACGCAGACGTAGGAGGAGAAGATCAGCCACGGGTTGGTGACGCAGGGCGCTTTGCCGAAGAGCTTCAGCACGTCGTAGAAGGGCTGGAGCAGCGGCGGCCCCTGCCGGGACTGGAGGCGGGCCGTCAGGCGTCTGTCCACCCCGGCGAGAAGACCGCCCGCGGGAACGGCTACAGCGACTGCGATGAGGGCGAAAATGAGCTTCAACATTAGAGCAGACCTCCCAACATGACCACCATGAGGACAATGGCGATGGTGTTGATCCTGCCGGTGAGCGTCTGCTCCCCGAACCAGGCTTCCAGATAGTAGTTGGACGACTTCGCTTCCACAAGGGTGTTCAGCGGGCCGTTGAAGCCCACCTTGCCGTCCTCCACCATCTGAATGCCGGAGAGGTAGGGAAGCGCGCGGGGCGACGAGGCGGCCTTTCCGGCCTGGCGCAGGGCGTACCACATGCCGAGCGCGAGCAGGAGGAACATCGGGTAGACCGCGAACAGGCCCCGGCCGTTGGTCAGGACGCCCCAGTCGGCGGTGAACAGGCCCTCAAGGCCGAAGGTGTCCGCGACGCCGTGCTGGATGCCGCCGTAAATCCACGGCACGAACAGGGACAGGACGATGGCCCCGTAGAGGAGGCTCTTGAGCGCGAAGCTCATGGAACCGTCGAGGTGCTCGGGAACGGGCTTCTTTTCGCTCAGCGGGTCGTTGCCGAGGAGCAGGCCGGCCCAGCGCGCCCAGAACAGCACGGTCAGCGCGCTGCCGAAGGCGATGAGCACCACCAGTACGGGCATGAAGGCCGGAGCCGCGGCGGACGCCTCGATGGCGATCCACTTGGCGAGCAGCGCGCCGAAGGGCGGCAGCATCATGGTCACGATGCCGAACAGGGTGATGGCGGTGACGCGGGGCATGATCTTGTACAGGCCGCGCATGGATTCGATGTCGCGCGAGCCGATGTGCTGTTCGATGGTGCCCACGCAGAGGAAGAGGAGCCCCTTCGACACGGCGTGGAAGATGATGAGCAGGATGGCGGCGGTGATGGCCGCGGGGGTCGCCATGCCGGCGCACGCGATGATCAGGCCGAGGTTGGCGATGGTGGAGTAGGCGAGGATTTTCTTGCCGTTGCTCTGTCCGCAGGCCAGCGCGGAGGCGGCCACGAAGGTGAAGGCGCCGCTCAGCGACACGACGCCCGCCAGCATGGTCCCGGCGAAGGCCGGAGCGAGGCGCAGGACGAGGTAGACCCCGGCCTTGACCATCGTGGAGGAGTGCAGCAGGGCGGAGACGGGCGTGGGCGCGACCATCGCGCCGCACAGCCAGCTCTGGAAGGGCAGCTGCGCGGACTTGGTGAACGCGGCGAAGCAGAGGAAGGCGACCGGCAGCATGGCGGCGGTGGAGTGCATGACCACGGACTGGGCCAGCATGGCCTGAACGGACAGGGTGCCGATGGCCTTCTGCATGAGCAGCATGGCGGCGAGGAAGCCGATGCCGCCCACCATGTTCATCCACAGGGCGCGGGTGGCGTTGCGCTTGGCTTCGCGGGTCCCGTCATGGCCGACGAGGAAGAAGGAGCACAGGGTCGTGATTTCCCAGAAGAAGAACACCCACGTGAGGCTGTCGCACAGCACGAGGCCGTTCATGGCCCCGAGAAGGAGCAGCAGGAAGAAGAAAAAGCGCGACTGGCGGGATTTGGCGAGGCGGAGGTGGTCTTCGTGCTCCTGCATGTAGCCGAGACCGAAAATGCAGACCACGCCGCCCACGAGCGAAATCACGAGCACCATCACGAGGGCCAGCGGATCGGCGAAGAAGGCGGCGGACTGATGCCCCTCAAGCATGAAGAAGTCGAGATAGACCATGCCGGCCAGCTGGCCGAGCGCGAGCCCCATCGACAGCCGGTGCCGTATGCGGACGGCGGTGTACAGGATGAACGCGAGCAACGCGAGATCGAGCACGGTCATCAGGGGCTGGAGGGAACTGTCCGGGGCCACGGGCAGCGCGAAGCTGCCGTGCAGGGCCAGGCCCAGTGCGGACAATGCCGTGATCCCGGTACCGGCATACACGATGCGGCGGCGCAGGGTTCCTTCTTTGTCCAGGGCTACAGCGACAGCCGCGATCAGCGGGAAAACGATGCAGCCGAAGAGGAGCAATTGCAACATGGACGCCTCACTTGACTTGCGGGGTTGGCCCGAACGCGGCCCCTTTTCCGGGGCCTTCTGGTTTCGGACGCTCGGGTTCCGTACGATACAGGGCGGTTACGGCGGCGGGAACGGTTTTCCCGGCACCGGCCTGACCCGAAAAAAGTGATTCCGGGAACGGGGACGCCGCCGACGCGGAGCATCAAAAGCGGTTCGATCACCTCATTTTTCCCTTCATCCGGTTTATTTTCATGGCGCAAAAGGCATGGGGCGTCAAGGGAGAAATGGCGCAACTGGTTGGTTAACCAGTTTATTAAGGAATGTTTTCACAGGGAGTTGGGAGCATTTTGCGCTTCGCACCTTTCGCGGCATCGTAACACGCGGGGATTTTCCCACAGCCTTCCCGTCCTTTTCGCTTGACTTTTGGGAGCGCTTTCGGCTTGTTTTCTCCATGAATATGCTCTGGTGGATTGTTTGCGGCGCGGCGGGGCTGTGGATCGGCATGCCCAATCCCGTGGCGTCGGTTCCGGTTGCGGCGCTGCTGTACCCCGCGTCCTTGTTCCTGCTTGGGACAGCTTCCACAAGCTGGAAACAGGCGTTCCGGCTCGGCTGGATATGCGGCCTCGCGGGCTCTTCGGCCTGCCTGTACTGGCTGGCCATTCCGGTCCATGACTTCGGCGGCCTGCCGTGGGCGCTCGCCGCGCCCTGCCCGCTGTTCATGGGCGCGTACGTCGGGTTGTACGGCGGCCTGTTCGCCGCGCTGGCCCATGTCCTGAGGGCCGAACCGGCGTGGCGGAAGAGCCTTGCGCTCGGACTCGGCTGGTATCTTTTGGAATGTTTCCGGGGCTGGTTCCTGACCGGCTTCCCGTGGCTGACGCTGGCCTCGGCCTTCACCCCGTGGACGCCCGTCGTCCAGCTCGCCTCGGTGATCGGCGCGTACGGCCTCGGCGGCCTGTTCGCCGGGCTCGCGTGCCTCTTCGCGGAAGGGCTCCGTTGTTCCCGGCTTCCCAATGTACCCCGAAAACGCCGGACGGCCCCCCTTGCGGCCTCCGTTGCGGGCCTTATCTTCATAGTCGGGTTCGGCCTGCTGCCGCGCGATGCCGGGACCGCGGGGAAGCCCCTGTGGGTGTCGCTGGAGCAGGGCAATCTTGAGCAGGACGTCAAATGGGAACCGGCCATGCAGCGGCTGACGGTCAAGCGTTACCTCTCCCTGAGCGCGGAGGCGCTGTCCGTGCCGGAGGCCGAGCGCCCCGAACTGCTGATCTGGCCCGAAACCGCCATGCCGTTCGACTATCAGACTCACCCCGCGCTTCCGGCGGCGATCCGCGCCTTCGCGGGGGAACACAGGGTGGCCCTGCTGTTCGGCGCGCCGGGGTTCCGGCGTACCCTCGGCGGAGAGGAGGCCTTCAACCGCGCCTATCTCGTCTCCGCCGACGGCGCGGACAGGGGCTGGTACGACAAGGAACACCTCGTCCCCTTCGGGGAATATGTGCCGCCGTTCCTCGATCTGCCGTTCCTGCGCCCGCTGTTGCAGGGCGTGGGCGAGTTCCTGCCCGGCGAGTCCACGAGGCCGCTGACGCTGGCCGCCGCGTCCCCGGATCGGGACCCGCTTGTTCTGGGCGTGCTGATTTGTTATGAATCCATCTTTCCCGAGCTGGCCCGCAAGCAGGTCGCGGAAGGCGCCACCCTGCTGGTGAACATCAGCAACGACGCATGGTTCGGCTTTTCAGCAGCGCCCATGCAGCACCTTTCCCTCGCCGTCCTGCGGGCCGTGGAACAGCGGCGCTGGCTGGCCCGATCCACGAACACCGGCGTCTCCGCGTTCGTCGATCCCTACGGTTCCCTCGTAGTCCGGGGCGGGCTGTTCAAGGCCGAGAGCCTGTCGCACCCGGTCGTCCCGCTGACGGAGACGTCCCTCTTCTTCGTTCTGGAGCCGTGGCTGCCGTGGCTCGGGCTGCTGCTTTTTCTTCTGCTTTCCGCGCCGGTCTTCCTGAAGGCCCGGCGTCACATCTAACCGAACAACAGGAAAACCTATGCTTCAGCTTGCTGATTTGAAGAGCCGTATCGCGGCCTTGTCCTCGCAGTTCGAAACGCTCTGGGGGCGTCTTTGACCAGCCTTCCCAGTCCGCCCGCCTTGCCGAGATAGAAAAGGAGCTTTCCGCGCCCGACGCGTGGAACGCCCCGGAAAAACTGACCCCGGTCCTGCGCGAGAAGAGCCGTCTGGAGGCCGAACTGGACCGCCTCGCCACCTTGAGGAACTGCCACGCCTCCATGCTGGAATGGCAGGAAATGGCGCAGGAACTTTCGGGCGGGGCGGAGATCAAGGAAGGCGATGACGCCGCCGAGGCGCTGGAGTCGCTGATCGCCGAGATCGACCGGCTGACCGAACTGCTCGAAGAGACGGAAACCAATCTGCTCCTTTCCGCCGAAGAAGACCACGCCGACGCCATTCTGGAAATCCATCCCGGCGCGGGCGGCACCGAGGCGCAGGACTGGGCGCAGATGCTGCAACGCATGTATCTCCGCTGGGCCGACGCGCACGGTTTTTCCGTGGAGGAACTCGATTTCCTGCCCGGCGACGAAGCCGGGATCAAGAGCGTGACCATGCGTATTTCCGGCGAAAACGTCTACGGATTCCTCAAGGGGGAACGGGGCATCCACCGGCTGATCCGCATTTCGCCCTTCGATTCGTCGGGGCGTCGGCACACGTCGTTCGCGTCCGTGGACGTGATCCCCGACGCGGGCGACGACATCGAGATCGAGATCAAGGAATCGGACCTGCGCGTAGACATCTTCTGCGCCAGCGGCCCCGGCGGGCAGGGGGTCAACACGACCTACTCCGCCGTGCGCATCACGCACATCCCCTCGGGCATTTCCGTACAGTGCCAGAACGAGCGTTCGCAGCACCATAATAAAGATTCCGCCATGCGCATCCTGCGCGGCCGCCTCTACGATCTCGAACTGAGCAAGCGCGACGCCGCGCGGCAGGCCGAGTACGCGGGCAAGAACGCCATCAGTTTCGGCAGCCAGATTCGTACCTACACCCTCCAGCCCTACCGGCTGGTGAAGGACCACCGCAGCAACTGCGAAATCGGCGACACCGACGCCGTGCTCGACGGCCGCATCGACAAGCTGCTGCGGGACTACCTCCTGTGGCAGCATACGAACAGACAGCAATAACGGGAAAGGGCACGCCCTCTCTCCGACGGGCAGGCACCGCCCCGCACCCGCTGCGGGGCGATCCGCCTTGCCCGTGATGCCCATGCCCATCCCATGCTCGAAGACCGACGGGCACACGCCTTCCGGTCCTCGGCATACCGCCCGAACCATGAAGCTGTTCCGCATCCGGGTTTTGCCGGACACGGAACCGCTTCATGGTTCGGGCGTCCTGCTCTCTCTCTCTCTCTCTTCATTTGGAAAAAAATTATCCCACCGAGTGTTCAACAGTGTGTTTCGTGGCATTTGGAGATTGCGAACGCTCTCGTCATAGAGTTCGTCAACGGACGCCACATTGCAACGACATATCAATGAAATGCCGCGGCGGCGTTTTGTGGAAAGCCGTGTCAGGCGTCCGGAGGAAGGCGTCGCCGGGAAACTTTCGGCAGGGAATGGGCCGCCGGGGTACCGCAACCGTTTCCAGTCCCGTTTGGGAAAGTCTTTGAAGAGGAGGGGGTGGGGTTTGGGGAG
>CABKMN010000045.1 GCA_902373525.1 uncultured Bilophila sp. | reverse complement strand
GGTTTGGGGAAGGGAGGGAGAAACTTTCTCCAGAAAGTTTCTCCCTCCCTTCCCCAATCGTTATTCCCCTTCCCCCTTCTCCGAATGCAACTTCCGAAAAATCGTACTGCGGTTGACCTTGAAGACTTCGGCGACCTTCTGGACGGAGCCGTGTACCTTGAGGGCCTTGCGGAGAATGCCGCGTTCGATGTCGGCCATGATGTCCTTGAGGGGCCGGTCGTAGTTGATGCCGTCGTCGGGGAAAAACAGCTCTTCGTTTTCGCATCCGGTCATGTGCCGCGGGAGGTCCTTGACGGAGAGGGGGCCGTGATCCTTGGTGATCACGATGCTGTGCATCAGGTTCTGGAGCTCGCGCACGTTGCCGGGCCATGCATACTGGCGCAGCGCCTCCATGAGGCCGGGCGTCAGGTTCATATGCTTGCGGTACTTCGTGGTGAAGACGTTCAGAAAATGGGTTACGAGCGGCTGGATGTCGTCGGGACGCTCGCGCAGGGGCGGGATGTTCACCACCGCGACGTTGAGGCGGTAATAGAGGTCACGGCGGAAGAGCCCCTTTTCCACGCGCTCCGCAAGATTGCGGTTGGTCGCGGCGATGATGCGGACGTTGACCTTGCGCGGCTTGGACGAGCCCACACGCATGATTTCGCCGTCCTGAAGCACGCGGAGCAGGCGGGTCTGCATGGCGAGGCTCAGCTCGCCGATTTCGTCGAGGAAGACCGTGCCGCCGTCCGCCATTTCGAAATAGCCGCTCTTGCCCTTGTTGCCCGCGCCGGTGAACGCGCCGGGCATGTAGCCGAACAGTTCCGATTCGGTGAGGCTTTCGGAAATGCCGCCGCAGTCCACCTTGAGGAACATTTTTTCCTTGCGGAGGCTGAGCTCGTGGGTCATGCGGGCCACCACGTCCTTGCCCACGCCGGTCTCGCCGAGGATGAGCACCGTGGCGTCCGAACTGGCGAACCGCTCCACAAGGCTCATCACTTCCTTCATCTCGCGGCTCTCGAAGACCGGGACCAGCTCGCGGGTCTGCTCGCGGGCCATGAAGGCCAGACGGTCGTGGAACTGCTCGATGAGCTTTTTCTGGGCGGTCATCTCCTCCTGCAACTGGGTCAGGACGGTGATGTCGCGGGCAAAGGTCACGACAAGGCAGAGCTGCCCCTTGTCGTCGAAGACGGGGTAGCCGGTGAGGACGAGACGCTTGCCGTTGGCGAGCTGCTGGACGTGGGTGGCGGATTTCCCGGTCTCGACGATCTGCGGGTTGACCACCTTGTCGAAGGTGCCCTGCTGGACGAGCGTACGGATGTTCTTGCCCTGAATTTCCCCCTGCCTCAGTCCGGTGAGGGTTTCGTACATTTTGTTGACGAACAGGGTCGTCCCCTCGACGTCGCTGATGAAGACGCCGTCGGACAGGGTATCGAGGATGCTCTCAAAGTGCGGGGCAAGGGAGTGCATGGGGGTGTTTTCCATAGGCATCGCATAAGAAATAAAATGATTGCAGGGGAATTCATCTCTCATGCTAGTGCCTCGACGCAAGAACGTCAAGGCGTCGGCGGCAAATGCCACGGTGAAGCGGGAACGGGACGAAAAATCCCCGTCCGGGCGTGCCGGACGGGGACGGGATTTTCTGAATCGGGGAAGGCCGGTTACTTCGCGGCTTCCGGTGCGGCTCCGCGGGTTTCGTCGACGATCCGCTGGACGCGCTGCGCCACGCCGTCGGGCAGGCTGACGTCGCCCATCAGGTAGGGGCGGCTCAGGAAGTCGTACTTCTGCGTTCCCAGACGGTGGTAGGGGAGAGCTTCATAGCCGACGTTCTCGTGGCCCTTGAGGAATTCGCCGAGCGCGTAGGCGAACTCGTCGTTGTCGTTGAAGCCGGGGATGATGGGCGTACGGACCTGCACGTGCAGGTTGGGGAACTCGGTGAGCAGCTTCTTGAGGTTGCTGAGGATGAGTTCGTTGCCCACGCCGGTGCCTTCGCGGTGCTTCGCGCTGTCCATCTGCTTGACGTCGAACAGCACGTAGTTGAGGTACTGGGCGGCTTCCTTGAGGGTTTCCCACGGAACGCAGCCACAGGTTTCGATGGCGGTCTTGATGCGGCGATGGCGCGCCTCGCGGAGCAGCGGAAGGGCGATGTCGGCATGCATGAGGGGCTCGCCGCCGGACAGGGTCATGCCGCCGCCGGAGCGGGCGTAGAAGATGGCGTCCTTTTCCACTTCCTTGAGGATTTGATCGACGGTCTTGTTTTCACCGTAGATGATCATGCCCTGAGCGGGACAGGCGTGGGCGCAGTCGAGGGTCTTGCAGACTTCGCACTTGCTGCGGTCCAGCTTCAGGGAGCCGTCTTCGTTGATGCTGATGGCGCCGTGCTGGCAGGCCTTGATGCAGCGGTGACAGCCGATGCAGCGGCCCTTGTTGTAGGCGACCTGCGGATGGGAGGCCTGGGATTCGGGGTTGCTGCACCATTTGCACGAAAGGGGGCAGCCCTTCAGGAATACGATGGTCCGGATGCCGGGGCCGTCGTGAACGGAATATTTCTGAATGTTGAAGACGGTTCCGGTCGCCTTCCTATCTTCAAAGGAACCCATGTGGACTACCTCTTTCTGAGCGTTGAGTGTGAAAATGGCGGGCCAGAAAATCCGGCCCGCCATTGAGTTAATCATTCATCTCGAGTGCCGCAAGCGGCCAGAACTTACATCTGGTCGTGGCCGGTACGGGCGATGAGGTCGTTCTGCAGGTCGGGGGTCAGGTCGACGAAGTAGGCGCTGTACCCGGCGATGCGGACGATGAGGTTACGATACTTCTGCGGGTCCTTCTGGGCCTTCTTCAGGGTATCGGCGTTGATGACGTTGAACTGGATGTGCCACAGCTTCAGGTCGCACCAGGTGCGGATGAACTGGACCAGCTTTTCGGTACCGGCATCGCCTTCAACGCACTTGGGGGTGAACTTCACGTTGATCAGACGGGCAGCACGGGCGCGCATGCCGTAGTTCTTCGTGTTGTGGTTGGAGAGCAGGATGGCGGTGGGGCCATTGTGGTCGGCGCCGTGAGACGGGGAAGAACCGTCGGACAGCGGGAACCAGGCCACGCGGCCGTTCGGGGTGGCGGAAACGACCTTACCGAAGGGCACGTGAGAGGTGAAGGGCACGTAACGGCAGTCGTTGTTGATGCCCATTTCCTTGCTGTACTTGGCGGCGAAGCCCACGGCCATGCGGTCGAGTTCGCGGCCGATTTCGTCGGCGTATTCGTCGTCGTTGCCGTAGCAGGGAGCCGTGCGGAGAAGCTGCTGGATGTCTTCGTAGCCTTCGAAGTTGGCTTCGAGAGCGTCGATGAGCTGATCCATGGTGAGCTTCTTGTCTTCAAACACGAGCTTCTTGATGGCGGCCAGGGAGTCGATGACGGTGCCGAGGCCCATGAATTCGAAGTAGCCGAAGTTCAGGCCTTCGGGAATCTGGGGCTGGTGCAGGTCGATGCAGTGCTTGCGGCACAGGGCATGCAGCACGGAACCCATGGGCTGGGCGAAGTGCTTCGCGCGGGTCTGGATGACGATGTACTGCTGCACGAAGGTCGTGCGGAGCAGGAGCATGTGCTGCTGCACATAGGCGTTCCAGAATTCTTCCCAGGTCTTGAACTTGCGGGCGTCGCCGGTCTGGATGCCGAGCTGAACGTCGCCGTACTTCTTCATCTTACCGTTGTAGAGAGCCATTTCAACGGCGGTGGCGAAGTTGGTGTACGCGCCGCCGGAGGTGTAGGTGTCGCGGTTGGGCATGCGGATTTCGATGCAGCCGGACACGGCGTAGTCAAGGGCTTCTTCAAAGGTCGCGCCCTTGGAGACGTACAGGGGGATGCATTCTTCGTCGTTGCACAGCTTGGGGAAGCCGGAGCCGAACTTGATGGTTTCGGCGACGTCCCACAGGTAGCGTTCAGGCGAACGGCTGTGGATACGGGCGGCGAGGTCGGGGTAGTGCAGCGGGAATTCGCGCTTGGATTTCAGGAACAGGTAGGTCAGATCGTTGGTCGCGTCGCGGCCGTCCGGGGTCTGGCCGCCGATGGTGACGGCTTCCCAGTGAGCGTAGCCTTCGTTGAAGGCGCCGCCGGCGGGGGAGATGTACATGTCGATGAATTCGGCCATGCCGACCCACACGCATTCCAGGTATTCCAGAGCCTTTTCATCGGTCAGGATGCCGGCTTCCATGTCCTTCTTGTAGAAGGGATAGAAGTACTGGTCCATACGACCGTTGGAAATGGTGGTACCGGTCTTCTGTTCCAGACGAGAGAACATCTGGGTGAAGTACTGGGACTGAACGGCTTCGTAGAAGTCGCGAGCCGGGTTGCCGGGCACGTGTTCGGCGTTTTCGGCCATGCGGATGAGTTCGGCCTTGCGGACCGGATCGGCGCATTCTTCAGCGGCCTTGCGGGCGGCGTCGGCGTGGCGCTTGGCCCACAGCACGATGGCTTCGCACACGAGGATCGTGGCTTCGATGAAGGGACGCTTGTCCACCTGGTCCACGGGGGAAGCCGGGTCAAGAGCGGCCAGCTTTTCTTCCATTTCCTGCTTCAGGCCGTTGAAGCCGCGCTTCAGCACCACTTCGTAGTCGTGCACCCACTGGATGGAGGAACGGAACGAAGAGGTTTCGTTGACGATGAAGCGGGAGATGAGGCCGTCGGGATCGTCGTAGGTCAGCTTGTGGACTTCGGCGGGCAGAGCGCGGTTCAGCGCTTCGTGGTAGGTACGGCCCTTCCAGAAGGGAGCGATCTGTTCGACCACGATCTTGGCGTCTTCGGGGCTGATGGCGGCCGGAGACTGGGGACGGGTGGGCAGGTCGCGCACGGCGATGTCGAGGAAGTCGCCGTCGAGTTCGGGATACAGGATGCCGTAACGGCCGTCATGACCGCCGCAGCGACCGAGGATGAGCTGGTCGTCCTGCACCATGACCGTGATGTTCTTGGCGATGTGCATCAGAGCCTTGGCCCAGCGGAGCACCAGAGGCTGACCCACGGTTTCGGCCATGGACTGGGTGAAGTACAGGGCGCGTTCCACGTCGATGGCGGGTTTCTGGCCGTCGAAACGTTCGAGCAGCTTGAACACGCGCTTGTGGGATTCGCGATAGATGTCTTCCTTGCCAGCGAGCTTGTCTTCAAGGCGCTGTTCATGAGGGGATTTGACTTCAGTAAGCTGAGCCATGGTACTTCTCCGTATGAAGAATGAGGGTTGAGTTGTATGGTTGCTTGGAGCTTTCCCGGTTGCCACCTGGAAGTTCTCGTTCGCTTCTTCACTTGTCTTGCTCTTCTATAAAGCAAGGGCCGTGCCAGAATCGTTTGAAAAAATGTTTCGCTGTTATTTCGCCTGATTGTGAGAAAGGGAATTTTGGGGTCTGAGAGCCTAAAAGGGGGGAGTCGCAAATTTGCATCTCTTATCAGGAACAAACCCTGAAAAGCTCGGCATTGATGATGCAAAATTGCGACGCACGCGTCTTTTCCTGCAACCTCAGCCTCAAATTTCCGGCGGAAAGAGAATCATTCCTGAAAGTCGTTTTTATCTCATTGATATCATGTCTGAAAAAAGTACGCTTCAGGAGGGTGTGGGTATGGGGACCTTTTTATATGTTGCAATTTTGCGACAACGGAAACAGCCTTTTTGTGAAAAAAAGAGCTATACTGAGCCGCTCCCATCCCGGAACTGTTGGAAAAAGCAGAGAATCCGGTGAAAAAGCCCTCCAATGAAGGAAAAACGGAGTCAAAAAGCCGATTTCAGCGAAAAAGCCGCCACATGGACGCGCCACTCCGGGGAACTTTTCCGCGTGGGAAGCCGCTGCAAAACAGGCCGCGCGGAAGGCCTACGGCGCCATACCGGAGGAGCGGCCCTTCGTGCTCGCACGGGAATCCGCCGGAAGAATCCCCTTCGGGCTTGGGAAAACGCCTCTTCCGTATGCCGGCGGCAAAGCGATGCCGCGTCGGGGCGGAAAAGGAAAAACGCCGCTGAGAGGAAGGCGCACGGTGGGGCGGCGGAGTGCGTGCGGAGTTCGTTTCAGCCGGGGCCGTTCCGGGAGAGGTTTTCTTTCGGCTCAGAAGGCAACGCCGCGAAAAAACGGAAGCGTGGGCGCGCGAATGCCGGAAAACCGGAAGGCCGGTGCCTCAAACGAAAAAGGGGAGGGATCGCTCCCTCCCCTTTCAAAGGCAAGCGCTACAATCAGACGATGCGGAAGTTGTCCACAACGCAGCAGCGGCGCAGACGCACGAACGAGCGGGCGCAGGTCACACCTTCACCGGTGGGGGTGGAGATGGTCATGGTGGTCCAGCCTTCACCGCCGGCGCCGAGGGCGGCGAGGTGCGGGCCGTTCTTGACGAACAGGCTGGTGTTCATGGCGCGGGCCATCTTGTCCATGTTGTCGATGTTGCGGGAGTGGATGCCGGCGGTATGCGACAGGCCGCGTTCGAGGATGAGGGCCCATTCGATGGCTTCATCCACGTTGGTGGCGCGCAGCAGGGGCACGACGGGCATCAGCTGTTCGGTGCGGGCGAAGACGTGGTCGATGTCGCGCTTCACGTCCACGATGAGCAGACGGCAGCTTTCGGGCACGTCGATGCCGGCGGCCTTGGCGATGACGGCGGCGTCACGGCCGACCCACTTCGGATTCGGAGCGGGCTTCTTGCCGCCTTCGACCTGAGGATAGTTGCGGAGCACCACGCGGGCGACGGCATCGGCCTGTTCGAGGCTGATTTCCACGGCGCCGATGGCCTTCATTTCGGCCTTCAGCTGGTCGGCGATGGAATCAACGGCGATGATTTCCTTTTCGTCGGCGCAGATGATGTTGTTGTCGAAGGAAGCGCCGTCGTAGATGCTGCGGGCGGCGCGGGCGATGTTGGCGGTTTCGTCGACCACGACCGGCGGGTTGCCGGCGCCGGCGGCGATGAGGCGCATGGTGGAAACCTTGCGGGCCTGCGCCACAACGGCTTCACCACCGGTCACCACGAGCAGCTTGATGCGCGGATGCGAGAACAGCTGCTGGGCCACTTCGATGGTGGGTTCCTTCACGGCGACGAGCAGGTTGGCGATGCCGGTCGCTTCGATGATGGCCTTGTTCAGAACCTGAATGGCCTTCTGCGAAGAACGCTTGGCGTTCGGATGGGGAGCGAAGACCACGGCGTTGCCGCCGGCGATCATGCTGATGGCGTTGTTGATGACCGTGGCGGTCGGGTTGGTGGACGGCGTCACGGAAGCGATCACGCCCCAGGGAGCGTTTTCAATGAGGGTCAGGCCCATATCGCCGGAGATGGCCATGGGGGAGAGACATTCGGTGCCGGGAGTACGCTCGGAAACGAGGATATTCTTGGCGATTTTGTCGCTCACGCGGCCCATGCCGGTTTCGTTGTGCGCCATTTCGGCGAACGCCTGAGCGTTTTCAAGGCCGGTCTTGCGGATCACGGCGATGATTTTGTCGCGCACGGCCACGGTGCTGATCTTCTTCTGAGCGGCTTCGGCGGCCTTCACGGCGTCTTCGAGTTCGTCGAAGAGGCCGAAGTCGCCGGCGTCGCAGCCGCAGGCGGCGACGACGGTCGTCGCAGCCGCGGTGGGCTGATCCGACATCATCTTTTTGAGAACTTCAACGACAATGCGTTCCACGTCTTGCTGGCGCACGTCCATATCTATCTCCTATGCTGGAAGCCGGACCCGCGGGCCGGTGCCGGGGCGGGGGGCCTGTTTTTCTTCATTTGCCGCCGGTGTTCCTGAACAGGGGCGGATCGAAAAAACGCGTTTTCCGGACGTCGTCCGTCCGGCGGAGTCCCTCAGGAGGCGGCTCCGGGGGCCTTATTGGCCGTCGTTCTTGCGGTAGATCGCTTCCTTTCCGGCGTTCACATGGTCGACGATGCCGACAATGACCAGGTCCAACGGAGCGTCCTTGTTGATGGCGAACCGTGCGGAGCTGCCGCGGGATACGATGACCCATTCGCCTTCACCGGCTCCGATGGGGTCGGCGGCGACCTGGCAGCGACCGGCCGGCTCGCCTTTCCCGTTGAGCAGTTCGACGAGAAGGAGCGAGTTGTACGGCAATTCGGGGCAGCGTACCGTGGAAACGACCTGACCAACGACTTTTGCAAGTTCCATGCTTTTCTCCGTTCCTGAAAGAAAACCTCTCAGGAGCATTCCGTAAGGAGGCTGAAGGCGGCCGGGCCGGGGCGGAAGGCCCCGGCGAGGCCGACGAGCAGGTCTAGGACCTGCCTATAGGCGTGAGCAAGCTTACTTGCGGCTGAGAGGGAACACGGCTTCCAGGTCCTGATGAGGACGAGGAATGACATGGACGGCCACGAGGTCGCCGCCTACGCGCTGCACGGCGGCGGCGCCGGCGTCGGTAGCGGCTTTGCAGGCGGCCACGTCGCCGCGGACCAGGGCGGTCACATAGCCGCCGCCGATCTGTTCGTAGGAAACGAGCTGCACGCGAGCAGCCTTGACCATAGCATCAGCGGCTTCGATGAGACCAACCAGACCACGGGTTTCGATCATGCCAAGAGCGTCCATTGTGAACTCCTTTTAGGATTGTTGTTAGCTTGGTTACCCGGAACGGAACGTATCGGGTAACGCGTTACGTTGTGTGCCGTTCCGTTTATTGCTGTCCTCCGCGGTTCATGCCCAGACCGACGACACTGATTTTGTAGATGTCGTCGCTGCTGCATCCCCGCGAAAGGTCATGCCAACCGTGGGCAAAGCCCTGGAGCAGGGGGCCGAGGGCCGTCCAGCCGCCAAAGCGTTGCGCGATTTTGTAGCCGATGTTGCCGGCTTCAAGAGAGGGGAACACGAAGACGTTCGCGTGCCCGGCGACCGGGCTGCCGGGGGCCTTCAACTGAGCGACCTCGGGCACGACGGCGGCGTCCAGCTGGAGTTCGCCGTCCACGAGCAGATTCGGTTCACGCGTCTTGATTTCGTCGAGCGCCGCGCGGACCTTGTCCACGCGTTCGTGCTTGGCGCTGCCCTTCGTGGAGAAGGAAAGCAGGGCCACGCGCGGGTCCTCGCCCATGACGCTTTTGTACACGCCGGAGGTACCGATGGCGATGTCCGCGAGCTGAGCGGGCGTGGGATCGGGGATGACCGCGCAGTCGGTGAACATGCAGACCTTGTCGTCCTTCAGCATGAAGAAGAAGCTCGATACGGTCTTGCTTCCGGCGGCGGTGCCGATCATGCGCAGCCCGGCGCGGATGACGTTGGCGGTGGAGGAAAGGTTCCCGGCCACGCCGATTTCCGCTTCGCCGCGACGGACCATGAGCGCACCGGCGGCCAGACCGTTGGAGACGGCCTTGACGGCGTCCTCTTCGGTGACGTCCTTGCCTTTGGCCTTCTGAATCGCCATGTATTCCGCTGCATTGTGCTCAACGAGAGACGGATTCAGCGGATTGACGACCTGAAGGGAAACGCCGGTTTCGCCGCTTTCCTGCAATGCGGCGCGCACCTTTTCGGGTTCGCCGATGAGGATGGGGTCCACGAGGCCTTCGCGGATCAGCTTGGCGGCGGCGGCAACCACGCGGCGGTCTTCACCGTCGGAATACACCACGACGCCCTTCCGGGCGCGGCATTTTTCGAGGCAACGTTCAAACACGCTCATGTTACAGACCAACCTTCGAAATATCGCGGCCGGATTCGGCCACGACAGTCAGAAGCATGAGGACATAGATGGCGCTGCTGAGGCGGTTCAGCGAAGTGAGCATGTCCTCGCGGTCCATGCCGACCTGCACATACGCCACTTCAACTTCGCGGACCTGTGCGCGCAGCCAGTTGAGGAGCGCGACGTTCGGGCCGAGAGCGACGTCGGGAACGATGTGGCCCTGACCCAGATAGGTCATGGGATCGTGGGAGACGAGGCGGATGGCTTCGGCGTTCATGCCGCACAGAGACTGTTCGGGCATGGCTTCGCCGGAGACTTCGGCCTGGAGGAGCTGCCACAGCCACACGTTGATGTCGGAAAGGCCGTTGCGGAGGACGGCGGGAAGTTTCCCGTTGCCGTCGAACCCGGTCTGCACCAGCACCGTGCTGGAAATGAGGGTATCCAGCTTGCCGCGCAGGAAAATGCGCGGATGGGATTTGGAGACGACCGTGTCGGCGTCAAGGTAGGTGCCGTCGGGGAAGGAAGCCGGTTCGGCGGCGGGGGCGGCCGGAGCGGGTTCCGCCGCCGGAGCCGGAGCGGGCTCCGGTTTCGCGGGGGCGGGTTCCTCGGCAGGCGTCGCTTCCACAGTGCACTGACCGGGCAGGACGACGCGGCAGTTGCGGCTGCGCAACAGCTCCGTCGCTGCCGGAGTCAGGCGCTCGCCGGCCTGAAGGCAGAATTCGCCTCCCTGACCCAGCTCGCAACGCTGTCTCACATCTTCTTCGGTAAGAAAGATCATGGTTGTTTCCTTCGTTATGGTCTAGGAACGCGGCTAGGCGGCCACCGCGACCGTGGTGCACCGTACGTGTCCGGAGGAGGCGAGAAGCACCTCCGTACCCGCGGGGATGCTGAACACGTCGCCGTGCGCCGCGCTGAAGGTCGTGCCCTCAATGGTCAGATTCAGTTCACCCTCCAGCACCACGAGCACTTCCGCACGCCGGAACGTCCAGGAAAACGAGTGGTTTTCCCAATCCAGATAACCGACGGCGGCGTTGTCGCCCTTGGCGGGGGAAAGCACGTCCATGACGGACACGCTGCCCTTCGCCCGTGAGCCTCCCCAGTTCTGGGCCCGGCTATCGACGTGCGTGACGCCTCCGGCCTGCCTGACGCCGGGGCGCGTCTCGGAGGGCGCGCGTCCCGTTTCGGCGAGGACGGACCTGATCAACCGGTCGATCAGCGCCTCGTCGGCGGCCCCGGAGGGGAGAGCCGACAGCACGCCGCGCCGGATGGCGGCGACGAGCGCGTCCTCGGAGCTGGGCTCCGCCGGAGCGGCGGAAACCGTCACGGCGGCGTTCGCCGCGGGGGCGGCTTCGACCGACATGGGGTTGACGCCGGGCGTGAGCGTGAGCGGAGGCACTTCCGGCGCGGCCGGTCCGGCCGTTGCCGTCAGGGCCTGCGCCAGCGGAGCCAGAACTTCCTGCAACTGCCGGGTGGCGGCCGCAAGCTGTTCCGCCGTCAGCGCCGGCGTGGGAACGGGCTGATGGGCGACGGGCTGGCTGACAGGCTCCGGAGCCGCCTCCTGCGCCGGGGCCGCGGGGGCTTCCGGTTCGGGAGCGGGTTCCGGGACGACGGGGGCTTCCGTCGTCAGGGTTATGCCGTAATACCGGGCGTCGTCCTGCGCCTGCTGGGTGACGATGTCGCCCTTGGCGTAGACAACGACCGACTCCCCGGCTTTCCACGCGAGCCGGATCGTTTCGGCAGTGATGATCTGTTTGGTCATGCCCCAATTCCTTTAGACGGCGTGCGGAGGTTGCCCCTCGGCGTCAGAGACGCCGGCACGCCCTCAGTAAGCGAAACTACTTCTTGGCCTTGCCCTTGGCTTCGGGAGCCGCGGCCTCGGCGGCGGGAGCGGCGCTCGCGCCGGCCATGCGGGCCTTCTTGGCGGCCTTGCGGGCGGCCTTCTTGCGCTTGATGTCCTCGAGCATGTCCATGAGGGAATCGGGTTCTTCCGCAGGGCTCGGGATGATGTTGTAGCCGTTGAGGCCGTTGAGGCTCTGGGCGAGCAGGGCGCCGGTTTCCACGGCGGCCTGGCAGGCGGCGACGTCACCCTTGCAGATGACGCACACGCGCAGCCCGTCGACCTTGTGGGCGGAGATGATTTCCACTTCGGCGGCCTTGGCCATGGCATCGGCCACCTGAATGGCGATGACGAGGCCCGCGGTTTCGACGAAGCCGAGGGACGGTTTGTATTCCAGACTCATAGATGACTCCTGACTGCCTTAGGCAATCTGTTCGAAGACGGTTTCGGCCGGGCTCGGGATGACGACCTTGCTCACGAGGAGACCGCTTTCGGCGGCCGAGGCGGAACCGGCTTCGACGGCGGCGTTGACCGCGGCGACGTCGCCGGTCATGAGCGCATACCCCTTGCCGCCGAGGCCGAGGGCCACGCGGACGTCAAGAAGCTGCACGTCGGCGGCCTTGACGGCGGCATCGGACGCCACCACGATGGAGGCGGCGGAGAAGGTTTCGATGATGCCGAGAGCGCCGCGCTCACTGACAGTGGTGGCGCCGGCGAGGGCGCCGATCACGTCCCGATGGATGTTGGGGATGATGAACCAGTCGACCAGCGCATCGGCGTGGGTTTCGCGTCCGGCGTTCACGGAAGCGGATACGGCAGCCACGTCGCCGGTCACGGCGGCCACGAATTTGCCGGGGCAGATCGTCTTGAAGAACAGCGGATCGACCTGAGCGGTTTTCACCATCTGGTCAGCCGCGTCGATGCCGGCGGCAATGCTGTTGAATTCCACCATTCCTACGGCTGTGTATGATTCAGACACAGGGCCTCTCCTTTTTTGTCAGCGGGGCGGCTGGCCGCCCCTTTCCGTATCGTGTTGCGGGCTACTTGCCGATGACGACGGCGCCGTCGACGCTCTTGACCACGCCGTCCATGCTGGCATGGATGCGGGCGCCGAGGGCCTGTTCGGGAATTTCACCAATGACGTCGCCGCACTTGACGTGATCGCCGGCCTTCACCACGGCCTGGGCCGGGGCGCCGATGTGCTGCCGCAGCGGGATGCGGACTTCAGCCGGGGACAGGTCGCCCAGATCGTTGGTGGGCAGGTCCATGTAGCGGCTGATGCCGATCTTGTTGACGAGGCGGGGCACGGGCACCCGGCGGAATTCACGCCACTGGGTGTAGGCTTCGTTCACTTCGCGGCTGCCTTCGTACTTGATCCCGGCGGCGCGCAGTTCGGCCTTGACGGCCTGATTGATGCGGCGGGGGGACAGGCCCATGGGGCAGGCCACGTGTTCGCATACGCCGCAGTCGCAGCAGAGAAGCGCGAGTTTGCCGGCTTCGGACGTCAGTTCGGCGTTGCTGCCGAAGGCGCGCATGACGCGATGCGTTTCAAAAGGATGCCCGAGGAGATGGCGGGGGCACATTTCGGAACAGGTCCGGCACTGAATGCAGGCCGAGGCCGCGCGGCGACGCATGAAATTGAGGGGCGTGGTCGCGTTCCGGTGCAGATAGTGCCCGCGGGGCAGGATGATGAGGCCGCCGGACGTTTTGGTGACCACTTCCTTGGCGAAGGCGTCGGCGTTGTCCACCATGCGGCCCATCATGGGGCCGCCGAGAACGAACACCGGATCGCTCACCGTGGGGCCGCCGGCGGCTTCGAGACAGGCGGAGAGCGGGGTGCCGATCGGCACGCGCACGACGCCGGGCTTGCGCACATCGCCGGTGACGGTCAGAAATTTGTGGGTGACGGGCTTGCCGTCAAGGGCGTGGGCCACGGACACCAGCGTGCCGACGTTGGCGACCACGGCGCCCACCATCAGGGGCAGGCCCAGCGGAGGAACGGAACGACCGGTCACTTCGCGGACGAGGGTCTGTTCGTCCCCTGCGGGGTAGAAGTTGGGGAGCAGGGCCAGCTCGATGGGACGACTGCCGATGGCTTCGGTCAGAATCCGCGTGGCTTCCTTGTACTTTTTCTTCAATGCGATGACGCCGCGCTTGGCACCGGTGGCCTGCATCAGCTCGCTGAACGCCCGAACGATGTCGTTGGCGTGGTGCAGCATGTGGTGCTGGTCGGTGTGCAGCAGGGGTTCGCATTCGCAGCCGTTGGCGATAACCGTGTCGGCGTCGGCGGCGTACTTGACGTGCGCCGGAAAACCAGCTCCACCTTCACCAACAATACCGGCCGCCTTCACCGCCGCTATGAACGCCTGTTTATCCATGCTATCCTCTCGTTACCCAAAACAGTTCGGCAGGCCGCGACGCGTTTCCGCGCCGCGGCACTGCCCGGAATCTCAATTCACCGCAAAAACCTAGCGACCCATCGGGGCGAAGGGCTGGAACGGCAGCGGGAACTTGGCGTTGTTGAAGCCGTTGGGAGCCATGGGCTTCTTGGTGTTGAGGGAAACGCCCTTGTCGAGCCCGAGAATCTTCGCGGCGGTCTTGTACATGACCTTTTCGCGGACTTCTTCGCTGATGTTCAGATTCTTGTAAATCTGAATGGCGTCGGCCTGTTCGATGAACGGGTGGGCGGAGGCGAAGATGACCTTGTCGCCGATCATCTTGTTGAGGGCGTCGACGTACACGTCGGCCATGGGAGCGAGTTCGTATTCGGACAGGTCCATGTAGACGTTGGCGTTGCGCATGCAGGCGAAGATGGCTTCGTTGACGAAGGGATAGCCGCCGTGGCTCATGATCAGGATCAGTTCGGGGAAGTCGCGGGCGACGACGTCGATCTGACGGGGATCAATGTAGTCCATGATGGCGCGGGGAACCTGAGCCGGCGGGGCGGTGGTCACGAAGACCGGCACGCCGAGTTCGACGCATTTGGCGTAGATGGGATAGTAGCGGGCGTCGCTCGGCGGGCAGTGGGCGAGATAGGGGTCGGTGGCGATGCCGCGCATGCCGAGGTCCTTGATCACGTGTTCGACTTCGCGAACGGCGTCCATGCCCTTGTGGGGGTCGATGCCCCAGAAACCGAGAAATTTGTTGGGATAGGCGCGGCAGAATTCAAGGATGCTGTTGTTGTTGGCGGGGAAACCGTAGGTGGTTTCGCAGTCGCGGCCGGAAACGACGCACAGTTCGACGCCGCGGCGATCCAGATCGGCCACGATTTCGGGCAGCGGCTGGGGGACGCGCTTGTCAAAACCGATAGCTTCGCAGGTGGCTTTGAACATCGAGCTGTTCTTGATGCCGTTGATGATTTCCGGCGTGTTCGGGCGGAAACGGAAGTCGATTATTTTCATCAGTTGACTCTCCTGGCGTGGTGCACAAAAAGGTTTGTGAGCATTAGAGCAAATGCCGTTCCAGTTTTGCGTGGGCGGAGGGATTCCCCAACGACAGCAAGGAAATGGGAAATTAACAGGAAACACCCCTGTTAACCATCCCGTGGAGCCGTTTCTGCCGCAACCCGCGCAACGGGCTGGAATACAAACTTTTTGCTCGCGTTATCGCCTTGAGGTCGCAACAGGACATGATGCATGATTGCACCAATGTTGCAAGTTTGCGACCAAGTCGATGCGCATGTGCCACCGGTTTTTTCAGTTGGTGCGTTTTTGCATCATCTGACTTGTGAATAAAAACGCAAAACGGACTGATCCTTGCCGTCAATCCGCAGCAACAGGCCCCCTTATGCCATGATTGTGCCAGTGAGGCAAGGGGAATTCGTATCTACGGAACGTTACAAGGAAAAAGGTCCCGCCGTGAGAGGGCGTTTCCGTCTTGGAGGGCGTGGGGCGGCAACAGGGCGTCGTTCCGGGACGATCCGCCGGGCATGAGCGGAGGCTGATATGCTGAGAGTGCGCAAGCGCGGGGCGGAAGAGAAGGGGGCCGAGCGCCCGGAGGCGTCGGCCCCGTATGGGGGCTAGAGGCGTTCCAGCGTGAAGTTGGTGTTGGTGAATACGCAGATGTCGGCGGCGATCTTCATGCTTTCCAGCGCGATGGCGTCGGCGTCGAGGTCGCTGTGCCGGACGAGGGCGCGGGCGGCGGAGAGGGCGTAGGGGCCGCCGCTGCCGATGGAGGCGATGCCGTCGTCGGGCTCGATGACGTCCCCGGTGCCGGTCAGCACGAGGGTATGATCCTTGTCGGCCACGAGCAGCATGGCTTCGAGCTTGCGGAGGAACTTGTCGCTCCGCCAGTCCTTGGCCAGCTCTACGGCGGCGCGGAGCAGGTTGCCGCCGGTCTGTTCCAGATGAGCGTCGAAGCGTTCGAAGAGCGTGAAGGCGTCCGCCGTGGCTCCGGCGAACCCGGCGAGAATCTGGTCCTTGTACATCCGCCGGACTTTTTTGGCGGTGTGTTTCATGACGATGCTCTGGCCCATGGTCACCTGCCCGTCGCCGATGAGGGCGACGTGGCCCTTGTGACGCACGGCGAGGATGGTGGTTCCGCGAAGTTCCATAGATGTTCCTTTGGTTTCAGAGGTCGGTGAGGTCATCCTTCCAGAATAACCACGGCGGCGGCGTTGTCACGGGTATGGGTGATCGTGACGTGCAGCGAGGTCACGCCGAGGGCGTCGGCCCGCTCCCGAGCCTTGCCGGAGAGGACGAGTTCGGGTTTGCCGGACGGGAGCGAACGTACGGCCACGTCGCGGGGGCCGATGCCGTCCGCGAATCCCGTGCCGAGCGCCTTGACCGCGGCCTCCTTGACCGCGAAACGCGCGGCGACGTGGGCGACGGCGCGCGGCGACGGCGCGGCGGGTTCGCCCGGAACGGTCCGCCGTTCCTCCTCTCCCATAATGCGCTCAAGGAAATGCCCGCCGAAGCGGCGCAGGCTGCGCTCCATGCGGGGAAGTTCGACCATGTCCAGTCCGATGCCGATGATTGCCATAGGGATACCTCGGGGGCAGGTTGCCGTCCGCGCGGCGTGAAGTCAAGTTGACGCTGTGCCGTCAGATGGTTACACGGGTAGGGATGATGGGGCCCCGTTTTTTGTTTTTCGATTGCGCGTTCGCCGCGTGGGGCGTCCCGTCTTTCCTTATCGTAATCAAGGAGCGTTTATGCGTATATGTATCGTCGGCACCGGTTACGTCGGTCTTGTGAGCGCGGCGTGCTTCGCCGAAATGGGCAATGACGTCCGCTGCGTGGACGTCAACCCCGATGTCGTGGCCCTGTTGGACAGCGGGCGCATCCACATTTTCGAGCCCGGCCTTGAGGACCTCGTGGCCCGTAACCGCGAGGCGGGCCGCCTGCGGTTCACGACGAGCCTTGCCGACGGCCTGAAGGATGCGGAATTCGCCTTCATCACCGTGGGTACGCCTTCCCGGCCCGACGGTTCCTGCGATTTGTCCTATGTGGAGGGTGTGGCCCGGCAGATCGGCGAGCACATGCAGGGGCCGATCATCGTGGTGGACAAGTCCACCGTGCCCGTGGGCACCGCCGACCGTGTGCGCGAGCTGGTGGCCTCGGCCCTCGCCGCGCGCGGTGCGGACATTCCCTTCGATGTGGTTTCCAATCCCGAATTCCTCAAGGAAGGCGACGCCGTATCCGATTTCATGAAGCCCGACCGCGTGATTGTGGGCACGGCTTCCGAGGAAACCGCCGCCGCCATGCGCGAACTCTACGCTCCCTTTGCCCGGAGCCGCGAAAAGCTCATCGTGATGAGCGTGCGCAGTGCGGAAATGACCAAGTACGCGGCCAACTGCATGCTGGCGACCAAGATTTCGTTCATCAACGAGATCGCCACGCTGTGCGAGAAGGTGGGCGCGGACGTGCGCGACGTGCGTACGGGCATCGGTTCCGACCATCGCATCGGGTATCAGTTCATCTATCCCGGCATCGGGTACGGCGGTTCCTGCTTTCCCAAGGACGTGAAGGCGCTCATCCATACGGCCCACAGGGCGGGCATGCGTCCCGAGCTGCTGGAAGCGGTGGAGAGCGTGAACGCCCGCCAGAAGCGTTCGATGGCCTTCCGGGTGGCGGACTATTTCGCCCCGCAGGGCGGCGTGGAAGGCAAGACGCTGGCGCTTTGGGGGCTGGCCTTCAAGGCGAACACGGACGACATGCGCGAATCCCCGGCGCTGTCCATCATTGAGGAGCTGACGTCCCGCGGCATGCGCGTCCGGGCCTTTGATCCCATCGCGGCTTCCAATGCCCGCAAGCTGCTGGCGCACAACCCCCTCGTGTCCATCGAGGACGATCAGTACGCCGTCTGCGAAGGGGCCGACGCGCTGCTCGTGGCGACCGAGTGGAACCAGTTCCGCAACCCGGATTTCGAGCGCGTGAAGGCGTCGCTCGTGGCTCCGGTCCTTTTCGACGGGCGCAACCTGTACTCGCCCTCCATCATCGCCCGCCGCGGGTTCGCCTATTTCTGCGTGGGCCGGAAGTAGGCTTGGGCGAGGGGGGAGACGCGACGTCCCGGGGGAGGGAGGAGGAACCCTTTTTGAAGAA
>CABKMN010000044.1 GCA_902373525.1 uncultured Bilophila sp. | reverse complement strand
CCCTCCCCAAACCCCACCCCTTTCCATTCAAAGACGTTTGTAAACGGGACGGATGGTGGCCGCGGCGACGCAACGAGCCGAGCCTTGGCGGAAGTCTCCCGGTGATACGCTCCCGACCTGTTCGCAACCGTTCAAAAAACGAGAACTCCCGATACCGGCAGGACGCCTGAACGACAAGCCGGTTCCGCATCCAGCATGAGCTGGGCACGGAACCGGCTTGTCGTTCAGGCGTTGTGCCGGAGTCTGGGGACCCGACCCGAAGGGTGGCCCACGGGGGCGTGACTCTTAGGCGATTTTCGGGCCTTACGGGCATCGAGGGCAACACGGCTCGCCCCCTGCGGCACGGGGCGACGTGGAAAGTCCCCCTAGGCGCAGTCGTGACTTGCGCTCACCCCCCTGCGGGCACAGGGCGGCGTCCTGCCCGCCGGAGGCCCGTCTCTACCCGCCGAGCTTGCTTTCCTTGAAATCGTGTCCGGGGGCTCCGGGCGGGGTCGGGGCGTTGGGGGGCAGGGTGACGTCCTTCTGCCCGATCTTCACTTCGATGATGGGTTCCTCGGGAGCGTAGGGCGGCTTCTTTTCGTTGACGTCGACGAAGAGTTTGCAGCTCCGGCTCAGGCAGTCGTAGACCGCGAGCAGCTTGGGCACGAGGATCGACGCGCCGGGTTTCTCAATGAGGAGATAGTAGTCGCGCATGTTGTTCTTGCCGACGAGCGGCTTGACCCGGCAAAGCACCAGCCACTCGTTCGCGCCGTCGTCGTTCCAGTCGGTTTCCGCGAGCAGGGTCACGGTTACGATGTCCGCCCCCTGCGCCAGCATAAAGCCGTAGGGCTGCATCTCCACCACGTCGCCCGCCGTGCGCGACAACGCGAAGGTCGGCGGCAGCAGCGCCGGATCGACCTTGAACCGGAACGCCGGGGACAGGCGCTGGAACAGATAGTCCCCGAGCGGGGAAGGCAGCTCGGGGGAACCGAACATGGGGGCGACGTAGGCCCCCCGCTCGTCGATGACGCCGCGATCACGCAGCAGCGGCGCAAGGCGCTTCGCCATGACGTTGAATTCGCTCTCCGCCGTGACGCGGACCTGCTTGCCCGCGCATCCGGCGGACAGGCAGACGGCCAGACACAGGCAGACTGTGAAAAAAAGGCGCAGGAACAAGGAAAAACGGGCCGACATGAGGACTCCGATGGGGGTTCTGAAGGTGAATGTTCGTCCGCGTGATAGCCCCGCAAAGTGGGATTGTAAAGAGCGCGAGAACATGAGAGAATAATATCCCGGTACGTTTCATGCTTGGGACACTGTTTGTTTGAATAAACACGGCGGGAGCCGCCCGAGGATGGGAAAACAGGCACAACCTGACAGGACAACTGTCTTTTTACGGTCGCACCGAGGGCGGGATCGTTTTTCGGGGCGTGCGCCGTTTGGTTTTCCGTTTGAAGCTGGCCGGAGTCGCGTTCCGTCGCGATTCATCATGGACAAGCACAGCGCTTATGCAAGGAGGGGAGCATGGACAGTAGCGTAACGCCGACTTCGCCATCCGAGATGGTCATTCTTGTCGCCGGCCTGCTGATAATGCTGTTTGGGGTGTACAAAGTGTATCGCGAGCGGGGCCGTCCCGGCCTGCTGATCCTCTGGGGAGGGCTGGTGGACCTCGGGCTCGCGCTCATGGGCCTTGGTCTGGGACCGTCCGGCGACGTGGGCAGCATCATGATCGTGATCTATCACGCGATCGCCCGCCTCGCGGCGTGGATCGGCCTCTCGGGGCTGGTCGCCAATCCGTATTCCTGCGTCGCCAACGACATCCGCGGCGCGCTGCACCGGAACCCGGTGGGAGCCGTGCTGCTGGCGTTCGCGCTGGAGGCTTCACTCGGCATTTCCCCGGCCATGACGCCGGAAGGCCAGCATCTGGTCCTGCACGCGATGGCGATGCACAGCGTGGACGTGCCCCTCGGTGGGCCGGTCCTCGCGATCATCATGGCCGCCGGGTATACGGTGCTGCTGTGGCTGTCCGCCGAAGTCGTCCTTCAGGTCTGCTTCACCCGGCCCGACGAGCCCATCTGTACGGAAGTCCCGCTGGGCGGCGGAGCCTTCGCCCACGCCCTGTTCGACCGGGAAACCGAGCTGATGGGCGTCCCCTCCGGGAGCTGGTGCCCCTTCGTTCCCAACCGCTGGAGCCGCACACCGGCGGCCATCAGCCTCTACGTGCTGCTCGGCCTGCTCGTGGCGCTGGGACTGGGCCGTTTTCTGGTGCAGGACTTCGGCGCGTGGCTCATCGGCATCGATCCCCACACGCTCGTGGAACTCGAAGGACCGTGGCATGTGACCCCGCTCCTGCTCTATGTGGGCTCCTTCCTCGTCCTCTGCCCCCGCATCATCCGGCCCAGGCACCGGGCCACCTACACCTTCGCGCTGTTCGCCGCCGCCTTCGCGGTCATCTGCGTGACCGATCTGCCGCCCCTGTCGCGGCTCTTCTCGCTGATCATTTCGGGCATCGGCGCGCTGGTGGCCTGTTACTCGACCAACTACATCGAAGAGGACGGGCGCAAGCACTGGTACTGGTTCTTCCTGCTCCTGACCTTCGGCGCGCTGCTCAACATCGTGACCACCGACAACATCGGCACGCTGTCCTCGCAGTGGGAGGTCATGACCTGGGCGTCCTTCGCGCTGGTGGCGTGGGAACGCACCTCCAAGGCGCGCGACGCGGCCATCAAGTACGTCGTGCTGTGCTGCGGCGCGGCCTACCTGATGATCGTGGGCTTCTTCATGATCGGCGGCGATTTCACGCAGTACGGCGAAATCCTCGCCAACCTGTCCGCGCGCCCCGAGGACGTGCTCCGGTTCGCGCTGGTGTTCACCCTCCTCGGCTTCGCGGCCAAGGCCGGTCTCGTGCCGCTGCACAGCTGGCTGCCCGACGCCCACCCCGCCGCGCCGTCCTCCGTGTCCGCGCCCCTGTCCGGCGTGCTCACCAAGATGGGCGTGTTCGGCGTGGTGATGATCTACTTCGGGCTGCTCGGCTACGACGGGCTGGCCGAAACCGGCACCTACGGCGGCTTCACCGTCCCCGGCCTGATGGTCACGGTCATGGGCCTGTGCACGATGGCCTACGGCGAATGGATGGCCCTCAGGCAGGAGGACATCAAGCGCATGCTCGCCTACTCCACGATGGGGCAGGTCGGTGAAATCTTCACCGTCCTCGGCCTCGGCACGTGGCTGGCGGCGGCGGGCGCGCTGGCGCACGTCCTGAACCACGCGATCATGAAGGACCTGCTCTTCCTCTGCGCGGGCGGACTCATCTTCCGCGTGGGCAGCCGCAAGCTCTCCGACCTCGCGGGGCTGGTCCACGAAATGCCGTGGGCCGTGGGCTGCATGAGCATCGGCATCGTGTCCATCATGGGCCTGCCGCCGTTCAACGGCTTCGTGAGCAAGTACCTCATGATCGTGGCCTGCATGGACGCCGGACAGCCGCTCATCGCGGCGGCGCTCATCGCGGCGAGCCTCGTGGGCGCGATCTACTACATGCGCATCCTGCGGACGATCCTGCTCGATCCCGCCCCGGCGGGGCGCAAGCGCGTGGAAGGCGTCACCGCGACCATGCGCTGGCCCATGATCATCCTTGCGGCCCTGTGCGTGATCCTCGGCGTCGCCCCGCAGACGGGCCTGTCGCTGATCACCCCGATCCTCGACCAGCTCCAGTTCGGCCCCGGCGTGGGCGGGATGCTCCCGGCCCTGCCGGAACTCGACGTGAGCTGGCCCGTGTACGTGCTGCTGCCCATGTTCGGCGCCATCGTGCCGATCTGGTTCCGCAAGGACCGCGTGAAGGCCGGATGGGGCGCCGCCGCCATCCTGTTCCTGACCACGCTGCACGTGCTCGCGTTCGGCCGCGATCTCGACATGCTCTCCTACGTCATGGCCCTGTTCATCCCGGCCATCGGCACGGTGAACCTCGTGTACGCCGTGGGTTACATGGAGCACAGCCACACGCAGTGGCGCTTCTACGCGTTCTTCCTGCTCATGACCGGCGGCCTGCTGGGCGTGGCGGCGAGTTCGGACCTGTTCAGCTTCTTTACGTTCTGGGAAATCATGAGTTCGTGGGCCCTGTACTTCGCCATCGCGCACGAGGGCACCCCCGAAGCGCTGCGGGAGGGCTTCAAGTACTTCCTGTTCAACGTGGCGGGCGCGGGCTTCCTGTTCCTCGGCATCGGACTCATCGTGGCCTACACCGGGACCGGGCAGTTCGCGGGCGTGGCCTCGGGCTTCGCCGGCCTGTCCCCGGCGGTGGGCACGGCGATTGTCGCCCTGCTCGCCATCGGCTTCTGCATGAAGGCGGCGCAGGTGTCCCTGCGCATCGACTGGCAGATGCACCCGGCGCTGGCCCCCACGCCCGTGTCCGGCTACATCTCGTCCGTGCTCCTGAAGATCGCGGTCTTCGGCCTCGTGAAGCTGTTCCTCGGCTTCGGCAGCGTGTACGCGCAGGGCGCTTCGGACCTCTTCTCGCAGGCGACCATCATGTACGTGGTGGCGTGGGTCGGGGCGTTCACCCTGCTGTACAGCGCGGTGCAGGCCATGCTTCAGAACAGCCTCAAGCTGGTGTTCATCTGGTCCACGGTAAGTCAGATCGGGTACATGGTGCTCGGCGTGGCCGTGGGCACGAGCCTCGGCATGGCGGGCGGCCTGCTGCACATGGCGAACCACGTGTTCTTCAAGGACCTGCTGTTCCTCATGGTCGGCGCGGTGATGCTGCGCACCCACGCGGACGCCATCTCCGAGCTGGGCGGCGTGGGCCGCAGGATGCCCGTAACCATGTTCTGCTTCTTCATCGGGTCGCTGGCCGCCGTGGGCGTGCCCCCGACCAACGGATTCACCTCCAAGTGGATCATCTATCAGGCCCTCATGGCCGAAGGCGAACCCCTGCTGGCCCTGATCTCGCTCATCGGCAGCGTGGTCACGCTGGCCTACCTCGCCCGGTTCATGCATACGGTCTTCCTCGGCCAGCCCGGACGCGACCTCGAACACATCGAGGAAGCCCCGTGGGTCATGCGCGCGCCCATGCTGCTCATGGCCTTCATGGTCATCCTGACCGGCGTGTTCCCCGGCCTGCTGCTCGCGCCGCTCAACGAGGCGCTGGTCGAGTACGGCATGCCCTCGCTCGACGTGGCCTCCTACGGCCTCGCCAGCGGCCCCGGCGCGTGGGACGCCACCTCGATGGCGGTGCTCATGCTGGTGGCCTTCGGCGGCGGCTGGCTGCTCCTGCGCTTCCTGCTCGCCCGCGTGAAGGTCCGCGTCGCCGCGCCGCACGCCTGCGGCCACGACGCCTCGCAGGAAGCCACACGCATCCCGCCCGAAGGCATCTATCCGGCCCTCGTCAACCTGTGCACCGGCAACAAGCCGGGCAGCGCGACGTGTTCCCTGCCGGAACTGGCCCTGACCTGCTGCCGGAACCTCCGGCGGTCCCTCGGCCGGACCGGCCGCATCAATAAGGAGCGTCCGTCATGCTAGACATGCTCGTGGGCATTCTCCACCTCGTCGTCTTCCCCGGCGGCCTGTTCGCGCTGGCGCTGGGACTGCTGTTCAAGGGACTCGACCGCCGGGTGGAGGCCCGGCTCCAGCGCAGGGTCGGCCCGCCGCTGATCCAGCCCTTCCTCGACCTCGCCAAACTGTGCACCAAGGAAGTGATCATCCCCTCGTCGGCGGTGCGCGGGGCGTTCCTCGCGGCCCCGGTGGCGGCGCTCGGCGGCATCGCGGCCTGCGCGGCCCTGCTGCCCGTGCCCGGCGTGACCGAGGGCCTGCCGAAACTGGGCGATCTGCTGGTCATCTTCTACCTGTTCCCCATCCCGGCGATGGCGATCATGCTGGCGGGCTCCTCGTCCGGCTCCCCCTACGGCGGCATCGGCTTCTCGCGCGAGATGATCATGATGCTTGCCTATGAGGTTCCGCTGCTTATGATCATGCTGACGGTCGCCATGAAGGTGGGCGGCGGCGACGGGGCCGAGTTCTCCCTGACGAAGATCATGGAGTATCAGGCGGCGAACGGCTCGTTCGGGCTGACTCCGGTGATGTGGCCCGCGTTTCTCGCGTGGCTCATGTTCGTGCCCGCCACGCTCGGCGTGCCGCCCTTCGACCAGCCCGAGGCGGAAACGGAAATCCTCGAAGGCCCGCTCCTCGAATATTCGGGCGTGCTGCTGGCCTTCTTCCACATGGCCTCGGCCCTCAAGATGATCGTGGTGCTCGCGCTCGGGGTGGTGCTGTTCTTCCCCGGCACGATTTCGGACATCCCCGCGATCAATCTGCTCTGGTTCGTCGTGAAGTGCGCGCTGTTCCTGCTGTTCGCGGTCACGCTGGTGAAGTCCGCCACGGGCCGCCTGCGCATCGAACAGGCGTTGTCCTTTTTCCTCAAGTATCCCGCCGGGCTGGCTTTCCTGAGCCTTGTTCTGGTGTGGATGGGCTGCTGACGGGAGGCCGGTCATGAACCTGATCAAGAAACTCTCCACCCGCTCGCCGTGGCTGTTCCGCATCAACGCGGGCTCCTGCAACGGGTGCGACGTGGAATTGGCGACTACGGCCTGCATCGCCCGCTACGACGTGGAACGCCTCGGCTGCAAGTATTGCGGAAGCCCCCGCCACGCGGACATCGTGCTCATCACCGGGCCGCTCACCGCGCGGGTCAAGGAAAAGGTCCTGCGGGTGTGGAACGAAATCCCCGAGCCCAAGGTGACCGTGGCCGTGGGCATCTGCCCCATCAGCGGCGGCGTGTTCCGCGAGGGCTACTCCATCGAAGGCCCCGTCGACCGCTACCTGCCCATCGACGTCAACGTGCCCGGCTGCCCGCCGCGCCCGCAGGCGATCATGGAAGGCGTGCTCGAAGCCGTCGCCATCTGGCGGGAAAGGATGGAGGACTGATATGGAATTCCTCAAGATACTCTGGGACAACCTGAAAAAGGGCCCGGTGACCGATCCTTTCCCGTTCGGGGAGACGTATACCCCGGAACGCCTGCGGGGCCGGGTCGAAATCGATCCCAGCCTCTGCGTGGGCTGCGGCACCTGCGTGCACGTCTGCGCCGCCGGAGCCATCAACATCTCGAAATTCGAGGACGGGACCGGCTTTGAAGTCACGGTATGGCGGAACTCCTGCTGCCTGTGCGCCCAGTGCCGTCATTACTGCCCGACCAAGGCCATTTCCGTGACCAACAATTGGCACAGCGCCCACCGCGCCACGGAAAAATACACCCAGATCACCCGCGCCAAGGTCAAGTACGACTACTGCGCGGTGTGCGGGGCCAAGATGCGCGTGCTCCCGCAGGACGTGCTGAACCGCATTTACGCCAAACACTCCGAAGTGGACGTGGACGTGATCTCGCATCTCTGCCCCAACTGCCGCCGCATCGACGTCGCCGTCGAAGAGGAACGCGCCTGCCACATCGACCAGCTCGAAAAGCTGGCGGAGCGCGAGGAGGTCTGTCTCGTGCCCCCCAAGAAGGCGAAGGCCGAAGCGCCGACCGCCAAGGGGCCCGCGCCCGAAAAGGCGGCTCCGGCGGAAGCCCGCAAGGCCGCGAAGGACGCAGCGGACGCACCCAAGACGCCCGCCGCGCCGGTTGCGGAGGCTCCCAAGGCCGCGCCCGCACCGGAAACGGCCCGTGCGCCGGAAGCCGGGACTCCGGCGGGACAGCCCGCCGAAACGCCCGCCCGGCAGCAGACCGCCGCGCCCGAGACGACGCCCCCCGTATCCGACGCGGCTCCCGCCCCCGAGGCGGCCCCGTCCGAACCGGCTTCCCCGGCGGAGAAGCCCGCCGACTGACGCTCTGAACGCAAGGAGAAACTTGCATGAATACGACATGGTCGAGCCGCGCCATCAACCCCGAGCTTGTCTCCGGGCTGTTGAAGCTGGCTTCCGAGGAACGCCACAGCAAGGACAGCTGGGGCAACGGCTTCGAGTGGGTGACGCTCAACAGCGCCGCCGATCTCCCCGCCGCCGCCGCGCTGCTGGCCGAGCACGGCGCGCGCCTGTGCACGGTCACCGCGCTGAACAAACAGCTTGCCGAGCCCATCACCACGCTGGCCTACCATTTCGACGTGCACGGCTACACGCTCACGCTGACGGTGCCGCTGGACCCGGCGGAAAACAGCGTGCCCACCATCACCCCGTGGTTCCTCAACGCCGACTGGAACGAACGCGAGTTCGCGGAACTGTTCGACGTGCACGTCGACGGCAACACCAACCCCAAACGCCTGTTCCTCGATCCCGACATCGACGAAGGCATCCTCAACGAGGTCATCCCGCTGACCATCATGATGAACGGCGCCTGCACCAAGGACATGTGGGAACGGATCATGGAAGTGAACACCGAGCCCGGCGAGGAAGTCGAGAAGGGGGTGTCCGAATGAGCCAGACCAGCAGCTTTTCCCTGCCCATCGGCCCGGTGCACGTCGCCCTTGAGGAGCCGGTCTACTTCCACCTCGACATGGACGGCGAAACCGTCCGCAAGGTCGAAATCACCTCGGGGCACGTGCACCGGGGCATGGAAGGCATGGCCACGCAGCGGAACTTCTTCAAGAACACCACGCTGACCGAGCGCGTCTGTTCGCTCTGCTCGAACAGCCATTCCCTGACCTACTGCATGGCGGTGGAAAACGTGCTCGGCATGACGCCTCCGCCCCGCGCCCAGTACCTGCGCGTGCTGGCCGAGGAAACGAAGCGCGTGGCCTCGCACCTGTTCAACATCGCCATCTTCGCGCACAACGTGGGCTTCAAGTCCCTGTTCCTGCACATCATGGAAGTGCGCGAGAACATGCAGGACGTGAAGGAAACCATCTACGGCAACCGCATGAACCTCTCCGCCAACTGCATCGGCGGGGTGAAGTTCGACATGGACGACAAGCTGACCGTGTACATGCTGGACAAGCTCGCCGTCGTCGAGGAGGCGGTCAGGCGCGTGGAGAAGGTGTTCCGCACCGATCCCCTGATCGCCAAGCGTTCGCGCGGCGTAGGCGTCCTGTCCCGCGAGGACGCGTGGCGGCTCGGCGTGGTCGGCCCCGTGGCGCGCGGTTCCGGCCTCGACATCGACGTGCGCAAGAACACGCCCTACCTCGTCTATCCCGACCTCTACTTCGATCTGATCAAGGAGGAGGACGGCGACGTCTGGTCCCGCGCGATGGTGCGCGTGCGCGAGGTGTTCGAGTCCATCCGCCTGCTCCGCCAGTGTCTCGACAAGCTGCCGGAAGGCCCGCTGGCCGTACACATGGAGCGCGTCCCGGAAAGCGAATCCGTGGCCCGCTCGGAAGCCCCGCGCGGCGAACTGATCTACTTCCTCCAGACCAACGGGACCGACACCCCCGCCCGCCTCAAGTGGCGCGTGCCGTCCTACATGAACTGGGAGGCCCTCACCGTCATGATGAAGGACTGCCAGCTCGCCGACATCCCCGCCATCGTCAACAGCATCGACCCCTGCGTCAGTTGCACGGAGCGGTAGCGCGGGGAACGGAATGAAGATTGGGGAGGGGGAGGAGACCCCTTCTGGAGAAGGGCTTCTCCTCCCCCTTCCCCAAACCCCACCCCCTTCTCTCCTAAGACGTTTGTAAGGGTCGATGAAGGGCGGGGAAGCGTAAAAGGGATTTCCTCCGGCGCACGTCCCCCGGCGTTGCGTTACGGAAAAGGAAGAGCGGATTTGAAAGGCTGACGTTTGCTCGACTATCCTCCCGCCTTTGAGGAATAGGAAGCGCATTCGCGAGCCGACGCTCTGAAAAAGGACATACGAAGGGACTCCTGACGAGTCGCCTCCCCACCAGTCGAAATTTTTGCGGGTGGGGGTCCGGGGGAGGGAGCTTTTTTGAAAAAGCTCCCTCCCCCGGTTTTCCCCTCCGAATGGGATACGCCGCCGTGCATGAAGCCTCCATCGTCGCCTCCATGATGCGCATCCTCGAAGACGAGGCGCACCGCCACCATGTGGAGCGGATCACCCGGGTAAACCTGTCCGTGGGACTGTTCACGGCGGTGGAGCCCCGGACGCTGGAGGCGTGCTTCGAGCTGTACGCCGAGGGCACGAAGGCCGAGGGGGCCGAACTGGTCGTCACGACCGTCCCCGCGCGGGGCAGGTGCCTCGACTGCGGGCACGAGTTCCCCATGACGTCCCCGCGCTGCCGCTGCCCCGAATGCGGGGGCCTGCGGCTGGAAGGCACGGGAGGCCGCGACTTCTGCATCACCGGCATCGACGCCCGCTGACGCCGTCAACCCTGCTTCTGGAATGCGAAACATCGCAAGGAATATGCCATGAGCCGTTACATGATCGAATCCGTCCCGGAAAAGTGCAAGGCGTGCCGCCGCTGCGAAATCGCCTGCATCGCCGCCCACCACGGCCTCACCTTCAAGGAAGCCCTGAAAAAGCGCGACGAGCTGGTGGCCCGCGTCCATGTGGTCAAGAGCGGATCGGTCAAGTCGCCGATCTCCTGCCGCCAGTGCGAAAACGCCCCCTGCGCCCGCATCTGCCCCACCGGCGCGCTCCAGCAGGACGACGGCATCGTCACCATGAACGCCCAGATTTGTTCGGGCTGCCAGTTGTGCATCATGGCCTGCCCCTACGGCGCGATCTCGCTGGAATCCATCGGCCTGCCCTCCGCCGGGGCGGAAACGATGGCCCAGAAGAGCATGCGGAGCGTGGCGGTGCGCTGCGACCTGTGCAAGGACTGGATGAAGCGCGAGGGCAAGTCCGTTCCCGCCTGCGTCGAAGCCTGCCCCGTCCACGCCCGCAGCGTGGTCCAGATCGGCTGATTCCCCGGATGTCCCCTGCGGCGCGCCGGGACGGGTTCCCGGCGCGCTTTTATTCACCGGGCAAGTATGGTACAGGGCACGGATTATGAGCGAATCCATCGGCATCATCGCAGGCAGCGGACAGTTTCCGCGTCTTGTGGCGGAAGACGCCAGAGCCGCCGGGCACACCGTGGTCGTCTGCGCCTTCCACGGCTTCACCGATCCCGGCCTTGAGGCGCTGGCGGACGCGTACGCCACCGTCTACCTCGGGCAGTTCGACAAGGTCATCGACTTCTTCCGCAAGCACGGCGTCCGCAAGCTGTGCATGGCCGGAGCCATCAACAAGCCCCGCGCCCTCGATCTGCGCCCCGACTTCCGGGCGGCCCGCATCCTCTTTTCCCTGCGGGGCAAGGGCGACGACGCCCTGCTCCGGGCCATCATGGCCGATCTGGAAAAGGAAGGCTTCACCATCGTTCAGGCCGCCGAACTGTCCACCTCCCTCCTGTGCCCCGAAGGCGTCCTGACCCGCAGGGCCCCCACAGCCGAAGAGCTGGCGGACATCGAATACGGCTGGCCCATCGCCGAGGCGCTGGGGCGTTTCGACATCGGCCAGTGCATCGTGGTCAAGCAGGGCATGGTGGTGGCGGTGGAATGCCTCGAAGGCACGGACGCCACCCTGCGACGCGGCGGCGAACTGCGCGGCGAGGGCTGCGTGGCGATCAAACGCTTCAAGCCCCGGCAGGACGAGCGCGTGGACCTGCCCTCCATCGGACTGCAAACCGTCCGCCTGCTCATCGAGCAGCGATACCGCTGCCTCGCCGTGGACGCGGGCAAAAGCCTCTTTTTCGACAGGGCCGAGGCGCTGGCCCTCGCCGACAAGCATGATTTCTGCATCATCGCGCTGACCGAAGCGTCGTTCGAAACACTGCGTCATCAGGCGAAAGCCGAGTAAAATCCACACGATTCAAACTTGACAGGGAGAACCTATGGGCAAGGCCGACCGTTATCAGAAACTGTATCCCGTAACCTGGGATCAGCTCCACCGCGACGCCAAGGCGCTGGCATGGCGTCTGCTGGAACAGGGACCGTACAAGGGCATCATCGGCGTCGCGCGCGGCGGCCTCGTGCCCGCCGCCATCGTGGCCCGCGAACTGAACATCCGCATGGTCGACACCCTGTGCATCTGCACCTATCAGGGCCGCGAACAGACCGGCGGCGAGGAAGTCCTCAAGGCCATCGAAGGCGACGGCGACGGCTGGCTGATCATCGACGACCTCGTGGATACCGGCAACACCGCCCGCATCATCCGCGACATGCTCCCCAAGGCCCACTTCGCCACCCTCTATTCCAAGCCCGCCGGGAAGCCCCTTGTGGACACCTTCATCACCGAAGTCAGTCAGGATACGTGGATTCTCTTCCCTTGGGATTCCGAGGTGCAGTACACCGCCCCGCTGGTGGAACAGAACTGATTCTCTCCGGAAAGCCCCCTCCCCGCATCTCCGCGCAGACACGAAAACCGGGACAGTCCGCTGCATGACTGTCCCGGTTTTTCGCATAGGAGAGAGAGAGAGAGAGAGGCGCCTCCCCCGCGTTCCCCGCACACCGCCCCGGACATCCGGGAAAGCCGCCGACAAGGGTTCGCTCAGGACAAGTCCCTTAGGAGAGGATGGGGGCGGGGAGGGGAAAGCCTTCTCCAGAAGGGTTTCCCTTCCCCAATCGGTACGCCGTTAGAAGGCGTACCGCATGTTGACGGAGGCCTTGTAGGCGTTGCGTTCGGTGTTGTCGAGCACGTTGCCCCAGACGCCGTCGTTGAGGCTGAGGTGGATGTAGCCGAGCTCGACGGCAAGGGTCAGGTCCTTGTAAATCTGATAATCGGTGTCGAAGGTGGCTTCCCACGCACCGTCCTTGGTGGTCAGGTAGGTGGAGCCGACCATGCCGGAAGCGTCGGCGTAGCTGGTGTGGAAGGTGGTCATACCGGCGTTTTCAGGCATGTTCTTGTTGTTGGTGCCGCGATAGTACCCGACCTGAATGGCGTGGGTCAGGTCTTCCATGAAGGAGATGTCCTTCATGCGGAGCGCGACGCCCCACGTGCCCACGGGGCTGGTGCCGAGCACGGTATCGGAGGAAATGCCGTAACCGCCGTCGAAGCCGAAGCTGGAGCCGGTCCAACTGGCGTCCACGGTGGGCATGCGTTCGGAACCGTCATACGGGTTGTCGTTGTCGCCGGAGCCGTACCACAGCAGCAGGCCGGGCACGCCGAAGTCGAGCTTGTATTCCGCGATGGCCGAAGCCAGCCAGCCGGCGCGCTTGAGGTCGATGGACTTTTCCGCCACGCCGCCGTCGAAACTGCCGAGCGAACGGACGCTGCCCATATCCACGGAGCCGTAGTTGAAGTCGCCCGCGAGACGGAAGGGGCTGAACGTGGTCATTTCGCCCGTGATGCCAGCCCACCAGGCGTTGCCGCGGCTGCGGTTGCCTTCGAGGGTCGTCAGATCGGTGCCGGAAGGCAGCACCGGAAGCATACCGGCGCGCACGTCGTCGATGTCGCCCTGCGCGTCGCCGGAAAGGCTGCGGCTGCCGACGAACCCGTACATGCCCCAGGGCGTCACCTTCACGCCGTCAAAGGACAGCGGAACGGTCAGGCCGACGAAGTCCAGCGCGTTGTTCTTGTCGTCGTGCCACTTGTCCTTGTAGCCGTTGGTGTTGTTGTTCTCGGCGCGCAGCCAGAAAAGATTCGCGCCCACGTTCTCGGTGAAGTTTCCGCCGATGGTGATGCCCGCGCCGTCGCCGTCAAGCACGGCGGACCCGGCCACGAAGCCCGGCATCACGAAGGGCTGCAAGCCCATGCGGACCAGCACGTCGGTTTCCGGGATGGCCCAGTCGATGTAGGAGTAGCGCACTTCGACGACCTTGCCGTCCGTGCCGAGCGAGGCGCCGTCGGCGGCGCTGCCCCAGTGGGTGTCGCCGATTTCAAAGAACACGACGCCCTTCAGGCTTTCCGACGCGATCACGTCGATCTGGGTGCGGAGACGCTGGGCGGCTCCGAAACGGTCGCTGCCCGTATTCTTGTCGAGCGAAGCGTCCGTATACTCAAAAGCGAAGTCCCACATGCCCTTGGCCTTGATGTCCGCGGCGTTGGCGGCGGAAAAGGCGGAGCAGACAAGCCCGGCGGCGAGCAGGAGCGTGGTGAGTCTCTTCATGACGAAAATCTCCTTTCTTCATTGTGAAGGTTGAGGTATCTCCGGCATCTTCCTCATGCCGAAAACACCAGGAGCCTCGAAAGGCTGGTGTGAAGCTCTCAGGGGCATTCTCGCTCACGGAAGCAAATATTCAATTATTTGTACGCGTTTTATAACCACATTCTCAAAGCCCTCTAACGGCCCCCGTCCCGGCGGCGTCCGTGAACGGCTCCCCTCTCCCGCGCGGAACGGGCGGCCTCCCATCTCCGAAACGCCAGAGGCGGCGGGAGGTTGCGGGCATCGGGAAAGGCAACTGCTTGCCTTTGTTCAGCTATCCGGGTAGATTCGTTTTTTTCGCGCCGGCCGGTCCGTTCCGGGCGCGCCACGCGGCTCCAACGCATTCCAGACAAAAGGGAAAGCACATGAACCTCACGCAAAAAATCATCGCCAGTCACCTTGTTTCCGGCACCATGACGCCCGGAAGCGAAATCGGCCTGCACATCGACCAGACGCTGACTCAGGACGCCACCGGCACCATGGCGTGGCTCCAGTTCGAAGCGCTGGGCATCCCGCGGGTCAAGACCGATATTTCCCTGAGCTACGTGGACCACAACACGCTTCAGATGAACTTCCGCAATCCCGACGATCACCGCTTCCTGCGTACGGTGGCGGCGAAATTCGGCGGCGTGTTCTCCGGCCCCGGAACCGGCATCTGCCACCAGCTCCATCTTGAAAACTTCGCCAAACCCGGCGCGACCCTCGTGGGTTCCGACAGCCACACCCCGACGGCGGGCGGCATCTGTTCGCTGGCGATGGGCGCAGGCGGGCTGTCCGTCGCGCTGGCGATGGCGGGCGAACCCTACAGCATCCCCATGCCCAAGGTCGTGCGCGTGTTCCTGACCGGCGCGCTCACCGGCTGGGCCTCCGCCAAGGACGTCATCCTCGAACTGCTCCGCCGCCGCACCGTGAAGGGCGGCGTGGGCCGCGTCTTCGAATACTGCGGACCCGGCGTCGCCGCCCTGTCCGTGCCCGAACGCGCCACCATCGCCAACATGGGCGCGGAACTCGGCGCCACCGGCACCCTCTTCCCCTCCGACGGCGTGACCCGCGCCTTCCTCAAGGCGATGGGCCGCGAGGCCGACTGGAAGGAACTCGGCCCCGACGCCGACGCCACATATGACGAAGAGGAGACCATCGACCTCTCCACGCTGGTCCCGCTGGCGGCGCAGCCGCACATGCCCGACCGCGTGGTGCCCGTGGCCGACCTCGACGGTCTGCCCGTGGAACAGGTCTGCATCGGCTCCTGTACGAATTCCTCCTACGCCGACCTCAAGCTGGTGGCGCACATCCTCGCCGGACACCGGGTCAACCCCGGCACCGACACCATGATTTCCCCCGGCTCCAAGCAGGTGCTCACCATGTTGGCGCAGGAAGGGCTGCTCGAACCCATCATCAGCTCCGGCGCGCGCCTGCTCGAATGTTCCTGCGGCCCGTGCATCGGTTCCGGCGGCGCGCCCGTGACCGCCGGGGTGAGCGCCCGCACGTTCAACCGCAACTTCGAGGGCCGCAGCGGCACCAAGGACGCCAAGGTCTACCTCGTCAGCCCGCTGACCGCAGCCCAGGCCGCCCTGAACGGCGCGTTCACCGACCCCGCCGGGTGGGGAACGCCTCCCGCCAAGCCGGAACTGCCCGCCGATCCGCCGTCCATCCGGCACCTGTTCGTCTTCCCGCCCGAGGACGGTTCCGATGTGGACGTCCTGCGCGGGCCGAACATCGTGGCGCTGGAAACCTTCCCCCGCCTCGACGCCTCCGGCGACACGATGGAGGCCAAGGTCGTGATCCGTCTCGAAGACAACATCACCACCGACCACATCATGCCCGCGGGCGCGGAAATCCTCGCCCTGCGCTCCAACATCCCGGCCATCGCGGAACACGTCTTCGTGCGCGTGGACCCCGACTTCGTGAAGCGCGCCCGCGCCGTCAGCGAAGCGGGCGGCAACGGCGTGATCGTGGCGGGCGAGAACTACGGGCAGGGCTCCAGCCGCGAGCATGCGGCGCTGGCTCCCCGCCACCTCGGCATCCGCGCCGTGATCGCCCTGTCGATGGCCCGCATCCACCGCGCCAATCTCGTGAATTTCGGCATCCTGCCTCTGGTCTTCGTGAACAGGGAAGACTATGCTAAGGTCGTTCAGGGAGCCGACATCCGTATCCCGCTCAACGAGATCACGCCCGGCGGGGTCACGAACATTGAGATTGCGGGTGTGGGCGTTCTTCCTGTAAAGAACGATCTCTCGGCTGCCGAACTGGACATCATCCGGTCTGGCGGCCTGTTGAACGCCGTCAAAGAACAAATGTAAAAGCCGGAGCCCGGCCCGCCGCGCGGGACGCCGCGCACGGGCCGGGCCCCGTAAACCCTGACCTGGAGCTGTCATGCTGGACGTCATTCGATCCAACGCCCAATCGTGGGGCGTCAAAATTGCCTTTGGCATCATCATTCTTGTCTTCGTGTTCTGGGGCGTCGGCGGCCTGACGGGCGGCCCTTCCACGGTGATCCTCACCGTGAACGGGGAACCCATCACCATTCAGGAGTTTCAGCGCAAGTACGAGCAGCTTGAGCAGCAGGTCCGCGCCCAGTATCCCGACATCGACGCCGCCGGCCTCAAGGCGATGCAACTCAAGCAGCAGCTCATCCAGAACCTCGTTCTCGAAAACATCCTGATTCAGGAAGCCAAGCGCGTGGGCGCGACCGTGACCCCGGTGGAGCTCCGCAAGGTCGTCGAAAGTTTCCCCGCCTTCCAGAACGCCGAAGGCAAATTCGATCCCGAAGCCTACCTCCGCATGCTCAAGGCGCAGCGCAACACGCCCGGCACCTTTGAAGCCGAGCTCCGCAACAACATGCTGATCAACAAGCTCCGCACCGACGTCACCGCCGGGGCCTTCGTGCCCGAGGCCGAGGTGCGCGATCTGTTCCGCTACGAAGGCGAACGCCGCATCCTCGAATACGTGCTCTATCCGGTCGGCGACTTCACGTCCAAGGTCGCCGTGGACGACGCGCAGATCAAGGATTACTACGACGCCAATCAGACGGCCTTCACCGTCCCGCCGCAGGCCGACGTGGAGTACCTCCTCATCGGCGCCGAGGCGCTGGCGGCCAGTCAGGTCATCGGTGACGACGCCGTCGCCGACTTCTACCAGAAGAACGCCGCGCAGTTCGCCACGCCCGAAGTGGCGCACGCCCGCCATATCCTCGTCCGCGTCGACGAAAAGGCTTCCGCCGAGGATCAGGCCAAGGCGAAGGCCAAAATCGAAGCCGTCGCCGCCCGCCTCAAGGCCGGAGAAGACTTCGCCGCAGTCGCCAAGGACGTGTCCGAAGACCCCGGCAGCGCGGTTCAGGGCGGCGATCTCGGCTGGTTCCAGCACGGCCAGATGGTGCCGGAATTCGACAAGGCCGCCTTTGCGCTCAAGACCGGCGAGGTTTCCGCGCCCGTGAAGACGCAGTTCGGCTGGCACCTCATCCTGCTTGAGGAACGCAAGGCAGCGGGTCAGAAGCCGCTCGACGAGGTGAAGGATCAAATCCGCCTGCGTCTCGCGCAGGACGAAGCCGCGGGCAAGGTGCAGGAAGCGCTGGAACAGGTGCAGCTTGCGGTCATCGGCGGCAAGACCCTCAAGGAAGCGGGCGAGCCGCTCAAGCTCGAACCCAAGTCCACGGGGCTCGTCGACACCACCGCGCTGTCCGACATGACCGGCATCAAGCCAGAAAACCTGCCCGCCCTGCTCTCCGCCAAGCCCGGCACGGTGCTGGACACGCCCTTCGTGACCAAGACCGGGTACGTCGTCGCCAAGGTGAACGAGTCCAAGCCGCAGTCCGTGAAGCCTCTTGAGGCCGTGAAGGACGACATCAAGGCCCGGCTCCAGCAGGACAAGGCCCGTACCCTCGCCTTCGAAGCCGCCACGGCGGCCCGCAAGGGCTTTACCGCCGATCTTCCGGCGGACCTTCAGGCCAAGGCGCAAAAGACCGATCCCGTCAGCCGTCAGGGACGTCTGGGCGCTCTGGGCGTCAGCCCCGATCTGGCCAAGGCCGCCTTCGCCGCCAAGCCCAACGAATGGCTGCCCGTGGCCTACACCCTCGACGGCGGGGCCGTCATCGCCCGCGTGGCCGAAGTCGTGACCCCGAGCGACGAGGACTGGAAGGTCGCCGCACCCCAGATCACCGAAGCCGTCCTGAACGCCAAGCGCGAGCAGATGTTCCGCGGGTTCCTCTCCCTCCTGCGGAACGGCGCCAAGATCGAAATGAAGAACGAAAGCATTCTGGCTGATTAAAGAAAAACGAATCGGGGAGGGGAGAGGGGACCTTTCTGGAGAAAGGTCCCCTCTCCCC
>CABKMN010000043.1 GCA_902373525.1 uncultured Bilophila sp. | reverse complement strand
CAGTACCGGGGGAGGGAAGGGGGAACCTTTCTCCAGAAAGGTTCCCCCTTCCCTCCCCCGATTCGCCTTTACTTCTTCACCGGCACGGTGGAAATGGCGTTGAACGGAGAGCCGTCCACGATGCGGCGGCTGACGGCGAGGTAGACGAGGGTGTTGCGCTTGGGGTCCCAGATGCGGGTGACGCGGGTGGCCTTGAAGAACACCGAGGTCGATTCGCGGAAGACGTTGGCCTGCTTGGGCAGCTTCTTGGGGATTTCGATGGGGCCGATCTGGCTGCACGAAATCGAGAAGTTGGACGGGTCCTCCGCCAGCCCGAGCGAACCCGACACGCCGCCGGTCTTCGCCTGACTGATGTAGCAGGCCACGCCCGGAATGTCCGGGTCGGTGAAGGCCGAAACGCAAACCTTGTGGTTCGCGCCCAGCAGCTTCCATTCCGTGGTCACGCACCCCACGTCCGAGTCGTCGGCATGGGCGAGGACGGGAAGGAGCAGGGCGCAGGCCAGAGCGAGACAGAGAGATTTCATGGCGCATTCCTTTGGTTGGGATGGTCAGGGAAGGGTGATGTCTCCGGAGACGCCGGACAGGGCGCCGGGAACCAGTTCACAGGCCAGCGTGTATTCGCCGGGCACGCCGGGATAGGCGACGGGCGCGGCGGCGCGGAACCCGAGCCGCCCGTAATAGGCGGGATCGCCGACGAGCACGACCGAAGTGTGCCCCAGCGTCTTTGCCCTGCCGAGCGCCTCGCGGACGAGGGCCGCGCCCACGCCGCGGCTCCGGCGTTCCAGCGCGACGGACAGCGGCGCGAGGAGGAGCGTGCCGAACGAGGCTCCGTCCCTGCGGATGAACGCTCGGGTCAGCATGATGTGACCGATGAGTAGCCCGTCTTCTTCGGCGATCAGCTCCAGTTCGGGAATGAGGCCGCCTTGCCGCAGATCGAGGACGAAATCCTGTTCGGCGCCGTCCGAAACCTTGGCCGTCTCGAACGCCGTCCTGACGAAGGCGTAAATCGAATCGTAGTCGGCGGGGCGCGCCTGACGGATGGTGTACATGGTTGTCCCCGTTTGATGTTGGTATGGGGTAACATTCGGGGCGCCGGAGCGGGGAGACACCGTCCGGTGCGGCCTCAGTGCTGGTTCAGGACGCCGCCGAGTTCTTCAAGCTGCTTCTGTACGTGCTCGTCGTAGCGGGAAACGTCGCTGCGGATTTTCTGCATGACGTCGAGGAAGAGGCGCAGGTGTACGGACTGGTGGAACAGGCTTTCCAGTGCCGGAGCGAAGCCGCGCTTGACCTCGAATTCGTAGGCCTTGCCGAGGTCTTCGCGGACGCCGCCGAGTTCCTGCCGCAGGGCGTCGCAGATGCGGTCGGCGTACTCTTCGGCGTCGCGGCGTCGTTTGTCGAGGAAGGCCGCCTTGCGTTTGTCCTCGCGTCCGAGGTGGTAGAGCAGCCCGGCGGTTCCCGCCACCGCCGCGACCACCGCCGCCGCGAAGGGGCTTGCGGTCGCCAGCGCGAGGATGTTGCCCGCGGTGACGAGGATCGAGATCGGCCCGAGGGCGGTGAGGCGGCCCACGGTCAGGCCGGTGGTGAACACCGCAAGGTTCTTCATGTGCCGGTGGGTCTGCACGAGGAAGTGCGTCGCCGCCGAGGAGGTGCCGTTGACTTCGCCGGGGTCGTCCTGGAGGCCGTCGATGTTGGAGCTGAGGCGGGCGAGGCATTCCTGCGAAAACTCGTCCATGCGCGCGGAGAACAGCCGCAGCTTGTCTTCCCAGCCGCGCAGGATGCCGCGCTGTTCCTCAAGAAATTCGTCCACGGCGCGGCGGGCGATGGTCCGGGCTTCGGTGGCGTCGAACTCCTTCCAGACCGCGTCCTTGGCGAACTGGTGCCCGAGTTCGGAAACCTTGCGACCCACGGCGTCCATGAGCCGCAGGACGAGGGTTTCGCGGAATTTTTCCAGCGCCTTTTCCGTGGCGACGTCCCACGCGTCGAGGTCTTTGGCGGCGGCGTCCACCACCTGCCGGGCCTGTTCGAGCGAGGACAGGGCGGCGGCGGAGAGCTGCTTGGCGTGCGCGTCCAGCATGCCGAGGAGTTCGGGGCTGGGCAGGGAGTCGCGGTATTCCTGCACATGCCTGCGGAGCCGTTCCCGCGCCGAGTCCGCGATCCGGGAGTAGGCTTCCGCGATTTTGCGGCGGTAGGCTTCCTTGCCGGTGTCGCGGTCCATGACTTCCCGCAGGATCGACAGGAGCTGTTCGAGTTCGCCGGAAACGGACCTGGAAACCTTCAGCGTGTCCGCAAGGGCGGTCTTGTTCCGGCAGCGCTCCTCGACGGCCTGCCGGGTGTTGAGGGCGACGACGCCCGCCAGTTCCACCTGACCGGAACTGCGGCAGGCTTCGCGCAGGACGGTGCGGGCCTGCTCGCGGGCCAGTTCGAGGCTGGCGGCGCTGTTGAGGCGGTCGATGTTGGTCAGGACGCCGATGATGCTCACCGTTCGCCCGCTGCGGGCCAGCTTGCGGAGCAGGGACAGTTCGGAGTTCGAGCCGGGGTCGCGGGCGTCCATGACGAAAATCACGCAGTCCGCTTCGAGGCTTTCCTCATAGGAGAGGTAATCGTGGAACCGGTCCGTGTCGTTGAGGCCGGGGGTGTCCACGAGCACGACGCCCGAACGCAGGGTGTCCAGCGGCAGGCCGACGCTCACGCGGGCTACGAAGCCCGAGAAGCGGCCTTCGAGGCTGATGTAGTCGGACAGATCGTCCCAGCAGGTGATGCCGGAGAGGAGTTTGCCGGGGATGAAGGTGCCGTCCGCGACGCCCTTGCGGATGTGTTCGATCTTGCGGGTGAGCAGGAGGTTGTCCTGTTCGTTTTCGAGGTAGTCCTCCAGCCGGGCGAACTGGCTGGAGTCGAGAAAGCGCACGCTGTAGTCCGGGGCGTGCGCGTACCGGAATTCGACCACGGTGGCGGTTTCCGGCGTGGACTCGCGCACGGGGGACAGCTCCTGTCCGATGATCGCGTTGATGAGCGAGCTTTTGCCGCGCTTGCGCTCGCCCACGATGACGATCTTGAACGGTTGGCGGCGCAGCATCTTGCGGAACAGGTAGAGCTCCTCGCGCAGGTCCATGTCGTCGAGCGTCCACGCGATGCGGTCGAGGGAGCTGGCGAAATGTTCCATGTCCGCGTTGAACTGGGTGGTTTCCGGCGCGAACCAGTTGGCGATGTCCTTGCGGGAGGGGAGCACGCTCGTGGCCATGCGGTACAGCCCGCCGAGGCTTTCCCCGACGTTGAGCCCGAGGCCGATGCCCCGTCCCGCGCTGCGTTCCAGACGCGACTTGCGGAACGCCCATTCGATGTCGTTGACCAGCGACTGCGCCTTTTCGTCCACCCGTTCCTCATGCCCGCCGATGAGGGACAGCGCCTTGAGCATGGTGTCCACGAAGGTCGAGGACACCTTTTGCGCGTCGGCCTGATTCGCCATGTCGCGGGCGATTTCGGCGGGATCGGACGGCGGGTTCAGGAGCGCGTAGTGGAGCTTGGCCTGGAGTTCGGCGTGAAGGGCGCGCTCCCCGAAGATGGCTTCGGCGGCCTCCTGCACGAGCTGGTATTCCCGATAGGTCAGCATGCCGTCCGTGGAGGCGACCGCCGCGAGCAGGAGCAGGATGCGGTCGTTGAAGGAATCGCCGGGAATCGGCTGGATGGGCTGCGGAAGCATGGACAGCATGGAGGCTGACGTGGGGCGGGAGGACATGGAAAGGCTCCTTGGCTGGTCGGATAAGCGGCCGGGATGCCACGAGCCTAGCCGCAACGCCCTTTTTTTTCAATGGCTGCGGGAGGCGCTCCGTCGGACTCTAACCACCTTGACTGGAACCGGATCGGCTTTACATATGATCCGTTGAAGCGGCGTCCGGCACTGGAGGCGGCTTCACGCGCGTCAACAGGCGTGTCCAGAGGAGGCTTGATGCTATGAGTGTCGAATATAAGGATTACTACAAGATTCTGGGTGTGGGGCGTGAGGCTTCCAAGGATGAGATTTCAAAAGCCTTCAAGAAACTCGCCCGCCAGTACCACCCGGACCTGAACCCCGGCAATAAAGAAGCCGAGGAGCAATTCAAGGAAATAAACGAGGCGTACGAAGTTCTCAAAGACGAACAGAAGCGGAAAATGTATGACCAGCTCGGCCCCAACTGGCAGCAGGGTCAGCAGTTCTCCGGCGGCAACCCCTTCGGGGGCGGCAATCCGTTCGGCGGCGGGACGCGCTTTACGTTCAACGGGCAGGAATTTTCCGGCGGACAGGGCTTCGACGGGTCCGGGTTCAGCGACTTTTTCGAGACGCTGTTCGGGGGCCGTCAGGGCGCGCAGTTCGGCGGGCAGGGGTTCGACGGTTTTTCGTCCCGCCCGCAGCGGGGCCGCGACGTCGAGGCCGACATCTCCATTTCCCTTGAGGACGCGGTGAAGGGCGGCGAACGCAGCGTCACCCTACAGGGCGGCGACGGTCCCAAGACCCTCAAGGTCAACATCCCCGCCGGGGTGAAGGACGGGGCCAAGCTCCGCCTCGCCGGGCAGGGGTATGCGTCGCCGAACGGCGGGCCGAAGGGCGATCTGTACCTGCGGATACGCTTTGCGCCGCATTCGCTGTTCCATGTGGACGGCACGGACCTCACCTATGAGGTGCGGCTCCAGCCGTGGCAGGCCGTGCTCGGGGCCAAGGTCACCGTTCCCACTCTTGACGGGAACGTCGAGCTTTCCATCCCGGCCGGGACCGGCAGCGGGAAGAAGATGCGCCTGCGGGGCAAGGGACTCGGGCCCGCCAGCGCGCGCGGGGACCTGTATGTGCGCGTCGGCATTGATGCGCCGAAGAACCTCACGCCGAAGCAGCGCGAGCTGTGGGAAGCCCTCGCAGCGGAAAAGTAACGCCGGACCTTGCTTCCGAAGGCCAACGTCAGGGGAGATGATTATATGGAACTCTCGAAGAATATAAAGGATGTGCCGAGCCGCTCGACTCTCGTCGTCTGGGGCGAATTTCTGGAACTGACCGGGACGAGCCCGGATCGCCTTTCCGAACTGATGGATATCGGCTGGCTGAAACCCACGCGCACGGCGGACGCCGCGCTGTTGTTCCGGCAGGAGGACGTCTACCGTCTGCGCAAACTGGAACGGCTGTGCAGCGACTTCGATCTGCATACGCTCGGCGGCTCCATCGTTATGGACCTGCTGGACCGCATCGCTACGTTAGAATTGCGTATCAGGGAATTGACAGACCGTTAGAACGCCTTATTGTAGAAGAGAAATCGATAGCGATATCGTTTGTGCGGACGCGTTGCGTTCCCGGATGTCTTCCGGGAAGCGCGCTGCGGACGCACATCAACGCAATTGAGGTGAACCATTATGGATATCAACAGATTTACCGAAAAATCCCGTGAAGCGCTGACCACGGCGCAGGGGCTCGCCGCCCAGTACGGTCATCAGGAAGTGGACGCCGAACATCTGGCGCTCGCGCTGGTGAATCAGGAAGACGGCTTCGTCCCCCGCGTGCTGGAACGCGCGGGCGTCGCTCCCAAGGCGCTGGTCACGGCGCTGGAGGCGGTGCTCAAGAAGCGTCCGTCCGTGCGCGGGCCGGGCGCGGAGATGGGTACGATCACGATTTCGCAGCGGGTCGCCAAGGCCATCGCCAACGCGGAGGCCCTCGCCAAGCGGCTGCGTGACGAATACGTCAGCGTGGAGCACATTTTCGCGGAACTCCTGCGTGAGCCCGCTTCGACCGGTCTCGGTCAGGTGGCCGCCGACGCCGGGCTGTCCGCGGAAAAGTTCACCGAGACCATGATGGCCGTGCGCGGTCCGCACCGCGTGACCTCCGCCAACCCCGAGGAAAGCTACGAGGCGCTGAGCAAGTACGGGCGCAACCTCGTCGAAGCCGCCAGCAAGGGCAAGCTCGATCCGGTGATCGGGCGCGACGCGGAAATCCGCCGCGTCATCCGCATCCTGTCGCGGCGCACGAAGAATAACCCCGTGCTCATCGGCGAGGCGGGCGTGGGCAAGACCGCCATCGCGGAAGGGCTCGCCTACCGCATCGTCAAGGGCGACGTGCCCGAAGGGCTCAAAAACAAGACGATCTTCGCGCTCGACATGGGCGCGCTCATCGCGGGCGCCAAGTACCGCGGCGAGTTCGAGGAACGGCTCAAGGCCGTGCTGTCCGAAGTGCAGAAGTCCGAAGGGCAGATCATCCTGTTCATCGACGAGCTGCACACCATCGTGGGCGCGGGCAAGACCGACGGCGCGATGGACGCGGGCAACCTGCTCAAGCCGCTGCTGGCCCGCGGCGAGCTGCACTGCATCGGCGCGACCACGCTTGACGAGTACCGCAAGTACATCGAAAAGGACCCCGCGCTGGAGCGCCGGTTCCAGACCGTGCTGGTCGAGGAGCCGACCGTCGAGGATACGATTTCCATCCTGCGCGGTCTGAAGGAACGCTTTGAAGTCCACCACGGCGTGCGCATCAGCGACTCGTCCATCGTGGAGGCCGTGGTGCTGTCCAACCGGTACATCACCGACCGTCAGCTTCCCGACAAGGCCATCGACCTGATCGACGAAGCCGCGGCCATGATCCGCACCGAGATCGACTCGCTGCCCACCGAACTGGACGAGGCCAACCGCAAGGTCATGCAGCTCGAAATCGAACGCGAGGCCCTGCGCAAGGAAACCGACGACGCTTCCCGCGAACGTCTGGAAAAGCTGGAGAACGAACTCCGCAACCTCCAGATGACGCAGGCCGAGCTGAAGACCCAGTGGGAAAGCGAGAAGGGCGTGATCAACGTCGTCCGCGATCTCAAGGGCGAAATCGAGAAGACGCGCCTCGCCGTCGAGGACGCGACCCGTCGCGGCGATTTGCAGGCGGCGTCCGAACTGAAGTACGCGAAGCTGCCCGAGCTGGAAAAGAAACTGCACGACATGGAGAACGGTCAGGAAGCGCCCCGCCTGCTCAAGCAGGAAGTGCGCCCCGACGACGTGGCGGACATCGTGGCCCGTTGGACCGGCATCCCGGTGACGCGGCTGCTCCAGTCCGAGCGAGACAAGCTGATCCGCCTGCCCGACAAGCTGCACGAGCGCGTGATCGGGCAGGACGAGGCCGTGCAGGCCGTGGCCGACGCCGTGCTGCGTACCCGCGCCGGGTTGTCCGACCCCTCGCGGCCGCAGGGCTCGTTCATCTTCCTCGGCCCCACGGGCGTGGGCAAGACGGAACTCTGCAAGGCGCTGGCCGAAGCCCTCTTCGACAGCGAAGAGAACATCGTGCGTCTGGACATGAGCGAGTACATGGAGAAGCACTCCGTGGCGCGGCTCATCGGCGCGCCTCCCGGATACGTGGGGTATGACGAAGGCGGGCAGCTCACCGAAGCCGTGCGCCGGAAGCCCTACAGCGTGATCCTGTTCGACGAGATCGAAAAGGCGCACCCGGACGTGTTCAACACGCTCCTCCAACTGCTCGACGACGGGCGGCTCACGGACAGTCAGGGCCGCACGGTGGACTTCCGCAACACCATCGTGATCATGACGTCGAACATCGGGTCCTACAAGATGCTGGACGGCATCAACCCGGACGGCACCTTCGCCTCCGACGTGTACACGGAAGTCATGGGCGAACTGCGCCAGCACTTCAAGCCGGAGTTCCTGAACCGTGTGGACGAGACGGTGCTGTTCAAGCCCCTGCTCCCCGAGCAGATCGGCAGAATCATCGATCTCCAGCTCCACCGGCTCCAGTCGCGGCTTGAGGAACGGAAGATCACGCTTGAGCTTACCGAGGCCGCGCACGAGTTCATCGCGGACGCCGCGTACGATCCGCACTACGGCGCCCGTCCGCTCAAACGGTACCTCCAGTCCCATGTGGAAACCCCGCTCGCCAAGTACATCATCGGCGGGCAGGTCCGCGACGACCAGCACGTCGTCATCGACGCCGTCGACGACAACCTCCGCTTCGGCGTCGGGAGCGGCGACGCGGTCCAGTGGCTGTAAGCCGTTGACGGGGGGAGACTGCCTCTCCCCCCAAGCGGACGGACGGCCCGATCCGCTCTCCCGGAATCTCCGTATCGGCCTTCCCGTGGGGAGGCGGGGACGGGGAGCCGGAAAGGCGGGTGCCGCCGGAACCTCGGCATGCTCCGCCGGAAGTTCCGCTTTTCCCCGGTGGGGAAGGGCGGCGTCCCGTACTCCGGCAGCCGCTTTCGATTGCCTGACGATGCTCACTCCTCCATATGCAAAAGTCCCCGCAGGGAACGGTTTCCTGCGGGGACTTCGCGTGTTCGCGGCGTGTCCGTTTCCGGGGAGAGGGCGCGTCAGTCGTCCACCCGCTCCACGTCATACGTGCCGTCCTGATTGATCGTGACGTACAGCTTGATGAACTTTTCCGTGTCGGAGCCGAAATACTCCTTGGCGCCCTGGAGCAGGTGGGTCGGCATGTCCGAGTCCGGGAAAGGAATGGTGCAACTGATGTAGGTGTCCCAGAGCTTTTTCCCCGTCCGGGCGTCGGAGGCATAGATATATATCTTATAGTAATAGTCATCTTCCTCCTTCACCGTGTCCTTGTATCCCGTTATGCCGTAGGTCGGCGTCGTGACGGTGGTCCGGCTGTATTTTCCCGTCGCCTTGTCGTAGGTGCCGCGGGTTTCCTTGACGCTTCCCGTTCTGCCGTATACGGGCTCGGATACGGTCCTGAGGCGGGTGGTTTTTTCGTCTTCATAGTTTACATCAAGAAGAACGTTGGCGCGTCTGCGCTCCGAGGTCATCTTGAGGCCCGCATCGGGGAGGATGCGCTCCATGTCTTTTTTGATTTGCCGGTACAGCGGGTCCCATGACTGGCGTTCCGTCAGGTTGACGGCATAGGTGTGCCCGGCATGGGGGTACACATGCCCGTCGGTCTGGGCGCAGAGCCTCATGGTGTAACGCGGGGAACAGCCGCCGAGCATCAGCAGGGACGCGAAGAGGAGCAGACAGAGACGCTGGAAGGGCATGGGGTTTTCTCCCGGCAAGAGGGTTGCGGGGCGGCGCGCGGGGCGGAAGGCCGTTCCGGAGCGAGGGAAGGAGACGTGAGGCGGCACGGCGTCTTGCGGGCCGCGCGGGTGAGCGCGGGAACGGGAAACCGTGCGGGGGCTGCGCTTGCTCTTCGGATGTCATCGGGTCCGCCACACCGGGCGACCGGCCCGGCGGGTGACGCCGGTTTCGCCTTTCCGGGGCGCGGGGCCGCGCTCGGAAGGAATGCCGAAGGTTGTGCGTCCCACCTCTATCATCCTCCTCGGGGTGAGGCAATCGGTGCGCGAAACGGTCGTTTCTTCCGCGTTCTTCCTTGACAAGCGCGTAGCCTTGAAGCAAAATTTTTCGATTACACTCTGGTGTGGATATAGAAGGAGCCTGTTCATGAGCGATTACAAGAAAACCCTGAATCTTCCCAATACGTCCTTTCCCATGAAAGCGAACCTCACTCAGCGTGAGCCGGAAATGCTGCGCTGGTGGGAAGAGAACAATATTTACGGTACGATGCTGGACGCTTCGGGGAGTCGGGGCAGCTTCCGTCTGCACGACGGTCCGCCTTACGCCAACGGTCATCTGCATCTCGGCCATGCCCTGAACAAGGTCCTCAAGGATATCATCATCAAGTCCCGCAACATGCAGGGCGAACAGTCCGTGTACGTGCCCGGCTGGGACTGCCACGGCCTGCCCATCGAACTCAAGGTGGAGCACGAACTCGGCGAAAAGAAAAAGGAACTGCCGCCCTACGCCGTGCGTCGCCGCTGCCGTCAGTACGCCGACAAGTTCGTGGACATCCAGCGCAAGGAATTCAAGCGCCTCGGCGTGCTCGGCGACTGGGACCATCCCTACAAGACCATGATCCCCGAATACGAGTCCGCCACCGCCACCGAGCTCGCGAACTTTGTGGAAAAGGGCAACGTGGTCCGCAGCAAGAAGCCCATCTACTGGTGCTGTTCCTGCCAGACGGCCCTTGCGGAAGCCGAAGTGGAATACGCCGACCACACGTCGCCGTCCATTTTCGTGCGTTTCCCCCTGACCGACGACAAGCTCAAGGACGTTTTCCCCGCCGCCGATCCGTCCCGTGCCTATGTGATCATCTGGACCACGACCCCGTGGACCCTGCCGAGCAACATGGCCGTGGCCGTGCATCCCGAATTCGACTATTCGCTGGTCGAGTACGAAGGCAGCCAGTACGTGCTGGCGACCGAACTCATCGAAAGCGTGGCCAAGGCGTGCGGCTGGAACCTCGACGCCGTGAAGACCGTGGGCACCGCCCTCGGCCAGCGTCTGGAATTGCTCAAGGCCCGCCATCCCTTCTATGACCGCGAATCCACGATGATCCTCGGCGGACACGTGACGCTGGACGCCGGTACCGGCTGCGTCCACACCGCTCCCGGACACGGCCGCGAGGACTATGAGGTCTGCCTCCAGTACGGCATCGACATCTATTCCCCGCTCAACGACCGCGGCGAATACCTCGACAGCGTGGAGTTCTTCGCCGGGCTGCCGGTGCAGCAGGCCAACCCGAACGTCATCGAGAAGGTCAAGGAAGTCGGCAATCTGATGGGACAGGCGGACATCGTCCACTCCTACCCGCATTGCTGGCGCTGCAAGAAGCCCGTCATCTTCCGCGCCACGACCCAGTGGTTCGTGAGCATGGAGGCCAACGACCTGCGTAAGAAGGCGCTGAAGGCCATCCGCAACGATGTGGAATGGATTCCGAGCTGGGGCGAGGAACGCATCTACAACATGATCGAACAGCGCCCCGACTGGTGCATCTCGCGTCAGCGTCTGTGGGGCGTGCCGATTCTGGCCCTGCTCTGCGAGGACTGCGGCGAAGCGTGGAACGATCCCGACTGGATGCGCGACATCGCCGCCCGGTTCGCCAAGCATCCCACCGGCTGCGACTACTGGTACGAAGCCGACATGAAGGAGATCGTCCCCGAAGGGCTGAAATGCCCCAAGTGCGGCGGTCGGCACTGGAAGCGCGAAACCGACATTCTCGACGTGTGGTTCGACTCCGGCACCAGCTTCGCGGCGGTCATGGAGAAGCGGCCCGAACTCGGGTTCCCCGCCGACCTGTACCTTGAAGGCTCCGACCAGCACCGCGGCTGGTTCCACTCCTCGCTGCTCGCCTCCGTGGGCACGCGCGGCGTGCCGCCCTACAAGGCGGTGCTCACGCACGGCTACGTGGTGGACGGCGAAGGCCGCAAGATGTCCAAGTCGCTCGGCAACGGCATCGATCTGGAAGAAATCATCGGCAAGCACGGCGCGGAAATCATCCGCATGTGGGCGGCTTCCGTGGACTACCGCGAAGACGTACGCATCTCGCAGGAGATCATCAGCCGTCTCGTGGACGCCTACCGCCGCATCCGCAACACCTGCCGCTATCTGCTCGGCAACCTGAACGATCTGGGCCGCGCCGATCTCGTGGACGTGAAGGATATGGACCCGCTGGATCGCTACGCGCTCGACGTGGCGGCGCGCGTCCATCAGCGCGTGCAGGACGCCTACCGGGATTACGAATTCCATAAGGTCTTCCACACGCTGCACAACCTGTGCTCCACGGACCTGTCCGCCTTCTATCTGGACATCCTCAAGGACCGCCTGTACTCCTCCGCGCCCGCAAGTCGCGAGCGCCGTTCCGCGCAGACCGCGCTGTACCACATCCTGCTCATGCTCACGCAGGATATGGCTCCCGTCCTGAGCTTCACGGCCGAAGAAGTGTTCCGCCACATCCCCGAGGGTCTGCGCCCCGAGGCCAAGAGCGTGTTCGCCTTCCCCGTGCTGGACGCCGCCGGTTTCCTGCTGGACGACGCGGACCGCAAGCGCTGGGAGGCCGTGCTGGCCGCGCGCACCGAGGTGACCCGCGCCATCGAACCGCTCCGCAAGGCCGGGACCGTGGGCCACGCGCTGGACACCGCCGTGACCCTGTACGCCTCGCCCGAACTGCTGGACGTGCTGCAAAACATCGGCACGGACCTGCGCGCCGTGTGCATCGTGTCGCAGCTCCATCTGGCTCCGCTGGCCGACGCGCCCGCTGATCTGGCGCAGGTCGAGCTTGCCGACGGCTCCAAACTCGCCGTGGGCGTGGGCAAGGCCGCCGGTGAAAAGTGCGAACGCTGCTGGATTTACAGCGACGAACTCGGTTCCGATCCCGAACATCCGACGCTGTGCCCCCGCTGCGCCGCCGTTATGAAGGAACTTGCGTAGTGGCCGGATCGGACAAGGACACCCGCTACAAAACGGTTCTCGGATGCGGCGTGGCGGTGTTGCTGCTCGATCAGCTCACCAAATGCTGGGTGATGGCGTCACTGCCCTATTACGGGGCGGTGACGGTCATCCCCGGATTCTTCGATCTCGTCAACATCCGCAACCGCGGGGCGGCGTTCGGCTTCCTGAACCGTTCGGACATCGAATGGCAGTTCTGGCTGTTCTTCGCCGCCACGCTGGTGTCGGCGGGCGTGATCTTCATGCTGGCCCGTTCGGCGCGGCGTGATGAGAAGGCGCTGTTCTGGGGCCTCGGAATGGTGCTCGGCGGCGCCGTGGGCAACCTTGTGGACCGCATCCGGTTCCGGGCCGTTGTGGACTTTCTGGATTTCTACGTCGGCCAGTGGCACTGGCCCGCGTTCAACGTGGCCGACATCGCCATTTGTTGCGGCGCGCTGCTCGTCTGCCTCAGCATGTGGCTGAAAGGCTCCGGGAGGGCTTCGTGAGTCTGTTTTCTCTGGAATGGTGGCAGCTCGCGCTGCTGTTTCTGCCCGCGCTGCTGAACCTCTGGGGCATCTGGCACGCCTTCAACCACGTTTTCGACACCCCGCTCGAACGGGTGGTGTGGATGATGGCCTGCGTATTCGTCCCGGTGCTCGGCGGGGTGGCCTACGTGCTGTTCGGATGGCGCCGCGCCCGCTGACTTGAGTTCTCAGTTCAAAGGGCGTATCGTGTGCATCCAAATCCTCTATCAGGGTAACACCATGAAAAAGTTGTATCGTTCCCTTCCCCTGCTTCTCGGGGGACTTGTTCTGACAGGCTGCGCCAACGGGCAGATCGACGCCATGCAGATGCGTCTGAATCAGCAGGAACAGCAGATTCGCCTCCTGAGCAGCCAGCTCTCCGGCGTGCAGCCCGCACAGGCCGACACGTGGGCGCAGGTACAGTCCCTGCGTCAGGAAATGAGCGCCGTGAAGGGGCAGATCGACGACTTCAACAACGCCACCACCGCCGTGGGCGGGCTTCCCGGCCTCGCCCAGCGCGTCAACAACCATGAGGCCGCGTTGCAGGCCATCGCCACGCAGTTCGGCATGGAGCTGCCGGTCGCCGCCGCAGCCGGAGCCGCCGGGGTTCCCGGTGACGTTCCCGCGGCTCCCGGCATGCCCGCCGCCCCGGATGCCGGCGGCGCGCCCGCCATGCAGGCGCAGCAGCCCGCCGCGCCCGCGCCCCAGACGCAGGCCGCCCCGCAGACGCAGGCGCAGGGCGACATCGCCAAGGCGCTGTACGACAACGGCGTGCAGTCGTTCAACGCCCGCAACTACAAGCAGTCCCTGAAATCGTTCTCCGACTTCACGGACACCTATCCGAAGCACAAGCTCATTTCCAACGCATGGTTCTGGCGCGGCGAGTGCAATTACCAGCTCGGCAACTATCCCGCCGCCGCCCTCGATTACGAACAGGTCATTTCCAAGTACGGTTCCAGCGGCAAGGCGCCTTCGGCGTACCTGAAGCAGGGCATGTGCTTCATCAAGGCGGGCAAGAAGGACGCCGCCAAGGTCCGCCTCCAGGAACTGATCAAGAAGTTCCCCAAGTCGGCCGAAGCGACCCGCGCCAAGCAGCTCATGAAAGACAACAAGATGTAGGAACGCGCCATGAGCCAGGAAGCCAAGCCGTACCACACCAACGTGCATCTGACGTTTCCGCCCGCCGTTTCGGGCAGGCCGCTGGTCTGCAACCTGACCCGGTTGTTCGATCTCGACTTCAACATCAGCACCGCCCAGATCACGCCGCGGCAGGAAGGTTTTCTGACTCTCGAACTGTCCGGCGCGCGTGAAGCCTGCGACAAGGGCATCGAATACCTGCGCGAGCGGGGCGTCCTCGTCTCGCCCGTGGCCCAGCGCATCCGGCACAATGAGGACAAGTGCATGCAGTGCGGCATGTGTACGGCTTTGTGCCCGTCTTCCGCGCTGACCGTGGACGTCGAAACCCGCCGTCTTGCATTCGACAAGGAAAAGTGTACAGTATGCGCGCGTTGCATCCGGATTTGTCCGGTCGGCGCCATGCAGATGGATGCTCCCGAAGAGGGCGTCCTTACCGAATAGCCCTTAGGGACCTATAGCTCAGTTGGTAGAGCCACCGGCTCATAACCGGTCCGTCCTAGGTTCAAGTCCTAGTGGGTCCACCATTTATACGAACGGGTTACGGAAGCGATTCCGTAGCCCGTTTTTTTCGCATTCTTCCCACATACGGTTGGGCGGGTGTCCACCCCGAAGATGAATGGGAACGCTTCATATGGTCGACGGGATACGGCGCGTTCAGAGGAAAAGCCGAGCCCCTGCGGCAAGACAGGGTGTGGTGATGGGACGTCACTCCAGAGCGCGTATCAGCAGGGTGACGGCCGTGAGAGCGAGAAAAACGACGAGGATGCGTTGGAAGAGCTGCCGGTTTATATGCCGACCTATGCGGACTCCGGCGTATTGTCCTGCGGCGCAGCCGATGATGCCCACCAGCGCCAAGGGGAACAGTTCCGCACGGTAAAGTCCCGCCAGCGCCTGCGAGCCCACCGTCCCCAGACTGGCCAGGAAGAAAAAGACGCTGAAATTGCCGCGCACCCTGTCCGGTTCCCACTGTCTGAGCAATGCGTAAATCCCCAGAGGCGCCCCGGAGAGGGCCACCGACGAGTGGACAAACCCGCTGACGACACCGGCTCCTATGCCTATGGCGCTCCTGTCCGGCAGCCGATACGATGCCGCGCCGGAACGGCTGCGCATGATGATGAAGCAGACGAGCATGGCGCAGACCATGAGCTCCAGCACCTGTACGGGGGCGATCTTGAGCATCAGCGTCCCCAGAAGGCATCCGGGGATGCAGCCGATGAAGAGCTCGCGTATGTCCTTTGCGTTTGCCAGCTTGTGGTACACCATGATCAGGTGGATATTGCCGTACAGGGCGCAGAGGCAGGAAATGAGGACGGCGTCTCCCGCCGGGAATGCCGTCATGAGTATGGGCATGGACACCATCACCGAACCCATGCCGGTGGCGCCGCCTACGATGCCTCCGACAAACCAGCCTAAAGCGACGACGGCATACATTCCAAACCCCAAGAGCATGATGCAACTCCCAAAGGCATGCGGCGAGCGTTCGATGGCACGGCATGCCAAACGGTATTCGTTTCAGTGTGCGGCTTCAGGTTCCGGCGGAACGTGAAACAAACTCTTTCAACGACCTTACTCTCAACAAGTCAAACAGCAAGCCTGTTTTCTCCCAACCCCAGCGACACCGGGCCATAGACGGCAAGTCCTCGCCGGATCACCGAGTCCATGAGGCGCAAGCTCGGCGGCCCTCCGGTCGTGCCTCGGTGCGGCGGGCTTCTCCGGCTCCGGGATACGCATACGGATGTCCCGCTCAAGCGCGCTTGACAAATCCTGTCGGCCATGTTTCGAGATACACTCGGATAGAGTCGTCTCGTTCTCCTTTTAACCGATTGGATATTGTCATGATCGGACCTATCGTGGACAGCGCCGCCCTTTTCGTCGGCGGCATTGTCGGAACCTGCTGTTCCGGCGTCATCCCCAAGCGCATCAAGGAAACCCTTCCCCTCATTTTCGGGGTGATCACCGTCTGCATGGGGACCTCTCTGGTCAACAAGGCTTCGGCGCTCCCCGTGGTCGTCATGGCCCTCATCATCGGCTCGTGCATAGGGGAATTCTTTTTCGCCGAATCCTTTCTCGCCCGATGCATCAGGGCCCTGTTCCGCATGGCCAAGAGCAAGCACTACGGAAACGAAACCTACATCGTCAACATCATCACGCTGGTTTCCGCGTTCTGCTTCGGGAGCATGGGGATTTTCGGAGCCGTCAACGAAGGGATCACCGGCGACGCGACCATCCTTTTCACCAAGGCGGTTCTTGACCTGTTCAGCGGGATTGTCTTCGGGACGCTGTTCGGGATTTCCGTCAGTCTGATCGCCGTCCCGCAGTTCGCCATCCTCGCCCTGCTGTATCTTTCCGTAAACCTCATCGCCCCGCAGATGTCCCCGGCGGTCCTCGGCGACTTCACGTCCTGCGGCGGCGTCATCTTTGTGGCCACGGGACTCCGCATGTGTGGCATCAAGATTTTCCCGGTGATCAACATGCTGCCGTCCATGCTGATCGTCGTGCCCCTTTCGGCGCTCTGGCTACGCTGGATCGGTTGAGGCGCCGCCTTTTTCGTTGCGGAAGAGGGCGCTTTCGGCGATGCTGGCGGCGGGACGGAACGAGCCGAAACATCACGGGGAATCTATGGACAGAAAAGCACTGATCGCCCACTGCCTTGCCTATGAAGGGGCGCTGGAAGACGAGCCGTTCGCGACGGTCAACGCGACGGTCATGCGGCATGAAGGAAACGGAAAGTGGTTCGCGTTGATCTGCGAACTGGACGGCGTGCTGTGCGTCAATCTGAAGTGCGAGCCCATGCTGGCCCTGTTCCTGCGTACGACCTATCCGGGCGTACGCCCCGCGTGGCACATGAACAAGCTCCACTGGAACACCGTGGAGGTCGACGCCGTTCCGCAGGAGGAGCTTTTCGGCATGATCCGGCACAGCTTCGATCTCACGGCTCCCAAGAGGAAAAAACGGGCAGGATAAGACCCCTTTCCGAAACGGAGCATTTCCGGCTTTCGGGCCTGCCGGAGCCTCGGCGGTTCGAGACGCAAAAGCCTTCCCGTATGTTCGGGAAGGCTTTTGCCGTTGGTGAGGGACGGTCAGGAGGCGTGGCGGGCGATGTAGCGGTGTGCGCCGTCGGCCCCCATGTAGCGCCTGAGCATGTTTTCCGGGGCTTGCGGCAGGTCCACGAACAGGAAGGCGTCCAGCGTGTTGAACGACGTGTCGCGGTGGAAGGCCGCGATGCGCCCGCCCAGTTTGAGGTAGTGCTTGAACAGGATGGGGATGCCCCGGCCCTGTTCCTGTGCCCTGATGAGCTTGTCGAGCTGCTTGTAGTCCAGCAGGCCCTGCCGGACGGAACGGATGAAGGCCTCGCCGGGCGCGTCTCCGAGGCCCTTTTCGGACAGGGGGGCGCGGCCCCGGATGAGCTGCTCCAGTTCCGGGCTGCCGTGCTGGCCGACGAGGTATTCGGTGACGAGCCGGAGGCTGAGGTTGGAGGCGTCGAGGCTCAGGCTGACCGGGCCGAACAGGTAACGGATGGACGGATGGCGCAGGACGAACCGGGCGATGCCCTTCCAGAGCAGCAGGAGAGGCAGGAAATCCCGCTGGTAGCCGGGCCGCACCAGCGCCCTGCCGAGTTCGAGGCTTTGCCCGTAACGCCGGAAAAAGGCCGGATCGAAGCGGAAGAGGCTGGAACTGTACACGCCTTCCGGGCCGTGCATGCGGGTGAGCTCGGGCACTACGCCGAGCCGGTAGCCGCCCGCGATTTCGTGTTCGGCGTCGTTCCAGAGGATCAGGTGATGGTACCGCTTGTCGTACGCGTCGAGATCGAGCGGGTTGCCGGTCCCTTCCCCGGCTTCGCGGAAGGTCAGCTCCCGGGTGCGGCCCAGTTCCTGAAGCAGGCAGGGCGACTGCGCTCCGTACAGCAGGTAGAGGCTGTACGTTTCCTCACGGATCAGGAGCGCGGAGGGCGGCAGTTCCGCGATGGCGGCTTCAAGCACCGCCCGGGGCAACGGCGCGGCCAGCGGCTTGGGAGGTTCCGCCGCGTGTCCCCCGCTTTTCTTTTCCCGCAGGGCGTAGCAGCGCATCCGCAGGTAGTCGTTCTGAATTCGGGTGGAGGGGAGCAGGTCGAGGACTTCGCGGCGGATCGGGTTTCCGATGCTCAGGGACACGGTGGAATGGCGTTTCCTGAGAAGTTCGCGGGGGAGGAGCATCGTCCGCAGGGCAGGATGGAGCAGTCCCGCCAGCGAAAAGCCCAGGCTGTTCCGGCCCCGAAAATACAGTGGAATGACGGTCGCGCCCGTCCTGCGGCTCAGGCGCAGCGCCGTGTCGCGCCAGTCCGGATCGCTGATGCCGCAGCCTTTTCGCCAGTGGGACACCGTGCCCGCCGGGAAGATGACCACGGCCCCCTGCCGTTTCAGATGACGCATGGCCTCGCGCAGGCCGTGGACGTTGCGTTGCTGCGCGCCCTGCGACTCGAAAGGATCAACGTCGATGAAGCGGTCCGCCAGCCCGTCCACGGCCCGCAGCAGGCTGTTCGCCATGATCCGCAGATCGGGCCGCAGGGGGATCAGCTTCGCCAGCATGACGATGCCCTCCAGCAGGCCGAAAGGGTGGTTGGAGACGAAGATGAGCGGCCCTTCCTTGGGCACCGGGGCGATTTCAAGGCGTACCCGGATGTCGAGGGCGCTGAGCGCCCGACTCGCAAGCTCCTGCGGCGTGGCGGCGGAGGCGAATTGCCGGGAAAGGGAACACAGTTCGTCGATGCCGAGCGCCCTGCTCAGCGGGCCCGTCATCAGGCGCGGCATCGGAAAGGGGAACGGCGAAATCAGGCTGTTCGTCAGCCGTTCCGAAAAGGGGCGGAAGGACGGGGGGAGGGTGGCCGGGTGGTGTGACATGTTTCTGCTCCTTGGGGAAAAGGGCTTTCTTCATGTGAACTTGGCGCACGGTAAGCCAGTTCCCGCATCGATTCCGTAGCATTCGCATGGCGTCTTGACGAAAAGCGATGATTATCAACAAACATATTGAAAAATATCATGAAACCGGACAACTCCCTCGCCTGTCCGCAATGTCCCCGGCGGTCCGCATTGCACGGCGGCCGGACGGTACCGGACCAGCCGCGGCCCGTCTTCCCGCGTACCCCTTCGGGCGTCTTCCTTCCGGGAGGACATTCTCCGCGTAAGTTCCCCGTACGGTCCACCCGCCTGTCAGGCGGGCACGGCTCGCCGCCCTTGCGATGGAACGCCCCCCAGTATGGCGCATGCGAGGCCGCTTCCGCATTGGTGCCGTGACCTTCCAAAGAGCAGGCGGCAAGCCTGATGAAAGGACAGGGCTCCTTCAACCTGCTCAGAATCGTCTTGCGTACAAAACGCGAAAGAGACCCTGCGGCCTCTTTCCCTGGCCCTTCCCGTTTCGTCCTTTCCTGCGGCGAGTCCGGGAGACGCCCGCCTGCGAGAAGGCGCTCCGGTTTTCCGTTCCGCCATCATGCAGGCGGAGCGTTTCGCCATCTCCTCGGGCGTCATGTTGACGACGGCGTCGAGGCTGACCGCTTCTCCTTCTCCGGCGGCAAGCCCGCCAGCAGGAACGTACGGCGGCTGCAATCGGCATTCAGGGAGGTTCTCCTTGTTTGTTCCGGTAAGGGAGTGGACAAGGTGGAACCCAGACGCCGCGTATGATGGAACGGCGGCTCCTGTATGACGATTTGATTGTGTGATCAAACCACATCCCGGAACGAAAAAACGCAGTATCCTGCGTAATGCAAAGGAGGCGGAAGGGCGCGGAACGATGCCGAAAAAGCCGCTTATGACGCGCATTCCTTGAAAAGACGTCTTTTATGGCTTAGAACATGCCTCCATTATTGATTTAACAGGAGGCTTATATATGAAAACAGAAGAGCGGTTCACCATTCATCTGGGGGACGGCAGGGAGGAGAAGTACGAAGGGACGCTTGAGGGAGCGAAGCGGAAGGCCTCCCGGCTGGCCACGCCGCCGGTTGCCATCCGCTTGCTTGCGGGAGAACGGCTCGTCGCCGCGCGGAGGCCGTATTTCGGGTGGGACGGCAAGGTCGGCTGGCATCCGTGGGAAATCATGTGAGGGAAAACGAATCGGGGGAGGGGAAGGGGAAACTTTCTGAAGAAAGTTTCCCCTTCCCCTCCCCCGGTACC
>CABKMN010000042.1 GCA_902373525.1 uncultured Bilophila sp. | reverse complement strand
GGGAAACGTTCTTCAGAACGTTTCCCCCGCCCCCTCCAATCTTCTCTCTTACCCCAGCTTCCTGAGCTTCTTCTCAAACCGCTCGTACTCGCTGAAAATACAGGCGCAGTAGTTCTGCCGGTAGAGGCCCATTTCCTTGGACCGGTCGATCCCGGCCTGCCAGAAGGGGCGGAAGTCGCGGTACAGGAACGCGGAACCGAACCCCGCGTCGCTCCGGTAGTCGCCGCAGGCCGCGACGCGCTCGCCGATGCGCCTGATGGCGTCGTGCTGCTGATGCTTCGAATAGAGCAGACTCGTAGTGAAACAGTCGAAGCCGTGCTCGGAGGCCACGGCGCAGGTCAGGGCGAGACGGCTCTCGTAACAGTAGCCGCAGCGCGCATGGTCCTGATTGTCCGCGATGCCGAAATCGTGCACGGCCTTGAGCCAGCCGGGCAGATCATAGACGTCGTCCTGCCAGATCATGGGCAGGGACATCTGCTCGGCGACCTGCTCCATCGCCTCCCGCCGCCGGAAATACTCGGTGACGGGATGGATGTTCGGGTTGGCGAAATAGCCGGTCACCTCATAGCCCTCGTCACGCAGGGACTGGATGCACATGATGCCGCACGGCCCGCAGCAGGCGTGCAGGAGGACCTTCTTACTTGCCATTGTTCTGCCCGCCGTTGTGAGAAGCCTGCTGGGGAGCGGGCCGGGAAACGCCTTCGATGCGAATGTCCAGACGGACGTGGTGTTCCTTTTCCAGAAGGGACAGGCGTTCGCGCTTGTGGTTCAGCAGATAGAGGCCCAGCTCGGCGTCCACGGTATAGGCGTATTCGGTCTGCCCGGACGAGGCGGCCCCGCGCATGGCCCGCTGGAGGTCGCGCAAAGCCTGCACGGCCTGCCATTCCATGTTGCGGCGCTGCCCGGTGCCCTTGCAGTGCGGGCAGGGCTCCATGCTGATGGAAATCGCGGACGAGCCGGTCCGCTGGCGCACGATCTGGAGCAGCCCGAACGAGCTCATCTTGCCGATGTCGTGCCGGGCGCGGTCGCCCTTCATGGCGTTGCGGAGTTCCTTCTCCACGTCGCGGCAGTGCTCGGGATCGCGCATCTCGATGAAGTCGATGACGATCTGACCGCCGATGTCGCGCAGGCGAAGCTGGCGGGCGATGGCCGCCGCCGCTTCCATGTTCGTACGGTAGGCCATGGATTCGAAGTTCGTCTTGCCGCCGATCTTGCCCGAGTTGATGTCGATGGCCATGAGCGCCTCGGTCTGGTCGAACACCAGACGGCCTCCCGAGGGCATGATCACTTCGCGGGAATGCACCTGCTCGATCTGGTTCAGGATGCCGAAGTGCTCCCACAGGGTCTTGTTGTGATCCTCATAGAGATGCACGAGATCGGCCTTGCGCGGGAACAGCAGGGAAGCCATTTCGCGGATCGCCCCGGCGGTTTCGGCGTCGTCCACCCAGACCTCGGAAATGTCGTCGGAAAGATAATCGCGAACGCTGCGGCTGGCGAGGCCGGGCTCCTGATAGATGAGCGAAGGCACCTTTTCCGTGGTGGCGCGCTTGCGGATGTCCTTCCACACGCGCTTGAGGAACGAAAGGTCCTTCTGGAGCGTGGTCTTGCTCGTGCCCGCGCTCACGGTGCGGACGATGGCGCCGAGCCCTTCGCCGGGCTCAAGGCCCCGGATGAGTTCGCGCAGGCGGTTGCGCTCCTCGCCGTCCTCCACCTTGCGGGAAATGCCGATCTGCTCCTGTCCCGGCGTCAGCACGAGGAAACGCCCGGCAAGCGACAGCCATGTGGTCAGAAACGCGCCCTTGGAGCCGTTGGGCTCCTTCACGACCTGCACGAGGACTTCCTGACCGGTCTTGAGCACCTTCTGAATGGGCGGGTACTTGCGGCCCTTGGCGGGCTCGTGCGGCTGGAGATAGTATTCGGGGTGGACTTCGTCGATCTGAAGGAAGCCGTTCTTCACGTTGCCGTAGTTGACGAAGGCGGCCTGAAGGTTCGTGTCGATGTTGTTGATGACGCCCTTGTAGATGTTGCCCCGGATTTTCGCCTGATGGGTCATCTCGACGTAGTATTCGCGCACCACGCCGTTTTCGGTGAGCACCACCTCCACCATGTCGCCGGGCAGGACGCTGACGAGCATCTTGCGATCAACGGAGGACGCGGCCTTCTTGCCCTTTTTGGCGGCCTTTTCCTCTTCGACGTCCTCGGCGGCTTCATCCTCGGCTTCTTCCAACGCGGCGGCAGCGGCGGATTTCTTGCTGCGGCGACGGCGGGGCTTGCGGGGCACGCGGGGGGCGCGGCCCTCTTCGGCCTCGGGAGCCGCTTCGGCGGGTTCCTCGTCGTCATCCTCGTCGAACACGAAGACTTCGTCCTCGGGGATGTCGGCTTCGGCGGCCTGTTCGGCGCGCGACGGCTTGCGGCGGCGGGAGCGGGAACGCGGCTTGCGGGGCGCTTCCTCGCCCTCGACGGCGGGCTGCTCGGCTTCGGGGGCGGAAACGTCCGAAGCGGCGTCCGCTTCATCGGACGCGGGCTGTTCGTCGTCGGCCCCGGCGGGCGTTTCGGCGGACGCGTCGGCGGCATCGGCGGGACGGCGACGTCCGCGCCCGCTGCGGCGGGAACGGCGGCGTTTCGTCGCGGAAGCGGCCTCGCCTTCCGCGGCGGACGGCGCGTCGGCCTCCGGGTCGGATACGGCGGGAAGCGCGGATTCGGAAACGGCGGGCACGGCGGCGGGTACGGCCTCCACGGGCAGCGCGGAGGCGACCACGGCGGGCGTCTGCATGGGATGGGACGTCAGCGCGTCCTGCGCGGCGGGCCGGACGGGATTTTCAACCGCTTCGGCGGCGGGTTCGACGACCGGATCGGTCTTTTTCCGCCGGGGACGGCGGGTACGTTTCTTTTCGGGAGCGGCGTCGGAAGACACGGCGTCCGCAGGCGCGGACAGGGACTGCTGTTCGGGCGCGGCCGGCTGTTCCACCGGCGTCGCCACGGATTCGGAATCGATCATCAATGTTCCTCAAAGAGCAAAAAAAGGGATGTAACGCCGCCGGGCTGGCGCGGGCGGCAGCAAAAATCGCAGATTCGGGGCGGAGCCCCGAAGAGAACCGGCCTCCGTCCCCGGCGCGGGCGTCCCTTCCGGAGAAACGGAAAGAGCGTTCCGGCCGAATACGGCGGCGGACCTCGAAAAATTTTCCGGCGGTGACGGCATCCCGGCCCACGGACGGGCCAGCCGGTCCGGGCGGGATACGACGATCCGGGCGAAGCCGGTCAGTCAAGCATGTGAAGCGTCACCGACAGATCGTCCCCCGCAAGCCGCAGAACGGCATAGCCGCCCGTCGCAAACGCGCCGGGATTGACCAGCACGGTGCGTCCGAGGCGATCCACGGCGCGGGATTCATGGATGTGGCCGCACAGGCACACATCCGGCTGCGCTTCCAGAATGAAGTCGCGGACGGCGGTGGAACCGACATGGATTCCGTCTCCGACGACGTCGCACAGCGTGTCATGCGGAGGCGTGTGCACGGAAAGCACCACATGGCGGAACGTCCGGGCCTCTCTCCACATGTGTTCGAGCCAGTCCGCAAAGCGGGACTCGGGAAATTCGCTCGGCGTGCCGAACGGCGTGAACGTGGAACCGCCGAGCCCCATGATCGCGACGCCCGGCGCAAGCTCGCGTACGCATATATGGGTATTCCATCCCTGCTCGGCAAGCCAGTCCGTGATTTCGGCGCGATCCATGTTGCCGATCTGCGCGTAAATGACGGGATTGTAGCGGGTGAGCTTCTCCAGCACCTTGCGGGCCTGCGCCACGCCTCCGGTCACGGTGAGATCGCCGGTGACGATGACGCCGTCGGCCTCTTCCAGCCCCCTGACGTCGCCGAGCCGGGCGACCTTGTCGTGCAGGTCCCCGAGGACGATCCAGGTGCGCGCCGTTTCGGCGGGCGCGGGATCGCCGGGACCGCGGGGTTCGCGGATCGGGGAAGGCGAAGGGGGCGGGGTGCTTGGCATGCGGGCAACTTCCTTGTACTGTCGAACCCGCAGGGTATACCGGGTTGGCGTTCCCTGCAAGACATTCCACTGCGCTGATTTTATCACCCTAACCCATCACCGCAGGTTTGACAAAGGTCCCCCATGCCCCTTTCCCCGAACGATCCCGCCTTTTCCGAGAGCAGAACAACGCTGCGCGCCGAGCTTATCCGGCGGCGCAAGGCCCTCGACCCCGCCGACCGGGAACGCCGCTCCGCGATCATCCAGCGACGCGTGCTCGATCTGCCCGAATGGCGCGACGCGGACACGGTGGCGCTCTACGTCGCCGCCCGCAACGAGGTTTCCACCGCCCAGCTCCTCGAACGGGCGTGGGCGGAGGGCAAACGGGTGTTGCTGCCCCGCTGCCTCCCCCCGGACGCGGGCGAAGGAATCATGGATTTCGTCCTCTGCCGGGGCTATGACGAGCTCGAACCCGGCGCGTTCGGCCTTTTGGAACCCGGTTCCGCATGCCCGGCCCTGCCGCGCGCGGGGTGGGAGCGGGACGCCGTCCGCACTGGGCGTTCCTGGCCCGACGCGTCCCGACCGCCACGGCTTCCTGACCTGATAGTGGTCCCCGCCGTGGGCATCAGCCCCGCCGGAGCGCGTCTCGGCTACGGCAAGGGCTTTTACGACCGCCTGCTCTCCCTGCCCGGCTGGAACGGGGCGCGGCGGCTGGCGCTCGTCTACGCCTTCCAGATCGCGGACTTCCCCTCCGGCCCTCTCGACGTCCCCATGCACGGCTACGCCACCGAAAAGGAACTCGTATGGCTCTGAGCTTCATCCCCTTCCGCTTCCCCGGCGTGGAGGGCGTCCGCTGCGCCTTCCAGACCCGCGACTGGGGCGTCTCGGAAGGCCCCTACGGCGGCGGGAACATCGCCTTCACCGTGGGCGACGATCCCCTGCGCGTCTCCGCCAACCGGCTGGACCTTGCGGCCTCCCTCGAAATCCCCGCGTTCGCGGAACTCCATCAGGTGCACGGCGACAGGCTGGTCTTCGATCCGCCGTCCGCGCCGCTGGAACGCTTCGTGGAGCCCCCGGCCTTTCCCGAAGGCGACGGCCTCGCCACGGACAAGCCCGGCTTCGGGCTGGTCATCAAGACCGCCGACTGCCAGCCCGTGCTGGTGGCCCATCGCGGAGGCCGCCACATCGCGGCCTTCCACATCGGCTGGCGCGGCAACCGCCTGCGCTTTCTCCAGTCCGGGATCGCGGCCTTCTGCGAGCGTTACGGCCTCGCGGCCCGCGATCTGTTCGCCGTGCGCGGACCGAGCCTCGGCCCGCAGCGCGCCGAATTCGTCAACTACGACGCGGAATGGGGCCCGGACTTCGCGGAATGGTTCAACGCCCGCGACAGGACCATGAACCTCTGGGCGCTGACCCGCGCCCAGCTCGCGGAAGCGGGACTGCCGGACGATCAGCTTTTCGGCCTCGACCTGTGCACGGCCTCCATGCCGGACACCTTCTTCTCCTACCGCCGGGACCGCCTCTGCGGGCGGCAGGCCGGCGTCATCTGGATCGCCTGATCCCATGCCGACGCTCCGGGACATTCGGGACACCGCGTCCCGCTACGCGCAGCTCATCGCCTCGGTGACGGGCGTGGACGTGGAAATCGTGGACGCGGGCCTCACCCGCCTCGCCGGGACGGGGCTCTACGCCGACGCGGTGGGCGAAAACATCCGCGCCGAAGGCGAAATCTACCGCCACGTCATGCGTATCCGGCGCACCTTCGTTCTGGAAAGACCCCGCGAACATTTCATCTGCACGCGCTGCGCGGGACGGGACGTCTGCCGGGAAACGCTTTCCGTCAGCACGCCGATCATCGACGGCGACGACGTGCTCGGGGTCATCGGGCTGGTCTGCTCCACGGACGGGGACCGCGCCCGCGTGCTCGCGCGGCGGGACGTGTACATCCAGTTCATCGAGCAGTGCGCGGAGTTCATCCTCCACAAGCTCCGCGACCACGCGAGCCTGCTCCGGGCGCAGTCCTTTCTCGACATCATGCTGCGGATTCTGGACATCAACAGCCGGGGCATCGTCATCTTCAACGCCAAGGGCGGCATTTCCTACCTCAACGACGTGGCCCGCCGCGACCTCGGCCTCGGGGAGGGCCTGCCCACGGACGTCACCTTCAAGCGGACCGGGGAAGCCTTTTCGGACATGGAGGAATTCGTCGTCTCCGCGCGGGGGCGCAAGCTCACCCTCATGGGACAGATGTCGCCGCTCACGCCCTCGGACTACCATTTCGCCACGGTCCTCACCTTCGAATCCCTGCCGCGCATGATGGGCCGCGTCTCCTCCATCGGGGACGCCTCCTCGGGAATCGAGAGCCTCCTCGGGCGTTCCCCCGCCATGCTCCGGCTCAAGGACCAGCTCCGCCAGATCGCGGGGTCCACGTCCACCGTGCTCATCAGCGGCGAGTCCGGCACGGGCAAGGAACTGGTGGCCCGCGCCGTCCACGCCGCCAGCGACCGCCGCGACAAACCCTTCATCGGCATCAACTGCGGGGCGATCCCCGACGCGCTGCTCGAAAGCGAACTGTTCGGCTACGCGGGCGGGGCGTTCACCGGCGCGAACGCCAAAGGCCGCATCGGCAAGTTCGAGCTGGCCCACCGGGGCGTGCTGTTCCTCGACGAGGTCGGCACCATGCCGCTCTACCTTCAGGTGAAGCTCCTCCGCGTGCTTCAGGAGCGGACCTTTACCCGCCTCGGCTCCAACCGGCTCATCGAGGTGGACATCCGCATCATCGCCGCCACGAACGAGGACCTTGCCGAAGCCGTACGGCAGGGCCGGTTCCGCGAGGACCTCTTTTACCGCCTGAACGTGATCCCGCTCCGGGTCCCCCCCCTGCGCGAACGGCACGGGGACGTCGAACTGCTGGCCACGCATTTCCTCGCCCGGTACAGCGCCCGGTTCAACAAGCCGGTCCCCGAAATCGGGCCCGGCCTGCTCGCGGCCCTGTCGGCCTACCCGTGGCCCGGCAACGTGCGCGAATTCGAGAACGTGATGGAATTCATGGTCAACATGGCTCCGCCCGGCGGCGTCCTGCGGCCCGATCTGCTGCCCGCCTCGGTGCGGGGCGCGCCGGACGCCGAGGCTCCCGCGCCGCAGGCGGTTCCCGGAGGCGTCGTTCCGCTCCGCGAGCTGGAACGCCGCGCCATCCTCGACGCCGTGCGCCTCTACGGCGACGATACGCCCGGCAAGAAGGCCGCGGCCGCCGCCCTCGGCATCGGCGTCGCCACCCTGTACAGGAAGCTGAAGGAATACGGGAGCGCGTGACGCCTCCTGCGGATGCGGTTCCGCTCCCGAGCCGTATGAACAGCACGCCCGGCGCAACGCCTCCGGCGGGCGGAACTCCGTCTTTCCTGCGCTACGGCGGCACCATACGAGCAGGCCGTCCTTCCGGCCCCGCCCCACGCCGGGGAATCGCACTGCGTACGATGCCTCCGAAGGCCCGCCCCACGCGCTTCGCCGCCCTTTGGATCGGCTTCTCGTGCGCGCGATGGCGCATGTAACTTTTATCTTCTAAACCGCCTACACGGCCCGCTTCTCGCCCCCCTCGGGCGATACGGACACCGTCAGTCCGCTGTACGCCCTGCCGTGCCGGTTTCCGGCTCCTGGGCACGGCGGGACGGGCTGACCACGACCTCGATCTCGCCGGTCTTGCGGTTCCGGCTCCTGGGCGCGGCGGGGCGGGACGCGGTTCAGGAACCCGGCAAAGCCCCGTGCCCCGGAGGGGACGGGCGCGGCGGCGCAGACGCGCTTTCGAACCATCCCAAAGCGACAAGGGAGGAACCCCGTGCCCCTGAGCTTTCTGCCTTTTCCCTTTTACGGCGTGCCCCGGGTACGCTGCGCGTTCCAGACGCGGGCGTGGGGCGTTTCCGAAGGCCCGTACGCCCACGGCAACATCGCCTTCGACGTGGGCGACGATCCGCACCGCGTGTCCCGCAACCGGCGGGAATTCGCGGCGACCCTCGGCCTGTCCGCCCTCGCGGAGCTGGATCAGCGTTCCGACGCCGTCGTGTTCGATCCGCCCGCCGCGCCGACGGACGATTTCGACGCCGCTCCCCCGTTCCCGTGCGGCGGGGGCATGGCGACGGACCGCCGGGGCTTCGGCCTCGTGATCAGGACCGCAGACGCCCAGCCCGTGCTGGTGACGGATCGCGCCGGGGAGCACGTCGCGGCCTTCCGCGTCGGCAAGCGGGAAAGCCGCTCCGGATTCCTCGGAAGGGGCATCGCGGCCTTTTGCCGACGGTACGGCCTTACGCCGCGCGATCTGCTCGCCGTGCGCGGCCCGAGCCTCGGTCCCGCAAGGACGGTTTGCGAACGCTTCGAGGAGGACTGGGGAGCGGCCTTCGAGCGCTGGTTCGACGCGCGTTCCCGGACCCTGAACCTCTGGCGTTTGACGCACGACCAACTCGCCGAAGCCGGGCTGCCGGAAGAGGCGCTGTTCGGTCTCGACCTGTGTACGGCGTCGCTTCCCGAAGCCTTTTTCTCCCGCAGCCGCGACGGCGTATGCGGGCGGACCGGGGCCGTCATCTGGATCGGTGGCGCGAAACGGGCGGGCAAAAAACGCCGTCGGCGTTCGGAAGGCGCCTCCCTCGGGGTCGGGACGGCGTACGACGACGCGCCCCCGGTCTGAACGGGGCCTTCGGGGGCCGCTTCCCTCCTTCCAGCCTTGCGATTTTCGGCAAGACACGCTATGCTTCTCCCCTTGTGTGCTCTCCGGGCGAGAGTGGCGGAATTGGTAGACGCACTGGACTTAGAATCCAGCGGATTTCCGTGGGGGTTCAACTCCCCCCTCTCGCACCAGACGGCCTCACGGCGCATGCAGACCCCGTGTTTTGCATCAGAGCATTTCAGCGTCCCCGTTGGAATGCGTGGCGGCGGACAGATCGCGCCGCCCGCCGCAAAGCGGCATGGATTTCGCCGCAGACCGCGCTCTTCGGCAGAATGAACCTTTGAAAGGTTTCACTTTTCAAAAGCAATCTGCTCTCATAAACAAGTTCGTCAGTCCGCACCCTCATCAAGGTCGGCTCCCAAGGAGAACCCCCATGGAATTTGTCGTTGAAAACGTTTCCCCCACTCGGAAAACAATCGCCCTCACCCTGAGCGCGGATGACGTGAACGCCGCCATCAACGCCGCCGTCGCCGGTTATCAGAAGGACCTCGTCCTTCCCGGTTTCCGCAAGGGCAAGGTGCCCGCCTCCGTGGTGGAAAAGCGCTTCGCCGAAGACGTCTACGCGCACGCCACGCAGGACAAGATCAACGCCCTTCTCCAGCAGGTTCTCAAGGATGCCAACCTGACCCCCGTTTCCAGCATGGAAATGGACAACCACGAAGCCTTCGCCCGCAACGCCGAATTCAAGTGCTCCATCACCTTCGACGTGCTGCCCGACATCGAATTCCCCAACTACGACGGCCTCGAAGTGGATCAGGCCAAGGCCGACGTGTCCGATGACGACGTCAACGAAATCATCGAACGCCTCCGCGGCAGCATGGCCGAACTCGTCGAAGTCACCGAAGACCGCCTGCCTCAGGACGGCGACACCGTCGATGTGGACTACTCCGGCGCCGACGAGGAAGGCAACAAGATCGACGACGTGCAGGGCGAAAACTTCGGTGTGGCCCTCGGTCAGGGTCAGGCTCTTCCCGACTTCGAAGCCCTCGTGAAGACCGCCAAGGTCGGCGAGGAAAAGACCGGCCCGGTCAAGTTCCCCGACGACTACCCCCACAAGCCTCTGGCCGGAAAGACCGTCACCTTCACCATCAAGGTGAACAAAATCCAGTCCAGCCAGAAGCCCGAAGTGACCGATGACTTCGCCAAGAAGGTCGGTCAGGAAAACGTCGAGAAGATGAAGGCCTCCATCGTCGAGCACATCGCCGGCACCAAGGCCCAGACCGCCCGCAGCCAGGCCATGAAGAAGCTCCTCGACGGCCTCGTCGAACAGGTGACCTTCGACATTCCGGAAGCCATGCTGGACGCCCGCGTCGAACGCGTGATGCAGGAACAGGCCATGAAGCTCCAGCGCATGGGCATCGACGACCTCCGCAAGGAACAGGCGCAGGACGAAAAGCGCGAGGAAGCCAAGAAGGAAGCCCTCGAAACCCTGCGTCCGCAGGTCTTCCTGATGGCGCTCGCCCAGAAGGAACACCTCACCGTGTCCGAACAGGAAGTCGAAATGGCCATCTACGGCATGGCCATGCGCGCCCAGCAGGACTACAAGAAGCTCAGCGAAGCCTACCACAAGAGCGGCCTGATCCACGAACTGCGTGACCGCATCCTCGCCGACAAGGCTATGGAGCTCGTCTACAGCAAGGCCAAGGTCACCGAGGTCGAAGCCATCAGCCTGAAGGAAGACGCCGCCGAAGCCGACAAGTAATCCGTCGCTTTTTCCGGCTCTTGAAAAGGAGGGGGGTGTCCGCACTCCCCTCTTTATTGTATGGGGCCCCTGTGCTATTTCCCGTTTTTACGGGTTTGTCCCGAGACAACGGCGCAATCGTGCTTATCTCTGCGGGAAAGCCTCTACCATTTTATTCGGAGTTACCATGCAAGACATTCTCGATATGACCATCCCCTACGTCGTGGAAACGTCGGGCCGCACGGAACGGACCTACGACATCTTTTCCCGCCTCCTGAAAGACCGCATCGTCCTCCTCGGCACCGAGGTCAACGATCAGGTCGCGGCGGTCATCTGCGCCCAGCTCCTCTTCCTCGAATCGCAGGACCCCGAAAAGGAAATCTACCTCTACATCAACAGCCCCGGCGGCTCCGTCACCGCGGGCATGGCGATCTACGACACCATGAACTACATCACCCCGCCCGTCTCCACCGTGTGCATGGGCCGCGCCGCCAGCATGGGCGCCTTCCTGCTCAGCGCCGGACAGAAGGGCATGCGCTACGCCCTGCCCAACAGTCAGGTGATGATTCACCAGCCCCTCGGCGGCTTCCAGGGGCAGGCCTCCGACATCGACATCCACGCCCGCGAAATCCTGCGCATGCGCGAAACCCTCAACGGCCTGCTCGCGAAACACACCGGGCAGCCCGTCGAAAAAATCGCTCAGGACACCGAGCGCGACAACTTCATGACCGCCGAAACGGCGCGGGCCTACGGCCTCGTGGACCGGGTGCTCACCTCCCGCCGCGACCTCGTCGCCCAAAAGTCCGAATAGGAACGCCAATGTCCAATACCACTCCCCCGAACGAACCCCGCTGCTCTTTCTGCGGCAGGAGCGAAATGCAGGTCAATCAGCTCATTTCCGGGCCGGACGGCGTGCACATCTGTGACGAGTGCGTCGCCTCCTGCAATGAAATGATGGCCCAGAGCGCCGTCGAACAGCTCCACGAAGACGACCGCCTGCTCACGCCGCAGGAGATCAAGGCCCGGCTCGACGAGTACGTCATCGGTCAGGACGAGGCCAAGAAAATCCTCGCCGTGGCGGTGCACAACCACTACAAACGCGTGTTCTACGCCGACGCCATGAAGGGCGACGACGACGTCGAGCTGGAAAAGAGCAACATCCTGCTGGTCGGCCCCTCCGGCAGCGGCAAGACCCTGCTCGCCAAGACGCTGGCCCGCGTCCTGCGCGTGCCGTTCGCCATCGCGGACGCCACCACGCTGACCGAAGCCGGGTATGTGGGCGAAGACGTGGAAAACATCCTCGTCCAACTGCTCCAGAACGCCGACTACGATCTCGAATCCGCCCGCAAGGGGATCATCTACATCGACGAAATCGACAAGATTTCCCGCAAGGCGGACGGCCCGTCCATCACCCGCGACGTGTCCGGCGAAGGCGTGCAGCAGGCCCTGCTCAAGATCATCGAAGGCACGGAGGCCAACATTCCTCCCAAGGGCGGCCGCAAGCACCCGCAGCAGGAATTCATCCGCATGGACACCTCGAACATCCTGTTCATCGTGGGCGGCGCGTTCATCGGTCTGGACAAGATCGTGGAACAGCGCACGCGCGGCGGGAGCATGGGCTTCGGGGCCAAGGTGGAAACCAAGAAGGAACGCACCCTCGGCGAACTGCTGGAACAGGTGCATCCCGCCGACCTCGTGCAGTTCGGGCTCATCCCCGAATTCGTGGGCCGCATCCCGGTCCTCACGCACGTGGACGATCTCGGCGAGGAAGACCTCGTCCGCATCCTCACCGAACCCAAGAACGCCCTCACCCGGCAGTACCAGAAGCTGTTCGAGCTGGACAACGTGACCCTGCGCTTCACCTCCGACGCGCTGCGCGCCATCGCCCACAAGGCCATCGAGCGCAAGACCGGCGCGCGCGGCCTGCGCAACGTCATGGAAAGCGTCATGCTCGACATCATGTATCAGCTTCCCTCCATGCCCGGCGTGAAGGAGTGCGTGATCAACGACGCGGTCATCGACAAGAAGGCCCCGCCGCTGTACATCTACGACACCGAAGCGCATATCGCTTCGTAAGAAAAGAAGAATGCGGGGGAAGGGAACCCCTTCTTCGGTTCCCCCCCCAACCCTCTCCAAAGGCTTTCGCCCGGAGGGGGAGGAGACGCAACCGCGTTTCCCCTTAACGATACGAAAATTTTTCGTGCGGCCCGTCGCGACATATGAAACCGGACCGAGGCCCGCCATAAAAGTCTTAGGAAGATGAGAGGAGGGGGTCCGGGGGAGGGGAGAAGGAAGCCCTTCTTCAGAAGGGTTCCTTCTCCCCTCCCCCGGTTCCACTTCGAGATGAAGGAGCAAGCATGAACGAAACGAACGACGCCATCACCAGCAACGCGACACTGGAGGGATTCGAGCTGCCGCTCATGCCCTTGCGGGAGGTGGTCATGTCGCCGCACTCGATCATGCCGCTTCTCGTGGGCCGCGAAGCCTCCATCAAGGCGATTGAAAGCGCGGTGAGCGACTACGGCAAGCGCATCTGCCTCGTGACGCAGCGCGAACCCGAACTGGAAAAGCCCGGCCCGGACGACCTCTACGCCGTGGGCGTGGTCGGGCGCGTGCTCCAGTACATGCGGCTTCCCGAAGGGCCGATCAAGGTCCTCTTCGAAGGCATGTACCGCATCAGCTGGAGGCCGCTCACTCCCGAAGATCAGGACAACCCGTTCGGCGCCGGGGCCTTCCCCAAGGTCGTGGTCGCGCCGCTGCCCATCATGCGCCACGACGGCCCCGAAACCGAGGCGCTGGTGCGGGCCACGCAGGAAATCCTCGCGGAATACGCCCACGTCAACAAGAAAATCACCCCGGAAATCCTCTCCGCCGTCTCGGCCCTGCGCGATCCCGGCCAGCTTGCGGACACCATCCTGCCCCTGCTCAAAACCGAATACTCCCGGAAGCAGGAAGCGCTGGAACTGCTCGATCCCGCCCAGCGTCTGGAAAAGGTCTATGAGTTCCTGAACACCGAAATGGAACTGGTCTCGATGGAACGGCGCATCAAGAGCCGGGTCAAGGACCAGATGGACAAGAACCAGCGGGAATACTACCTCTCCGAGCAGATCAAGGCCATCAACAAGGAAATGGGCCGCGACGACGACCCGCAGGCCGAAATCGCGGAACTGGAGCAGCAGCTCAAGGCCAAGAACATGCCCGACGAAGCGCGCGAAAAGGGCATGGCCGAACTCAAGAAGCTCCGCATGATGGCCCCGGCCTCCGCCGAATACGCCATCGTCCGCAACTACATCGACTGGATTCTCGAACTCCCGTGGAACGACATGCGCGAAACCGGCATCGACATCCCCGAAGCCCGCGCCATCCTCGACGCCGATCACTTCGGCCTTGAGAAGCCCAAACAGCGCATCCTCGAATTCCTCGCCGTCCAGAAGCTCACCAACGCGCTCAAGGGGCCCATCCTGTGCCTCGTCGGCCCTCCCGGCGTGGGCAAGACCTCGCTGGCCCGCTCCGTCGCCACGGCCACGGGCCGGGAATACGTGCGCCTGTCGCTCGGCGGCGTGCGCGACGAAGCCGAAATCCGCGGTCACCGGCGCACCTATGTGGGCGCCATGCCCGGCAAGATCATCATGGCCCTCAAGCGCGCCAAGTCCAGCAACCCGCTGTTCTGCCTCGACGAAATCGACAAGATGAGTTCCGACTACCGGGGCGATCCCGCGTCGGCTCTGCTCGAAGTTCTCGACCCCGAGCAGAACAGGACCTTCAACGACCACTATCTCGACATCGATTACGATCTGTCGAAGGTCTTTTTCATCACCACGGCGAACTCGTTGCACAGCATTCCGGCCCCGTTGCAGGACCGCATGGAAATCATTGAGCTTTCCAGCTATCTCGAAGTAGAGAAGAAGCACATCGCCCGGGATTTCCTCCTCCCGCGCCAGATCAGGGAGCACGGCCTCAAGTCCGAAAACATCGATCTGCCCGACGAGACGCTGACCGAGGTCATCCGTTCCTACACCCGCGAAGCGGGGGTGCGCGGCCTTGAGCGCGAAATCGGCGCGCTGTGCCGCAAGATCGCGATCCGGCTGGTGGAGGAAAACGACCTCGACCAGTGCGTGCGCATCGAACCCGGCGAGCTGGAAACCTATCTCGGCGTGAAGAAGTACCGCATGGACGAGAACGAGAAGACGCCCAAGGTCGGCGTCGTCAACGGGCTCGCCTATACCGGCGTGGGCGGCGTGCTGCTCAACGTGGAGACGGTGATCATGCCCGGCAAGGGCAGCGTGAGCACCACCGGCAAGATCGGCGAAGTCATGAGCGAATCCGCGAAGGCCGCACTCTCCTACGTGCGTTCGCGGGCCACGGCCCTCGGCCTCAAGCCGGACTTCCACAGCGAAATCGACATCCACACCCATTTCCCGGAAGGCGCGACGCCCAAGGACGGCCCCTCGGCGGGCATCGCCATCACCACGAGCCTCGTCTCGGCGCTGCTCGGCATCCCGGTGCGGCACGACGTGGCCATGACCGGCGAAGTCACCCTGCGGGGCCGGGTGCTGCCCATCGGCGGCCTGCGCGAGAAACTTCTCGCCGCCAGCCGCGCGGAGATGTCCACGGTCATCATCCCGCGCGACAACGCCAAGGACCTCAAGGAAGTGCCGCAGGAAGTCCTCGACACGCTGCACATCGAGCTGGTGGACCATGTGGACGAAGTGCTGCCCCTCGCCCTCGACGCGCCCGGAGACGCCATCTGGGACGAGAGCGACGCGCCCTCCCTCATCGAGTCCCTCCGCCGCCACCACGAACCCGCGGTGACGACGGCGCAGTAAGGCGAAGATTGGAGAGGGGAGGGAACACCTTTCTGAAGAAAGGTGTTCCCTCCCCTCTCCAAACCTCACCCCTCCTTTTCCCAAGACGTTCGGAGGGGTCGATGGAGAACGGGGGCGGCGTCGGCGGCTTTCCTTTCTGGCCTGCGTCTCCCGGTACCGCGCCCAAAGAGAGAGTGTGTAAGGGCAAGGGCAAGAGGATGGCATCGACGGGGTAAAACGGCATTTCTGATTTCCGGTGCTTGATTCGAGATGCGAAGGGACTCCGTTCCCTCCCCGGCAGGCGAAGTTTTGCGGGAGGGGTACGGGCCGCACCGGCGGGTTCGGGAAAGGAGCTTTTTCTACGACGCTCGCCCGTACCCTTTCCCTTCTTCCAAGCCGCAGGGACGGCCCTGCGGAGGCGTACGAACCGGGGACGGCCTCGACAACCGCACTACGAGGTGACGTATGCACTGGTTTTTGCTTGTTCTGGCCGGACTGTTTGAGGTGGGCTGGGCCATCGGTCTGAAAAGTTCTCACGGATTCACGCGGTTGTGGCCTTCGGTGGCGACGCTGGTTCTGATGAGCCTGAGCTTTTTCCTGCTGGCGACGGCCTTGAAGCACCTCCCCATCGGTACGGCCTACGCGGTCTGGACGGGCATCGGGGCCGTGGGCACGGCGCTCCTCGGCATCATCCTTTTCGGGGAATCGGCCTCCCCGGCGCGCCTCGCGTGCATCGGGCTGATCCTCGCCGGCATCGCCGGACTGAAACTGCTTTCCGACGCGTAAGGGTATGCGGAACGATCACAAGGTAGCGGTATGGCACGCATTCTGATCATCGACGACGAGGAGCCCATCCGGTTTTCCCTTCGGGGAATTCTGGAGGACGAGGGCTATGAGGTGCTTGAAGCGGCTACGGCCGAGGAAGGGCTGGAAGTCGCGGATGCGGAAAGCCCGGATTTGGCGTTCCTCGACATCTGGCTGCCCGGCATGGACGGCCTGACCGCCCAGACACGGCTCAAGGCGAACCATCCCGATCTGCCGGTCGTGATGATCTCCGGGCACGGCACCATCGAAACCGCCGTGAGCGCCATCCAGCAGGGGGCCTACGACTTCATCGAGAAGCCGCTTTCGCTGGAGAAGGTGGTCATCGTCGCCGCCCGCGCCCTTGAGGCGGGGTCCCTGCGCCGCGAAAATCAGGTGCTGCGCACCGCCCTTCCCGAGCACGACGAACTCCTCGGGCAGTCTCCGGTCATGCTCAAGTTCCGGGAACTGCTGGCCCGCGTCGCGCCCACGGACGTGTGGGTCCTGCTTACCGGCGAAAACGGCACCGGCAAGGAACTCGCCGCCCGCGCCCTGCACGCCGGGAGCAAACGGGCCGGTGCCCCGATGATCGCCGTGAACTGCGCCGCCATCCCCGAGGAACTCATCGAAAGCGAACTCTTCGGGCACGAAAAGGGCGCGTTCACCAGCGCGGATCAGGCCCGGCCCGGACGCTTCGAAATGGCGAACAACGGCACCCTGTTCCTCGACGAGATCGGAGACATGAGCCTGAAGACGCAGGCCAAAATCCTGCGCATCCTTCAGGAGCAGTCCTTCGAGCGCGTGGGCGGCACCCGCACCATCAAGGTGGACGTGCGCGTCATCGCCGCGACGAACAAGAATCTGGAGGAGGCCATCGCCGCCGGGACGTTCCGCGAAGACCTCTATTACCGGCTCCGGGTCGTGCCGCTGCACCTCCCGCCTCTGCGCGAACGCGGCGGCGACATCGAATTGCTGCTGTCGGCGTTCACGGAACAGCTCTGCCGCGTACACGGCTGCAAGCCGCCGGTCTATGTGCCGGAAACGCTCGACCGCCTGAACCGCTATCCGTGGCCCGGAAACGTGCGCGAACTTCGTAACTTCTCGGAACGCATGGTGATCCTCTACGGCGGCAGAAACGTCCTTCCGGTGGACCTGCCGCCGGAAATGGCCCTGTCCGCCCAAGCGGAACAGTCCGCCGGAGAAGCGGCGTCCGCCGCCTGCGAATCCTCCTTCCTGCCGGAATCCACGGTCCTCGATCCCGATCTCGACTTCAAGAAGGCCCGCGCCGTGTTCGAGGCCCGCTATCTGGAGGCCAAACTCCACGAGTGCGGCGGCAACATCACGCGCCTTGCCGAAACCATCGGTCTTGAGCGCAGCTACCTGCACCGCAAACTGAAAGGCTACGGGATTTCTTCGGAGTAACCGTCCGCGTTTCGGCGGCGCACTCCGACGTCCCGTCGCGCGCAGGAGAAGGGGTCCAATGCTCAATTCATGCGCCGTCGCGCACACGAAAAGCGGGCCGTGTAGGCGGGTTAGAAGATAAAAGTTACATGCGCCGTCGCGCGCACGAGAAGCGGAAACGCGGGCCGTCTCCGTTTTGACAAAAAAACAGTCCGGGAACATCCCGGAAAACAAGCGGAACGGGCGCAATCCGCGCCGCGGCGTCGAGGGGAAAGCCCCCTTCTCCATGAAGGGCCCCTTCCCCGACGTCCGTTCCCAAAGGAGTACTCAACATGGAATTGCGTTTTCAGGCCGGAGGGCCGGAGAACTGGTCGGCGGGCGCGGTGATCGTGTTCCTGTCCGAAGGCGAGAAACTGGAAAAGGCCTGTCCCGAACTGCTGGAGGCCGCGCCGTGGCTGACCATCGCGCCGGGCATGCGCGACTTTCGCGGCAAGAAGGGCGAAACGGGACTCATCTACGGCCCGCCCGCGCATCCGCTTTCCCGCGCCGTGGTCGTCGGCCTCGGCAAGCTGGGGGCGCTGACCTTCCCGGAAACGCTTGAGGAACTCCGCAAGGCCGCCGGGGCCGCCGCCGTCCGCTGCCGCGAGCTCGGCGTGGACACGCTGGCCGTGCCCGTCTCCTCGCTGGCCCGCTTCAACGCCGACGTGGAACGCACCATCGAAGAGATCGTCTGCGCCGCCATGCTCGGCCTGTGGCGCAACAAGGCCTTCAAGTCCAAGGAGCCCGAAGACGCCGATCCGCGCTGGCTGGCCCTGCTGTTCTGCGACGCCGCCGTGCCGGACTTCCCCCGCCTCGCCGCCCGTCGCGGCGAAAGCCACGCCGAGGCCGTCATCCTCGCCCGCAATCTCGCCAACACCCCCGCCAACAGCCTGACGCCCGAAGACATGGCCGAGGAAGCCCGCAAGCTGGCCCGTCGCCATGACATGAACTGCGAAGTGCTCGAACGCGAGGACATCGTTTCTCTCGGCATGGGCGCGTTCGCCGCCGTCGCCGCCGGTTCCGTCAACGATCCGCGCCTGATCATCCTCGAACACGCGCCCGCCGGGCACGCGGACGAGGCTCCGCTCGTCGTGGTGGGCAAAGGCATCACCTTCGACAGCGGCGGCATCTGCATCAAGCCCGCCGCCGGCATGTGGGAAATGAAGGGCGACATGGGCGGCGCGGCCGCCGTCATGGGTCTCTTCGAAGCCCTCGGGCAGCTTGAAACGCCCCGCCGCGTCATCGGCCTCATGGCCTGCGCCGAAAACATGCCCGACGCCCGCGCCACGCGCCCCGGCGACGTGGTGAAGACGCTCAGCGGCAAGACCGTGGAAATCGTCAACACCGACGCCGAAGGCCGCCTCGTGCTCTGCGACGCCCTGACCTACGCCCAGCAGCGCTGGAACCCGTCCCTGATCGTGGACGTGGCGACCCTCACCGGCGCGTGCGTCGTGGCCCTCGGGGACGACGTGGCGGGCCTGTTCTGTCAGGACGCCACCCTCGCCCAGCGCATCAAGGACCTCGGCGACGTCGTGGGCGAACCCTACTGGCCCCTGCCCCTCTGGGACCGCTATTTCGATCTGCTCAAGAGCGAAACCGCCGACTTCGCCAACGCGGGGACCCGCTCGGGCGGAGCCTCCAGCGCCGCCGTATTCCTCAAGCAGTTCATCACCTTCGACGGCGGCTGGGCGCACCTCGACATTGCCGGTCCCGGCTTCGTCACCCGCGCCGTTCCCAACTGCCCGGCGGGCGGCACCGGCTTCGCCGTCCGCACGCTGATCGAACTGGCCGGGAACTGCTAGCGAAAAGGCTTTGGGGAAAAGGAGGTCTTTTTCCGAAAACCGGCCTCCTCTTCCCCACCCCCGCCGGAGCGGCCCGCGCCTATCCCGCAACGCCCGAAAACCGGCCTCACCGAATCCCTCTCCCCAGCCTTCCCGGCGCTGTTTTGATTGGAGGAAACAATGGGAAGACAAGACAGATTCCGCAGCGACAGGGAGTTCCTCGAAGGCGTGCTGAACGACGCCGAGGACATGACGCTGGCGATGAACAACAACGGCAACGCGCCGTATGTGATCCCCGTAAACTATGTGCTGATGGGCGATTCGCTATACATCCACACGGCGCTCACGGGGCGCAAGCTGGACCTGCTGCGCCAAAACCCGCGCGTCGGGTTCACGGCCTATGTGGACGTCCATATTCTCCGCGAAAAGGCGACGACCACCTTCCGCAGCGTCTACGGCACGGGAACGGCGGTCATCGTCGAGGACCTCGAGGAAAAACGCGCCGCGCTGGACGCCATCACCGTACGCTACAAGTCGCTGTGCCCGCGTCCCGCGCCGGATTCGATGCTCCACCGGGTCGCCGTCATCCGCATCGACATCGATTCGCTCATGGGCAAGCACGCGCCCGGCGAGCAGGAAGCGCTCAAGGCATGAGCGGCGTCCCGACGTTCCGGCTCGAAACGGACAGGCTCGTCATCCGTTCGTGGGACGAGGCGGATCGCGCCGCCTTTCGCCGTATGAACGCCGATCCCCGCGTCATGGCCTTTTTCCCGTCCCCGCTCTCCGAAGCCCGGAGCGACGCCCTTCTGGCCCGGATTCAGGCGCATCAGGCGGAACACGGCTTTACGTTCTGGGCCGTGGAACACAAGGCCACGGGCGCGTTCGCCGGGTTCACCGGCCTTGGCCGGGTGGCCTTCGACGCGCCGTTCGCGCCGTGCGTGGAAATCGGCTGGCGTTTTCTCCCCGACTTCTGGGGCAGGGGGTATGCCTTCGAGGCCGCCCGCCGCGTGCTGGATCACGCCTTCAACACCCTGAAGCTCCCCGAAGTCGTAGCCTTCACGACCGTAACCAACATCCCCTCGCAGCGCCTCATGCAGCGTCTCGGCATGCTCCGCAACCCCGCCGAGGACTTCGATCATCCCGCTCTCCCCCCCGATCACCCGCTCCACCGGCATGTGCTGTACAGGATGCCCAGAGATTTTTGGGAATAAAAAATTGGGAAAGGGGAGGAGAAACTTTTCTGAAGAAAAGCTTTCTCCTCCCCTTCCCCAAACCC
>CABKMN010000041.1 GCA_902373525.1 uncultured Bilophila sp. | reverse complement strand
GAGAGGGAACCTTTCTGAAGAAAGGTTCCCTCTCCCCTCCCCAAACCCCTCCTCTCTCCCTTCAAAGACTTTCACATGCGGACCACGTTCCGGCTCCGTATGCCGAGCCGGGCCGCACGCCTTCCGCTCCCCCTGCGCCAAGGGAACCTCCCGATGCGCCGGCCCGCTTCTTCTCCACCGGCTTTCACCTAAAAACAGAAGGGAAAACGCCCCCTCTTCGCTTTTCCCAAATCAAGACCCGCCGCACCGCCGCGTTCCCCGTAGACCGGGAACGCCGAAACCAGGGATTCGATAAGGTCGAACGTCTTGGGAAGGGAGGGGGTACGGGGGAGGGAACCCTTTCTCCAGAAAGGGTTCCCTCCCCCGATTCCTCCACGCTCTCCCTGTTCACCGCCCGGCGAGCTTCCGCGCGAGGGGCTCCTCCATGCCCGCGAGGGCCCAGAAATAGAGCGACGCTACGGAACCGTAAGGCGCGTACCGCTTGCGGCGGCGCTCAAACCGCTCCCGCGTCAACTCGCGATCGCCGTACAACAGGGCCATGCCTCTTCTGATCCCCAGATCGCCCCAGCTCAGCACGTCCGGGCGGCACAGCGAAAAAAACATCAACATTTCCGCCGTCCATACCCCGATGCCGTCCAGCGAGGACAAAACCCGAATCAGCTCGTCGTCGGGAGCCTCCCGCAGGCTCTCCCAGTCAAGCGCCCCCGAGAGCGCCGCCTGTGCAATGCCGCGTACATACGATACCTTGCGCCCGCTGAGGCCGCACCGCTGGATGGCGGACGGGTCCGCCGCCGCAATCGACTCCGGCGTGAACGCCCCGACCGCGGCGTGCAAGCGCTCGGAAACGGCCCGCGCCGCATGACCGGAAATCTGCTGCGCGATGATGCTGTCGATGAGCGCGGTGAACAGATCAGGCTCAACCTCGTGCCGGATCGGCCCGAGCCGCTCGATGAGCGCGCCGAGCCGCTTGTCCTTGCGCTTCAGGAACGCAAGCGCCTTGTCTTCGCAGGGAAAAACCGCCCGGAGCCGTTCCCCGCAGGACCAGAGACTCAACGTCGCCGCCGAACCGTACGGCGCGCAACGCTCCCGAAAATCCGCAAACCGCTCCGGCGAACAGACGCCGTATATCTTCGCGAAACCTTCCCGCGCCGCCGCATCGTCAAAACGCAGAACGTCGGGCCGCCGCAACACGCCGATGAGCACGCGGACGGCCAGCGGCACGTCCACGCCCCGCAGGGCGCACAACGCCGTCACGGCTTCGTCGTCGGACAGAGCGGAAAGCCGCTCCACGCCGATCCTCCCGGAGCGGAACGCCTTTGCCGCGCCGAGCAGCGAAGCGGCGGTCCGCTTCCCCAGCGCCTCCAGCGAGGCCCCGGCTTCACGTACCCGTTCCGGCGAGACTTCGCCGAGCAGGGACTCCAGCAGAGCCCACGCAAACGCAAACGCCCCGCTCCGCCCCACGATGCCTTTGGCCAGCGTAAGGAAAAGGTCCGTCTCCAGTTCCGCTCCGCGTTCAAGGGGCAGTTCCGGGACTCGCCGCCGCAGATGCGCCAGCGCGTTTTCAGTCGGCAACATGGGCACGCTCCAGTTCAAGCAGGCGGCGTTTCATGTCGAGGCCGCCGCCGTATCCGACCAGCTTCCCGTCGCTGCCCACAATCCGGTGACAAGGAACGATGATCGCGATGGGATTGCGGTTGTTCGCCATGCCCACGGCGCGGCACGCCTTCGGGTTGCCGATGGCCTCTGCGATGTCCCCGTAGCTCGCCGTTTCGCCGTACGGGACGTCGCACAGCGCGCGCCACACCTTTCGCATGAAAGGCGTCCCCTCCATACGCAGAGGCAGATCGAACGTCTTGCGCCGTCCCGCGAAGTAGGCTTCGAGCTGTCCGAACGCCTCGCGGATCACCGGCGTCTCGGGCCCTTCCGAAACGGCGTCGCTCCGGTGGGGAAGATACAGCGAGACAATGAAGCCGTCCTCTTCGCGCACGCCTACCCGCCCAATGGCGGTCTCTCGAAAACACAGCATAACGGGCCTCCTTGTGCCTCCGGCATACCATGAACCGGGTTCCGGCGCTTCCCCTTTTCGGGGGCCGATCCCGCCGGGGGAGGCGGCGGCGCTCTGGCTACAACAGGGAAAACTGGCGGCTTTTCAGGCTGACGCAGCGCCGATCCGAAACGGCGTCGTCCGGCGCGAGACGGCCCGTCAGCAGCGGCGAGGCGGGATCGTGAAGCGGGGAGCCCCGCCCCACGGGCACGCCGCCCGCATTGGCGTAACAGTACAGGCAGCCGTTGCCGCACGTGCCGTAGACGCCGACGTCCACGCTCGCCACGCACCGGCACAGCGTCCGCTGCCGCGAAGGCCGCACCTCCAGACGGCACCCCGCCGCCCGCTCGACGAGTTCCCGGCTGATGCACCCCGCGTGCTCCGCGCCGGGAACGTCCACGTCCTCGGCGCACAGGCGCAGGGCCATGCCGTTCCGGGCCGCGATCTCCGCAAACCGGGACGTCAGCTCCCGCCGCTCGTCCGCGCCGCCTTCCCGGATGCCGAGGCCGGACAGCCTGCGGCGAAGTTTCGGGTACATGTCCATGAAACTGATCACGCAGGTCCGGGTGTGCTCCCGCAAACGCCGCGCCAGCGCCTCGAACAGCGATACGTGCCGCGAGACCGTGTACGCCTCGTTGAGCAGAACGGGATCGTAGCGCCAGACCATCCGATCCGCGCCGAAAACGCCCGCCAGTTCCCCGAACGCCTCCGTGAGCAACCGCTTGTCGGGAAGTCCGGGCTCGATGGCCTCGCCGTACCCCGTCAGCGTGAACTGGAACGCGCACGGCCATTCCCGCAGAAAGGCCGTTCTGCCGAGCAGCGGCAACGGGTTCTTCGTCCACAGCACCAGACAGTCCACCGCCTCGCGGGAGAACAGCCAGCGGGTCACGCGCCGGGCGTCGTGACGCACGCACACCTCGCCCGAGGCCAGACGGTTGCACAGCCATTCGGCGTACCATGTGGGAATGTCCGTGCGGCGGCTTGCGCTGAAAATCATGTCGCTTCCTTGGTTGCGCGTCCGGTAACGGGGGAAAGCCTACATGAAAGCCGCCGCACCGTCACCTTGCGCCGCCGAGCCACGAAAAAGGGCGGGCCCGAAGGCCCGCCCCGAGGCGGCAGGATGCGCCCGCCGTTACTTCATGAGGAACTTCATGGGTTCGATGGACAGCGAGGGGAAGAACAGCAGCAGGAACAGCACGCAGACTTCCACGATCAGGAAGGGAGCCATGTACCGCACCAGATTGCCGATCTTGATGTTCCCGATGCCGCAGACGACATAGAGGACCGTGCCCACGGGCGGCGTGATCACGCCGATGCCGAGGTTCAGCACGAACAGCAGGCCGAAGAAGTACGGGTCGATCCCCGCCTGCTGAATGAGGGGATAGAACACCGGAGCGAAAATCAGGATGTTCGGCGTCAGGTCCATCACCATGCCCGCGAGGAACAGGAACACGTTGATGGCGAGCAGGAGCAGGATGGGCGAATCCACCAGCGGCTGGAACAGCGAAGCCACCTGCATGGGAATCTGGGCCGAAGTGATGAACCAGCCCACGGCGGTGGCGGTCGCCACGATCAGCATGACCACGGAGGTCGTACGGGCCGCGCGGGCGCTCACGGCGAGCAGCCCCTTGAAGGTCAGTTCGCGGTAATACAGCGTACACACGGCGATGGCGTACATGCACGCGAACGCGCCGCCTTCCGTGGGCGTGAAGATGCCGAAACGGATGCCGCCGAGGAGCAGCACCGGCATCATGAACGCGGGCGTGGCGTCCCTGATGATCTTGCGGGTCTCTTCTTTGGTAAAGGTGATCTTTTCGTTGTAACCGTCGATGCGGACGATGAACCACCATACGATCATCAGGCACAGGCCGATCAGGATGCCGGGGAACAGGCCGATCATGAACAGTTTGGTGATGGACAGGCCCACCGTCGCGCCGAGCAGGATGAAGTTGGTGCTCGGGGGGATGATGGGGCCGAGGATGGCGCCCGAGGCGATGATGCCGCCCGCGCGTCCCGGCTTGTAGCCCACCTGCGCCATCATGGGCAGGAGCAGGCCGCCGAGCGCCGCGGCTTCGCCCACGGAGCTGCCCATCAGACCGGCGAAGATCACGCTGGACACGATGGCCGCGTAGCCGAGGCCGCCGCGCACGCGCCCGATGATGAGCTGCGCGAGCTGGACCACGCGTTTGGACAGCCCGCCTTCGGTCATGATTTCACCGGCGAAGACGAAGAAGGGAATGGCCATCAGGGGATAGTTGTTCGCGCCGTCCAGCATGGACTGGGGGATGGTCATCACGAACATGGCGTCCCACATGCCGCCGTAATACATCAGCACCATGGAGCACAGCACGAGCACGATGGCGATCGGGATGCCCAACGCGAGGAAGCCGAACAGACTGACCAGAAAAACAAGAAGTTCCATGTTCTCTCCCCTATTGCGCCTTGGGCTCTTTGACGAACTCGCCGGCGGGCGTGCGGATCAGCCGCACGATGTCGCGCAGATGGATGACGATCGCGGCGAAGGCCATGACCGGAAGCGTCCCGTTGATGAAGGCCATGTTCACGTTGGTGGCCACGGAGTAGGTGTCCAGCGTCTGGAGCACCACCGAGATGCCTCCGAAGAGCAGCAGCACGAGCGCCGCCAGCATGAACAGGGAGGCGATGATGTCCACCGTCTTGCGCGACGCGCCCTCAAGCAGGTTCACGAACATGTCCACGGCGATGTGCTTGTGCCGGTAGAAGGCTTCGATGCCGCCGATGAACGTGATGTAGATGAAGAGGAAACGGGCCCATTCCTCACTGGGCGGGAAGCTCGACCGGAACACATACCGCAGGAAGGCGTTGACGAACACCAGACCGATCATCCCCAAGAAAATGATGGCGCAAAAAAATTCGAACGCCCGCTCCCCTTTTCCTTTCGTAGGGGCTTCCTTGCAGAATTCCTCCTCGGTCTCCACTTCTATACGCTCCGGCGGCATGGCCGGTATCTGTCCACTGCTCATGATGCACCCCTGGGCGTGATGGTCGGACCCATGCGAGGCATGGGCATGATGGAAAAGGGGCCCCCAGCTATGCCGGAAGCCCCTGTAGAGATGACAAAAGTTACTTGTTTTCGCGATAGGCGGCGGCGCTGTCGAGAATGTCCTTGGCGTTCGGAACGGTGTCGTAGAAGAGCTTCCAGCTGCGCTTGCCGGCGTCCTGCATGAACTTGCGCAGTTCGGGGGAAGGTTCGCTGACGTGCCCGCCCGCGGCGGTGATGGTCTTCACGGCGTCGGTATCAACCTTTTCCACGAGGTCCCACACGTAGTCGGCGGAACGCTTGGCGGCTTCGTCAACCCACTTCTTGTCCTGTTCGGGCAGGGACTGGTAGAACTTTTCGTTGATGTACAGGGAGTGGATGACCAGCAGATGACCGGTGAGGGTGATCTCGGGGGTCGTCTCGTACATCTTGATGCTCACGATGTCGGACAGTGGGCTGTCGCCGCCGTCGATGACGCCCTGATCAAGCGCGCCGGTGACTTCGGCGAAGGGCATGGGCTGACCGCTGATGCCGCATTCCTTGGCGAAGTTGATGTACAGGGGGATGTTGGGCACGCGCATGCGCAGGTGCTTCACGTCGTCGATGGTCTGGACCGGCTTCTTGGTGTAGAAGTGACGGAAGCCGAGGGGGAAGGCGTTCAGCACGCGCATGCCGGACTTTTCGGTGAAGCCCTGCGTGATCAGATCGAACGTCTTGCCGCCGTTCATGGCGCGACGGGCGTGCGCGTAGTCGTCGAACAGCATGGGCGTTTCGAACATGGCCATCGAAGGCTGGATGGCGGACGTCTGGGTGCCGGTGGCGCACATCTGGATGATGCCCTTGCGGGTGCTGGCGATGTAAGCGTCTTCCTTGCCGAGCTGGCTGTTGGGGAACACCTGCACTTCGTATTTCCCGCCGGAGAGTTCCTTCAGGATTTCACCGAATTTGCGCATGCCGAGGGTTTCGGGTTCCCCGTCGGGTTTCATACCGGCCATCTTGATGACGACTTTGTCGGCCGCGAAACCGGACGTCGCAGCCACACCGAGCAGAAGACCGCACGCGAGAAGCAAGGCCAATGCACGTTTCATTTTTCTCCACCTTGTTACGGTTCGAATGTGAACATTTCTCCCGGATCGCCTTTCGTCGGGAAAAAAACGCTTTTCCGACAAGACGGTACGGTGAGTCCTCCTGACCTTCACACCTGACGTTTCGTGCCCGCGGTCCTCACCCGGAGAACCGGAAACGCTCCGCCGCATTGCGGACGGACACGCCTCCCTTCCCTTTCGGTCTTGGATCACACCGGGATAGGACGAGCGGAGGGCGGTACGGACGACGGACACCCCCATGTCCTTTTTCTGTCATCCTGAAACCGGCAGAGGAAAAAACTATCAGGAAGCGAAAGACAAGCCCCGTTCGATAGCTCCAATTATACTAATCTGAAATCTTTTTGTTGGGAATAGCGAAACGCGGCACTTCTTCGCCATTTTTTTGTAACAAAGACGTCATATTCGCCCTTTTCCTTGAAAAATCAGCGAGTAAGCGGCAAGAAAAAAACTTTCGCCGCCCCGCATGCGACGCGTGGCGGGCGGGGACGCCAACAGGCCGGGATGATTCGGCTCTTGACAAACCGGGCCGCCGGAGCAAACACGGAGGCCGCCCTTCGGGGCCATTCCCCGCTTCCCGGAGTATCCCAATGCCGCGTTTTTCTTCGGCGCGCCTGCGCCGCCTCGTCCAGTTCTGTTTCGTCCTGTTCCTGTCGTGGACCGTGTGGCGGCTCTACGGCTACGCCCAGTGGATGGCGGGCAACGGCGGTTTCGTGTCCCGTCCCCCGGCGGCCGAAGCCGTCCTCCCTCTGAGCGCCCTCCTCGGGCTCAAACGTTTCGTCCTCACGGGCCAGTACGATCCCGTCCATCCCGCCGGGCTGACCATCCTGCTCGTCGCCCTCGGCACCGCCGTCCTGTGCCGACGCGGCTTCTGCGGCTGCCTCTGCCCCGTCGGCTGGCTCTCCGGCCAGCTCGCCCGGCTCGGAACCCGGCTCGGCGTGAGCTTCCGTCCCGGAAAATGGGGCGAGCGCCTGCTCTCCGCCCCCAAGTACCTGCTCCTTGCCCTCATCCTGTACGCCTTCGTCCTGAACATGGGGCTTCAGGAAACCGAGTGGTTCCTCAACTCGCCCTACAATCATCTCGCCGACATCAAGATGCTGGAGTACTTCCTGCATCCCGGCACGGCGACCCTCGCCGTTCTGCTGATCATGGCCGTGGGCTCGATCTTCCTGCCTGGCTTCTGGTGCCGGGGGTTCTGCCCCTACGGCGCGTTGCTCGGGCTGCTGTCCCTCGCGTCTCCGGCGGCGGTCAACCGCGACGCCACGGCCTGCATAGGCTGCGGGCGCTGTTCCGCCGCCTGCCCTTCGCGGATTCCCGTCGAAACCCGCACGCGCCTGTCCGGCCCCGAATGCGTGGGCTGTACGGAATGCGTAAGCGCCTGCCCGACGCGCTGCCTCGACGTACGCCTCGGCTACGGCCCCAAAGCCCGCCGCCTCCCGGCGTGGAGCCTCGCCGCCGGAACGCTGCTCATCCTGCTCATCGGGTATGCGGCCGCCGTCCTCACCGGGCACTGGGATGCGGGGCCGCCTCCGGGCATCCTGCCCTGACCCGCGTACCGTGCCCGGCAGCGGTTGATCATATGAACGCGCCGAGGCCCTTTCCCGGAACGCCGCTCACCGGCGCGACCGGCACGCGCCCCATTCCGCAACGCTTCTTCAAAGGCCAGCCGCACGGCGCGGACGCGGCGGTCCGCCCATGAGACGCACCTGCGAAAGGCACCGCTGGATTCCGGGGACGGATTGTGCGACACTCCCCAAAACGGCCCTTCTTCTTTGAACACAACAAGGATGTTTCCCATGTCACAGATGCCTCAGGAACTGGAATCCTTCCTCAACGACTGGACGACCGATCCCAACAAGGCGAAGGACGCCTTCATCCGTTTCAAGGATTTTCTGCTCACCACGCCCGACGTGCGTTTCGAGTTCAAGGCCCGCCCCGGCGTGAGCTATTCCCTCCGCGCCGCCAACGCCAAAAACGCGGAACGCCCGCTGTTCGTGCTCGTGGACGTGGTGGACGACGAACCCGAAGCCCGCTGGCTCTCGGTCTGCTTCTACGCGGACATGGTCAGCGATCCCGACGAGCTGGGCGACTTCGTCCCCTCCGGGCTTATGGGCAAGGACGCCTGCTGCCTCAACCTTGAGGAAGACGATCCCGCCATGCGCGACTACATCCTCGCCCGTCTCGGCGAAGCCGCGGCTTCCGCCGCGAACTAGGCGAAGGCGCACCCGCCGAGGCCGCCGCAGACTCCGCCGGGGGATACCGCTCCCCGGAAACGGCGGCGCGAAAGGCTAACAAATGGTTTTGCCGGTGCGGCTTCCCGGAAAAGGGAACGGTGCCGGAATCCGGCATGACGAAACGAAAAGCCCCGAGCGATCGGGGCTTTTCCGTTGAACGGCGTCAGGAGGGGTTCGGGAACGCGAGGGGCCGGTATCGCCACAGCCGGTTCCGGCCTTCGGCCTTGGCGCGGTACATGGCGACGTCCGCGTTTTTCAGCAGCCGGGCGGGCGCGCTCGCGTCCGGCGAACGGAACGCCACGCCGACGGAGGCGCTGACGGACACGTCCCCGTCTTTCAGGGCGAAGGGGCGGCGGAGACTTTCCAGAATGGCTTCGCCCGCCCGCAGGGTTTCGTCTTCCCGCTGATCGACGAACAGGACGGCGAATTCGTCGCCGCCGAGACGCCCCAGAATGCCCGGTTCGCCCACGCACTCCCGCAGCCGGGCCGCGCACAGCGCCAGCAGTTCGTCGCCCGCCGCGTGCCCGAGGGTGTCGTTGACGTCCTTGAACTTGTCCAAATCCACCAGCATCAGGGCCAGCCCCGTGCCGTGCTCAAGGGCGCTCGCGCAGGCCTTGCCCAGAAGTTCCTCGAACATCGCCCGGTTCGGAAGGCCGGTCAGCGGATCGCGGCGCGCCAGCGCCAGCGCCTTCCGGGTGGCGAAAAGGTCCTCGATCAGGCTTTCAAGGCGGAACTCGCGGACTTCCTTCTGCACGATGATCGTACCGATCTGCTCCGCCAGTTCCGCCACGAGCGGCGGCACGGACGGGTCCCCGGTATACCGGAACAGATCGCGCACCCGTTCGGAATCGCCCCATGCCACATCTTTGATGATGCGGGCCAGATCACGCAGTGCGGCCCTGTATTCCTCGGACACGGTTCCCTCCCTTTAGAGCGTCGTCGCCGGAGCGCCGGTCATTTCTTCCCTGGTCGGCTCCAGCGGCAGGCCGCACAGATGCCGCCGCACCATGTCGAGCGCGGTGCTCGCGGCGCGGCCCCGGAGCCATTCCCGGCCATGCACCCGACCGGGAGGCGTCATCTTGCGGACCCACGTCCCCTTCGCGCTGCTCAAGCCGATGTAGATGAGCCCCACGGGTTTCTCCGGCGTGCCCCCGGTCGGCCCGGCCACCCCGGTGATCCCGATGCCGATGTCCGCGCCGGACACCTCGCGCACGCCTTCCGCCATCGCCCGGGCCACGGGCTCGCTCACGGCCCCGTGTTCCTCCAGCATGGCGGCGGGCACGCCCAGCAGCCGCATCTTGGCTTCGTTGGCGTAGGTCACAAGCCCCGTCCCGAACACCTGCGACGCGCCGGACACGTCCGTGATCCGTTTGGCGACCAGTCCGCCCGTACACGATTCCGCCGTCGCCAGCCGCATGCCGCGTTCCGCGAGCAGGGCGACCACCACGCTTTCCAGATTCTCCACGTCCACGCCGTATACCACGTCCCCGTACCGACGGAGGATTTCCTCGATCACGGGACGGCACAGCGCCTCGGCGGCCTCTTCGGTGTCCGCCCGCGCCGTAACCCGGACAAACATCTCGTTCTCCTTGGCGTAGGTCGCCGCCGTGGGATTGGGGCAATCGGTGAAGTCGGCGATCTTGAGCGCGCCCGCGCCCTCCCCGAGCCCGAAGGTTCGGATCATGGAGGAACGGATCACCGCGTGGCTGCCTTCCTTCAGGAAGGGGACCACATAGTTTTGCAGCATGGGCACGAGCTCCGAAGGCGGTCCGGGCAGCATGACGACGATCTTGCCCGCAGCCGTCCGCACGCCGCAACCCGGCGCGGTGCCGATGTCGTTGGGGAACACGGTCGAGCCCTCGGGCAGCAGGACCTGCTTGCGCTGGTTCTCCCCAAAGGTGCGGCCCTTGAAATACGCCTCCAGACGGCGCAGGCTCGGCTCGTGGACCACAAGCGGCGCGCCCGCCACGTCGGCGATGGTTTCCTTGGTCAAATCGTCGTCGGTGGGCCCGAGGCCGCCCGTGGTGATGACCACGTCGCTCCTGCCGAGCGCCTCCTCAAGCGCGCCCCGCAACCGGCCGGGATTGTCCCCCACCGTACAGGCGAACAGCAGATTGACGCCGATGGCGGAAAGCTCACGCGCGACGAAGGCCGCGTCCGTGTTGATCGTATGCCCGAGCAGCAGCTCGGTTCCGACTGAGATGATTTCAGCATTCATGGCGAACTCGGTTGAAAAAAGGAAAGAAAACGCCCGCGAAGGCGGCTTCCTCTCCTCCTAAGACTTTTCCCGGAAGCTGACAACAGCCCTCCCCGGGGCGGCCCCGTTCGTCGAGGGAAAATTTCGGTACGCCGGAGGGGGGAGGCCCCGCCGTCGGCGGCCCCATTCGCCGTGGGGGAAAATCGGTCCGGGCGTGATGCCGAAACGCACCGTCGGGGCGGTTCCGCCCGCCGGGGGAATATCCGCGGCGGCGCTCCTTGCGCGCGGCGGCCCGCCTTTTTCGTAGACAGAGACCTCGCATCCGCACTTCGGCGCTCCGGGCGCGCGGCGGCCCTTCCGGTCGCACGGAAGATAACCGATACGCTCCACACGGCGCTTCGGGCGCGCGGCCCTTCGCGGTTTTCCCAGCCGGTACGCGCGACGGCCCCGCCGCCGAAGGAAAACGGAGGAACGAAAAGGGGGCGCCCGTTGCCGGAACGCCCCCGTGTTCTACTTCTTCTGTTCCGCCTTCCGGCGGCGGGTATGCACGTCGTCGGGCAGGAGCAGGTTCAGAAGCACGCCGGTGACGGCGGCGAGTCCGATCCCGCCGAGGCGGAAGGAACCGATGTTGAAGGTCATGCCGCCCACGCCGAAGATGATGATCAGCGCGACGACCGCGAGGTTGCGGGGTTCCATGAGGTCCTCGCCCGCACGGACGAGGGTGTTGAGGCCCACGACCATGATGGCCCCGAACAGCAGGATCATGATCCCGCCCATGACCGGCACGGGAATGGAGCTCAGGAACGCGCCGAGCTTGTTCACGCAGGACAGCGCGATGGCGCAGATGGCGGCCCACGTCATGACGCCGGGGTTGAAGGCGCGGGTCAGGGCCACGGCCCCGGTCACCTCGGAATAGGTGGTGTTCGGCGGCCCGCCGAGGAAGCTCGCGACCATCGTGGCGATGCCGTCGCCGAGCATGGTGTTTTTGATGCCGGGGTCCTTGAGGAAGTCCTTCCCGGTCACCGAACTGATGGCGATGATGTCCCCAAAGTGCTCGATGGCCGGGGCCAGCGTGATCGGGATGATGAACAGGATGGCCTCAAGCCGGAACTCCGGAAACACGAAGTCCGGGATGCCGAACCACGGCGCGGCGGCCACCTTGCTGAAATCGTGGACGCCGAGCGCGATGGAGCAGCCGTAGCCCACAGCGATTCCGCACATGATCGGGATGAGCCGCAGGAGGCCGCGCCCGAGCAGCGAGATCAGCACCGTGGTGGCGAGGGAAATCATCGAAATGATCAGCGCCGTGTTCTCGGGCACCAGAATGGTCCCGCCGTCGCCGGTCTTGCCGAGGGCCATGTTCACGCCCGCCGGGGCGAGCACGAGACCGATGACGATGATCACCGGGCCCGTCACGATGGGCGGCAGCAGGCGCATGATGATGCCCGTGCCCCGCCAGCGGATGACGAAGCTCAGCACCACGTACACGGCCCCGGCCACCACCATGCCGCCGAGCGTCGCGGGCAGCCCCCACGTCTGCACGCCGTAAATGATCGGCGCGATGAACGCGAAGGACGAGGCGAGGAAAATGGGCACCTTGCCGCGCGTGCACACCTGAAAGATCAGCGTGCCCACGCCCGCCGTGAACAGCGCCACGTTGCTGTTCATGCCCGTCAGGATGGGCACCAGCACCAGCGCACCGAACGCCACGAACAGCATTTGCGCGCCGAGCAGGCAGTCCTTTGCCTTAAAGGAATAGGTCGTATCCGACTCCATCTCAACTCCATCCGAAAAAAAGGAACAACGGCCTTTCCCGGTCGTCCGCGGCCGCTCCGAAAGGACGGCGGAAAAGGTTCCCCGAGAGCGGATTGCCCTTAAAACGAGGTTTCAAAGGCCCATCCTGCCAAAGACGGGGGGCGGCAGCCTCCGCGCCGTGCGGCGGGCGGACCTGCGCCCCGCACGGCGGCGTCTGCGACTGCGAGGCGCTAGCGCGTGCCGAAGATGCGGTCCCCGGCGTCGCCGAGGCCCGGAATGATGTAGCCGTGTTCGTTGAGATGCGAATCGACGGAAGCGGTATAGATGTCCACGTCGGGATGCGCCTCCTCGACCTTCCTGATGCCTTCGGGCGCGCACACGAGGTTCAGGCTGAGTATCTGCTTGCAGCCGCGCTTCTTGAGCAGGTCGATGGCGGCGATGAGCGAGCCGCCGGTCGCCAGCATGGGATCGAGGATGATCGCGATGCGCTGGTCGATCTCCTTGGCGAGCTTCACATAGTATTCCACGGGCTCCAGCGTCTCCTCGTTGCGGTACAGGCCGACGACGCTGATCTTCGCGCCCGGCACCATGTCCAGCACGCCGTCCATCAGGCCGAGGCCCGCGCGAAGGATCGGAACGATGGTCACCATCTTGCCGGAGATGGATTCCACTTCCACGGGACCCGCCCACCCCTTGATGGTCCGCTTCTCGGTCTTGAAGTGCTTGGTGGCCTCGTACATGAGCAGCCGGGCGATTTCCTTGGACAGCATGCGGAATTCGCTGGTGGAGGTGGATTCCTTTCTCAGAATGCCCAGTTTGTGCCGCACGAGCGGATGGTCAACAACATACACCGCCATACCCATTCTCCTCTGGTTGGAAAAAGTTCCCGAAACGCTTTCGCGGGCTTAATCTCCCGAAGGCGCGCCATATCCCGACAACAGGCCAAATAAATTGGAAGACTTTATGCCGTGGCCTCCGGTTTGTCAAAATAAGCCTGAAAAGCCCCCGGTTCCGCCGCCCGGACCGCTCCGGCGTCCCGGCCCGCCCTCCCCGGCCCTCCGACCGGCGGGAAGTCCCTGCATCTTGTTATACAAAATTGTCAAAATAAACTTTGACGTTTCTTTTGAGCACGTTGCGCCCATACGCTAAAAAGCCCTTGCCATAAGTGTCAAAAGGGCATAAAAACGGCCCATCTTTTCCCCCAAACCCGTTTGGGGAGCGAACGGGACGTGTGTTTCGCCACTTGCCAAAAACAGGAGCATCCCTCCCCGGAGAACGGGAGGGGTCCCCGCCAAGGAGCATAAGCCATGGCTTCGAGTTACGTGCAGAAAGTCATCCGCAGCGTGAAGAAGAGCAACCCCCACCAGCCCGAATTCATTCAGGCGCTGGAAGAAGTCCTCAAATCTCTGGAACCGCTTTTCCTGAGGGACCCCAAGTATCAGCAGAACGGCATCCTCGAACGCATCGTGGAGCCGGAACGCCAAATCCTGTTCCGCGTGGCGTGGACCGACGACAAGGGCCGCGTGCAGGTAAACCGCGGCTACCGCATCCAGTTCAACTCCGCGCTCGGACCCTATAAGGGCGGCTTCCGCTTCCACCCGAGCGTGAACCTGAGCATCCTCAAGTTCCTCGGCTTCGAGCAGATTTTCAAGAACAGCCTGAGCGGCCTGTCCATCGGCGGCGCGAAGGGCGGCAGCGACTTCGATCCCAAGGGCAAGTCCGAAGCCGAAGTGATGCGTTTCTGTCAGGCCTTCATGACCGAAGCCTCCCGCTACATCGGCAGCACCATCGACGTGCCCGCCGGGGACATCGGCGTGGGCGCGCGCGAAATCGGCTACATGTTCGGCCAGTACAAGCGGCTCACCTCCAGCTTCGAGGGCGTGCTCACCGGCAAGGGCCTCAAGTGGGGCGGCTCCCTCGCCCGCAAGGAAGCCACCGGCTACGGCAGCGTCTACTTCGCCTCCAACATGCTCAAGGCCCGCAACATGGACCTCGAAGGCGCCACCTGCGCGGTGTCCGGTTCGGGCAACGTCGCCATCTACACCATCGACAAGCTGTACCAGCTCGGCGCCAAGCCCGTGACCGCCAGCGACTCGCGCGGCTGCATCTACCATCCCGCCGGGATCAACCTTGAAGTCCTCAAGCAGGTCAAGGAAGTCGAACGCGCCTCCCTCGCCCGCTATGCCGAACTGTGCAAGGACGCCATGTACGCCTCCGTGAAGGACTACCCCAAGGACGAACATCCGGTGTGGAACGTGCCCTGCAAGCTGGCCTTCCCCAGCGCCACGCAGAACGAAGTCAGCGGAGCGGACGCGGCCACCCTCATCAAGAACGGCTGCGTGATGGTCTGCGAAGGCGCGAACATGCCCTCCACTCCCGAAGCCGTGGAAGCCTTCCTTCAGGCCGGAATCGCCTTCGGCCCCGGCAAATGCGCCAACGCCGGCGGCGTGTCCACCAGCCAGCTCGAAATGGCCCAGAACGCCAGCATGCAGGCATGGACCTTCGAGGAAGTGGACGCCAAGCTCAAGAACATCATGGCCAACATCTTCAACGCCGCCCACAACACCGCCGACGAATTCGGCGTGCCCGGAAACTATGTGCTCGGCGGCAACATCGCCGGGTTCCGTAAGGTTGCCGACGCGATGATCGAACAGGGCCTCTACTAGCCTTTTCGGCCCCCCGGCGGGAACGGCGCGCAAGCCCCTCTCTCCCCGACAACACAGGAGCCCGGATGCCTTTCCGCATCCGGGCTCCTTGCGTTCCGCGTTTCTCCTGCGGGCGGATTCGCCTCCGTCTTCCCCGCATGCTCCCGGTTCCAGCGCGTTGCCGGGCGTCCCGCATACCATGCCCCGTGCGGGCCCGTCGCCGCCCACCCCGCGCCCGGACGTCCCGCACCATGCCGACGCCGCAGCCTGGCCGGGGGGATGCACCCTCCCGCACACGTCCAACCGGAAACAAAAAAGGAACCCGGAAAAACCATCCGGGTTCCTTGCATATGGCCGGGAGGAGGAGTCTCCCGACGGACCTTTCCAAACCTGTGCGCGGGCGGCGACGAGGCGAAGGACGCCCACGGGATTCCCGTAACAAATCCCGCCCACCCATGCTTGCGCGCACAGCCGAGATTGGAAAACCTTTACGCGCCGCGCGTCGCACTCCACGGCAATCCTTCAGCCGGGGCTGCGCCCGAAACGCCGCTCCGTACGGCTGCGGAAACCGCCGGGCCATCTGCACGGCACCGGTGCGGCGGGGGAACGCACGCCAGCCGAAGCTACGCGTCAATAACGCATACGGGAAAAATCGCCCAGATACCCGGCGGGCCGGGTTTCCGGCAGGGGGTCCAGCAAGGTGGCCTCCCACATTTCCGTATAATAGACGCAGGTTCCGGGATTTTGCGCCGTAGCCGAACGGTGATCCCGCGCTTCGAAAACCGGCCACGTCGTCTTGCGGGCGAGCGCTTCCGTAAAGGACCCCGCCTCAACGATCTCCGGGGCGGTTCTGGTCAGCGACATGTTCGCGCCCTTGAAATAGACAAGCTCATACCGAGACATCACGTATCCCCTCACACATAAAACGACCGACGCGGCGGAGTCCCCGCGCGCTCATGGGAGCGTCTCCCAACCTGTTCAAGCAACAGGAGGATTCCGGTCGTGCCCGGCTTCACCGGCAACATCCCCGAAATCCTCCGTGAGTCCGTTTCGCCCTCCCCGCCGGAACCGGCGCGTACCGGCCTTTGCCGCTCCGCGCCGCGCTCCGGCGGTGAAGGCCGTCCGTCTTTCGGCAAGGGCCTAATGGGCGCCGATGACGAACTTGCTGATGATGAAGAGGACGACCAGCAGCACGACGCCGAGGGTGATGCCGCCCTTGATCAGCTTGAGTTCCGTCTCGTCCATCGGCTCATATTCCATCTTCTGAATTTCTTCATGGAATTTCACGTCTTTGTTATCTGCCATGATGCAACTCCTTACGAAAGGTATGCTAGGAGGCCAAAGGAGGAGTCATGCCGTGGAAGAACGCCCACGAAATGAACAGTCCGAGCCAGATGATGAACCCAAACAGGCACACGACGTACACGATGGCCAGTCTTCCGATGCCTTCTTCCATGAGCTTGCGGAAGTTGGAAACCATGCCGATGGAGAAGAAGGTCAGCAGGAAGAAGATGGTGCGGAAGGCGTTGATGGTGCCGGAAACGCTCTTGCCGGCGGTCGCGGAATCACCGCCCTGCAGGCAGAGGAAGAGCAGGATCAGGAAGGTGAACAGGTAGCCGAGGACGAAGCGGGGGAAACGATCCCACACGTCGGCCCAGCCCATGGTCTTGCCGTTGTTGCTCTTGTCGAACTTGGTGGTCCACACGTACGCGAGCACCAGAGCCCACACGCCGATGAAGACGTCGATGAAAATCTTTACGGTGGTCGTCACCATGACGATCCAGTTGGGTTCCCAGTTCACGCCGAGCGTTTCAGCGGCCTTGGCGAGAATGAGGGATTCGGCGATGGCGCCGGAAGCGATGGCGCCGCCGTCGGACTTCACCGCAAGGCCCATCCAGCCGCCGGCAACCATCGGTTCCGTGTACAGGAAGTGCGAAGCGATGAAGGGCAGGATCAGCATTTCGATGCAGGTGAACACGACGACCAGCGAGGACACCATGATCGGAACCACGGGCCGGGAACGGATGGCGCCGCCGGTGGCGATGGCGGCGGAGACGCCGCAGATGGAGATGCCGGAAGCCAGCGGAGCGGCCCATTCACGGTTGAACTTGAAGTACTTTCTGGCGACGTAGTACACGACGCACCAGTACAGGAGGTAGGCTTCGACGATGGCGCACAGTCCCCGGAAAATGATGTTCCCGGCGAAACCGGCGGCACCGGCGGCCTTCACGCCCAGTTCGGCGCCCATGATCACGATGGCGATCTTCACGAACAGCTCGGGACGGCACGCATCCTTGAGGGAGTCGGCCAGACCGGGGGCGAAGTTGCTGATCAGGATACCGACGATCAGCGCGATGATGAGGCCGGCTTCAGTGCTGAGGCCCATGCCCCAGGTAATGCTGAATTTGGCCCACTGGGTTTCGTTGGCCGCGATGTGGGCGTTCGCACCCAGCGTGTAACAGGCGATGGCGATGAAGAAAATGATGGTAAAGGAGGTCAGGAACTTCTTGACGTTCGCCCCCATCAGCTTCACGCCGACGGCCAGTATCGCCGCCAGGAAGACGTAGGTGGCGATGAGCGCGCTCACCCCAGACAGATAGCCCTTGGTCGCGGAAGACCAAGCGGTCAGCGGGTCCCCCACCCACATACCGGTTTTGACGGCCCATCCCAAAATATCCATGTTGCCAAACTTCAACATGGCGAGAATGAAGATGACCGCGCCAAGGAGCAAAGCTACCCGGTCCTCATTCAGGGGTTTTCTTGTGCTTTCCATACATCCGCTCCAAATTAAGAGTGAAAAAACAGATAAAACGCGCCACGGCAGCGCGCATATCGGCCAATACGCAGAGGGTTGACGCCGGGACAATCCTCAAACCGTCCCGCGGTCCCGTTGCCCGCAAAAGAACATTGTGCCGCCATTCCGATCTTGTCCGTTTTGAAGCGACTCCAGCAACGGACGCAACCCCGCGCCATAACGGGGACTTTGCGTTGCCGGACGACGGCTGATCCCATAACGATGTGAATTTTGTAGCCATCGCTACAATTTCGTACTGTACTGGCGTTTCAAGAGACGCACACGTCTTTTGAAAGCGCGAAATCCATCGCTTGTTCGCGTAGTAACATCGAGAGATTGTGATGACAAGTCCATATTGTATTCTTTTTCTCCCGCATCGTAAAAAAAACGCAACATGTTGAACCAAGCGGCTGTTTCCCGATTCTTCTCCCATTACGGGGAAATACGCTTTCAGAAAAGGACGTCGTACCCCGCGCCCACCCCGATTCGTGAAATAAAGAATCAACGCATTGCCGTTCACCATCGAAAAGATGCCGGATACCCCGCCGACGCCGGATTTTCAGAGAACGGAAAGAGAAGGCGCTCCTCGAAAAAATGCCGAACCCCGAAGAGCCGAACCGGCCGCACTCCCGAAAACAGCGGAAAAGGCCACGCCCCTCTTCCTGAAAATCCCAAAGACAATGCCCGCCGGAAACGCTGTGGTTCCCGACGGGCATGATTCCCTTCAATAACGTGACAAGATATTATTTTTTGCGGCCCGTGCCGTCGATGCCGAACTGTTTGTCCAGAATCAGGTTGTCGCCGGGCCTGTTGAAGTAACCGTCGCGGGTGCGCTGCGGCTCGCCGAGACGCAGCAGTTCGCCGACCGTCACGAAGCGATAGCCCCGGCGCTGGAGTTCCTCAACGGTTTCCCTGAGCATCGCCGCCGATCCTTTGGGGACCCGGTTGGCGTGAAAAAGGATGATCGCGCCGGGACGGACCTGCCCCGCCACCCGCTTGCCGAGGCCGGGAAGGCTGTTGTCCTGCGGCGTTTCCGCAACCACGCTCCACTGGATGACCTCCAGCCCTTCGCGCGCCAGCAGGGCCAGCGCCTTGTCCGAACAGCGCCCGTACGGCAGACGGAACAGGCGCATGGCTTCGGGCAACGCGGTCTCCCGCCCCTCGACCGCCGCCCGTTCGAGGACCTTCTCGCGCAGACGTTCGTATTCCGCCTGCGTCCAGCGCACCTGTTCAAGCATGTTCCGTTCGTCCATGATCCCGAAATTGCCGTGCGCCCACGCATGGTTGCCGATTTCAAACAGCGGGTCCGCCAGGAGCTGCATGGTCCGCCCGGCATGGGTCCGCATCCATTTGCCGCCCATGAACAGCGTAGCGGGTATCCGCCTTGCGCGCAGGAAGTCGATGACATCCGCATCGTACCCGGTTGTGATCGTGGACAATTCGCACAGGTCAAACGTCAGGGCCGCCACTTTTTCCCGCGTGGCGACCCGGCGGATGGTGCCTTCGGACGTCGCGGGCAGAGGCGGCAGGACATGCTCGGGCACGACGCGCTCCGGCGGCGCGGGGTTGTTCGGAACGGCCCGCCGGGCATCCTCGGGAACGAAACCGGGTTCGGGATTCCACAGGGACGCCCCCCGCGCGGGAAGAGCGAACGCGAGCGCAATCAGACAGCAGACAAGGGGCTTGTACGGCATGAAAAAGACCTGATGAGGTTACGGGGTGACGCCGTCCGCAGCGTACCAGCATCAGGTCCGGAAAGGAACCTCGGCTTTCGGGCGGCGCGCCGGGGCTCAGGCGGTACGCTTGGCGCGTTCCTCGGTCAGTTCGTCGAACAGTTTTTCCATCTGGTATTCGTCCTCAAGTTTGAGGTCGGTGCTCAGCACGATGCCGCCGGTGTGCTTGAGCGCCCGCAGCGTCTCGTCCACATTGTCCTTTTTCAGAGGGATGAACAGCGCCGAACTGCCGGGTTTCAAATGCGTCGCCAGTTCGTTCATGAACCGGTGGCTGATGCCGAAGTCGCCGACCTCGCCGGTCGCCGCGCCAAGCCCCGCGCCCACGACGACGCCCAACAGCGGATTGAGGAACAGAAACCCGATGAGCATGCCCCACGTCCCGCCGATCAGCGCGCCGTCCTTGGCGAGCGCGTGCGTGTACTGGAGGTGTACCTTCCCTTCCTTGTCGCACACCGCCGCCACGGTCTTGGAGCAGTCCACCAGCCCGGAAAGCTCCTCCATTTTGCGCAATTCCACGCGGAACGCTTCCGCCGCGTCCATATCCTGCTTGAAAATAACCGCTATGAGACTCTGCATGGCAAAACTCCTTCTGTTGGTTCTTCCCCAACTATCGGCATTCGCCTGAGAGCGCCCTGATTATCATTGTTCCGGGAGGAAAACGGAATCGGGGGAGGGAACCCTTTCTGGAGAAAGGGTTCCCTCCCCCGTACCCCCTCCCTTCCCAAGACGTTCAACCTTATCGAATCCCTCTTCCGGGGCTTTCCCCAAAATCCCGGCAAAGGGCTTCCCGAACGTATCATATGAAAAGGGCGGCCGCCCGCGCCGGAGTGATCGCCTGTCCGCAATTCAATCTTTGCTCAAGTTGTCACGCCGCTGGCGGTCGGGTTATCGCGCCGCGCATCAGGATGAAACACTCTTTCCAGCATCAACAATCCCCCAAAGCGAACCGTCGCCAACAGGGAAAACCTTCCGTCAGGGATTCGATAAAGTCGAAAGTTTGAGGGGGAAGGGGGTGGGG
>CABKMN010000040.1 GCA_902373525.1 uncultured Bilophila sp. | reverse complement strand
TTCTGGAGAAAGGCTTTCTCCTCCCTTCCCCCAAACCCCCATCCCTCCTCTTCCCAAGACTTTTATACACGGGGCGAGCGGAGGGCTGGGTTGCGCAGGCGTTTTCCGTTGGGAAAACGTCTCCCGGTTCGACGAAAAGAACGTCCCGGACAGGTTTCCTGTTCGGGACGTTTTTCTGGTTTTTGAAAAGGCTGTGTCACAGGAAAGGGTTGAGGCTTTATTGCTTGAAGTTCCAAAGGAATAACCACTGAAATGCCTCAGTCATGGAGTCCGTCAATGGAAGACTGGATAAAAGTCTGCATATTCATCATGTTGTGGAAATGAAACAACCGTATCCCATGACAGAGCCTTTGAAAAGCGACGAAGCGCGCGGACACCTCCGCGCCGGACTTGCCTGCATCGGAGGACCCTTTTCCGCCCCTCGAAAAGGGAGGCTCGTTGCCGGGGAACCGTCCCGCATGGAGGGAACTTTCTTTAGAAAGTTCCCTCTCCCCCTCCCAATCGTCACCACCAGAACCGTTCGCCCAACAGCTTTTTTCTGTACAGATCGAAGGTCGCCATCATCCCGCAGAAAACGGGGAACGCGGCGGCGGGGAAGACGTGGAGGGGCAGATCGACGGGGAGCCCCACGGAGAAGAAGGCCCCGGCGGCGAGCAGGGCGGCGGCGAGCACGATCCACCGGCTGCCGAGCAGGGCGAAGAGGCAGAGCTGGAACAGGGCCTTCCAGATGATGCCCGCGTTCAGCCAGACGTAGGCCGAGGCGATCCCGAGATCGAGGTAGCGGGTCGCCAGCGCGCCGTAGACGAAAAGCGCCATGAACAGGAGCGCGACGAGCAGGGAGAGAACGCTCCGCCCGGTGCAGGCGAAGGCGACGAGCAGCAGGGCCAGCCCCTGTAGAGCCTGATGGTAGGGCGTGTACTCCTCGACGAGGATGGAGACGAGCGCGGAAACGTCCGAGGGCAGCAGGCCGGGCGCGTAGAGCAGGGCGCCGACGACGAGCAGGATCAGCCCCTTGCGCCACAGCCCGGCGAAAAGGAAGAAGAACGGCCCGAGCAGATAGGCCCAGACGTTGAACAGCACGGTCGGGCTGACGGGAGGATTGAAGAAGGGGACGCCGAAAAAGCGCCCGGTGAGGACGCCTGCGGCGATGGCGGCGAAGCGGCGGTCCCGCGGCGGAGCGGAAGCCTCGTCGCCGGTCATTTCTTGTCCTTGTCGCGCCGGCGGACGGCGAGCGTCAGCCCGGCGAGCGCCCCACCGATCATTCCGACCCCGAAGGCCCGGGGAAGGCTGTCCGAAAACCCGGCGAGCGCGTACAGCACGCCCATCGAACCGCCTATCAGAATGCCCCGTATGATAAAGTGTCGCATCATTTTTGTCTGTCCATAAAGATTATTGCGTATAGTGCCCTTTTCTCGTACCGCGCTCCATGCTACCGTCCGACACGAAGCGTGAAGCCTATGAGTAGACGAAGCTGCGGCGCCGTGTCAATGCGCTCCGGGCATCGTGCGCTTTCCAAACGAAGAACAAGGATCGTCTGATGAAACCACTGTCCGGTACGCCCTTTTCGTTGCTGCTGTCCGCCTGCGCGTTGTTCGGCCTGATGCTTGTCGGCGGGTGCTCGTCCGAGAAGAAGGAGCAGGCGGCCTTGCCGCCGCCTCTGGTCGGCGTCATGACCGTCGAGGCGAAGGACGTCCCCATCAGCTTTACCTATGTGGGCCAGACCGAAGGGTCCCGCGCCGTCGAAGTCCGGGCGCAGGTCTCGGGCATCCTCATGCGCCGCGCCTATGAGGAAGGACAGTACGTCAAGCAGGGGCAGCTCCTGTTTGAAATCGAGCCGGATACCTACAGGGCCGCGCTCCGTCAGGCCAAGGGCGTCATGGAACAGGCGCAGGCCAAGTTCACGCAGGCCCGCCAGAACCTGAACCGCGTCCTGCCCCTCTACGCCAAGAACGCCGTCAGCCAGAAGGACCGCGACGACGCGCAGGCCGCCTACAACAGCGCCAAGGCCGATCTGGATTCCGCCAAGGCCGCCGTCAACGAGGCTGAAATCAAGCTCGGCTACGCCTACGTCACCTCGCCCGTCTCCGGGTTCGCCAGCCGGGAATACCGCACGGTCGGCAACCTCATCACCGCCGGATCGCAGGACGGCAGCCTGTTGACCGTGGTCAACCAGAACGATCCCATGTACGCCAATTTCGCCATCCCCAGCCCGCAGTTCATGCGCCTGCGCGCGCTGGACGCGCAGGGACGCCTCAAGACCCGGAACGCCACGGCGGAACTCACCCTCGCGGACGGCACCGTCTACGAACGCAAGGGCAAGGTCACCTTCGTGGACAAGCAGGTCAGCGCCAACACCAGCGTGGTCGCTTCGCGGGCCGAGTTCCCCAACCCGGACCTTTTCGTCCTGCCCGGCCAGTTCGTGCGCGTCACTCTCTCCGGCATGGAGCTGGTCAACGCCGTCCTCATTCCGCAGCAGGCCGTCATCCAGACCCAGCAGGGCAGCATGGTGGTCGTGATCGGCGAGGGCGACAAGGCCGAAATGCGCGCCGTGGACCTCGGCGACAACTACGGCGACAGCTTCCTGCTCAACAAGGGGCTGGAGCCCGGCGAGCGCATCGTGACCGAGGGCAGCAACAAGGCCGTCCCCGGACAGCCCGTACGGATTCAGGAGTCCAGGCCCAAGGACGTTTCGCTCCCGGATCAGCCCGTCAGCACGGACGCCGCTCCCGGCAAGGCCGAGTAGGGGGCCGACATGGAAACCAAACAACAGCCGACGCCGGAACGGGCCTCCGAAATCAAGGAAGGCTTTTTCCTCCGCCGTCCGATTTTTTCCACGGTCATTTCGCTCATCATCACGCTGGTGGGCGCGATAGCCATTTCCGTGCTGCCCATCGAGCAGTACCCCAACCTGACCCCGCCGCAGGTGGAAGTCTCCGCGACCTACACCGGCGCGAGCGCCGAAGTCATCGCCGAAACCGTGGCGTCGCTGCTTGAGAGCCAGATCAACGGCGTCGACAACATGATCTACATGAGTTCGGTCAGCGCGGGCACGGGGAGCATGAGCCTCACCGTGTCCTTCGACGTGGGCACGGACCCGGATCAGGCGACCATCGACGTGAACAACCGGGTGCAGCTCGCGCTGGCGCAGCTTCCGCAGGAAGTGCAGCGCATGGGCGTCTCGGTGCTGAAAAAGTCGTCGTCCATGCTCCAGATCGTGTTCCTGACCTCGCCGGATCAGCGGTACAACACCATCTACCTCAGCAACTACGCCCTGCTGAACATCGTGGACGAGCTCAAGCGTCTGCCCGGCGTGGGCGACGCCAAGAACTTCGCGGCACAGGACTATTCCATGCGCGTCTGGCTCAAGCCCGACCGCATGAGCCAGCTCCGCATCACCACCGACGACATCGCCACCGCCCTGCGCGACCAGAACGCCCAGTTCGCGGCGGGCCGCATGGGCGCGGAGCCCATGTCCCCCGGCGTGGGCGTGACGTGGCAGATCACCACGCAGGGCCGTCTGGCCACGCCCGAACAGTTCGGGGAAGTCATCCTCCGCACCGAGGCCGACGGGTCCATCCTGCGCCTCAAGGACGTGGCGAGCATCGAACTCGGCGCGCAGAGCTACGACTTCGTGGGCAAGTACAACGGCATGGAGGCCGTGCCCATCGGCATCTACCTGTCGCCGGGCGCCAACGCGCTGGCGACCGCCGAACTCGTCAAGGCCAAGATGGCCGAACTCTCCCGGCAGTTCCCCGTGGGCGTGGCCTACACCATCCCCTACGACACCACCACCTTCGTCAAGATTTCCATCGAGGAAGTGGTCAAGACTCTGTTCGAGGCCATCGTGCTGGTGTTCCTCGTGGTGTACCTGTTCCTCCAGAACTGGCGCGCCACGCTGATCCCCTGCCTCGCCGTGCCCGTGTCCATCGTGGGCACGTTCGCGGGCATGTACGCGCTCGGGTTCTCCATCAACACCCTGACCATGTTCGGCCTTGTGCTCGCCATCGGCATCGTGGTGGACGACGCCATCGTGGTGCTCGAAAACGTGGAGCGGCACATCAGCGACGGCCTGCCCCCGCGCAAGGCGACCGCCAAGGCCATGCAGGAAGTGACCGGGCCGGTCATCGCCATCGTGCTGGTGCTGTGCGCGGTGTTTATCCCCGTGGCCTTCACCGGCGGCATGGCGGGCCGCATGTACCAGCAGTTCGCCATCACCATCGCGGTGTCGGTGGTCATTTCGGGTACGGTGGCCCTGACCTTCACGCCCGCCCTGTGCGCCCTGCTGCTCAAGCCGGGGCACGGCGCGCCGAGCGCCTTCTTCCGCAAATTCAACGAATGGTTCGAGAGACTCACCGGCAACTATGTGAGCATCGTCAAGATGCTCCTGCGGCGCAGCCTCCTCGCCCTCGTCCTGTTCGTCCTCGTCATCGTGGGCATCGGCGGCGTGTTCGAGCGCGTGCCGGGCGGTCTCGTTCCCGACGAGGATCAGGGCTACCTCATCGCCCTCATGACCATGCCCGACGGCGCGGCGATCAGCCGGACGTCCGTGGTGGCGGACCGGTTGAACAAGGAGATCATGGCCAATCCGCTGGTGGCGGACGTGATGAGCTTCTCGGGCATGGACGCCGTGAGCAACGCCGCCAAGACCAACGTGGCGACCTTCTTCTTCACGCTCAAGCCGTGGGACGAGCGCAAGGCGGCGGGGGACAGCTCCTTCGACCTCGCGCGCAAGCTGTACGGAATGGGCTTCGGGCTGGCGCAGGGTTCCTTCCTCGCCTTCAACCCGCCGCCCATCAGCGGCATGAGCAACACCGGCGGCTTTGAAATGTGGTTGCAGGACCGCAACGGCAAGGGCAGCGTGGAACTGGAAAACGTCGCCCGGAAACTCATGGCCGAGGCGAACAAGCGGCCGGAGCTGCAGGGCGTGAGCACGTCCTTTACGGTCAACGCGCCGCAACTGTTCGTGGAGTTGGACCGTGAGAAGGCCCGTACGCTCGGCGTGAACGTGTCCGACGTGTTTTCGACCATGCAGGCGACCTTCGGTTCGACCTACATCAACGACTTCAACCTGTACGGGCGGACCTTCCGCGTATACACGCAGTCGGAACGCGACTACCGCGCGCGGCCCGAGGATTTGGCCGAAGTCTACGTACGCAACAACAGCGGGAACATGGTTCCCCTGACCGCGTTGCTCAACGTGAAGCCGACCGCCGGTCCCCAGACCGTGGAGCGCTTCAACAACTTCCAGGCCGCGAAGTTCATGGGCAACCCCGCCACGGGCTACAGCTCCGGGCAGGCCATGACCGCGATGGAGGAAGTGGCGAAGGACGTGCTGCCCGAAGGGTACACCATCGCGTGGTCCGGTTCGTCCTATCAGGAAAAGCTGGTCAGCAGCGGCGGGTATCTGGTCTTCGTGCTCGCGCTGGTGATGGTCTTCCTGATTCTCGCGGCGCAGTATGAAAGCTGGTCGCTGCCGCTCACCGTGCTGACCGCCGTTCCGTTCGGCGTGCTCGGGGCCATCACGGCGATCTGGTTGCGCGGCATTTCCAACGACGTGTATTTTCAGGTGGCCCTCGTGACCCTGATCGGCCTGTCGGCCAAGAACGCCATCCTGATCGTGGAATTCGCCGTCGAGCAGTACCGCAACGAGGGCAAGGACATCATCCATGCGGCGGAAGAGGCGGCGCGTCTCCGCTTCCGTCCCATCATCATGACGTCGCTCGCCTTCATCCTCGGCTGCGTGCCCCTCGCGGTCAGCACCGGCGCGGGCGCGGCCAGCCGCCACGCCATCGGCACGAGCGTCATCGGCGGCATGCTCGTCGCAACCCTCGTCGCGCCCCTGTTCATCCCCTTCTTCTTCCGCTGGATCATGGGCGCTTCCGAAAGGCTCATGTGCAAGAAAAAGATGGAAGAGAAAGAGGACAAGGATTAGAACCGTTGGGGAAGGGAGGGCCTTTCCGAAGAACGGCCTTCCCTTCCCCAACCCCCGCCCCCTCTCCCAAAGACGTTCATACGGGGGGAGACGCAACGGTTCGGGATGAATGGCCGGGTGAAAGTGTCGTCGGGGACGGGGTCCGGAGACGGTGCGGACGCGGAAACGTGGATGAGTGTTACGCCGGGTCAAGGGGCGGCTCGCCCCTTGCGGGTGCAGGGCGGAGTCCTGCCCGCCGGAGGCGTTCTTTTTTCTCCCGAGGAGGAGAACATATGCGTATCATTGCAGTAGGCTTGATGATTCTTGGTCTGGCGGGGTGCTCGTTCGCCCCGGCGTACCAGCGCCCTCAGATGGAATTGCCCGAGACGTGGAAAGGCGATCCGGCGCGCGCCGAACGCCTCGACGTCCAGTGGTGGAAGCGTTTCGACGATCCCACGCTGAATACGCTTGTGGCCGAGGCGCTGACCGCCAACCGCGACATCGCCGTGGCCGTGGCGCGCGTGGACTACGCGCGGGCGCAGCTCGGCGTGGCGCGTGCGGAACTGCTCCCGCTGCTCAGCGGGCAGGCCGAGGGCACGCAGACGTGGGTGGACAACACCAAGATCAAGACCGGTACGCCTTCGCCCTTCTCGGCGGGCTTCGGAGCTTCGTGGGAACTCGATCTGTGGGGCAAGCTCCGCAACGCCCGTGAAGCCGCCCTGTACCAGATGCTCGGCACCGAAGCCGCGCAGCGGGGCGTACAGCTCTCCATCGCGGCCCAGACGGCCAACGCCTACTTCCTCCTGCGCAGCCTCGACCTCCAGCAGTCCACCGCGGAACGCACGGTCAGGACCCGCGAGGACGCGCTCAAGATTTATACGGCCCGTTATGAACAGGGCCTCATCAACGAACTGGACCTGAGCCGGGCCAAGACCGAGGTGGAAACCGCGAAGACGGCCCTCTACCAGACGCGCATTTCCCGCGACGCGGCGGAAAGCGCCCTGGCGGCCCTGCTCGGGCGCTCGCCCCGCGAGATCATGGACGGCACGATCAAGCGCGGCAATTCGCTGGAAAACATCCCCACGCCGCCGGTCATCCCTGCGGGCGTGCCGTCCGATCTGCTGGAGCGCCGTCCGGACATCCAGCAGGCCGAGATGAACGTCAAGAGCGCCAACGCCAATATCGGCGTCGCCAAGGCCGCATGGTTCCCGACCATTTCCCTGACCGGCATGTTCGGCGTGGTCAGCCCCGAGCTGCACACGCTCATGAGCAATCCGCTCAAGACGTGGAGCTACGGCGGGTCGGCCTCCGTGCCGCTGCTCGATTTCGGACGGGTGAAGTACGGGGTCGAGGCCGCCGAGGCGCAGCAGCGCGAATCGCTGGCCGCCTATGAGAAGACCGTGCAGGGGGCCTTCAAGGACATGCGCGACGCCCTGACCCGTCAGGCCGAGGTGTGCAACGTGGTCGCGTCGCTGGAACGCACGGTCAAGGAGCTTCGCCTCTCCGTGAACCTCGCCCGCATGCGCTACGACAACGGCTATTCCTCCTATCTGGAAGTGCTGGACGCCGAGCGTTCCCTGTTCGACAGCGAGATGCAGCTTGCCGCGGCCCGCAGCGAACGCTTGTCCTCCATCGTCAACGTCTGCCTCGCCCTCGGCGGCGGGTGGGAGTAGGCGCGGGGGAAACGTTCCGGGGAAAGGGGGAGCGCGTCCCCCTTTCCTGAGCCTTTCCCCTTTTCGACCGGCGGCGTCCAAGGCGGCGGTTGACGAACCGGCTCGGACGGTTGCGCGTTGCGGGGGCAATGGCGTACGCGCTTCATAGCGCCGGACATTGCCGAAACGCTTGTGGCGGCGGCTTTCCGGCCCCTCTCGATTCGCCGTTTGGGGACACGGCCTTTTCAACGTCCGTTCGGGTCGGCGTCGGGTTCGGTTCCGCGCCGACCTTTTCTTTGGGGAGCGTCTCCCGGCGGGGCGGGGGTGAGCAATCTGGACGGCATTCATCGACCGAGCCTCTCCCGGCGGCCGGAGGCGGGCAGAGGGGAAACGTGGGGCGTCCGGCGGCGCGGGCCTCCCGGCAGGTTTTCACTGGACAAACGGGAGGATTGGCTGTAATTATCCACAGATTACGTTTTCACTTTGAGGAGTACAGTCATGGCCCATAAGAAAATCGAGCGTAAGAAGGAACTTGATCGTCGTCGCAAGCGTCGCGCCGAGCGCATCAAGGCCCGCATTCACGAAGCTCAGGCCGCTGCGAAGAACAGCAAGTAAGTCTGAGGATTTTTCTTGTGCCGGGATGCCCGGCACGAAGCAGCGGATGCGCCTCGGCGCTTCCGCTGTTTCTCCTTTGTCCAAATTCCGGGAGGCCGCGAGGCGTCCCGGCTGCTTTTCACAGAGCGGATTGCCTGCGGCGGTCCTCAAACCCTGGCGGAGCCTACCGATGCCGATTTACGAATATTGTTGCCGGAAGTGCGGCAACGTGTTTGAAGAATGGGTAAAAACGTTTGATTCCCCGGAGCTTGAATCCTGTCCCAAGTGCGGCGGGAAGTCCGAGCGGATCATGTCGCACACCTCCTTCAAGCTGGAAGGAGGCGGCTGGTTCGCGTCCTGCTACGGCGGGAAGGCGTCCGGTTCCGAAAACGGGGCGTCCCCGGCGAAGGACGCCGCGAAGGATGCGGCCCCCGCGAAGGCGGAGGCGACCGGTTCCGGCGGCAAGAGTTCCGATGCGGCTACGGCCTGATGTGTCGCGGCGTGGGCGTTTGTCCGCGCCGTTTTTTACTTTCTTTGAGGAGAACCCATGATAGAACGCTACACCCGCCCGGAGATGGGCAAGATTTGGACGCCGGAAAACCGCTATCAGGCATGGCTGCGCGTTGAGATGGCCGTGTGCGAGGCGTGGAACCGCGTCGGCGAAATTTCCGACGCCGATATGGAAACGCTCCGCAAGGAAGCCGACTTCACCGTGGATCGCGCCTTCGTGGATCGCGCCATCGAAATCGAGGAAACGACCCGTCACGACGTCATCGCGTTTCTGACCGCCATCGAAGAGAAGGTCGGCCCGGTGTCCCGGTTCATCCATCTGGGCTGCACCTCGTCCGACATCGTGGACACGGCGGGTTCGCTGCTCATGGTGGAGGCGGGCGAGCTGATCCTCAAGGCGTTCGACCGCGTTCTCGCCGTGCTCAAAAAGCTCGCGCTGGATCATCAGGGGCTGCTCTGCATGGGCCGCACGCACGGCATCCACGCCGAACCCACCAGCTTCGCGCTCAAGATGGCGGGCTTCTATGCCGAATTCAAGCGCGACCGCGCCCGGTTCGCCGCCGCCCTCGACGACATGCGCGTGGGCAAGCTCTCCGGCGCGGTGGGCACCTACACCGTGCTTTCCCCCGAAGTCGAAGCCATCGTGTGCGAACTGCTCGGACTCAAGGTGGACGAAGTGTCCACGCAGGTCATCCAGCGCGACCGCCACGCCGCCTACTTTACCGCGCTTGCCGTGACCGCCGGGACCATCGAACGCATCTGCGTCGAACTGCGCCACCTCCAGCGTACCGAAGTCCGCGAAGTGGAGGAAGGGTTCGCCAAGGGCCAGAAGGGTTCCTCCGCCATGCCGCACAAGAAGAACCCCATTTCCGCCGAGAACATGACCGGCCTGTCCCGCCTTATCCGCACCAACGCGCTGGCCGCGCTGGAAAATCAGGCGCTCTGGCACGAACGCGACATCAGCCACTCCTCCGTGGAGCGCGTGATCATGCCCGACTCCACGATCCTCACGGACTACGTGCTGCATCGCCTCTGCCGTCTGCTTGAAGGGCTGCGCATCATGCCCGAGAACATGGCCCGCAATCTGGAAAGTTCCTTCGGCCTCTACTTCTCGCAGCGCGTGCTCACCGCCCTCATCGAAACCGGCATCCCGCGTCAGGAAGCCTATGTGATGGTGCAGCGCAACGCCATGAAGAGCTGGGAGACCCGCCGGTCCTTCCCCGAGCTCATCAAGGCCGACCCCGAAATCAACGGCCGCCTCAGCGAGGAAACCTTCGCCGGGCTGTTCGATCCCCAGTTCTATCTCCGCCACGAAGGCGACATCCTCAAGCGCGTGTTTGGGGAATAAGGGCGTTGGAGGAGGGGGAACCTTTCTGAAGAGGGCTTTCTCCTCCCTTCCCCGGTACCACATTCAGCATCCACAGGAGCCGACCATGCGCGAACTCAAGAAGCGCCTCGCCAAGATTCTGATCGAACGTTCCTACCGCGAAGGGGATTTCACCCTCGCCTCGGGCCGCAAGAGCGACTACTATTTCGACTGCCGCCAGACCGCGCTGCACCCCGAGGGCTCGTGGCTCATCGGGACGCTGTTCAACGAACTGCTGGCCGATCTGGACATCAAGGGCATCGGCGGCATGACGCTGGGCGCCGACCCGCTGATCTCCGCCACCACCGTGATTTCCCACGAAAAGGGCCGTCCGCTCGCCGGACTCATCGTGCGTAAGGAATCCAAGGGCCACGGCACCAACCAGTACGTCGAGGGCCTTTCCAACTTCAAGCCCGGCGATCCCGTGGCGATGGTCGAGGACGTGGTCACCACCGGCGGCTCGCTCATGAAGGCGTGCGAACGCGTGAAGGACGCGGGCCTGAACGTCGTGGCGGTGTGCACCGTGCTCGATCGCGGCGAAGGGGGCCGGGAGGCCATCGAAGCCGCCGGATACCAGCTCCGCGCCCTGTTCACCCGTCCCGAACTGGTGGAACTGGCGAAGGAAGACTAGGTTTCCGAGGGCCGACGGCATGCCGTCCGTCGGCCTGACGATCAGGATTGTGAATGGAACCAAGCCCCCCGGATCGCGGTCCGGGGGGCTTTTGTGCGGAGAAGGGTCTCAGAAACCTAAGGGGCTCGACAAAAAGCCGGGCGCGGGTCAGGATATGAACTTTCTTAAAAGAAAGGAGCCGCCGCATGCCGTTTGGACGAGCCGCCGTGAGGTTGGGGTGTTTCGTATGTCTTGTTGCCGGTCTGGCTTTCGCCCCGGACGCCGGAGCGTGGGAGGCCGTGACGGGCCCGCTGGACCTGCCCGTGGTCGCCGTGGACAAGGCGAAACAGCGTCTGTTCCTGCTGGAAGGCGGGACGGTGCGCCCGTTCGTCTGCACCACCGGGCAGCGGGAAGGCGACAAACAGGTGCGCGGCGATCTGAAGACGCCGGAAGGCGTCTATTTCGTGCTGCGCAAGCGGACCGACCGGCTGGATTTTGAGGACTACGGCGGCGAAGCCTACATCCTCGACTACCCCAACCCCGTGGATCGCCTGCGCGGCAAGACCGGATCGGGCATTTGGGTGCACAGCCGCGGCCATGCCGTCACGCCGCGCGAAAGCCGGGGGTGCGTGGTCCTGAACCTCAAGGACATCGCCGTGGTCGGGCCGAAGCTCAAGCCGGGCACGCCGGTCGTCATCGGCGAAACCGCGAAAACCGTGGCCCATCCCGTAGAGAGCGAGGCCGTGCGGCAGGTCGAGCGCCGGACGCGCGACTGGTGCGAGGCGTGGGAACGGCAGGCTCCGCTCGACGCGCTGTACGCGCCCGAAAGCGGCTTCACGCGCCGGTCCCTCGAAGCCGCCCGCAACGCGCAGCGGCGGTTCGCCAAAAGAGGCGGCAAGCCGCGCTTCGGTACGGTGCGGACGCTTGAAGGGCCGGGCTACTGGGTGTCGTGGTTCACGCAGCGCGCTCCCGACGGCACATGGTCCGGCATACGCCGTCTGTACTGGCAGCGGATTGGAGACGGTTTCCTGATCGTCGGTGAGGAAGGCGGCGCTTGAGGTGACGGTACTTTTTTTCGGGCGTATCCCCTCGGCGCGGCGGAGCGCAGGAAGGGGACGGCCCGACCTCTCGGAATCAAACGGACGGTTCCGCAGCGGATGTCGTATCCGGGTGCGGAACCGTCCGTTTCGTTCGCAATGGGATGATGCGGAGGTCGGGAGGCCTTTTCCGGCAACCGAGTCCGAGACGGCGCTTTTCCTATACGCCCGGACGTTCCAGTTCGTACTTTCTGAGCAGTTCGTAGAAATGGCCTCGGGAAACCCCGGCGATGTTCGCCGCCCGGCGGACGTCGCCCCCGCAGGCGGCGAACAGTCCGGCGAGATAGGTCCTTTCGGCCTTGGCCTTCATGTCGCGGAGCGTGGGAAACGATTCGGGATCGCCCTGCGGCGCGGACGGGATCGGAACCTCGACGGTCGGTTCCGACGTGGTCTGTTCCGGCGCGGGCGCGGGCGCCGAAAGGTGCACGAGCCGCTTGCGGGCCAGTTCGATGCGGATTTCCGTGGGCAGGTGCCGGGTGAACAGCTGGATGCCGTCCCCGGCGGCGGCGCAGGCCCGCTCGATGGTGTGGCGCAGCTCGCGCACGTTGCCGGGCCACGAATAGGCCGCGAGCATGTCCAGACAGCAGGAGGTCAGTTCCTTGGGCGGGAGACCGTGCCGCTGGCAATAGCGGGCGGTGAAGTGCTCGGCGAGCCGCGGGATGTCCTCCACGCGGCGGCGGAGCGGCGGGACGTGGATGGTCATGCCCCGCAGGCGGAAGCGGAGATCGCTTCGGTACAGGTCCATGCTCACCATGTCGTCGAGATCGCGGTTGGTCGCGGCGACGAGCCGGAAATCGCTTTCCACCTCGCGGACTTCGCCCACGGGCCGGAACCGCCGGAGTTCCAGCGCGCGCAGGAACGCCCCCTGTACGGGCAGGGGCAGTTCGCCCACTTCGTCCAGAAAGAGCGTGCCGTGGTCGGCGGCGGAGAGCAGGCCCTCGCGGGCCCGGTCCGCGCCGGTGAACGCGCCCCGCGCGTGCCCGAAAAGGTGGGCTTCCACCAGCGTCTCCGGCAGGGTGGTGCAGTCCACGGTGATGAACGGCCCGGACGCCCGCGGGCTGTTGGCGTGCAGGGCGCTGGCGAAGAGTTCCTTGCCCACCCCCGTTTCCCCGGTGATGAGGACGTTGACGTTGCTCGCGGCGGCCTCCTGAAGTTCTTCCAGCGCTTCGAGCAGGGAGGGGCTTTCTCCGATAATGTCCGGGTGCAGGAGGAGGCTGCGGGACTGGTTGTCCCGGCTGCTGCGCCATTGCACGGCCTGCGTGAGCGCCTGCGAAAGATCGCGGATGCGGAGCGGCTTGACCAGATATTCCCACGCGCCGGAGCGCAGGGCGGTTTCGGCGGCGTCGGCGCTGCCGTACCCGGTGATGATGATCACGTCCGGACGTCCCGGCATCTGCGCGAACGTCTCCACATGGGCGAGGCCGTCGCCGTCCGGCAGCAGCACGTCCAGAAGCACGACGTCCACCCCGCGTTCCGCGAGGGCCAAACCTTCCTTGATGGACGCGGCGGCGAGCACCTCGTACCCGAGGGATTCGCCCACCTCCGTGACCAGCGCCCGGCTCAGGCTTTCGTCATCGACGACAAGGATGCGGGCCATGCTATGCCTCGCAGTGCCGATGCAGGGCGTCGACGGCCTGATCCAGCGCATCGAGCGCGGCGAGCAGCAGGGGGCGGAACGTCTGCCCGTCGGGAGCCGCCGCGGCCTCTTCCAGTTCCGAACTGGCCTTGCGCAGCACGTCGAGCCGCAGCATGCTCGCGCCGTTTTTCAGACTGTGCGCCTGCCGCCGCAGTTCGGGGGCGCGCTCGGGCAGGGCTTCGGGATGCTCCGCGAAGAACTGGAGGCTCGTGCGGATGTTGGGCGCTTCGCCGAGGAAAATTCCTCCCAGACGCTTGAGCAGGCTCTCGGAGCCCAGATTTTCCAGCGCGGCGTCGTGGTGGAAAACGGCGTTCGCTTCGGATACGGACGGAGACGGGGAGGGGGCCTGCGGCGGCGTTTCGGCATGCAGCAGATCGGCGACGGCGGCGGCGAGCTTGTCGGCCTTGATCGGCTTGAGCAGCCAGCCGTTGATGCCGAGGCGGCGGAACGCCTCTTCGTCGCCGGGGTCCGGCGTGGCGGTGAGCACGAGGATGGGCGTATCGGGCGCGACGTCCAGCTCGCCGGAACGTATCCGCCCGGCGATGTCCAGACCGGACATGTCCGGCAGGCGCATGTCGAGAAGCACGGCGTCCGGCTCCAGCTTGCGGATGAGGTACTGGGCGTCCTCGCCGGTGCCCGCCGTGTGCACGGCGTATCCGGCCTGCGTGAGGGCCTCGTGCAGGAAGAGGGAGGTCACGGCCGTATCCTCGACGACCACGATGCGGGCGTTTCCTGAGGCCGGGGCGACGGGTTCGGGCTGCTGCGGGAGCACCGAGGCGGGCGGTTCGGGGATGACGTCCGTGTCCGACGCCAGCCGGAAGACCGCCGTCAGGGTGAACACGCTTCCCATGCCGGGCGTGCTGGAAAGGGTCAGGTCGCCGCCGAAGCGGCGGGCGATGGCCCGGGCAATCGCCAGTCCGAGGCCCACGCCGGTTTCCTGAAGGTCGCCGGTGTTGCGTACGCCCGTGCCCTGCTCGAAGCTCTCGAAGATGCGTTCCTGTTCTTCCTGAGGGATGCCCCTGCCGGTGTCGATGATCTGGAACGAGAGGGCGCACTGTCCCTCGGGCGCGGATTCCGGGCTGGTGACGCGCAGGGTGACGGAGCCCTTCTCCGTGAACTTCACCGCATTGCCGAGCAGGTTGCCGAGAGCCTGACGCAGGCGGAAGACGTCGCCCAGAAGCCGGTCGGGCACGGCTTCGTCGATCATAAGTGAAAGCTGGATGTCCCGGTTGACGCAGGCCGGGTGCAGGACGTCGAGACAGGCGTCGAGTTCGCGGCGCAGGGAGAACGGCGTGACGCGGGTGGGCTGTCTGTCCGCCTCCAGCAGGGAATAGCGCATGATCCCGTCCACCACGGTGAGCAGGCTGTCGGTCGCCTTGCGGAGGTTGGCGAGCAGGTAGCGGTGGCGCGAGTCCGGCGTTTCCCGCTCCAGCAGTTCGGTCATGCCGAGGATGCCGGTCAGCGGGGTGCGCATGTCGTGGGTCATGTTGGCGAGGAAGGCGCTCTTGGTCCGGTTCGCGGCCTCGGCGAGCTCCTTCTTGCGGTTGATCTGGAAGGTGGCCCCGCCGATGCCCACTACGCCGATGAGGCCGATGAGGCCGAAGGCCAGCCCGGTGGTGCCCTTGCGGTCCTCCGCCGCCGTCAGGAGGGGATCGGCGGAAATGGATACGCTGATGCCGCCGAGCACGTCGCCGACCTTGTTCTTCTGGTGGCATTGCAGACAGCTTTCCTTGGCGGTCAGGGCGGCCATGTAGCGGTAGCGCGCCCCGTTCTGATCCCGCACCAGTTCGAAGACCTCGTGCTTGCCGCGCTCGAAGGAGCGCAGGGCGTCGGATTCCCACGGATCGGCCTGATTTCCGGGACGCTTCGGGTGGAGGCTGGAAATGCGGAAACTCGCCAGCGAGGAGGTGAAGCTCTCCGCGATCTGGCGGGTCATGTAGGCGGGGTTGACCTTGACGAGAACCCGCCCGTCGGCGGTGCGAAGCGTGCGTTCGTTTTCGGGCAGCCACGGATTGGCGGGGCAGCCGGACGATTCGCGCACCCAGACGCCGCCGTTGTTGGCGCTCCAGTCGCGGGTATCCACGATGCTGGTGAAGAGGGTTCCCGTCTGGATGCGGGCCACTTCCGTGGCGTACTCGTCCTCACGCTGTACGGTCCAGCGGAAGAGGGCGAACAGCAGCAGGCACCAGAGCAGCGTGAGCAGGAGAGGCAGGCGCAGCATGCGCCAGGACAGCGTGGTCATGGCATCCTCTATTAAGAACAAGAATTGTTCTTGACAGGTTATCCGAATCGGACAACGCGTCAGTTTTTTCTGAATAGCTGTCATAAAAATCATACCGCGGCAAGGAAAAACAGCAATAGGAATAGATTTCATTAAAGACATTCCGCATATTGCCCGTTATTTCGTCGAGTTCCCGTTTTGTACGAAAAGGCGCAATCGCGGCACGCTTTTTGATAAGAGCAGGTACGGAAGGATTGCCGGAGGCCGGGAGACGGCCCCGGTTTCAGTACTGTTGCAAGAGGAGGCAAGAATGTCTGAGGTGTCACCCCGCAAGTGCCCGTGGTTGAAGATGCTGCTGGGCGGCGTTGCGCTGGGCGTGCTCGTGCTGGCAGGGCTGGCGTGGGGCATGCGGGTGACGGATGCGCGTCCCTTCTGTTCCAGTTGTCATATCATGGAACAGGCGGCCCGGACGCACAAGCTGTCCCCACATGCCAAGTTGGCCTGCAACGAATGTCACGCTCCGACGGCGCTGCTGTCGAAGTTGCCTTTCAAGGCGAAGGAAGGAGCCAGGGATTTCTACATGAACACCGTGGGCGATGTGGAACTCCCCATCATGGCGGGCATGGCGACGAAGGACGTCGTCAACGCGAACTGCAAGGCCTGTCATTTTGCGACCAATGAGAACGTCGCCAGTATGGACGCCAAGCCCTACTGTGTCGACTGTCACCGTAGCGCGCAGCACATGCGTATGAAGCCCATCAGCACAAGGATGGTGGCCGATGAATAGCCGAGTATTCTACACTTTGATCAGGTTGGCGGTGGTGTGCACCGCTCTGGGACTTGTGGCGGGTTGCGACGACGTGTCCACCGCGGAACTGAAGACCCCCGTCTACAAGACCGGCATGAAGGATTCCGACGACAACAAGACCTCGGCGTTCCGCAAGGAGTTCCCGTTGCAGGCCGCAAGCTACGACCGCAACAACGAAACCGAGTTCATGAGCAAGTACAAGGGCTCGAAGAACCTCCCGAAGAACAGTGATCCGGCGTCGCTCACCCAGCTCAAGAGCGCGGCCCAGCCGTACCTCAAGAACCTGTGGCTCGGCTACCCCTTCATGTACGAGTACAACGAGGCGCGCGGCCACACCTACGCGATCCATGACATCCTCGAGATCGACCGCATCAACCGCTACGGCGAAAAGGGCGCCATGCCCGCCACCTGCTGGAACTGCAAGACCCCCAAGATGGTGCAGTGGATCAAGCAGTACGGCGACGACTTCTGGACCAAGGACTTCAACGAGTTCCGCACGCAGGTCACGGACGACGACTCCATCGGCTGCGCCACCTGTCACAACGCCGAAACCATGCAGCTCCAGCTCTACAGCGAGCCGCTCAAGGACTATCTGAAGTCCGTGGGCAAGGACCCCGCGAAGCTGCCGCGCAGCGAAATGCGTTCCCTCGTGTGCGCCCAGTGCCACGTGGAATACTACTTCAACGACAAGGGCCACGGCCCGACGAAGCGCCCGACTTTCCCGTGGAAGAACGGCTTCACCCCCGAAGCGATCTACAGCGTGTATGAAGACAACGGCAACGTGGACATGCCCGGCTTCAAGGGCAAGTTCGCGGACTGGGTGCATCCCGCTTCCCAGACGCCTATGCTGAAGATGCAGCATCCCGACTACGAAACGTGGATCGACGGCCCCCACGGCGCTGCGGGCGTGTCCTGCGCCGACTGCCACATGCCGTACCAGCGTGAGGAAGGCAAGAAGATGTCCAGCCACTGGTGGACCTCGCCTCTCCGCGACCCCGAACTGCGCGCCTGCCGCCAGTGCCATGCCGACAAGACCGCCGCTTACCTGCGCGGACGCATCGAATACACGCAGGACAAGACGTACAAGCAGCTCCTCGTGGCTCAGGAATACTCCGTCCGCGCCCACGAAGCCGTGCGCCTCGCCCTTGAGTACACCGGCGAAAAGCCCGCCAATTATGACGAGCTGATCATCAAGGCCAAGGAAGCCGTCCGCAAGGGCCAGATGTTCTGGGATTTCGTGTCCGCCGAAAACAGCGTCGGGTTCCACAACCCCGCCAAGGCCCTCGATACCCTGACCACCTCCATCACCCTGAGTCAGGAAGCCGTCAACGCGGCGCTCCAGGCGACCAACTACGGCATCGCGCCCAAGCTCGAAGGCGACATCAAGCAGATCGTGCCGCCCATCGCCACGATGAGCCGCAAGCTCCAGCAGGACCCCGAATACCTCAAGACGCATCCGTGGTTCGCGTACCTGAAGCCCTTCCCGAAGGCCGAACAGATGTGGGAAGGCAACAAGAAGATTCGGTAGTACGGTAACGTGTGGGGGAGAGGGCTTCCTCTCCCCCGCCTTCCCCATACCCCCGTATGGGGAGAGGGAACAGTTTCCCCCTTTTTCGTTATTCGGGCCGTGAACGTCGGCCTCTCAAACGCTCCTCACTCCCTGCGGCGGGCTCTTCCGAAGGCATGACCGGAAGGGCCCGCCGCCCTTTTGGGCGGGCCGTGTCCCCAGCACGGCTGATCAGCGGCCCTCGCTCCCCAGCCATGCGTCGCCTGCTGAACGGCGCGCCTGTTTCCGTAGTGCCGGGCGGTGCCGAAGGCGCTTGCGGTGCAGGGGTTCAGCCTCTGCCCCTCGACCGTTTTGCGATGCGGCGTTCGGGAAATACGACGGGCGGTTTCCCGCTGAAGGAAACCGCCCGTCGTGCATACGCATAAGGCCGTGATCAGTCGTCCCGTTTCCCGGGTTCAACATCCAGAGGCGGGTCTTCGTCTTTGGGGGCGTTTTCGGCGGCGGGCAGGGCGGTTGCGGCGTCCACGTCCACGGCGGGAGGCAGCGCGCCGGGCTGTCCGCCGGGGACCGGGGGCAGCATCCGCAGTTCCGTGGTCGGCGCGTGCTTGGTGTCGAGGATCACCATGCCGGTGCGTTCCAGCACTTCATGGCGGAAGGCGTATTCCGCTTCCATCTGCCGCGTCTTGTAGCCCATCCACGCGCGCACCACATAGCTGATGATCCACGCCGCCGCGAAACCGCCGACCACCCAGATGGCGACCAGATGGAAGTGTTCGCCGAGCTTGAGCAGCAGGCTCATCACCCCGTCGAGGTAGTAGATCGCCGCACACATGAGCACGAAGCCCGCGAACAGGATCACCGTGGGCGCGCCCCTGACCAGGGCGTAGAAGGTCTGCATCCGCTGCGGCACGCCTTCGAGGTCCGCCTCCTCGCCTCCGCGCGCGCCGCGCGAGAAGCCGAGGCTCACGAGGTTGAGCAGCAGCATTGCGAGCACCGGCACCATGACCACGGCCACGAGGTAGCCGATCCACGGGAACTGGAAGTGCGGCACGCCGCTTGCGGAGGGCTGGGCGTTGGTGATGCTGATGATGATCGCACCCACGGTTACGGCGAGTTCCATCAGGACGATGCCGATGACGAGATACAGGAACAGGGTCTTCTGTTCCTTTTCGGTAAAGTGCTTGCCGAAGAGGGTATGATGGGGGCGTTCCGCACCGTCGGCCTGCGGTGCTTCGGGCGCATCCTTGGGGGCATGGCCCTCCTGCTTGCGGTCATATTTGGAAAGATTCATGGGTACTCCGGGTTGCGAGTTCGGGATCATGCCGCGGCATGATTTCGAGAGTTGGTATCATAAAGACGGGCGGATCGCCAAGACGTCCCGCCCGTCTTCTCCGCTGAAACGACAGGGAAAACGCGTTTCGCAACGGCCTCGCGGTCATGGACGGGCGGAGGGGCTTGTGATAAAAACGCGCGGAAGAGTCCCTCCCGGCTGGCCGCCGGGGGAAACCAACCTCCTGACAGGGGAAAAAGCCGTGTCTTCTCATAAAGTTATCAAGACTATTGCGGAAATCAACGAACGCATCAAGAAGGGGCAGGCCGTCGTCCTCAATGCCGAGGAGATGACCGAGGCCGTCCGTCGCATGGGCCCGGAAAAGGCCGCGAAGGAAGTTGACGTCGTCACGACGGGCACCTTCTCGCCCATGTGTTCGTCCGGGCTGCTGTTCAACATCGGGCAGCCCGAGCCGCCGAAAATCCGCACCACCAGGGTCTGGCTGAACGACGTCCCCGCCTACGCCGGGCTCGCCGCCGTGGACGCCTATCTCGGCGCGACGGAGCTTCCCGAGGACGATCCCCAGAACAAGGTCTATCCGGGACAGTTCAAGTACGGCGGCGCGCACGTCATCGAAGACCTCGTGTCGGGGCGCACGGTGCATTTGCGGGCGCTTTCCTACGGGACGGACTGCTACCCCCGCCGGTCACTCGACCGGACCATCACGCTGGAGGACCTGACCTGCGCGCAGCTCCTCAATCCGCGCAACTGCTACCAGAACTATAACGCGGCGGTGAACTGCACCAGCCGGACGATCTACACCTACATGGGGCCGCTCAAGCCGGACATGCGGAACGTCAACTTCGCCACGGCGGGGTGCCTGTCGCCGCTGTTCAACGACCCGTGGTTCCGAACCATCGGCACGGGCACGCGCATTTTCCTCGGCGGCGGTCAGGGCTACGTCATCGGCGCGGGCACGCAGCACGATCCCTCGCCGCAGCGCACCGGGAAGGGGTTGCCCCTCAGCGGATCGGGCACGCTCATGGTGCGCGGCGATCTCAAGGGCATGAAGCCCCGTTATCTGCGCGGCCTGTCGCTCACCGGGTACGGCGTGTCGATGGCCGTGGGCGTGGGCATTCCGATCCCCATCCTCAACGAGGAGATGGCGGCTTTCACCGGCGTGTCCAACGAGGACATCCTGATGCCGGTCAAGGATTACGGGTATGATTATCCCAACGGGCTGCCGCGCGTCATTCAGCAGGTGCGTTTCTCCGAGCTGCTTTCGGGCGAGGTGGAGATTCAGGGCCGCAAGGTGCCGTCCGTGCCCCTGACCAGCCATGTGATCTCGCTGGAGATCGCCGACACCCTCAAGGCGTGGATCGAAAAGGGCGAGTTCCTGCTCACCGACGCCGTGGACCGCATTCCCGCGTATTGATGAAGACGAATCGGGGGAGGGGAGAAGGCCCCTTTCTGGAGAAAGGGGCCTTCTCCCCTCCCCCGTACCCC
>CABKMN010000039.1 GCA_902373525.1 uncultured Bilophila sp. | reverse complement strand
GGGGAGGGGAGAGGGAAGCCCTTCTCCAGAAGGGTTCCCTCTCCCCTCCCCCGGTTTCCCCATTATTACAGTACCATATTCGGCTGCTTGTCGCGGTCTTCGAGACGCTCCTCTTCGGAACGGACGTCGCGGACGTACCCCTTGATCTTGCGGAGGACCTCGATGTCCACGCCTTCGCCGTCGTGCCGTCCGCAGCGGGGGCAGACGTCGCCGATGATGCCGGTGTAGCCGCACACGGGGTCGCGGTCCACGGGGTGGTTGATGGACCCGTAGCCGATGCCCATCTCCTTCATCGCCTTGATGATGTCCTCGAACGCCTCAAGGTTGTTCGTGGGATCGCCGTCCACTTCGACGTAGGTGATGTGCCCGCCGTTGGTCAGGGCGTGGTACGGCGCTTCCAGACGAATCTTGTTGTAGGCGCTGATGGGGTAATACACCGGAATGTGGAAGGAATTGGTATAGTATTCCTTGTCCGTGATGCCTTCGATGGTCCCGAAACGCTTGTTGTCGAGCCGCACGAACTTGCCGGAAAGCCCTTCGGCGGGCGTGGCGATGACCGAGAAGTTGAGCTTGGTTTCCTCGGCCTTCCTGTCCGCCTTCTCGCGGATGAAGCCCACGATCCTGAGGCCAAGCGCCTGCGCTTCCTCGGATTCGCCGTGGTGCTTGCCGATGAGCGCCTTGAGGCACTCGGCAAGGCCGATGAAGCCCACGGTCAGGGTGCCGTGCTTGAGCACTTCGCGCACCTCGTCGTCCGGGCCGAGGTTGTCCGAATCGATCCAGACGCCCTGCCCCATCAGGAAGGGGTAGTTCTTGCATTTCTTGCAGGACTGGATTTCGAGGCGTTCGAGAAGCTGCTCGAACACGAGATCGACCATCTTGTCCAGCTCCGCGAAGAAGGCGTCCACGTCGTGGTTGGCGAGGATGCCGAGACGCGGCAGGTTGATGGAGGTAAAGCTCAGGTTGCCGCGCCCGTTGACGATTTCACGGCTGGGGTCGTTGAGGTTCGCCATGACGCGCGTGCGGCACCCCATGTAGGCGATTTCCGTTTCGGGACGGCCCGGCTTGTAGTACGCCTTGTTGAACGGCGCGTCGATAAAGGAGAAATTCGGGAAAAGACGCTTGGCGGACACGCGGCAGGCCAGCTTGAACAGGTCGTAGTTCGGGTCGCCCTCGCGGAAGTTGACGCCTTCCTTCACCTTAAAGATATGGATGGGGAAGATGGGCGTTTCGCCGTTGCCGAGGCCCGCCTCGGTGGCGAGGAGGACGTTGCGGATGACCATGCGGCCTTCGGGCGAGGTGTCGGTGCCGTAGTTGATGGAGCTGAACGGAATCTGCGCCCCGGCGCGGGAGTGCATGGTGTTGAGGTTGTGCACCAGCGCTTCCATCGCCTGATAGGTGGCCTTCTCGGTGTATTCGAGGGCCTTTTCGAGGGCGAAGTCGATGTTCAGGGCGGGGACGCGCTCTTCCAGCGTCTTGCGGACGAAGGCGAGGCCCTTTTCCCCGAGGATGGATTCGTCTTTCTCAAGGTAGGCGCGCAGTTCGGCCTTGACCGCGTCCTTTTCCTCGGCGTTGCAGAGGTCGAGGATGGTGTACAGTTCCCTGATGAAGGTCTTGGCGACGCCGAGGGCGAGGCCGTATTCGAAATTCGGGATGCTCTGGCCGCCGTGCTGATCGTTCTGGTTGGCCTGAATGGCGATGCAGGCCAGCGCGCTGTAGCTGCGGATGTCGTTGGGCTCGCGCAAAAAGCCGTGGCCCGTGCCGAAGCCGCCCTTGAACAGCTTCTTGATGTCGATCTGGCAGCAGGTGGTGGTCAGCGTCAGGAAGTCGAGATCGTGGATGTGGATGTCGCCGTTCTTGTGCGCGAGGCTGTGCTTGGGGTTGAGAATGTACATCTCGTAGAACTGCTTGGAGCTTTCGCTGCCGTACTTCAGCATCGTGCCCATAGCGGTGTCGCCGTCGATGTTGGCGTTCTCGCGCTTGAGGTCGTTGTCCTTGGCGTCCTTGAAGGTCAGGTCGCGGATGGTGGTCATGAGCCGGGTGTTCATTTCCCGGATTTTGGTGCGCTGGTGGCGGTAGAGGATGTACGCCTTGGCGGTGCGGGCGTGCCCGCTCTTGATGAGGGTCTTTTCCACCAGGTCCTGCACCTGTTCGACGTCGGGGATGCCGTCCTCGTACTGCTCGTTGAGGCGTTCCAGCACTTCGGCGGCAATCTTGAGGGAAAGGACGTAATCCTTCCCGCCCTGACTGCTGGCGGCGCGGAAAATCGCCTGCGCGATCTTGTTCACGTCAAAAGGGACGATCCGGGCGTCACGTTTCCTGATAGAAGTAACCATTCGTCATCACACTCGCTTTAAAAAAAATCCGTGCGGGCTTATTTACAAAAACCTTGTGGATTTATTGCTAAAAAACCGACACGGTCCGTTTACCCTACACCAACCGGAAGATTCTGACCAGTGTTCCGGCGTCCGTTCCGGCAAGTTCTTTTTCGCACCATCCGCCTTGCTCCGTCCCGGCGCGGCCGGAGCGGAAGGACAAAAAAGACGCCACGGAGCAACGAAGCATCGTTGCTCTCCCTAATCAGAGTCGGGGCGACCCTGTTGTCGTCGGGAACTCTCAGAACTATGCGGGCTGATATGCGCGCCCCGGTACGTTACGGGGGCATATCGCAGGAGGCGTCGGCACGGGAACGCTCACTGCGTGGAGAAGATGTAAACGCAAACCCGGTCGGGATCAACACCCCCCCACCCTGCCCGGAGTTCCTCTCAGGCCAAAAACGCCCATGAAACAAGGCTTCCCTGCCGGTAAAAAAATTTCGGGCTTTTTTTCTACCGCGCCCAGTCACATCACGGGCTTTCTGTCAACCGCCTCTTTGCAGATAGTTACGCGCAACTGTTTTTCACTCTTGAAGTATTTTTTCTAGAAAATCTCACCGATTCCCGAAAAGGGCCGCGCCGCAACGGCTCCGGGGGGCGTCCGAAAAAGGAGGGAGGCGGGGCTGGTCGGGAGAGGCGGAGCCCCCTCGGTGTGTGAACGGGATGCCTCCGGCGGCAAGGGGGCTACCGCCCCCCTTGACCCCCTGTCCGGGGGGCATGATGCCCCCCGGACCCCCTCGGAGCCGACGCGAACCTGTTCGCGCCGGAGGTGGCCGCGCAGGGCGGGAGCATGCAAAAAGGAGGGGCCGCTCCGAAGGAAGAACGCCCCGCCTCCTCTCCGGGACATGCCCTCGATCCGCCGCGCCCCAGTCGCCGCCCGCAACCTCGCCGCAGCAACCGCCCTCCTCCCCATCACCCGCTTCCCGGCCCCAAGCCCTCCAGAGAGGAACCACCCCACGCCGACAGGGCGGCCCGGAGGCGATCCAGGCCGAAAAAGCGCAGCGTTTCGGTACGGAGCGCCTCCGGGACGTTGCGCCGGGGTCTGGGGGGAGGCTCTCCCCCCAGCGGGTGCAGGGCGGCGCCCTGCCCGCCGGAGGCGTTCCTTCTTGACAGTTTGGGCGGGGACGGCTATATGCAAAGAAACACCCGGCGGCTCGCCCCTTGGGGCCGTCCATCATTATTCCGAGAAACGCGCGTCGCGCACCTCTCTCAGCCCGCCATCTTTTGGGCTGATACATCGCTATGAAGACCCCTGCATTGCCTGCAGCGGTCTTTTTTTGTTTTCTCCCCCCATATCGCGAGGAACCCATCATGGCCGACCTTACTTTGAACAAGCCCGCGGCGGGCGCCCAGAACGTCATCAACGCGGAACCCGACAGCCGCATCGAACTCAATTTTCCCACCGATCAGGCGACGCTGGAGAGGTCCGGCAATGACCTCGTGTTCCACTTCGACGACGGAAGCAGCATCGTCATCCGCGACTTCTATACCGCGTACACCAAGGAAAGCATGCCCGACTTCGTGCTCGACGGCACGCCGATCTCGGGCGAACAGTTCTTCACGGCCCTGAACGGCGAAGACCTCATGCCCGCCGCCGGGCCCGCCGCCAACGCGGGCAACGCCGACGGGGGCCGCTTCCACGAATTCAGCGACGACCCGTTGCAAACCGGCGTCGACCGCCTCGACGGCCTCGACCTGAGCAGCAGCCGCGCCTTCTTCCCCGAACGCGACCCGTGGGGCGGCCTGCGCGGCGGCCCCGACAACAACGCGCCGACCATCTCCGCCACCGGCAGCATCGACCTCGTCGAATCCGGCGTGCATCCCGGCGGCAACGATCCCTATGCGGGCATCCCCTCCCAGACCGGGACGATCCTCGCCGCCGACGCCGACGGCGACGCCCTGAACTTCGGCTTCATCGCCGCCGACGGCTCGCGGGTCACCGAAATCACGACCGAATACGGCACGATCGTCATGAGCCCCGACGGCACCTACACCTATACCATCGACAACGACGATCCCGACACCAACAGCCTCGCCCTCGGGGAAACCCGCGAACAGACCTTCACCGTCTATGTGGACGACGGCAGGGGCGGCGTGGCCACGCAGGAAATCACCGTCACCATCACCGGCACCAACGACCGGCCCGAACTGGCCCTGAGCGCGGGCACGCTGGAGGTCATCGAGTCCGGCGTGGGCCGCGACGCCGAGGGCAACGTCATCGACAGCAACATCCCCGCCGAGGAAAACGCCTCCTACTCGGGCAAGTTCACCTCCGGCACCGGGCAGGCGCAGGGCACCGACGCGGACCACGGCGCGGTCCTCACCTACGGCGTGGCCGGCGGCGCGACGGGCGAACCGCAGAACGCGTACTTCACCGCCACCAACGCCGGACAGGGACACAGCTCCGTGACGGCGGCGGGCACCTACGGCGACCTGATCCTCAACAACGACGGCTCCTACACCTACACGCTGCGCCCCACGGGGGACGCCGAGCTCAACGGCCTGCATGAAGGCGAAATCGTTACCGAAACCTTCACCGTGTATGTGAAGGACGAGCACGGCGCGTGGACGAGCCGGGAACTCTCCGTCAACATCACCGGCACCAACGACCGGCCCGAAATCTCGCACGTCGAAAGTCTGGTCCTCAAGGAATCCGGCGTGCAGGACGGCGGCAACACGCCCACCACGCCCGACGGGACCGTCGAGTCCGAAGGCGGCGCGCACCGCCTGACCGCCACCGGCCACGTCACCGCCGACGACGTGGACAACGATGACGACGCCGGGACGCTCCACTACTCCTTCGCCAACGGCGAAACGTCCGTCTCCACCGAGCTGGGCAGCGTCACCATCGATCAGAACGGCAACTATACCTATACGTTGAACGACAAGGCGGCCAACTCCCTCGCGCAGGGCGAAACCCGCACCGAAACCATCACCGTCATGGTCACCGACAGCCACGGCGCGACCCACGAGGCCGAGGTCAACGTCACCATCTACGGGACGAACGACATTCCCACGCTGACCGTCACCGGCAGCGGGCAGGAACTGTCGGAAGCCAATCCCGGTGACAAGACGTCCTTCGTCGAGGGAACCTTCAACACCATCGACCCCGACAGCGACGCCGGGACCAACCAGACCTATACGATTGCGGGCACGCCGATCACGGTGGACGGCAAGACCTACGAAACCACCGGCGGAGCCCAAGACGGGGTCAACAAGCCCGGTACGGATGGCGACGTTTCCGCCTCCTTCACCACGGACTACGGCAAGCTCGTCCTCGATCCCTCCACCGGGAAGTGGAAGTACGAACTTAACAACGACAGCGAAGCCGTCCAGCGCATGAACGAGGGCGACGTCAAGGTCGAACATTTCACCGTGACCGTCACCGACGAACACGGCGCGACCTCCACGCAGGACATCACCGTCACCATCACCGGCACCAACGACAACCCGCATATCGCCGAGGGCAGAGAAGATCTGACGGTGCGCGAAGCGGGCATCAAGGACGGCGGGCGCACCGACAGCACGTTCGCTGTCGATCCCGGCACGCCGACGGACGGCTCCTCCTTCACGGTCAAGGACGTGGACTCCAACGACACTCCCGATACGCTCCGCGCGTATATCCTCGACGCCGACGGCAACAAGCTCGTTGACGAGAGCGGTCAGCCCATCGAAATCGCCGCGGGCGGGTCCGCTTCCGTCGAAACCGCGTACGGCACGCTGACCGTTACCGCCACCGCCACCGACGACGGCGTGACCTACAGCTATTCGTTCACGGTGGACAACGACAACCCGACCGTCAACGACCTCAAGGCGTTTGATGCGAACGATCCCGCCTCTTTCCTCAAGGAGCATTTCCAGATTTCCGTCGAGGACAAGCAGGGCGGCAGCGTGGCGCAGGACGTGGACATCACCATTCAGGGCACCAACGACGGGCCGACGGTTACGTACGTCAGCGTCCACGTCAAGGACGACGGCGTCTACAACCCCAGCGAAAACCCCAACGATCCGAAGCCCAACGCCGGTGACGGCAATCAGGACCTGACGCCTGACGACAAGAACAACGGCTGGGTTGGGCACGGAAACGACCGTCCCACCGTGGAAGGGGACATCCCCGCGACCGATCCCGACGCGGGCCATACGCTGAGCTACGACATCGCCAGAGAAAACCTCGGCAATCTTTCCATCGAGGTCGGCGGAGAGGCGATAAACATCCATGCCGAAGTGAAGGAAGACAGCGAAACCAGCCTGAAGATCACGACGGATATCGGCACGTTTACGCTGGACAAGGCCTCCGGGCACTTCACGTTCGCACTGGACACCGACAGCGACATCATCAACCGGATGGCGCAGGGCGAAAAGACGAGCTTCAGCCTCCAGACGAAGGCGACGGACGAGCACGGAGCGTATCACCAACATCTGTTGGGCATCACCATCGAAGGCTCCAACGACATCCCGAAGATCGGCACGACCGACGCCGACGGCGTCTTCCATGAAGCCGACGGTCCCATCTCGCTGGACGTCACCGAAAGCGGCGTGGGCCGCGACGCCGAGGGCAACGTCGTCGATAAGCCCGGAACGCCGGAGGAAAACGACGAGTACACGGGCAACGTCTTCGCAGGCGGCAAGGTTGCGGGCTTTGACGTGGACAACGGGCATAAGCTCTATTTCGGCCTGTCCCAGGGGAGCGGCGGAACGCTCAATGACGTCATATTCAATCCGGCGGACTCCACGGCAGCCGGCGCCCCCACCTACAGTAAGGTGGAGGGCCACTATGGCAGTATGACAATCCGCGCCGACGGAACATACACCTACAAGCTGGAGCATCAGGAGCAGACTTTCGACACGGTCCAGACGGCGGGCGGGAAGTTCGTCACCTCCGTCAACAACCTCAACGAAGGCGACACCCTCACCGAAACCTTCACCTTCTACGTGAAGGACGAGCACAACGCTTGGTCCCAGCAGGAAATCACCGTCACCATTACCGGCACCAACGACCGGCCCGTGCTGACGGTTGACCAAGGCAATGACCGGTATTTCAACGTCGACGGGACTGAGGTCAGCGATAAGGCCTTCACGGAAGACGGCGGCGTGACCAAGGTGGAGGGCCGCGTCGTCGCCACGGATGCCGACGAGGAAAACGGCTCCGGCGAGGCAACGACCGCTGACGACAACCACGACCTGACGTTCTCGCTCACGGGCGGTTCCAGCAATTGGGAGTGGGGAGAACACGGTTCCCAGAAGAGCGACGGCACGGTTTCCAGCGACGGAAAGACCATCACCACCGACTACGGCACGCTGACCATCGACGAGTTCGGCAATTACAAGTACGAGCTGAATAACGCCGGTGAAGCCGTGCAGAAGCTCGGCGCCGGTGAAACCGTCACCGAAACCTTCACCGTGCGGGTCATGGACGATCGCGGCGCATGGCAAGAGCAGAATATATCGTTCACCGTCAAGGGCACCAACGACAAGACCACCGTCGAGAACACTACGGACGTCACGGCCTATGAAAAGGGCGTCTGGGGCGATCAGGTCGACGCTACCGGCGAGCACGGCGCGAACGACACGTTCGGGCCGGGCGAGACGCAGGCGCACACCGGCACGGTGACGATCGGCGATGCCGACGCGCACGACACCCACTCGCTCGTTTTCGCCGCCCAAACCGGAACGATGTTCATCACGTACGGTGGGCAGACCACCGAGAGCACGTTCTACGTTGACGCTAGCGGAATCGTCTGGGGCAAGGTCGAAGGACTCAAGGGCGTGGGACAAGAGGGCGCCATCAGGCTCGGTACGCTCACGTGTGAGACGGACGTTGCCGGCAACGAGCTGCACTACACGTTCACTGCGGGATATCAGGGAGATCAGGGCCTGAACGGTCTGCCGCAGGGTATGGAGCTGCGTTTCGGTGTGGACTTCACGGTCAAGGACCAGCACGGCCTTGCATCCGATGAGGCGACCGCCAACATCACCATCGTCGGCACGAACGACAGGCCGACGATCAAGCACGAGGGGGAGATCAACCTCTTTGTGGACGGCGTGGGCCGCGACGCGGAGACCGACAAGGCCGTCCAGAGCGATGACAATCAGCTCAATCCCGAAGAAAACAAGTCCTACGCGAGCGAAACCATCACGGGGAAGATATCGGGGACCGACGCCGACCTCGGTGACGAGGTGGCGTCGTACCACATCTCCAAGGTGGGGGACTACGTTGAGGCTGGAGCTCCTGCGGAAGAAGGCCACGAAGCCGTTTATATGAAGGTTGACGGCGTGAAGGTCGGCATTCTGGATTTGAATACCGATACGGGCGAGTATACCTTCCGGTTCCTGAATGCGGATGACGGCCTGAGCGAGACGGACCTCAACACGATCAAGGAGACGCTTGCCAAGTATTCGGAAGATGCACACTTCACCCGGACCGTCACATTCCAGACGATGGACACGCACGGCTCGTGGAATACCAAGGACGTCAACTTCAGGATATACGCCACCAACGACAAGCCGGAAATCACGATCGGCGGCAACGACCCCGCGAATATCGTTGCCGAAGGCGACGGCAACGCCCTGAACCTTGAGGTAATTGAAGACGCGCAGACGCAGACCGGCGGGACCAAGACCATCGGCGTCTACGACGCGGACAAGGGGCAGGGCCACACCTTCGGCCTGCTCACTGCAAGTGAGTTTGACAAGTTGCGGACTGGCGAAACCGTCACCCAGCGGACCACGGTCAGCGGCGAGTACGGCACGCTGGTCATGAATCCTTCCACTGGGAAGTACGAGTACAAGCTCGACAACGGCAACGAGGCTGTACAGAATCTGCACGGCGCGAGAGACGGCCAGCCCGCCGAAGAACTGACGGAAACCTTCTACGTCACGGTGCGGGACAGCTCCGGCGCGTTCGACACCCATCCGATCACCGTCACCATCAAGGGCACGGACGACGCTCCCGTTTTCGAGACCCACAACAACGCCTACGTTCATGACGTCCACGAAGCGGGCGTGGAGAACCACAGCGACAACACGCCGATCCATGATGACGATGCGTCGGCCAGGATCACCGGTGAGGGCAAGGTCAGCGACGCGGACGCGGGCGATGCCGCCATGCTCAAGATCAGCCTGAATGGCGAATACACCATCGGCGAGGGGAAGGGCGCGACTACCGTCACGATTGATGGCTTCACGGCGAACGACGACGGCTCGTACACCATCGAGACCGCCTACGGCACGCTGACGCTCACCCCCGGCAAGGACGGCGCGTTCTCCTACACGTTTGAACTCGACAACGATTCCGAAGCCGTCAACGCGCTTCCGGCGGGCGCGACCATTCCGCTCGACTTCACCATCAGCGCGATGGTTCCCGGCGAAGACCAGATCGTAAACCAGCCCCTGCGCATCAACATCCACGGCACCAACGACAGGCCGTTCTTCACGACGGGTGACGGAAACAACCCGCTCGAGGTCGATGACGACGGCGTCGCCCACATCAGGGCGGACGACATCACGGTGAATCAGTACCTCGGAACCGTTACGGGCACGGTCGCGGCATGGGATCACGACGCCGGAGACGCATGGTCCTACAGCATCATCGGCGCAAACGGTAACGCGCTCGCCAACGGCGTCACCAGCATCTCCGGCAAGTACGGCACGCTGACCCTCGACGCTTCGACCGGCGAGTACACCTATACCCTGCGCGCCGATCTGAGCGACGACTCGGACGCCGTCGGCAAGAGCGCGCAGGAGCTGTTCGCGAAGGAATTCTTCACCATCCGCGTCACGGACAAGCTGGGCGCGTATTCCGACGCCGTCCTGAACATCGACATCAAGGGCGTTGACGACGACGTCACGCTCACCGACTCGACCGCAACGGCCTTTGAAGATGACAAGGCCGTCGTCGACAATACGGATGCCGACATCATCGCCGAGGGGAATCTCAATTTCAAGGGCATCGACAACGTGGACCAGATCGGAGAAGGCGGACATGCCACATTCACCCTGAAGGGCTCGGTCACGACGACGAGCCATTTTCCGAATGGGGAAACGTCCAGTGCAACAACGCCCGAATCTGTCGCAGTTGGAAGCAACGGCGATCAGATCATTCAAGGCAAGTACGGCACGCTGACCCTGCACGCCGACGGCACGTACGAGTACAGGCTTAATAACGACATCAACAATGGCGAACTCCAGCAGTACGGACAGGGCGAGAAGTTCGCCGAGGAAGTCTTCAACGTCACCGCGACGTCCGGGAAGGATGGCGGCAAGATCGAAGAGGGAACCATTACCATCAATATCCTCGGCTCCAACGACACGCCCGTGATCAATGCGGAGACTTCCGGGCTGACCGGTTCCGTCACGCTGGATACTCCCGGCGGACTGGTCTTCGGCGACGGCGACGGCGAAAAGTCCCAGATCGCGGGGCAGGACACCGACGTCAACGACAAGCTGACCTACGGTTTTCTGGTGAACGGCGAGTTTGTGACCTCCTACAAGACGGAGTACGGCACGTTCCAAATCGATCCTGAGACCGGCAAGTACACCTACACCGTGGACAACAACAGCGATACGCTGCGGAACGCCTTGGAGAACAAGGACTCTCTGAAAGATACGGTACAGGTCGTGGTCCGCGACCAGCACGGCGAGGTGAGCGATCCGGCGACCGTCACCATCACCATCAACAAGCCTGGGGGCGGTTCCGGCGGTGAGGGGGAAGGAAAGTACGAAGTCGTCTTTGATGATGGAGACAAGACGGGCACGGTCGCGGAAGACGCGGGCAAGGTGAATCCCGGCGATGCTCCCGGAGAGCATGGAACGACCTGCGAAGGCGACCTCCACGCCAAGTGGGCGGATGGTTCCGATAAGCTTGACGATCCCACCGTTCCCGACGCCGTTTTCGGCATCTGGGACGACGCCAATGGCGTCGCCGTCCAGAGCGGCATGCCGTACACCACCGAATGGGGCACGCTGTACATGAACCCCGAAACGGGGCACTTCACGTTCGTGCTGAACAACGACTCCAAGCTCGTGCAGGATCTCGCGGAGGGCGACAGCAAGGAACTGGTCTTCAAGCCCACCCTCAACGGGGAACGTATTAATGGCGCCGACATCACCATCACGATCAAGGGCACCAACGACGCGCCGGTGATCGAGAATGCGACCAAGGTTGAGATCGATAAGAATGCAATCAGCGCAGAGGGACAGGTAGAGGCCACCGATCGGGATATCCACCACATGAACGACAATGACGACTGGGTGGAAGAAGGAACGGGCAAGGACACGCTGTCTTACGGCGTATCCCACGGCAAGGACGAGGCCCACTATGCCGAGGGATCCGCTCCCGGCACGGCGAATGGCGAGTACGGCACGCTGACCATCAACGCGGACGGCTCGTACACCTACGAGCTGACGGACGGCAAGCACCCGCACGTGGAAAACGGAAAGGACGGCATCGTCACCGAAACCTTCACCGTGTGGGTGAAGGACGAGTACGGCGCGTACACCAGCAAGGAGATCACCGTCGAAATCGCGGGCGAGAACACCGCACCCAAGATTGTGGACAATTCCGACTGGAACCTGACGGTAACGGAAGACAACGGCGTAGTTGACGGAACGCACACCCCGATCTCCGTCGAAAAGACCATTGACGGTTCGCTCGTCACCGACGACAGCGCGAAGGGCGATAATGGCATCGAGAACCTGAGCTTCGCCATCGTCAAGGCGGACGGCACGCTCAGCACCTATGCGGACGGCGCGAACGGATACGGTTCGTTGACCATCGGCGCGGACGGCAAGTACACCTTCCGGCTCAACAACGAATCCGAGGCCGTGCAGAAGCTGGGCATCGGTCAGGACGGAAAGCCCGAAACCGCGACGGAAACCTTCACCATCCGCGTGACCGACGCGCAGGGCGAGCTCGTCGATCAGACGATCACGGTGATCATTCAGGGCACCAACGACGCTCCCGAACTGTTCGTGGACTCCACGCGGAACCTTTCCGCCTCCGGCGGCGACGGCTCGGTTTCGGACTCCGTGACCGGGACCATCACCGGATACGACGTGGATGCGAACGACACCCTGACCTACACGTTCAGGGACGGCGAGGGTGAGGATGGCGCGACCTACACGACGGACTACGGTACCTTCACCATCGTCAAGGGCGAGGACGGCAGCTACACCTACAAGTATAAGCTGAACAACGACGGCGATGCGGTGAAGAAGCTTACGGAAGGCGAACTGTATCACGACAAGGCCTTCATCCAGGTCCGCGACGGGCACGGCGGAACCGCCGAACGCGAGATCACCGTGACCATCAAGGGCGCGAACGACGCGCCGGAATTGGACAATGTTGACGAAAGCGGCGTTATCCAGACGGCGAACTTTGAATCCGTCACCGGCGGGGATCGCGAATGGACCGGCGAGCTGAGCGGCTCCGACCACGACGGCGACACGCTGACCTATGCGCTTGAAGGCGGCAAGACGTTCCTCACCGGCAAGTACGGCACGCTGGAAATGAAGGCCGACGGAACCTATACCTACAAGCTGACGGCGGACCTCACCAGCCTCGGAGCGGGTGAAAGGCCGGAGGCCCCGGAGACGTTCACCGTGACTGTCAGTGACGGTCACGGCGGGACGACCTCCGCGACCCTGAACGTCAACATCATGGGCACCAACGACGCGCCGGTGATCACCAGCAAGGCCCCGGTCTTCGACCTGACGGAATCCGCCGACGGAGGGGCCCCTGCCACGACAGAAGGCCGGATCACCATCACGGACGCCGACAAGACCGACACCCACACCTACACCGTCAAGCTGAGCGATAAGGAAGGCACCGGCAGCCATGAGGCTCAGGGCCGGTACGGCACCCTGACCATCGAGCAGGACGGCACCTACACCTACAAGCTGACCAGCGACGCGCTCGGTGAGGGCGAGGAGGCGACCGAAACCTTCACCGTCATGGTGAGCGACGGTCATGAAACGGTCGCACAGACCATCACCGTCAACCTCACCGGCGCCAACGACGCGCCGGTGATCGAAACGACGACCGCCGCGGGGTCCGAAGGCACGCTGACGTTCTCCGATGCGGACGTGTCCGATACCCACAGCATCACCGTTTCGCTGGACGGCCATGACCCGCTGGTGCTGGACGATTCCCATCCAAGCGGGACCATCACCGTTGAAAACGGTACGCTGACGCTGACCTACGACCCGGAAACCAAGAGCGTCGGCTACACGCTGACCCCGAACGGCGACGTCTCGCACAACCAGACCGTCAACGCGTCGTTCTCGATCTCCGTGAGCGACGGAACGACCACGGTGGAGACGTCCGACCCGATCACCCTCAGCGCGCGGGGGACCGCCAACACGGCCCCGACGACCGGAACCGCGGAACACGCCACGGACCTGCCCTCCGACCTGCTCGTCGGAGCGGAACACGTGGCCAACGGCACCCTGCCGGTTCAGGACGCCGACGACGACACGCTCACCTTCACTCCGGGAGAGCTGCGCGGCGACTACGGCACGCTGACCATCAACGCGGACGGCACGTACACCTATACGTTGAACACTTCCGCGGAGGCGCTCCAGACGCTGAACGAACACAAGGGCCAGACGCTGACGGACACCTTCGCCTACGGCGTCAGCGACGGGCACGACGGCACGGCCAACGGCGAAGTACACATCGAGCTGAACGTCCCCGGCGACTTCCACGCGGCGGCCTTCCGCAGCGCCTTTACGGCCTTCAGCCATGCCTCGGGCGGCGAAGAACACGCGGCGGGCGTGATGAACGCCGACGACCACAAGCCGACGGATGCGGACAACGCCGATCAGGCCGCCGTCCGGCATACGGACTCCGGCGTCCCGGCGGATGCGCCCGACGCGCACCAGAACGGCACGGCGGACACGGAGCCGCACGCTTCCGACACGCCGCAGGCTTCGACGCTCACCGAGGAACTCCGGGCGCTCAACGGCGAAACGGACGACCACGCGCTCGGACGCGCCGATGCCGCCGATGCCGCCGGACACGCCGAACCGTCCGAGACCACGACCTCTACCGGTCATGAGACCGGAACGGAAAGCCATGCGCTGAACGCCGACGTCGCCGGTACGGAACATCCGACGGACAGCGCCGAGGCTCCGGCCTCCGGCACTCCGGGCGCACACGATCAGCCGACGGATGCGGGCCATCCCGCCCTGTTCGCGCTGTTCGCGGACGGCGGCGACGACGCCATCTTCGGGACCGACGGGCTTGAAGCGCTCGCCGGAACGGACCACGCCGGCGGCTTCTATTCCGAAGAGGCCGGGGTCCGTTTCGACAACATCATCGAAACGGATCAGTCGCTCGACGCCATCCTGCCCTCCGTCGCGGATACGCAGGCTTCCGCCGGGACGGACGTGTCCAAGGCCGACCTCAGCCTGACCGAAAACCACACCGACCCGACGCTGGCCGGGGCGGACAACCACATGCCGGGCGTCCCGGACACGGCGGGCATCACCGATGCGGGCCACTCCGACGACGGCGGCGCGGCCATCGTCGGCAGCGTCCCGGACCACGCCGACCACAACCAGAACCTCGCGGAACAGCTCGCGCAGCACACCGTCGCGAACGCCAACGGCCACTAACCCCCGGCGCGGCCCCGACGCGGCGCGCTCCGGCGCAACGGCACCGAACAACCACGCATGACCCGCCCCGACGCGGCAACCATGCGCCGACAAAAGCCCCTCCCGGCACCATACCGGGAGGGGCTTTTCAATGGCCTGTCCGAAATCCGCCGGGGCTTCCGTTCCGCACCCCGCGCACCGCTCACACGAGGATCACACGGCGGCGGGGCCCCTTCCGGGCCGAACGCCTCGGCAAAAAAGTCGTCATCGCCCGCCGGCCTCCCCGCGCGGCGGCACCCTCGGCGGCACCCTCACCGACGACGCCGTACGCATCAGCGGTCGCGTGCTCCCGTATCTGCGGGGCGAACTCGCCGGGTAGCCGCCCACGCCCCGGCCAGCAGCGCCGCGCCCGAGGCCGACAGCCCGCAGGCCGCCCAGAACACTCTGCGGAGCCCGTGAACGAGCACGAATCCCCACACGCCCGTGTAGAGCGTACCGTCCCAGTCCGCGAGCCGCACCGGGTACGCCTCGGACAGCACCCACAGGGCCAGCAATCCCGAAAGGCCGATGCCCGCGGACACCGCCCCGCTCGTCGCCGCGATGCGCCGCACCGGGCACCTTCGGGGCGCGCGCCCTCCCGCGCCGCCCGCTGGAACGTGGCCCGCCGGAGTTTCCGGTGCGGGCGCGGATTCCGGCGCGGTCCGCCTGCACGGGGATGGGAAGGCGTCGGATGCGGATTCGTCTGTTCCGCCTGAGGCCGGGGGACCGAGAAGGCGAGCCCCCTCGGACCCGTCCGCCCGTGCGGCCTCGATCCCGGCTGCGGCCTCCTCGCCCGGACGCGGGGCGGCGAACGGGGCCGCTCCCGCCGTTTGGGAAGGCGGGGCGTCGCGCAACAGAAAATCGAGGCTCGCCCCGAGCACGTCCGCAAGCACGACGAGCCGGGCGAGATCGGGGACCGACTGCCCGGTTTCCCACTTGGTCACGGACTGGCGGGAAACGCCGGTGAGATGGGCAAGCTCCTCCTGCGACAAGCCGAGAGCCCTGCGGCATTGTTGAATCCTGCCGCCAAGCGCGCTGTTCTTTCTGATCATGCCGGACGTGTAGCGTTTCCGACGCGCAAAGGCAATCTCCTCCCGTCTGCGCCCTGAAGGAAGCCGCTGGCAAGGACGACCTGTTCGGAGGGCTCCCGCCCGTGTCCCGAAGGAAGCCCGCCGCCCGTCTCAGAGAAGGAAGGCCCCGCCGGAAGCCCGGCTTCGGGGGCTGTCCCGGGTGTCCGTCCGCCTTCCGCCTTCTCACCGCTCTCAAAAGACTTGAAGCCGTCTCGCGTGTAGGGTACGAAGAAAAACGTCCGGAGCGCGCCGGAAGGCTTTCCCTCGGGAAGCCCTTCCGAAGACGGCGCGCCGCGTCCCGGCGGGCGGGGGTCCCGTCCCCGGCGGCGTCGGCCCGCAGCCTCGCGCGACGCCGGACGCCATATCCACGCAACCGTTTCAGGTGCCCGAACCTTTCGGGATAATTGGGAAGTTCGTTCAAACCGACGCTGACCCGCAACCGTGAGAGGGGATGACCCCGCAATCCGCCACTGTGACGCAAGCCACGGGAAGGCGCGGGGGAAGAAGAGCCTCAAGCCGGGAAACCAGCCTGAAATCCACATGAGGACAGGAACACCCTGTCCGGTCCACGGTGATTGGACCAAGGAGTTGCCATGAAAACGCGTTTCGCCGCCCTGCTGGTGTGCTTTCTGCTGGCCGCCGTTCCCGCCTTCGCGAAGAGCGGGACCCTGTTGGTGGCCTTCGGCACCTCGATGGAGAGCGCCCGCCCGGCCATCGACGGCATCGAGCAGAGCTACACACAGCGCAAGGACGGGCCGGTCCTGCTGGCCTTCACGTCCGACATCATCCGCAACAAGCTGGCCAGAGAAGGCAAGCCCGTCCTCTCGGTCAACGCCGCGATGCACGAAATGGCCAAGCTGGGCGTGACCGATCTGCGCATCCAGTCCCTGCACATCGCCCCCGCCGAGGAATACAGCCAGCTCGAACGCATGGTCGTCAAGAACATCACCAAGAATCCCGGTACGTTCAAGACCGTAAAGGTGGGCTATCCCCTGCTCGTCTCCGAGAAGGACCTCGACGACGTGGTCAAGGTGGTTCTGGCCTCCCTGCCCGCCGACCGCAAGCCCGGCGACGCCGTCGTGCTCATGGGCCACGGCAACGACCGGGGCCCCGGCGATCTGATCATGGCCGCCGCAGCCGCCGCCTTCCACAAGGCCGATCCCCACGTCTGGCTGGCGACCGTCGAAGGCGCCAACAGCTTCGACAACGTCCTGCCGCAGCTCAAGGCTTCCGGGGCCAAGCGCGTGTTCCTCCAGCCCTTCATGATCGTTGCGGGCGACCACGCCAACAACGACCTCGCCGGTCCCGACGAGGATTCGTGGGCTTCCCGCATCAAGGCCGCAGGCATGCGGCCCGTCCCGCACCTCAAGGGCCTCGGGCAGCTTCAGGGCATCCGCGACATCTTCCTCAGCCACACCGACAACGCCGTCATCGACCTCGCCAACACCAAGAAGGCCGATTAGCGAAGAAGGGCCCCCCCTTCTTCCCCCAAACCCATGATCGTATCCCCTTCCGGCGCGCTCCCGCACGAACGCGAAGCCGTCCCGTCTTTCCTGAGCGGGACGGCCCCGCTCCATCCGCACGGCGGCCCTCCCGCCGAACGGGAACAGGCCGCCGAGAAAAGCGCGCGCCCACGGGGAAGGTTCCTCTTTCGGCTTCACCCAACAGCCCCTCCCCGCTCCACGGGAAGGTCCATTGCGCATACTGCGATGAGAACCCCTTCCGCCTCCCCCGCTTCTCCGGGGAAGGCCGATGAACGGGTCGAGGTCCCAGGCTTTCCGACCTCCTCCGTTCCCTCGGGGAAGGTTCTTTCTCTGTCGGACGGATTCTCCGTTTGAGGGCCTCCTCGGCTCCCACGGGGAAGGTCCGCAGGCCGCCGGCGAACGGGAAACCTCATCTTCCGCTCCCACGGGGAAGGCCCCCGACAGGGGATTCGCCGACGTCAAAAACTCCGGGGAAGGAGGGCTGGTCGGGGGAAGATTTTCCTCCCCCGGATTTCCTCCTCCCCGCATCATCAACCCACAAGGAACTCCAATGAAATCGGGCAAACTCTACGGCGTGGGCATCGGCCCCGGCGATCCCCGGTACCTGACCCTCCGGGCGGCGGACGTGCTGCGCTCGGCGGACGTGATCTTCACCGTGATCTCCCGGAACGCGTCGAGCAGCGTTTCGCGTTCGGTGGTGGAATCGCTCCGCCCGCGCGGGGAAATCCGGCTCCAGATGTTCAGCATGTCCCGCGACAGGGCCACCCGCGAGGCGCAGGTGCAGGCCAACGCCGACGCCATCATCGACGAACTGCGCGCCGGGCGGGACTGTGCCTTCGCCACCCTCGGAGACGCCATGACCTACAGCACGTTCGGCTATGTGCTGGACCGCATCCGCAAGGCCATTCCCGGCGTCGAGGTGGAAATCGTCCCCGGCGTCACCTCCTTCGCCACCCTCGCCGCCAAGGCCGAAACCGTGCTCGTGGAAAACGGCGAACAGCTCCGGGTGATCCCCTCGTTCCGGTCCGACATGGCGGAGTCCCTCGACTTTCCCAAGGGTTCCACCACCATCCTCCTCAAGACCTACCGCAGCCGCGCCGCCCTGCTCGACCGTCTGGCCCGCGAGGAGAACGTGGAAGTCCTCTACGGCGAACATCTGACGATGGAAGGGCAGACCCTCCTCACCGATCCGGACGCCATCCGCGAACGCCCGGAAGAATACCTCTCGCTGATCATGGTCAAAAAGCAATGAAGCGCCGCACGCCTCCGCCGCCGTGGAAACGCCCGAGCCGCCTGCTCTGGTTCGCCCTCGCCGTGGCCGGATCGTGCTGGCTCATCCTGCACATGCCCGCCGACAGCCGCCGGATGCGGGCCGCGCCTCCGGTCTCGGCGGCCCTCGACGCGCGCGCCGACGCCCCCGAGCCTTCCGGGGCGTCCGCTTCGCGCAGGGCGGGACCTGCACCGCAGGCGACCCCGGACGCGCGCCGCGCCGCGCCGGACGTCAATCCCGCCGCGCCGGACGCTCCGACGGCCCTCAGGGCCGGGGAGGCCCGGTCCCACGGAACCCGCACGGCCCACGCTTCGGACGCGAAAAAAATCTTCATGAAGCTCAAGACGTTCGGACGCCTGTTCGCCATCGTGGGCCTCGCGTCGTTCCTCGGTGGGCTGATGGAGGCGCGGCGCTGGCACATGGCGCTGGCCCGACTGATGGGCCGCCTGTCCCGCATGGCGCGCCTGCCGGAAATCGTGGGGCTGGCCATGCCCACGGCGCTCTGTTCCAACGCCGCCGCCAACAGCATTCTGGTCAGCAGCCACGCGGAAGGCCGCATCAGGACCTCGGCGCTCATCGCCGGGGGCATGGCGAACAGTTATCTGGCCTACGTCTCGCACTCCATCCGGGTGATGTACCCGGTGATCGGGGCCATCGGACTGCCGGGCGCGCTCTATTTCGGGGTGCAGTTCACGGGCGGGCTGTTCGTGCTGGCGTGCGTCCTGCTCTGGAACCGCCGGTACGTTTCCGGGCACGGCGGCACGGCCTGCGTCGATCCGCCCAAGGCCGACGCCGCGCCGCTGCCGTGGTCCGGGGCGGTGGGCATGGCCGCCGTCCGCTCGCTGTCGCTGCTCTTCCGGATGGTGTGCATGACCCTGCCGCTGATGCTCGGCATCGAATGGCTGCTCAAGAACGGGGCCTTCGCGTTCTGGGAGGACGCGCTCCCGCACACGGCGGCGGAACTGTTCCCCGCCGAGCTGCTGTCCGTGGTCGCGGCGCAGATGGGCGGGCTGGTGCAGTCCTCGGCGGTGGCCGCGAATCTGCGGGCCGAGGGCCTGATCGGCGACGCGCAGATTCTGCTGGCGATGCTGGTGGGGAGCGCGGTGGGCAACCCCTTTCGGACGCTCCGCCGCAACCTTCCCTCGGCGCTGGGCATCTTCCCCGTGCCCGTGGCCCTGACCATCGTGCTCGGCATGCAGCTTTCCCGCTTCCTCGTCACCCTCGCGGGCATCGCCGGGGTCGTTGCGGTCATGAGATATATGAGTTAAGGAAAGGGGGAACGAAAAGATTGGCGAACGGAAGGGAGGCCCTTTTTTCGGAAGGGTTCCCTCCTCTTCCCCAAACGCCGCCTTTTCATCTCATAACATGCTTGTATTTATTGCATCACTGTTGCACGGCGTTCCTCGTGCGCGGACGGCTGCGGTTGGGGGAACGGTGAAGGCGGGCGCGGGCGGCGGTTTCGGCAGGCGGGTCACGGGACGCATAAAAATATCAGAGGACGATTCCGGCGCAGGGTCCCGGCGTTCCCCGGACGAAGGAACGGCTCGACGAACCGGTACGCCATGCTCGATCAGTACGCGGCGTTCCCCGGACGAAGGGAACGGCTGAGGAAGCAAGGCTCGCGGAAAAGAGGAATCCGAAGGACAGGCTCCGGCACAGGGTTTGATCGATGCGTTTCCACAGCATGGTGCCGTTGCGGCATGTTCCGTTTTCGACGGCGGGCGCTGCAACGAGGGAAGCCGCATCCGCTATCTCGCTGAAAGGACATAAACATCGGTTCCTATGACGGAGCCATAGGCTATGAGGAACGGCATGGAAATACGTTGGAATCTGAGCGGCATGGAAATCGAGCGGGAGAGCTTTCGGGTCATCGAATCGGAGTGCGATCTCCATACGAGACTTCCCGCGCCGGAGTGGCGGGTGGCGCGTCGGCTCATCCACACCACGGCGGACCTGCGGATTGCGGATACGCTGGCGTTCCGCCGCGACGCCATCGGCTCCGGCTTGCGGGCGCTGCGGACGGGCGCGCCGATCTTCTGCGATTCGAAGATGATACGCGCTGGCCTGTCCGTGGAGCGCCTGCGAAAGCTGAACCCCGGCTACGGCCCGGAGCGGCTGCACTGTTTCATCAGCGACCCGGACGTCATCGCGCGGGCCAAGGCCGAGGGCCGCACCCGCGCCCTGTGCGCGGCGGAAAAGGCGCGGCCCCTGCTCGACGGGAGCATCGTGCTCATCGGCAACGCCCCGCTGGCGCTCGCCCGCATCGCCCGGTACATTCAGGAGGAAGGCGTGCGTCCCGCCCTCGTCGTCGGGATGCCCGTGGGGTTCGTCAACGTCGTGGAATCCAAGGAACTCCTCGCCCGCTGCGACGTTCCCCAGATCGTCCTCGAAGGCCGACGCGGCGGCAGCGCCCTCGCCGTCACCACCCTCCACGCCGTCATGGAGAGCGCATGAACGCCGGGGAAGGTTTCGGGAACATTGCGGAAAGATTGGGGGAAAGATTGGGGAAGGGGGGGAGAACCCTTCTGAAGAAGGGCTTCTCCCCCCCTTCCCCAAACC
>CABKMN010000038.1 GCA_902373525.1 uncultured Bilophila sp. | reverse complement strand
GGGGTTTGGGGGAAGGGAGGAGAAAGCCTTTCTCCAGAAAGGTTTCTCCTCCCTTCCCCCAATCTTATTTCTCTTCCTTCTTGTCCTTCGCTTCCTCGCGGAGACGCAGGCCGAGCTCGCGGAGCTGCTTGGCGGACACCTCGTCGGGGGCGTTGGTCATGAGGCAGGTGGCCTTCTGGGTCTTGGGGAAGGCGATGACGTCGCGGATGGACGGCGACTTGGACATCAGCATGATCAGACGGTCCAGACCGAAGGCGATCCCGCCGTGCGGCGGCGCGCCGTGTTCGAGCGCCTGAATGAAGTAGCCGAACTGTGACTCGTAGGATTCCTTGGAGAAGCCGAGCGCCTCGAACATGCGGCGCTGCACGTCGGCCTCGTGGATACGGATGGAACCGCCGCCCACTTCGTTGCCGTTCAGCACCATGTCGTAGGCGCGGGCCTTGGTGGAGGCGGGGTCGGACACCATCTTCTCAAGATCGCCGTCCTTGGGCGAGGTGAAGGGATGGTGGCAGGCCACATAACGCTTTTCCTCCTCGCTGTATTCATACAGCGGGAAGTCCGTCACCCACAGGAAGTTCCACGCGTCCTCGGGGATCAGGCCGAGCTTTTCGCCGAGATGCACGCGGAGGTTGCCGAGGGCCGCATTCACCATGCCGGGCTCGCCCGCCTGGAAGAACACGATGTCGCCCACGGTCAGGCCGAGAGCGTCCACGAGGCCCTTGCGTTCCTCGTCGGACAGGAACTTGGCGATGGGCGACTGCCATTCGTTCTCGCGAATCTTGATCCACGCGAGGCCCTGCGCGCCGTAAATCTTCACGAATTCGGTCAGCTCGTCGATTTCCTTGCGGGAAAGCGATTCGCCGCCGGGCACGCGCATGGCCTTGACCAGCTTGGCGGCGGCAAAGAGCTTGAAGCCGGAATTGCGGACGATGGGGGTCACGTCCTGAAGTTCAAGGCCGAAACGGGTGTCGGGCTTGTCCACGCCGTAGCGGGCCATGGCCTCGTCCCACGTCATGCGCGGGAACGGCGCGGGGATGTCCACGCCCATCGCTTCCCTGAACACGCGGATCATGAGGCCTTCGGCCATGTCCATGATCTGCTTTTCGTCGGCGAAGCTCATTTCGATGTCCACCTGCGTGAATTCCGGCTGACGGTCGGCGCGGAGGTCTTCGTCGCGGAAGCAGCGGGCGATCTGGAAATAGCGGTCGAGGCCCGCGATCATGCAGAACTGCTTGAACTGCTGCGGGGACTGCGGCAGCGCGTAGAACTGGCCGTGGTTCAGACGCGAGGGCACGAGGTAGTCGCGCGCGCCTTCGGGGGTGGACTTGGTCAGGATCGGGGTTTCCACTTCAAGGAAGCCCTGCGAGGCCAGCTCGTTGCGGATCGCCACGGCGGCGCGGCTGCGGAGTTCGAGGTTGCGGGCCATGCGCGGACGGCGCAGGTCGAGGTAACGCCACTGGAGACGCAGGTTTTCGCCCGCCTCCACGCGGTCCTCAATCTGGAAGGGCGGGGTCTTGGAAGTGTTCAGCAACTTCCAGTCGCTGACCACGACCTCGATCTCGCCGGTCTTGAGGTTGGGGTTCACCATGCCCTCGGGGCGGGGACGGACCTTGCCCTTCATGGCGAGCACATATTCGGAGCGCAGCGCGCCCGCGCGTTCGTGGGCTTCGGGGGCGTATTCGGGGCTGAACACGATCTGCGTCAGGCCGTAGCGGTCGCGCAGGTCAACGAAAATCAGGCCGCCGTGGTCGCGCCGGTACTGGACCCAACCCATCAGGCAGACTTCGGACCCGTCGTCGGCGAGGGTCAGGTCGCCGCAGGTGTGGGTGCGTTTCCAGTCGCCGAGCGACTGGCATTCGACCACCTGTTCCTTCTGTTCTTCACTCATACCAAGTTTCCTTTATGCCTTTGCACTATTTCTGAAGCCGGGCCACGACATCGGCAAAGGGCACGGAAGCCTGTTCGCCGCTGTCCATATTTTTGAGCATGGCCGACTGGGCGGCAAGCTCGTCTTCACCGATAAGGAGGCAGAAGCGCGCGCCGGATTTTCCGGCCTGACGCATGGCGCTCTTGACGCTGCGGGACGTGAAGCCCATTTCGCCGCGGAAGCCCGCATCGCGCAGGGCCTGCGTCAGCGCATAGGCGGAATCGCGGGCGGCGTCGGCGAGCACGACCACATAAAAATCCGGGCGGGCGGCTTCGCGGTCCTCTTCCGAACGGGGAAGCAGCAGCGCGAGGCGTTCCATGCCGCAGGCGAATCCGAGGCCGGGCACGTTGGGGCCGCCGAGCTGGGCCACGAGGCCGTCGTAACGCCCCCCGCCCGCGACGGTGCCCTGCGCGCCGATCTGATCGGACACGATTTCAAAGGTGGTGCGGGTGTAGTAGTCCAGCCCGCGCACCAGCCGGTGGTTGATTACGTAGGGCACCTTTTCGGCGTCCAGCAGGCGGCGCACCGTATCGAAATGCGCGGCGCAGTCGGGGCAGTTGTGATCGAGAATCTTGGGCGCATCGGCGGTATGTTCCTTGCAGGTGGGCACCTTGCAGTCCAGCACGCGCAGGGGATTGGTCACCATGCGGCGGCGGCAGTCCTCGCACAGGGCCGAATCGTCCAGTTCGGACAGCCACTGGCGCAGCGTCTCGCGGTAGGCGGGACGGCAGGAGGGACAGCCGAGCGAATTGAGCTGGAGGCTCAACCCCTTAAGGCCGAGGGCTTCCAGAAAACGCATCGCCATCGTGACCAGTTCGGCGTCCGCGTAGGGCTCGGAGGGTCCGAGACATTCGCAGTTGATCTGGTGGAACTGGCGCATGCGGCCCTTCTGGGGGCGTTCGTAGCGGAACATGGGTCCGATGGTGAACAGCTTGGTCACGGCGTCGCCGCCCCGGCCGCTCTCGATGTAGGCGCGCATGACCCCGGCGGTCGCCTCGGGGCGCAGGGTCAGGGAACGGCCCTTCCGGTCGGGGAAGGTGTACATTTCCTTCTGCACCACGTCGGTTTCCGTCCCGATGCCCCGGCAGAACAGTTCCGTCCGTTCGAGGATGGGGGTACGCAGTTCGGTGAAGCCGTAACGGGAGAAGGTATCCCGTGCCACGGCCTCCATGTGGGTGAAAGCGTCGCTTTCCGGGGAAAACAAATCGGCGAAGCCTTTGATCGCGGTAACGTTATCGCTCATGGCCTGTACTCGTGGTTCGGTGTGACGTTGGGTTCGGATGGACGTCCGAACGCAACAGGATAGAGCAATCGTACCCTGTTGTCAAAAAAGACCGTCCCGAAGGCGGCCCCGCCCCGCGCTTCCGCCCGGTTGCGCCGGACGGCCCGGAACCGCCGCCCCGACGTTCCCCGAATACGGCGAGGCGACGCAGGTTACGAAAAGTCCGGCTGCCCCCTGAACACGGCGAGGCGGCACGGCGCAGGGGGGAGGTCCCGCCCGACGGGGGAACCGTCCGCTGCGCCTTTTCTACATCGCAATGATGTCGCGGACGGCGTTGAACAGGATAAACGCGCCGCAGAACAGGCAGACCCACGCGACCAGCTTGCGGAGCCTGCCGGTATCCATCCTGTTCGCCATGTACACGCCGAACAGGATGCCGACGATCTGCATGATGATCATCCAGAAGCCGACCTGATAGTCGATGGCTCCGTGCAGGAAGTTGGCGGCGGTCCCGGACAGCGCGACCGGGACGGAATAGACCTGCCCCGCGCCGATGGCGATGAGCGGCGGGAAGCCGAGGGCGATCATGATCGGCACGGAGAGTACGGGGCCGCCCGCGCCGGTCAGCCCGGCGACGAAGCCCACGCCGCTGCCCACGGCGAACAGCACCCAGAACCGCGAACGCCTGCCCTCTTCCATGAACGAGAACCGCCGTCCCTTCACGGGACAGAACACCAGCGCGCCCGCGAGCAGAATCAGCAGGGCCAGCACCAGATTCAGATACGGAGCGGCCGTGAACGCCTTGACGTCCGCGCCCACATAGGTGAACAGGAACCCGCCGACGCAGATGGGAATGGTGGCCTTCCAGTCCACATGCCCGAGACGGATGTACAGGTAGCTGCACAGCGAGGTGGTGAAGATAAAGGTAAACAGCGTCGTGCCCATGGCGACATGGCTGGTCAACCCCGCAAGGTAGACGAGGGAGGGGATCAGGATGATCCCGCCCATGCCGGTACACCCGACCAGAAATCCGACGATGAAGCCCACAACGGCCATCATGACCATCAACATGCAATCGCTCCTTCCGTTCCCGGCGTCTTCCCGTCGGTCGTTTCCCCGGCCCGCGCCAGCAGGAACGCCGTCTTCTCCGCACTGGGACGCCGTTTCACCGCCTCTTCCAACCGGCACGCGGAGGCTCTGTCCGGCTGCGCCACGCAGCAGACCACCTCGACGGGCCGCCTTGTCCGCGTGTACTTCGCGCCCCGCTTCCCTTCCCCGTTATGTTCCCTCAGCCGCCGCTCCACGTCCGTCGTCACCCCGCAGTACAGCGTGGCGTCCGCGCACCGGAGCAGGTAGACGTACCACATGGTTCCTCCGAAAAGCCGGACCCCGGCGTTCCGCCGGACTGCCGCCCTGCCCCACGCCTCCCGGCGACATGTGGAAATTCCAATTGCGCCGGTACGATATGGAGTCGTTGACCACGCCTCCCGGCAACACGGGGGAATCGTTCTGCGTGCGATCCCCGTAGGGAGGCTTCGTCGGCGGGCTCGTGGTCATGGGAATCGCTCCGTACGCGATCCCCGTAAGGCTCGAAGCCACGTCCGGCGGTCACGGCTTCGCCGCCTTTTGAGTCGGATACCCCGGCCCCTTCGGTTCCCCGGCCGTGCGACAGCCTTTGCCTTGACGCCGCTTTCGGCCTTTCTTCAAAAAAAGACAAAAGAAACGACAACGCCGTTTCTTTTACCTGCATGAAAAACCGCAGTTCCGCGTCTCCGTCTGCGCCGGGGTCCGGGGGATCGGCCCGAAGGGCGGCCTCGCAGGGGCCGCGACCGATGGGCGAATCTTCGAGTCGTACGGGCATCGGGAACAACGCGGCTCCCCCGGACGGGGAGCTCTGAGGCACGGCAGGCACCGCCGGAAGCGTCTTCCCAGCTACGCAAGAGACGTTGCGGGCATAAGGCCGCCTCATCCGGTTACGGTGTTCCTCCCCAACTATGCAAGAGGCTTCACGGGCCTGACCCGAGGGATGCCGAACAGGATGGCGAGCACGGCGGCCACCGCCAGCAGCATGCAGTACCAGTTGTTCCACGCAATATCGAGCGGCGAAAGTTTCGCGATGGAGCCCGCCAGCAGGAGCTGCGCCCCGTAGGGGATGAGCCCCTGCACGACGCAGGAGAATATGTCCAGTAAACTTGCGCTGCGCCGCCTGTCAACTCCGTTCGTAACCGCGATTTCGTGGGCCACCTTGCCGGTCAGGATGATCGCCACCGTGTTGTTCGCGGTGCACAGATTGGCGAGCAGGACCAGCAGGCTGATGCAGCATTCGCCCGCCTTGACCGGAGACTCGCCGGAAAGGCGGCGCGCAAGGCCGTTCACCCGCTCCAGAAGCCAGCGGATGCCGCCGTGGTAGCGCATGAGCTCCCCGAGGCCGCCCACCAGCATGGACAGCACCATGATCTCGTTCATGCCCACGAATCCGGCGTAAATGTCCTTGCTCCATTGAATCAGCGTGTACCCGTCCACCGTGGCGACGCCCACCGCGCCCGTAAACACGATGCCCGCGAGCAGCACCACAAAGACGTTCACGCCCGCAATCGCCATGATCAGGATGGCAAGGTACGGCACCACGCGGATGAACTGGTAGTCCTCGTGCTTCACCACCTGCCCGGTGGAACCCGCCGCCCAGAGCAGCGCCAGCGTTACGAGGGCCGCCGGAATCGCGATAAGGAGGTTCATGCGGAACTTGTCCTTCATCTCGCAGCCCTGCGTCCGGGTCGCCGCGATGGTCGTATCCGAAATCATGGACAGGTTGTCCCCGAACATCGCTCCGCTCATGACCACGCCGAGCAGCAGGGCCAGCGGGATGTCCGTCTGCTCGCCCACGCCCACCGCGATGGGCGCGATGGCGGCCACGGTGCCCATGCTCGTGCCCATCGCCGTGGAGATGAACCCGCCGATGAGGAACAGCCCCGGCAGGATCATGGACGGCGGCAGCAGGGACAGCCCGAAGTTGACCGTGGCCTTCACGCCGCCGATGGCCGAAGCCACGGACGCGAACCCGCCCGCGAGCAGAAAGATCATGCACATGGTGATGATGTTGATTTCGCCCACCCCGGAGAGGAAGACGGCGATTTTCCTGTTGAGCTCCTCCCTGCCCTGAACGATGGCGAGCACGATGGCGGGGATGATCGCCACGGTCGCGGAAAGCTGGTAAAACGGCATCTCCGTCCCGGCGACGGTCAGGGCGATCCCCGTGCCGATAAACAGGACGAGGAAGACAATCATGGGCAACAAGGCGCTGAAACGGGCTTTTTCGGACATGGAGGGTTCTCCGGGGAAGTGTCGGGTGCGGGGTGAAAAGGGCGTCATCCGGGCAAAGCTCCACCTTTATATCAATTTATGCGGATAAACAATGCCCGTTCCGGTCCGCCCCTCTTGTCGGCGGGAACGGCTTTGCACTATACTTTCGTCCACTGGAGACGCCCCTCATGAAATCACACCGTCTCACCGAGGTCAAAAGCTACGACATTCCGTTCGCCACGCTGCCGCGTCCCGTCTTCTGGTTCAACGACACCTTCAAGGCGGGCACATGGAGCGACATCCACACCCATGAACACTGGGGGGAACTGGCGTTCATGCGTTCCGGGTACATGGTCGTCTGCACCGAACTCGGCAACTACGCCGCCCCGCCCGGGCGAGCCGTATGGATACCGCCGGGCCTGACGCACGAGTGGTACATTCCCGAATCCTCCGTGGACAACAGCCTGTACATCATGCCCCGAGTCCTGCCGCCCGGCCCCCGCTTCCGGCGCTACCACGCGATGGAGGTGTCGCCGCTGGTGCGCGAGCTGATCCTCGCCCTCAGCCCCATCTCCGTCGAATACGACGAATCGGGCCCCGCAGGCCGGATGGTGTCCGTGCTCCTCGACCAGCTTCCCCTGCTTCCCGAGGTGGGGTTTCCCATGCCCATGCCGAGGGACCGCCGCCTCGTGGCCCTGTGCACCGCGCTCCTCAACGAACCCGACTCCCCCGAAACCATCCGCGAATGGTGCGTGCGGCTCGGCATGTCCGAACGCACTCTCGCCCGCCTGTTCCAGCGCCAGACCGGGGAATCCTTCGGCCGCTGGCGGCAGCGCATCCGCCTCCTCCACGCGCGCGGGCAGCTCGAAGCCGGACAGAACGTCACCGCCGTGGCGCTCAACTGCGGGTACGCGTCGGTTTCCGCCTTCATCGCCGCCTTCAAGAAGCTGTTCGGCCGCACGCCCGGACAGATCGCCCGCTGAAACGTCCGGGCTTCCGTCCCGAACGGTCTTGCCTCCCTCCGCACGCCGGACCGCATCAACTCCGCTGAAAAAGACGTACGTCCCACGTACCCGTGCGAAAAACCGCGGCGAGCTCCCGTGCCGCGCGTCCTCCACACTCCGCACTGGGGAAGGGCCTGTACGGGGAAAACATACACTCGGCTGATACGCTCCATACTCCGCACAGGGGAGGGCTGCGCCGGACGGGCCGCCCCACTTCCTCACCCCGCACTCCGCATGCGGGAAGGGGCACCTCGAACAGATGGCGAACGCCCCTCCACCGCCACACTCCGCATGCGGGAAGGAGGGACGGGAACTTGACGCGATCACCCTCGGCATTCGTCGCACTCCGCATGCGGGAAGGAGGACTTCCTTGGGAGGCGCGGGAGCCGCACCGGCCTGTTGCGGGGAAAGGGGTGCCGTGGGGTTTCATGGGATTTCGGCGTTTCAGGCGGCTTCTGAAGAACGCCTCCGTCATGGCGCGTACCAAACAGAGCCACCTTGAAAAAACATTGCCATTTCAACATGCTGTTCAGAAGCACCGTTCAAATCCTCTGACGGAGCCCTTGGAGGAAGGCCCCCTTCCCCGCTCCTTCTTCCCCATTTTGGCAGAAACGCGATACAGTTTGGCAGAATGCGAGAAGACGGCGGGACGCGGGCGAGGTATACGGGACACAGGACGAAAAACCCGAAACGGGAATCCCACCCCGAGATATACGGAGGCGCACCATGTCCCAGATAGTGATCCGCAATTTCATCAACGGTCAGTGGCAGGAAGAAACGGGCGGCAAAACGGTCCCCCTGTACAACCCCTCCACGGGCGAAACAATCGGCTCCGTGCCCATGTCCGGCAAGGACACCTGCGAAGCCGCCATCGCCACCGCCGCCGAAGCCTACAAGACGTGGCGTCTGGTCCCCATCGCCAAGCGCATGATCTACATCCACAAAATCCGCGAGTGTATGATCCGCGACCATGAAAAGCTCGCGCAGGGCATCGCGCTCGATCAGGCGAAACACATTTCCGAAGCCCGCGGCGAAGTCCAGCGCGTCATCGAAATCGTGGAAATGGCCTGCACCATCCCCGCGCTCATTCAGGGCGAAACCATCGACGGCATCGCCGGGAGCATCTCCGGCAAGGTCGTGAAGCAGTCGCTCGGCGTGTTCGGCGGCGTGGCTCCCTTCAACTTCCCGGCGCTGGTGTTCGGCTGGTTCATCCCCTTCGCCATCGGCACGGGCAACACCTTTATTTTCAAGCCGTCCACGCAGTCGCCCTACTTCATGCAGATGATGTGCGACATCTTTATGGAAATCGGCCTGCCCGCCGGCGTCGTCAACGTCATCCACGGCAACCGCGACATCCCCGGCACATGGTATGAAGACCCGCGCATCGCGGGCGTGTGCCTCGTCGGCTCCACCCCGACCGCCAAAAAGATGGCGGAAGGCTGTGCCCGCGGCGCCAAGCGCTCCATGCTCCTCGGCGGCGCGAAAAACATGCTCGTGGTCATGGAAGACGCCGACATCGACGTGTTCATCGACAACTACGTCAACTCCTGCTTCGGCTCCGCCGGTCAGCGCTGCCTCGCCGGGTCCATCGTCGCCATCGTGCCCGAACTGTACGATACGGTCCTCGAACGCATGATCGAGGCCGCCAAAAAGGTGAAGGTCGGCGACGCCCTCGATCCCGACGTATTCATGGGCCCCCTGATCTCCCGCGCCGCCGCCGACAAGGTGAAGGAATACGTGGACATCGCCCTCGGGCACGGGCACGGCTGCGAACTCGTCCTCGACGGGCGCAACCCCGATCTTCCGGAAAAGAACAGGAACGGCTTCTTCGTCGGCCCCACGATCATCAAGGACGTGACGCCCTGCAACCCGCTGTTCACCACCGAAGTCTTCGGCCCGCTGGTCGCCACGATCAAAATCGCGGATATGGACGACGCCCTTGACCTCATCCGCCGGTCGGAATTCGGCAACGGCGCGTGCATCTTCACCCAGAGCCAGTTCTACGCCGAAAAGTTCAGCCGCGACGCCGACGTAGGCATGGTCGGGATCAACGTGGGCATCTGCGCCCCGCACCCGTACATCCCCTTCGGCGGCATCAAGGGCTCGCTCCTCGGCACCAACAAGGCGCAGGGCAAGGACGGCATCGACTTCTTCACCCAGAACAAGGTCACCACGATCCGCACCGTCGACCCCAACGCCAAGAAGGGCGGAGACGCCGCGAAGCCCAAGGCCGTCCGTTCCTGCGTGGCGTCGTAGCCCGCATCACGGGACGGCCTCCCGGCGGGACGGTTCCTCCGGCACTCGGCCGGAGCGCCCCCGCGCCGGGGCTCCCCCCCACGTCGAAACGGCCTCCCGCAGCGGCCCCGGAACATTCCGGGGCCGCTTTTTTTCATTCCGCTTTTTTCCCCGACGATTCTCTTGACCGGGCAGGAGGGCGCACCTACACTATTCATCCTGTAGATTTTCCGGTCGATCATCAAAAACCGCATGAGGATGTTATGGCTCTCTCCAAGCTCCAGAAAGGCCTGACCGGCCTCTTCATCGCCTTTATTGCCGTTATCGCAATTGGTTACGGCGGAATGCGCTACCTTGAAAACGCCGTCGTCGAGGCCATCCGCACATGGGCGGCCAACACCCCGAAAAACGCCCATGTGGAACTGGGCGACGTGACGTACACCCTGCTCGAGAACCACCTCGTGCTGAAAAACATCCGCGCCGACATCGTCGGGGTGGACGGACAGACGAGAGTCGTCAGTCTCGAAACGCTGGACGTCCAGAATCCCGGCACCACGTTCCTGTCGCTGATGCGCGACCCCAACAGCGAAATCAAGGAAGCCGAAATCCCGGTCGCCGACGCCGTGACCCTGACCGGGGTCTCCGCCGGCCCCGATCCGCTCACCACGGTCGGAAGCCGTTCCTTCAAGAACATCCGCGTGGAAGCCGCCCCGGTCAAGGCGCTCCTCCAGAACGCTTCGGGAACCGACGCCGTCAGGGCCGCCCGGATGCTCGTGTACGCGCTTTCCTACTCGGAAGGGCTCGCCCTCGACGTCTCGGCGGCGGGCAAGGAGCTCCCCTACACCGTCAAGGCCCGGCAGTCCCGCGAGGTCAACTACGCGAAAGGCCATCTGGACAGTTCCTCCGTCACCGGCATCAGCCTCTCCGTACGCGACAAGGAAGTCCTGAGCATCGCCGAAGCCGGCGTTGAAAACATCAACCTCCCGCCCCGCGAAGTCTTCGAAAAGCTCATCTCCGCCAAGCCGGACATCAGCGACGAAGAAGCGCTGGCGTTGCTGCGGGAGGTGTTCGGCGGCCCCCGGCCTCTCCTCGGGGCCCTGCACCTGAACGACATCAAGAGCCAGAACAGCCTGCTCGGCCTCTCCATCGCCAAGGTCACCTTCGCCAACCCGAGCACCGACCCCTTCTCCTTCGACGTCACGGTGGAGCACGCCAAGGCGCCCGCCTCGCTGATCCCCCAGTTGCAACTGCTGTCGATCATGGGCGTGAAGGATTTGGACGCCAGCGCGGCCTTCTCTCTGTCCCTGCCCGCCAAGGACGGCGCGTTCACCAGTTCCGGCTCCCTCAGTCTGGCCGAACTCGGCACCGCCGACATGGCCTTCAAGGGCGTGATGCCCCGTGAGGCCCTCGACAAGGTGTTCCAGATGAGCGTCAAGGCCGCTACGCCCGCCGAGGATGAAGCGATCGAACGCTTCATGGACGAAAACCTGAAGTTCACCCGCATTGAAATCGGCTACGCCGACGAAGGGCTGCTTCCCCGTCTGGGCCTCATCGGGCAGCAGCTCATGGGCCTGACGACCGACCAGTGCATCGCGCTGGCCAAGCAGTACGTCCGCGAAAACGCCGGGCAGGCCGCCTCCGGCGAGGGCATGCCCAAGCTGATGGACTTCATCGACCGTCCCGGCGCGGTCCGCATCATCTTCGACTCGCCCAAGCCCATGACCGCCGACGAAATCGAAGCGGCTTCGGGCGATTCCCCGCTGTTCAAGCTGGAAGTGAGCCCCGGCCCCAAGACCGCTCAGGAACTGATCTCCGAGCTGATGAAGAAGTAACCCGGACCGGACGGGGGAGGCCATCCTCCCCCGCCCCTTCTTTTCTACCTTGTTCTATCCAGCGGAATCCATTGAAATACCGGCACCGCATCCGGTAATCCTGTTGCCCGTCCCGGAGGCTTTTGGTATAAAGGCCGATCTGGAACGAACGGTTCCGCCTCAAACCCGCCACTCATACGGAGTTCCCCGATATGGCAAAAAAGCCAACGCTTACCCCTGAAGAAGCGCGCCAGGAAGCGCTGAAAACCGCCCTCGAAACCATCGAACGCAAGTTCGGGCAGGGCGCGGTGATGAAGCTCTCCGACGACGTCCACGTCAAGGTCCCGGTGATCCCCACCGGCTCCATCGGCCTTGATCTGGCCCTCGGCATCGGCGGCATCCCCAGAGGACGCGTCACCGAAATCTACGGCCCCGAATCCTCGGGCAAAACGACCCTCACCCTGCACGTCATCGCCGAATGCCAGAAGAACGGCGGCACCGCCGCCTTCATCGACGCCGAACACGCCCTTGACGTGACCTACGCCAAGCGGCTCGGCGTCAAGACCGACGAACTGCTCATCTCGCAGCCCGACCACGGCGAACAGGCCCTTGAAATCGCGGACATGCTGGTCCGCTCCGGAGCCGTCGACCTCGTGGTCATCGACTCCGTGGCCGCCCTCATCCCGCAGGCCGAACTCGAGGGCGCGATGGGCGAAACGCAGGTCGGCGGCCACGCCCGCCTGATGTCCCACGCCCTGCGCAAGCTCACCGGCACCATCCACAAGTCCCGCACCGCCGTCATCTTCATCAACCAGATACGCATGAAGATCGGCATGACCGGCTACGGCAGCCCGGAAACCACCACCGGCGGCAACGCGCTCAAGTTCTACTCCTCCGTCCGCCTCGACATCCGCAAAATCCAGACCCTCAAGGACAAGGAGGAGGCCTACGGCTCCCTCACCCGCGTGAAGGTGGTCAAGAACAAGATGGCCCCGCCCTTCCGCGAAGCCAAGTTCGACATCATCTGGGGCACGGGCATCTCCCGCTCCGGCGAACTCATCGACCTCGGCGTGGACGCCGGGATCGTGGACAAGAGCGGCGCATGGTTCGCCTTCGGCGCCGAAAAGCTCGGACAGGGCAAGGAAAAGGTCCGCGCCCTGCTCGACGAGACGCCGGAACTGCGCGACGCCATCGAGGCCCAGCTCATCGAATATCTGGGCATGAACCCCAAGGCCGTCGTGCCCGCCGAAGAGGAGGCCCTGCCCGATCCCGAAGCCGGCCCGATGGTCGACGATATGGACGAAGAAATGTAACCGACCGGAAGGGGGGAGGCCGCGGCCTCCCCTTTCCGACGCCTCCGGGCACGCCGTGCCCCACCTTTCCATCCCCCGCAGGAGCCCCTATGCTGACAGCCAACGAAATCCGCCGCCGCTTTCTGGACTACTTCAAGAAAAACGGCCACACCGAAGTCCCCTCCTCGTCGCTGATCCCCCGCGACGACCCGTCCCTGCTGTTCACCAACGCGGGCATGGTGCAGTTCAAGAAGATTTTCTGCGGGCAGGAAAAACGCGACTACGTGCGCGCCACCACTTCCCAGAAATGTCTGCGCGTGGGCGGCAAGCACAACGACCTCGACAACGTGGGCCGCACCGCCCGCCACCATACCTTCTTCGAAATGCTCGGCAACTTCTCCTTCGGGGACTACTTCAAGGAAGACGCCATCCGCTTCGCGTGGACCTTCATCACCGAAGAGCTGAAGCTGCCCAAGGAGAAGCTGTACGTCACCGTCTACAAGGACGACGACGAAGCCTTCGAACTGTGGCAGAAGGTCGCGGGCGTCGCGCCCGAACGCATCTTCCGCCTCGGCGACAAGGACAACTTCTGGAGCATGGGCGACACCGGCCCCTGCGGCCCCTGTTCGGAAATCCACTTCGATCAGGGCGCGGACATGGCCTGCGGCCCCGACTGCGGCATCGGCAAGTGCGACTGCGACCGCTTCCTCGAAATCTGGAACCTCGTGTTCATGCAGTTCGAGCAGCTCCCCGACGGCTCCCGCGTGCCCCTGCCCCGCCCCTCCATCGACACCGGCATGGGTCTCGAACGCATCGCGGGCGTGTGTCAGGGCGTGCGCTCCAACTACGACACCGACCTGTTCCAGACCTTCATCCAGTACATGGCCGAACTCGCGGGCGTCCGCTACCACGACAACGACGACACGGACACCGCCCTGCGCGTCATCGCGGACCACAGCCGCGCCATCGCCTTCATGATTGCGGACGGCATCCTGCCCTCCAACGAGGGCCGCAGCTACATCCTGCGCCGCCTCATCCGCCGCGCCTACCGCTTCGGCCGCCTCATGGGCATGCAGGAATCCTTCCTCTACAAGACCGCGCTCAAGGTCGTGGAGGTCATGGGCGACGACTATCCCGAACTGCGCGCCCGCGCCGACTTCATGGCCCGCGTCGTCCGCGAGGAGGAGGAACGCTTCTCCGCCACGCTGGACAAGGGCCTCGCCATGCTCGAAGAGGAAATGGACGCCCTCGCCGCCCGCGGCGAAAAGATCATCCCCGGCGAAACCGCGTTCCGGCTCTACGACACGTACGGCTTCCCGCTGGACATCGTGAACGACGCGGCGGAAAAGCGCGGCTTCAAGGCCGACGAGGCCGGGTTCAACGACTTCATGCTCCAGCAGCGCCGCCGCGCCCGCGCCGCGTGGAAGGGATCGGGCGAAAAGGACGTGGCCTCCCGCTTCCAGACCCTGCTTGAGGACGGCCTCAAGAGCGACTTCTTCGGCTACGACGCCCTGTCCGGCGTGGGCCGGGTGGTGGCCCTGCTCGATGAGGACGGCCTCCCCGTCGACGCGCTCGCCGACGGAGCCAGGGGCTACGTCGTCACCGACCGGACGCCCTTCTACGGCGCGTCCGGCGGCCAGTGCGCCGACACCGGCATCCTCGCCGCCCCGGCGGGCACCGCGAAGGTGCTGGACGCCCTGAAACCCTCCGCCGACCTCACGGTCCACCGCATCGCCGTGGACAACGGCACCCTGCTCCCGGATCAGGAGGTGGTGCTCACCGTAACCGAATCGACCCGTCTCGACGCGGCCCGCAACCACACCTGCACGCACCTCCTCCATGCGGCCCTGCGCCGCGTGCTGGGCGACCATGTGCGTCAGGCCGGTTCGCTGGTCACGCCGGACCGTCTGCGTTTCGACTTCTCGCACATCGCTCCCATGACGCCGGAAGAGCTCGCCGCCGTGGAACACGACGTGAACGCCGCGATCATGGCCGACTATCCGCTGTCCACCAGACTCATGGGCCAGCAGGCCGCCATCGACATGGGCGCGATGGCCCTCTTCGGGGAAAAGTACGGCGACACCGTGCGCGTGGTGACCATCGGCGACGGCGACCACACCGAATCCGTCGAGCTGTGCGGCGGCACGCACCTGCACAGCACCGGTCAGGCGGGCGGGTTCGTGATCCTGTCCGAAAGCGGCATCGCGGCGGGCACGCGCCGCATCGAAGCCGCCACCGGCTGGAACGCCCTCAGGCTCGTCCACGCCATGCGGGACGAGCTGCATCAGCTCTCGGGCATGCTCAAGACGCAGCCCGGCGGGCTCGTCGCCAAGCTGGACGCGCTCCAGAAGGAAAACCGCGGGCTCCGCAAGGACCTCGAAAAGGCCGCCGCGCAGGCCGCGTCCGGTCAGGGCGGGGACCTCATGTCCAAGATCGAGGAGATCAACGGCGTGAAGGTGCTCGCCGCGAAGCTCGGCACAACCAACATCAAGGCCCTGCGCGAAGTGATGGACGACATCCGCTCCAAGCTGCCCTCCGGCGTGGCCTGCGTCGCCGCGCCCGTCGACGAAAGCAAGGTCAGCATGATCCTCTACGTTTCCAAGGACCTGCACGGACGCTTCACCGCACCCGCGCTGATCAAGGAAGTCGCCGCGCCCATCGCCGGGTCCGGCGGCGGACGCCCCGATCAGGCGCAGGCCGGCGGCACGAACCCCGCAGGCATTGACGAAGCTCTGGCGGTGCTCAAGGCGAAGATCGCCGGATAACATGCGAAAAAGGGAGGAGGAAACGTTCCGAAAAAGGGAGTGCCCCGCGTTTCCTCCTCTTCTTCCAACCCTGTCGCACGGCCTGCGGCCTTCCCTCTCCTTCCCGAGCCTTTTGACCTTACCGGACCCTGTCCCCGGTTTTCCGTTTTTCAGGGAGAGATTCGGGGCCGTGGAAAACCGAAGCGGCGCGGAGAAGCCATCGGCTTGCCTGCCGGGGCTGTTCGGTCAATCGGGACGTTGGACGCGGCCCAGAAAAAAGGGACTCCCCGGAGTCCCTTTTGTGATCTTTCAGTAACGAAGAACAGGAAAAACGGCATGGAGGAGTCTCGCTCAGGCACACGCCTCCACGCGGAACCGCAATACCGTTTTCAGACGCGCCGGATCGGTCCTGCGGGCATCCGAAAGGTCTATTTCCCGATGCCAGCCCGAGACGCGCCGCAATCCGTGTTCCGCACAATACGTTTGCATCAGGCTGAAACGTTCGGGTTCGGCGTCATACGGGCCGACGTGGAGCATCTGCACGCACAGGCCGTCGTTCCAGCGCCCGAAAGAAACCGACTCGTAGAGAGGGTGCGGCTTTTTCCCGTTCGTCGCGGCGATGCCCCGCGCGGCAAGCCCGTCCGTCACAAAATCCGGCTGGCGGATCATCAGCGTGGAGCGCAGGGCATCCTTGTTGAGGACCGCTCCCGGCGGCACCGGTTCCGCCGTGTTCCACACGCCTTCCAGCGGGAACACCGCATACGCATGCCGGCCTTCCGGGGCCTCCCCCTTCTTCGGCAGCATGTTGACGGCGTACGACAGGGAATACAGGACGCCGACGCCTCGCGGAACGCCTCGCCGTTGGGGTTCCCTTCCCCGCGTATCCTGAAAAAGGCCTGCTCGGGAACCGTGACCTGTGCGGGAACGGCTCGGGGAAGGTACAACGCCTTTTCGCTTTTCTTCCATTCGTATGGCACAAACACCTCCCGAACGTCGCTCCGGCAGGCGGGCCTGCCCTCCCTCATGATGCGGGGCCGTCCGCCCGCAGCGGCAACCGTCCCGCCGCCCCATCTCAACCGCGCCGCAGTACGAACCGCTGGCAAGGGTAGCCGTAACGGGTGACGAGCTCGCCTTCCTCAAACCCGAGGCGCTTGTAGAAGGCGCGCGGGGCGATGCCGAGGGGATCGCCTTCCCGGTAGGTGGTCACATGGACGTCCTCACCGGCGGGGAGCACTTCCAGCATCCTGCGGACGAGGGCCGAGGCCACGCCGCGCCCCCGGTTCCGGGGATGGACGGCGAGAAAACCGATGCCGTTGTGCTGATCGGACAGCAAAAGCACGCCGACGAGAGCCTCCCCGTCCTTCGCGCACAACGCCCGCCCGTCCGCGACGGCCCGCCGCAGCGTCTCGCGGTACGCATCCAGCGCCAGGCCGGGAAACGCGTCCCGCACCCGTTCCGCCAGTTCCATCCACGCTTCGACGTCCGCGTCCACGGCATATCCGACGACAACCTGATGCACGGCCATTCCCTCCGGCGACGCTTTTCCACAGTTTCATCCGAAAAAGGATTTGACGGTTCTTTCAACAGGAAACCGGGCGGTTCCGAACGGCTCGTTCCCTTCTCCGCTTTCCGCAATGAAGAAAACATTTGGGTCCTGTCATGGGACGACATTGACGCCCTGTAGGCATGGTGCATTCAAAAAAATCGATGCGACAGCGGCTGAAAAGCCATCACCGCAAACGGTTCCGCACCGTCCGGCTCCCGAAGGCCGGACACGTCCGCCCCTGCAAAGCCATCGGGCGTCATAAGCCCTTTCATCAACCGTGCAACGCCTTGTTCATAAACGAAAAGCGCAAACCCGAAGGCTTGCGCTTTTTGAGAGTCGGACACCCGGCGAACAACCGTTACCGTTGCTTTCTTTCGAACCTGGCGGGGTTGGCGGCGCCACCGCCGCCCGACTCTCTTTGAATGTGTGTTCTTACCTGAAACCGCCTCGGCTGTCAAGGGACTCCGTCTCATCCGCCCGCTCGAAGACCAGCCGTGCGAACCGCTCATAGGACCAGTCCGTCATGCCTTCGATGTCCCCCGTCAGCTTGGCGAAAAAACAGCGCGGCAGCGTCCGGCCCTTCAGGTTGCTGCGGATGCACGCCGTACACTCCCCGCCCCGATTCCCCGGATGCTTGGCGCACCCCGGATTGTTGCAGGTGCAAAACGAACCCTTCCCGCCCTCTTCCTTCATTTCCGCCTCCCGGCACGCCTTCTTCCGTTCTTCCCGCGCCTTCCGCCTTCATCCTCAATTCATGAACGGGGATGCGAATTCTGGCCGTCCGCCGCGTAGGCGATTTAGCATTCATCAATCATGAACGGGGATTCGAGAAACACGAAAGCCCCGGAAAGGGGACGGGCACGAGCCGCGCCGCCAGATTCGGGAAACGGGGAGGAACCGTTATGAAAAGGGGTCCCTCTCACCTTCCCCAATCGGCTCTCCGCATCCTACGCATACCGGATCATCTCGAACAGCTTGCGGCGCTGCGTGATGGTGATGTGGTAATACTGGTTCTGCGGAATGTAGGTATAGGGCACGTCGTTGGGCCGCTGAAACAGGAACAGCGACAGCAGGGTACGGTTGATGGCCTGATGCCCCACGATCATCAGCGTGCCCTCCCCGGAAAGGAACAGCGCCCGCCGCAGGCCGCGCGCCACGCGCTCCTTGAGCATCGCGTAGCTCTCGCCGTTGGGATAGATGTACCCGTACTTGTTGTGCGCGCGGGCCTCATACTCCAGCGGCATGCCCTCGCGGACATCCGAATAGCGCATCCCTTCGCAGACGCCCGCGTTGATCTCGTCGAACTCGCTGAGCGCCATGCTGATCGTGTTCGGGCGCGTCCGCAGAAGCGGGGCCGCCGTCTCGGCGGAACGCTGCTTCGTGGAGGTGAAGATATAGGGGATGTCCACGCCCTCGAAATGCGCGGCCAGCTTTTCGGCCTGCTCGACGCCCTTTGCGGTCAGCGCGGGATCGCCGCCGAGACGGCCTTCCCGGTTGTATTCGGTTTCCCCGTGCCGCACGAGATACAGGTCCTGCACCCAGCGGGACGAAATGATGTCGCGGATGGCGGCGTAATACGGCAGGTCGTTGCTCGGAGCCTCGTCCTGAATGCAACTGTCCACCGCGTCCACCCGAATCCAGCAGCGTTCCTTGCGTACCGGCGTGTACACGCTCTCGTAATAGGCCAGACGCTTGCGGAAGCTCTCCAGAGCCTCCTCCTGCGTCATGTTGGAAAACTCCGGCAACTTGGTCTTGCGGCGGATGGAGGCGTCCAGCAACAGCGGATCGTCGTTGACGCATTCGATGAACAGGATGGGCCGATCCCGAAGCGTGGCGCTCAGGTCCACGCGCTGCTCAATCGTGCCGTTGGTCGCGTCGATGATCGCCACGTCCCCGGCGTCGTCCAGCCACGCGCGGGCGCGCTCCATGTTCTGGTGGGTGATCTGATCGCGCAGGCGGCGGGCGCGCAGGTTATCGGGATTGAAGAACTCGGCGGAACCGCTCTCCAGCCCGAACAGCATGCGGCGCAACTGCCCGTTGTTGAAAATGGCGGTACGGATGCCCTGCTGCTCCAGACCGGACTTGATGCGCTTCGCCAGCGTGCTTTTCCCTCGGGCGGGCAACCCCACCATCGCAACGTACAACTTCATGTCATTCCTCGTTTGTCCGCGCCGCGGGCGGCTACGGCCTGCGGCGGACGCCGATCACGTTGGGCAGCGGCGCGCCCTGACTCCCCGAAACCCAAAAATCCGCCCAGTACCGTCCCATCCAGACGTCGCGCCGCGCCTGCGTCCGCACGAGCAGCCCGGCCTGACTGCCGCCTTCGGTATACATCACCAGCCGGACGTCGATGGGCAGGGCCAGCAACAACGTCCCGAAATCCACGCCGGTCAGCGGCTCGCGGCACAGGATGAACAGGATGGCCCCCGTCCCGTCGCGCCCCACGGCGGAAATCGAATGTCTGGGGCCGCCGGGCTTCCAGAGCAGGTGCCGCTCCGAACTGATCATGCGGTAGTTCTGCACCACCATCCTGTAATGCGTAAGCAGGTTTTCCCAGTCGTCCGTGGAGCGGTCCAGCAGGTTCGCGCCGGGCAGGGACTCGTCATCCGCGCCCGCGACGAAAAACGCGCCGAACCGGGACACGATGCGCCCGTTGTTCACGGTTTCCCCGGACCGGAGATAGCCGGTGCTGGTGACGCCGTCGGGCAGATACATGCTCGCGTTGATCGCGGCGACCAAATCCTTGCGCGTGGCCCAGTCCCCGAGCGACAGGGCCCGCCCCTCCGCCGAGGCGGTTTCCACGGTAAAGTCGTAGCGCGCGGGATCGATGCGCAGGATCACCATTTCAAACGACCCACCGCCGTTGAACCGGGCGGGGAACAGGCCGAGCTGAAGCCCCTCTTCGAGGTCCTCCCACGGGGGCATTTCGGTGAAGGCCCAGTGCGGAGGCGGCGGAGGAAGCGGAGGCGTGGACGGGGTCAAAAGCTGCATGTCGAACGGATCGGCGGCAAGCGCGTTCCGGAGCGCGTCGCCGCCGTCCTCCCGTTCGGACGGCATTCCGTCGGCAAGGGCCGGAGCCGCCGCCAGCAACAATATTCCCAGCAGGACCAGCCGACGGCACACGTCATGAACCCACGGCAGAAGACCGGAGCCGCGCCCCATGCGGCATGCGGCATGTCGTACGGAGAAAGAGAGGTGCTGCGTCATGGCGTTCCGGTCTCCATTGTCCCGGATGGTGGGAGTTTACGGTAATCCCGGCAAAGTCGCAACGCGATTTCGGCCACCGGTCCGGGGTCGTCCCGGAACCGTTGCCCTTCAAGCCGATCCGGCATAGAATGAAGAACTCGAAATATCGACAGTCCATTGAAACGAGGTTCCCATGAATATCGGCCAGCTTATCGCGGAAAGGGACAAGCCTTTCTATTCCTTTGAATTCTTCCCTCCGAAAGACCCTGTGCAGTGGCCGGATTTCTTCAAGACGGTCGAACGCCTGCTTCCGCTTGAACCGCTGTTCACGTCCGTCACCTACGGGGCGGGCGGCTCCAGTCAGGACGCCACGCTGGAAATCGTTTCCCACCTCAAAAAGCAGTTCCAGCTTGAAACGATGGCGCATCTGACCTGCGTGGGCGCGACGCCGGAATACATCTCCCAGTACCTCCAGCGCCTGCGCGAGAACGGGGTGGACAACGTGCTGGCCCTGCGCGGCGACATCCCCAAGGGGCAGGAAATCGACTGGGAAACGTCGGAGTTCCGCCATGCCGCCGACCTCGTGCGCTTCGCCAAGGCGCACCAGCCCGACATGGGCATCGGCGTGGCCGGGTATCCCGCCCCGCACCCCGAATCCCCGAGCTTCTCCAGCGACTGGCGGTACACCGTGGCCAAAATCCGCGAAGGCGCGGACTTCGTGGTGACGCAGCTTTTCTTCGACGTGCGCGAGTATTTCCATTTTGTGGATCGCCTCAGCGACATGGGCGTGTCCATCCCGGTCATTCCCGGCATCCTGCCCATCCAGAGCCTCGAATCCATCCGCCGCACTCTGTCGCTCTGCGGCGCGAACATTCCCGGCAAGCTCTACCTTGCGCTGGAGGAGGCCAACGAAAAGGGCGGCCCCGAAGCCGTGCGCGAGGCGGGCCTCAAGTTCGCCGTGCGGCAAATCCGCACCCTGCTGGACAACGGCGCGCCGGGCATCCATCTCTACTCCCTGAACAAGGCCTCCATGTGTCTGCAAATTGCGAAAGAAGTGGGCGCGCTGTAACATGATCGATCTCGCGACCTTTTCGCCCAAGCGCATCCTCGTCTGTCAGCTTCGTCAGATAGGGGACGTGGTGCTCGCCACGCCCTCGCTGGAGCTGCTCAAACGACGTTATCCCGAAGCGGAACTGCACCTGTTCACGGAAAAGAAGTGCGCCTCGCTCCTTGAGCACAACCCGTACCTCGACCACGTCTGGGCGTTGGACAAGAAGGCGCTCGACACCTTTCCCCGCGAGCTGGCGTGGTACTGGAAGGTGGCGCGGACGGGGTATGATCTGGTGGTCGATTTTCAGCAGCTTCCGCGCTGCCGGTGGGTGGTGGCCTTTTCCGGCGCGCCGGTGCGGCTGTCCTACACGCCGCCGTGGTATACGCGCCTTTTGTACACGCACTCCATCGGCATGCTCGACGGCTATTCGGCCATGAGCAAGGCCAGCGTGCTGCGCCCCCTCGGCATTACATGGAACGGCGAACGGCCACGCATCTGGCTGACGGACCAAGAACACGCCGCAGCGCGGGCCCTGCTTGCGGAAACGGAGTTCCGGCCCGGCACGCAGCGCCTGATCACGCTGGACCCCACGCACCGCCAGCCCACCCGCCGCTGGCCGCTCGCGCACTATGCCGAGCTGGTGCGGCTTCTCGCGGAGCGCGACGCCTCCCTGCGGTTCCTGCCCTTCTGGGGGCCCGGCGAAGAAGAGGAGATTCGGGAACTGGCCCGCCGGTGCCCCGCCGATTCGCTGCTGTTGCCCTCGCGGATGCTTTCCCTGCGCGAGATGGCGGCCTGCATCGCGGAAGCGGACCTGCACATCGGCAACTGTTCCGCGCCCCGGCACATCGCCGTGGCCGTAGGCACGCCGAGCCTGACCGTGCTCGGCTCCACCAGCCCGGCGTGGACCTTCCCCGCGCCCGAGCACGCCCACATCGCCCTGAATCTGCCCTGCCAGCCCTGCAACCGCAACCACTGCGCCGATCCCCGCTGCCTTACCGGCATGCTGCCCGGCCCCGTCGCGGACAGGGCTCTGGCCATGTTGAAGCGATAGAGAATCGGGGAGGGGAAGGGGCGCCTTTTGGAAAAGGCGCCCCTTCCCCTCCC
>CABKMN010000037.1 GCA_902373525.1 uncultured Bilophila sp. | reverse complement strand
CCCCAAACCCCACCCCCTTCCTTTCAAAGACGTTCGACCTTATCGAATCCCTCACGCCGTCTTTCCCTGCGAACGGGAAAGGCGGCTCCGTCGTTTTCACGGGGATTTCTCTTGACTCCGCTGGAAAAATTGGATTTCCTTTTACGATGCGCCCACTGGAAGGAAGCGGCGGTCCGCTTGCCTTCCATACGGCCCAAGCGGAACTCCCGTCGCGCAGCCTCCCCACCGATCGAAGTTTTTGCGGGTGGGGGTACGAGGGAGGGAGCTTTTTTCAAAAAGCTCCCTCCCCCGATTCGCTCTTCATCCAAACCGCAATATCATGCAAGACGAAACCGCCGCGCCGTGTAGAATGGAGCCATCATGTTGAAGGAAACGCGAAGCATTCACTACGATGCGGAACTGGCCATCGAGGCGTACTGGCTCCAGAACGTGCTGGAACCGTTCCCGAACCACTTCCACGACTACTACCTGATCGGGTTCATCGAGCAGGGGGCTCGGGAACTGACCTGCGGCGGACGAAAGTACGTCACCACCGGAGGCGATCTGTTCACCCTCAACCCGCACCAGCCGCACGGCTGCCGCTCCTATGACGGGAAGCCGTTCAGCTATCGGGGCATCGGCATCCTGCCCGACGTCATGCGCGCGGCGATGCGGGAAATCACCGGGCAGGCCATGCTCCCGCAATTCCGGGACCCCATCCTGCCCAAGAGCGAGCTGGCCTGCTCCCTGCGCGATCTGCACGCCATGATCGTCCGGGAGGACAAGGAGTTCCGAAAGGAAGAAATCTTCCTGCTGCTTCTGGGCCAGCTCCTGCGCGACAACGCCGGGGAGACGCTGCCCGAGGCCGAAAAGGACGAATCCGGCATCGGCGCGGTGTGCGCCTACCTTGAGGAACGGTATGCGGAGGCCGTGTCGCTGGACCAGCTCGGCGGGATCGCGGGCCTGAGCAAGTACCATCTCCTGCGCTCGTTCACCAAGCAGAAGGGCATTTCGCCCTACCGGTATCTGGAAACCATCCGCATCGCCAGAGCGCGCAAGCTGCTGGAACAGAACGTGCCTCAAATCGAGGTGGCGCTCCAGACCGGCTTTGCGGACCAGAGCCATTTTTCCCGCTTCTTCAAGCGGCTCATCGGGGTAACGCCCCGGCAATACGCGGATATTTTCGGCGGAAGGCAAGCATGAAAAACGAAACCGTACTCGGGCATCTGCTCACGTTCATGACCATCGTCATCTGGGGCACCACCTTTGTTTCCACCAAGGTGCTCCTTGAAAGTTTTACGCCCATCGAAATCCTGTTCTTCCGCTTTACGCTCGGCTATCTGGCGTTGTGGCTGATCTACCCGCGCCGGTTCCGCAAAAGCGAGCGCGTCGCGCCGCATCAGGAACTGTACTTCGCGGCGGCGGGCCTGTGCGGGGTGACGCTCTACTTCCTGCTGGAAAACATCGCGCTCACCTACACCTTCGCCTCCAACGTGGGGGTGATCATCTCGGTCGCGCCGTTCTTCACCGCGATCATGGCGGACTGGCTGCTGGAAGGCGAACCGCTGCGGAAGCGTTTCTTCATCGGATTCGCGGCGGCGCTGACGGGCATCATCCTGATCGGCCTGAACGGCAACTTCGTACTCAAGCTCAACCCCATCGGGGACATCCTCGCCACGCTGGCGGCGGTGGTCTGGGCCTGCTACTCCATCCTGATGAAGAAGATCGGCGCGTTCCGCATCAACATGGTGCTGTGTACCCGCCGGGTGTTCTTCTACGGCCTGCTGTTCATGGTCCCGGCGCTGTTCCTCTTCGACTGCCGGTTGGGTCTGGAACGTTTCGCCTCCCCGACCAACACCCTGAACCTCCTCTATCTCGGCTTCGGGGCCTCCGCGCTCTGCTTCGTCACCTGGAACTGGGCCGTCCGCATCCTCGGCGCGGTCAAGACCACCGTGTACATCTACCTCGTTCCGGTGATCACCGTCGTGTCCTCGGTCATCATCCTCCACGAAACCATCACCCCCCTCGCCGTGGTCGGCACCGCCCTCACCCTCACCGGGCTGATCGTTTCGCAAAAGTAGGGAATGGAAGGAGATACGATTCCGAAGTCCTTTTCCTGACGTCCGACGGACGTTCACCGCTGTTGACTCGGCATACCGCCTTTCCCCGAATCTGGGAAAGGCGGTTTTCTTTTTACACGTAAAAAAATAAACCATGTATTTCGTCATGTTGATTCATTCTACCGGCATCATCCGGGCAGAATGTTCCACTGTCGCCTTTCCGCGCTTGACAATAGTTCGATATCAAACTAAAAAGGCTTCCATGACGTACAGCGCAATTTTCTCCCATGCCAGTCGCCTGCGCGAGGCGGGCAATCGCTTTATCCTTGCGGAACTGGAAAAGGCCGGGCTCGGCGGCATCGCCCCCAGCCACGGCGACGTGCTGGTGCAGCTTCTGGCCTGTGAAAACTGCAACATGAGCGATCTCGCCAGACGCGTCCACCGGACCAAATCCACCGTGACCACACTGGTGGAAAAGCTGGAGCGAAACGGCTATGCGCAGCGCATGCCCGATCCGGCGGACTCGCGGGGAGTGCTGGTACGCCTGACGGACAAGGGCAAAGCGCTCGAACCGACCTTCACCGCCATTTCCGAAGGACTGCACCGCCTGATCACCGACAGGCTCAGCGCCGAGGAAGCGGCCCTGCTGGATCGACTTCTGGAAAAGTGCGTGAACGGTTGAGTGCAACCGTTTTTTCGGCCAGTTAGTTCGACATCAAACTAAAAAAGGAAATCCATCATGGCACAGTACACGTTGGCGCACATCGACATCAAGGGCGGCCGCAGCGAACTGCACGACCTCTTGAACCTCACCGGAGCGGAAATCTCCTGCAACACTCTGCCCGCCGGGGTGAGCGTGCCGTTCGTCCACCGTCACACCCTGAACGAAGAAGCGTACCTCGTCCTTGAAGGCAAGGGGATGCTGTTCATCGACGGGGAAGAACTGCCGCTGAAGGAAGGGGACTGCTTCCGCATCGATCCGCAGGGCGACCGCTGCCTGCGCGCGGCGGACGACGGCGCCATGCGCTTCATCTGCATCCAGACCAAGGCGGGCAGCCTTGAAGGCTTCACCATGAGCGACGCCGTGGTGCCGGAATCCGGCAAGAAGCCGAGCTGGCTGTAAGCTCGGGGATGCGAACCGCACTACCGGAGAACCGTAAGGAAACGCAGCGCCCTGAACGCAGGACCGGGAGGGAATCCGAGGATTCCCTCCCGGCTTTTTTTGCGTCGCGTCCGCCGAAAAAAACGAGGCGATCCCGTGGGATCGCCTCGTTCGTCGATGAAGCGGCTCAACGCTTGCGGGCCGACACGAGCAGCATCATGGGACGGCGCAGTTCGTCGCGCATGATGTCCGGGCAGGTTTCCAGCAGATGCGGGTCCGGCTGCGGCTCCACGAGTTCGAGCAGTTCGAAGCCGTTCCGCAACAGCCCGTTGACGTAGGTGGTAAGGGTCTTATGGTACTTCGTGACCGTTTCCCCGAGGAAGACGGCCTTGCGGACGCCTTCGGAAAAATAACGGTCCACGGGCCAGTACAGGGGCTTTCCCTGCGCGTCGTACCGCCAGTCCTGCGTCCCCTGCGCGGTGAACACCGGGTGCTCCACAGAGAAAACGAAGCTCCCGCCGCCGACAAGGCACCGGTTCACCTTGGCGCACAGATCGGTGAACGACTCGATATAATGGAAGGCCAGCGAACTGATCACCACGTCGAACGAGTCGTCCGGGAAGCCGATGTCCTCGATGGGCATCCGCAGGTAGCGGACGCGGAACGAATCCGTCCGGGCGCGCGCCTCTTCGAGCATCCGCTCGGAAAGGTCCACGCCCACCACGGACGCGGCTCCCCGCTCGGCGGCGTACCGGCAGTGCCAGCCGAAGCCGCACCCCAGATCAAGCACGCGCCTGTCCTTGAAATCCGGGAACATCTTCCGCAGCGCATGCCATTCCCCGGCGGCCGCCAGCCCTTCGCGGGAACGCGGCATCCGGCTGTATTTCTCGAAAAACGCCGCATCATCGTATTTGTTTTCCCGCATGTCTTTCCTCCCGGACCATTGGGATCAACTCCGGTGTCGGGGACCTCTCCCCGGAAGGAGCGTCAATCTTTCAGAAAGGCCGCGTTGACGACGCTCTTGGGCTTGCCCGCCATCCATCCGGCGATGTTTTCGGCGATGATGCGGGTGATGTTCTGCCGGGCGGTGAGGGTCGCCCATGCGATGTGCGGCGTCAACAGCGTATTGGGGCTGGTCAGCAACGGATTGTCCGCCGTGATGGGTTCCACGGACACCACGTCCGCACCGAGCCCGGCGAGCCTGCCGGACGCCAGCGCGGCGGCGACGGCGGCCTCGTCGAGCAGCGGCCCGCGCGCGAGGTTCAGGAGAAAGGCCCCGTCCTTCATGAGGGCGATGGTTGCGGCGTTGACGATGCCGCGGGTCCGGTCCGTCAGCGGACAGTGCAGGGACAGCACGTCCGACGCGCGGAACAGTTCATCCAGTTCCACGAACTCCACGGGAAAGGCGACCGGCGCGGCGGAAGCCCGCAGTTCGGCGGCGGACTTGCGGGCGGAGGCGGCGATCACCCGCATCCCGAAGGCGTGCGCCAGTTCCGCGACGCGGCGTCCGATGGTCCCGAAGCCGAGAATGCCCATCGTCTTGCCCGAAAGCTCAATCTGCGGCGCGTCCCAGAAACACCAGTCAGGCCCGGCGGCCCAGCGGCCGGAGCGGATGCCCGCGTCGTGCAGGGCCGTGCGGCGGCACAATTCCAGAAGCAGCGCGAAGGCGTGCTGAGCCACGGCTTCCGTGCCGTAGTTGACCACGTTCATGACCGGAATGCCCCGTTCGCCCGCCGCGGCGATGTCCACCACGTCGTAGCCGGTGGCGATGACGCCGATGCAGCGCAGGTCGGGCAGCGCCGCCAGCGTCGTCGCGTCGAGACGCACCTTGTTGGTGATCAGCACCTCCGCGCCCCGGCTCCGCTCAAGCACCAGTTCCGGCGCGGTACGGTCGTATACCGTCAGTTCGCCGAGCGCCGCCAGCGGGTCCCACGGATTGTCGCCGGGATTCAGGGTATAGCCGTCAAGAACAACGATTTTCATAACACCGCTCCGGGTTGATGTTCAAAGGAACAAACAGGATAGCGGATAGCTTCCCCCTTTGACAAGAGGCCCGCCATACGACAAAAGAAAAGCTCACGCCTCTCCCGCATCCCTCATCTTTCCTGCCCCCGTTCCCTCAAGTTCGGAACACCCGCGAACAGGGATTCGCTAACGTCAAAAGTCTTTGAAGAGGAAGGGGTGGGGTTTAGGGAGGGGAACCTTTCTCCAGAAAGGTTCCCCTCCCCCTCCCCACTCTTCAACGTCCTGTCCCCAAAGGAACCGCCATGAACGAATTCGCTCACCCTTCGGCCAAGGAACTGCGCCAACTGACGGACGCGGGCCTGCGCGCGGTCGCGCCCGACGGCGCGGTGCTGCGCCATCTCCACCTCAGCGGCGGCGAACTGAGCCTGACCGACCGGGACGGCGCGACCGTGTGGTCGGGCGACCTCGACGCCTTCCGCCGCGTCCGCGTGCTCGGCGCGGGCAAGGGTGCGGCCCCGATGGCGGCGGCGCTGGAAAACCTGCTCGGCGACCGCATCACCGACGGCCTCGTCGTCGTGAAATACGGGCACGATCTGCCGGAAGGCAAGACCCGGCGCATCCGGGTCCTTGAAGGCGGCCACCCCGTCCCCGACGAAGCCGGAGCCCGTGCGGCGGGGGCCATCGTGGAGATGGCGAAGGACTGCGGCGCGGACGATCTCGTCCTGTGCGTATTCACGGGCGGAGCCAGCGCACTCACCCCGGCCCTGCACCCGGACATCCCGCTGGAGGACATGCGGCGGCTTACCGGCCTGCTGCTCGAATGCGGGGCCACGATCCACGAGATCAACACCCTGCGCAAGCACCTGTCCCGGTTCAGCGGCGGCAACCTCGCGCGGGCGGCCTTCCCCGCCGCCGTACTCGGCCTGATCGTTTCCGACGTGGTGGGCGACGACCTCGACGTCATCGCCTCCGGCCCCACCGTGCCCGATCCGTCCACCTTCGCGGACTGCCTGCGCGTGGTGGAACGCTACGGCCTGCGCTGGAAGCTGCCGAAAGCCGTTTGGGAACGCCTCGAAAAAGGCTTGCAGGGCCTTGTCCCGGAGACGCCGAAAGCCGACGATCCCGCCTTCGCCCGCACCCGCAACGTATTGATCGCCTCGGTGCGGCAGGCGCTGGACGCGGCGGCGGACGAGGCGAAGAAGCTCGGCTTCGCGCCCCGCATCCTCACCACGTCCATGACCGGCGAGGCGCGCGACCGGGCGGCGGAACTGGCGGAAGAGGCCCGGCGCGTCCAGACGGCCCTGCGACCCGGCGACGCGCCGGTCTGCCTGCTCGCCGGAGGCGAAACCACCGTCACCATCCGGGGGCGCGGCAAGGGCGGGCGCAATCAGGAAATGGCCCTCGCCGCCACGCTGGCGCTGGCGAACGACTGCGGCATCGACCTCGCGTGCGTGGGCACCGACGGCACGGACGGCCCCACCGACGCGGCGGGCGGCTACGCCTTCGGCGGCGATCTCGCCCGGTTGCGGGCGCTCGGGCTCAGGCCGCAGGAACGCCTCGACGCCAACGACAGCTATCCCCTGCTGCTGAAGGCGGGCACCCTGCTCCGCACCGGCCCCACCCGCACCAACGTCATGGACATGGTCATCGTGCTCGTCAGACCGAAATGACAAAAACGGGAAACTCTTTTTAAGGTGTTTCCGGGTATGTACAACGCTCTCAAAGGAGAGTAAGCGATCTTGTTCACAGCCGCCGGAACACGGCTCCGGAATGGAGGTTCCGGGGCGCGCCGCGCGCGAACGCGCGCGTTTTCCGGCTCACGGGGAGAAACGGCCCCGGATCAACGACAGTGGAGGAGATCATGTCTGGTGTATGGTATTTCTGGGGCAGCTTCGCCCTGCTGCTCGGCGGGTACTTCGCGTACGGCGCCTTTGTGGAAAAAGTGTTCGGCGCCGACTTCGGACGCCCCACGCCGGTCAAGAGCAAACACGACGGCGTGGACTACATGGAACTGCCCCGTTACAAGATTTTTCTTATCCAGCTCCTGAACATCGCCGGGCTCGGCCCGGTGATCGGCCCCATCCTCGGCGCGCTGTACGGCCCTTCCGCGCTCCTGTGGGTGGTGTTCGGCTGCATTTTCGGCGGCGCGGTGCACGACTACTGCGCGGCGATGATGTCCCTGCGCTACGGCGGGGCGTCCTATCCCGAAGTCATCGGGCGCAACCTCGGCACCGGCGTGCGGCACTTCATGGAGCTGTTCGCCATCGCCTTCATGATCATGGTCGGCGCGGTGTTCGTGCTCGGCCCAGCCGCCCTGCTCGCCAACATGACGAGCCTTCCCATGCCGGTGTGGGCGGCGCTCATCTTCGCCTACTATTTCCTCGCCACGATCATGCCCATCGACACCATCATCGGGCGCATCTATCCCTTCTTCTCGGTGCTGCTGCTGGTGATGGCCTTCGGGCTGGCGGGCGCGCTCCTGCTGAGCGACCGTCCCATCCTCCCCAACACGGACTTTTTCGTGAACACCGACCCCACCGGCCTGCCCATCTGGCCCCTGCTGTTCATCACCATCGCCTGCGGCGCGATCAGCGGCTTCCACGCCACGCAGTCGCCCATGATGACCCGGTGCATGGCGAGCGAAAAGCACGGGCGGATGCTGTTCTACGGCCCCATGATCGCGGAAGGCGTGCTCGGGCTCATCTGGGTGACGCTCGGCCTGTCCTTCTACGAATCGCCGGAAGCCCTCGGCGAGGTGATCAAGGCCGGAACGCCCACGCTGGTGGTCAAGGAAATCTCGATGACCCTGCTCGGCCCGGTCGGCGGCCTGCTCGCCATCCTCGGCGTGGTGGTGCTGCCCATTTCCACGGGCGACACGGCCTTCCGCAGCGCGCGCCTGCTGGTCGCGGACACCCTGCACATCGGGCAGGGGCCGGCTTCCAAGCGCCTGCTGGTCGCCATTCCGCTGTTCATCGCGGGCATCGCCCTGACCTTCGTGGACTTTGCGGTGATCTGGCGCTACTTCGGCTGGGCCAACCAGACCATGTCCTGCGTGACCCTGTGGGCCATCGCGGTCTACCTCGCGCGGCGCGAGCGGTTCCACTGGATCGCGACCCTGCCCGCGGCCTTCATGACCGTGGTCTGCGTCGCCTACCTGTGCTACGCCAAGATCGGCTTCGGCCTGTCGGTGGAACTGTCCACGATCATCGGCGTCGCCGCAGCCGCCGGGTGCCTGTTCGTATTCCTCGGCTGGGGCAGACGGATGCCCGAGATCGGCAACGAGGCGAGCTGCTAGTTTCCGCCAGGAGGAACCTCCGGCGGATGTGGGGCGGCGCCTTGCACCCGCCGGGGAGAATCATTCCCCCCTCTGTTGAGGGAACAAGATACGGTTCGAAAACGAGACGCCAATATCCTCAAAACGAAAAAAACGCCCCGCAGGTTGTTCCGGCGGGGCGTTTTGCGTGCGAAAGAAGGAGCGTCACATCTGTTTCAGACGTCCCACGAGCGCATCCAGTTCGCGGATCATGGCGTCGAGATGTTCGCTTTCATGAGCGGTATCGTCATGCTTGACGGCCTGTTCCGCCGCGAGGACCAGTTCGGCCAGCGGAGCGAGCGAAAGATTGCCGGACACGCCCTTGAGCGTATGCAGTTCCATATGGGCCGCCGACCGGTCGCCCGCCGCCAGCACGTCCCGAATCCGCGCCCCCGCGCCTTCGTACTGATCGGCGAATTTCGCCAGCAGTTTCCGGTACAGCTGTTCGTTGCCCATGAGGCGTTTGAGGCCCGATTGCCAGTCTACGCCGGGAATCGGCGTCACCACGTGTTCTTCCCTGTCCGACATGTGTTCCCCCTGTACAAAAGCCATCCGCGCGACGCGCTCAGTCATAAGGCTGAACTATGCCAAATGGCGATTCATTGCAATGCGCCTATTCCTCCTCGGAGTACGCTTCCCGCCCGGCGTTTGCGGAACCGGCCCGGAAGCCCGGAGAAGCGTCACAAAACTATCCCCGCCTTGCGCATTCGCGGGGAAGCGTGTATGCAGGAAATCAATCTTCATATACCGTTACCCCTGTTTTTCAGGATGGGAGGAAATATGTCCAAAAACGTCATCGTCATCGGTGCCGTGGCTCTGGGCCCCAAAGCGGCCAGCCGTCTGAAGCGGCTCGACCCCTCCGCCAACGTGACCATGATCGACGAGAACATCAATATTTCGTTCGGCGGCTGCGGCATCCCCTACTACGTCTCCGGTGAAATCAACGCGCTGGACGCCCTGCGCTCCACGACCTACGGCACGGTCCGCACGCCCGAATATTTCGAACACAAGGGCATCCGCACCCTGAACCAGACCCGCGTGACCGCCATCGACCGCAAGGCCAAGACCGTCGTCGCGAAAAACCTCGTCACCGGCGAGGAACGGACCCTTCCCTACGACCGTCTGGTCATCGGCACCGGCAGCACCCCCAAGGTTCCGCCGGTCGAAGGCCGCGACCTCAGGAACGTGGGCGGCGCGAACAACCTTGAGGACGCCGACGCGCTCCGCAAGGCATGCGCCTCCGGCAAGGTCGAACACGCCGTGGTCATCGGCGCGGGCTTCATCGGCATGGAAATCGCCGTGGCCCTCGCGGACATGTGGGACATCAAGACCAGCGTGGTGGAATTCATGCCGCAGGCCATGCCCGGCGTCATGTCCGCCAGCCTGTCCGACATGGTGAAACACGACCTTGAGGAACACAACGTCGACGTCTACACCTCCGAAAAGGTCCTGCGCCTCGAAGGCGAAAACGGGGCCGTGGCCCGCGTCGTGACCGACAAGCGCACCCTCGACGCCGATCTGGTCATCTTCGCCACCGGCTTCGCGCCCAACACCGCGCTGGCCCGCGCCGCCGGCCTCGATCTCGAAGAGCGCACCGGCGCGATCCTCGTCAACGAATACATGCAGACCTCCGATCCCGACATCTACGCGGGCGGCGACTGCGTGGCGATCCCGAACCTGATCACCGGCAAGCCCTTCGTACTGGCGCTCGGCTCCCTCGCCAACCGGCAGGGCCGCGTCATCGGCACCAACGCCGCCAGCGAAAGCGGCAAGGTCGCAACCTTCCACGGCGCGGTGGGCACGTGGTGCGTGAAACTCTTCAAGATGTCCGCGTGCGGCACGGGCCTGACCATCGAGCGCGCCAAGGCCGCCGGTTTCGACGCCGTCTCCGCCAGCCTCGAACAGCTCGACCGCGCCCACTTCTATCCTGAAAAGCACATGATGAGCCTCGAACTCGTGGTCGAACGCGGCACCCGCCGCGTGCTCGGCATTCAGGGCGTGTGCGAGGACGGCGACGCTCTCAAGGCCCGCATCGACGCCGTGGCCACCATGCTCCAGTTCGGCAAGCCCACCATCGACGATCTCGCCAACGCCGAAATCGCCTACGCGCCGCCCTTCGCCTCCGCGATGGACGCGGTGAACGCCGTGGCGAACGTGGCCGACAACATCCTCTCCGGACAGCTCAAGCCCGTTTCCTCCAAGGAATTCGGAGAGCTCTGGAAGAACCGCGCCACCAACAACGTCTTCTTCGCCGACGCCCGCCCCGCGGTCGCGGGCAACGCCACCGCCGCCAAGTATCCCGGCGAATGGCACGCCGTCGCGCTGGAGGATGTGGAAGCGAAATTCGACTCCATCCCCAAGGATCGCCCGGTGGCCCTCGTGTGCAACACCGGCCTGCGTTCCTATGAAGTGATGCTGTACCTGCACAAGCACGGCGTGACCGACGTGGTCAACGCCCTCGGCGGCATGCAGGCGCTCATCAAGCGCGGCGACAATATGTAAACCCCTTTCCCGTCCGGCGGGAAACACAAGACGGGAAAGGCGGACCGCTTGCGCCTTTCCCGTCTTTTTTTGCCGTTCCAGCGCTCTTGCCACGGGCCGCCACACCCGATAAACTCCCCGGCAAAAAGGATGTTCCCTCTATGACACTCGCTTCGAATCCAACCGCCAAGGAACCGTCAATGAAACGCAAGATACTCTGGGCCTTCATCATTCTCTGGCTCATCCTGACCGCCTACCTGCTGTTCCTCTCGAACAAATGGGCTTCCGCCGCCACGCCGTCCTACGCGGCCTCGGCGACGGTCACGACGGACAACTTCGCGGAACTCCTCCGCGAAACCCTCCAGAAAAATCCCGACCTGCTCCTCAGCGTCCTGCGCGAAAACAGCGAGGCCGTACTCGACATCGCGCAGGAAGGGTCAAACCAGAAACGCCACAAGGCCCTGCTCACCCAGTGGAAGGCCGAACTCGGCCAGACCAAGGACGTGGACGTCAAAAACCGTCCCTTCCGGGGAGCCGCCGACGCGCCCGTGACCATCGTGGCCTACTCCGACTTCACCTGCCCCTACTGCCAGCAGGGGGCCGCGACGATGGAAAAGGTGCTCAAGGAAAATCAGGGCAAGGTGAAGTACGTCTTCAAGCACTTCCCGCTGGAAGCCACGGGAACCGCGCGCCTCGCCGCCGAATACCACGTCGCCGCCGCCCGACAGGACGCCGAACTGGCGTGGAAGTTCTATGATCTGCTGTTCGAGCGCCGCGCCGACGTGCTCAAGCTCGGCGAACCCGCCATCGTCGCCGCCGCCAAGGACGCCGGTCTGAACATGAAGAAGCTCGCCGCCGACGTGAAGAAGAAGGACGTGCGCGCGGAAGTGGACGCGGACATCGCGGAAGGCCAGAAGCTCGGCGTGCAGGGTACGCCCTATTTCCTCATCAACAACCTTGTGGCCCGCGGCGCGCTTTCCTCCGAACTGTTCCGGGAAGCCATCAACATGGCTCTTCAGGCCGCGCCGTCCGCGAAGTAGACATGATCATCACCCGCACCCCCGAATCGCTCGACCTTCCCCTGCCGCTGGACCTCTCTCAGGGGACGGCGGTGACGGTAGGCAATTTCGACGGCGTCCATCTCGGGCATCAGGCGCTGTTGTCCCTGACCTGCGAACGGGCCGCCGCGATGGGCACGCTTCCCGTCGCCATGACCTTCAATCCGCATCCGCTCGAAGTGCTGACGCCGTACGCGCCCCCGCGCCTCACCACCCCGCAGGAGCGTGCGGCGCTGCTGGAGGCGTCCGGCATGGCGCTGGTGCTGCTCGTGGAGTTCACGCCCGAGTTCGCGTGTCTGTCGCCGGAAGCCTTCGTGCGCCGGGTGCTCCTCAGCACGCTGGACATGCGCGATCTGCTGCTCGGCTACGACTTCACGCTGGGCAAGGGCCGCGCGGGCACGCCCGAGGTGCTGTCCCGCATCGGCAAGGCCGAGGGATTCACGGTGGACCGCATGGACGCCCTGTCCGTGCACGGCGAGGTGGTCAGTTCCACACGCATCCGGGAACTGCTGCATCAGGGGCAGGTCTGGGAAGCGAGTTCGCTGCTCGGGCGTCTCTACAGCGTGCGGGGGGAGGTCATCCACGGCCAGAACCGGGGCGGTCGCCTGCTCGGGTTCCCCACGGCGAACCTCGCGCCCACGGGCACCATGCTGCCCAAGCCCGGCGTCTACGTGACGCTGGCCACGCCCTCCGAAACGGCGGGGAACGGCCTGCCCTCCGTGACGGACCCCGCGAAGCTCACCCCGGACACCTACGCGGCGGTGACGAACATCGGCTACAATCCCACGTTCGGGCCGGGAGCCCTGACGGTGGAGACGCATCTGCTCGATTTCGACGCCGATCTCTACGGCAAGCATCTTGAGGTCGCCTTTGTCGAGCGTCTGCGCGGCGAAGTCACCTTTACCGGACCCGACGCCCTCGTCGCCCAGATCAGAAAGGACGCCGATCAGGCACGAAAAATCCTGAAGACCGTCACCGGGGAGTAAAAGGCAAACGCCTCCGGCGGGCAGGGCTCCGCCCTGCACCCGCTGGGGGGCGAGCCGCCCCCCAGACCCCGGCGTAACGTCCGTAAACGAAAACGGTTCCGCATCCAGTTTGCGCTGGTTGCGGAACCGTTTTCGTCTAGGGGCGCCCTGTCGGCGTCAGGCGATCCCTCGTTGCGGCTTCCGGAAAGGTTCCGGTCAGTTTTTCCAATGCCTCGCCATCGAGTGTGATTGTTTCATCTCCACAGTATGATAAGGCTGTGTCATGGAAAAGGGTTGATGCTTTATTCCTTGAAATGCCGAAGGAATAACCAATAAAATGCCCAAGCATGGATTCCGCCGAGGGGAGAACTGGAGAAAAAGGTCGTATTTTCACCGTGCTGTGGAGATGAAACAACCGCATCCTATGATAGAGCCTATGAAAACACAGTCTCTTTTTCCAGTTTTTCCGTTGGCGGACTCCATGACAGAGGCTTTTTATGGGTTATTTCTTTGGAACTCCAAAAAATAAAATGCTAAACGCTTGCTGTGCCACAACTTTGCTCATGAATCTTCCCATTGCTTCTGCATGGGGAACATGAAACGAACGGCTCTCCTCATCAGGAAAAATCAAAACGTTCCGGGAAGGCGGCACCGGGAAACTCGCGCCAAGGCTCAAACCGCCGGGATGCCGTAACCGCCATCCGTCCCGTTTCCGAAAGTCTTTGAAGAGGAAGGGGGGAGGTTTGGAGGGGGGAGGGAGAACCTTTCTCCAGAAAGGTTCTCCCTCCCCCCTCCAATCTTACTCGATCACAAACGCATTCGCCGCATGCGTGGCGGCGGGGATGTCGCCTTCGACGAAGAGACGGACGACCTCGAAGGCGGCGGGGAGCTGCTTGCGGAAGGCTTCCTGCGCCTCGGGCGTGAGACGTCCGAGCACCCAATTCACCGTATCCGCACCGCCGTGCGGGGAGCGCCCGATGCCGAGCCGCAGGCGGTAGAAATCCGGCGTCCCGAGACGCTGCGTAATGGACTTGAGACCGTTGTGCCCGGCATTGCCGCCGCCCTTCTTGAACTTCATCCGGCCCGGAGCGATGTCCAGTTCGTCATGCACCACGAGGATGTTCTCGGGAAGGAGACGGTGCCACGCCGCGAGCGGCTGCACGCACTCGCCGGAAAGGTTCATGAACGTCTGCGGCTTGGCGATCAGCCACTGATCGGAAGAGCCCGGAAGCGTCGCCTTCCACAGCTCGCAGCGGAACTTGTCGCCGGACATGGACGAAACGTTCCTCGCTTCGCGCAGCAGCTCATCCACAAACATGAAACCCATATTGTGACGGGTCGATTCGTATTGCTTGCCCGGATTGCCCAGGCCCACGATCAGTCCGGCGACAGCCATACCAAACCTCGCAAAAAACGTTTGGCCCGAATCGGGCCACAAAAAAAGGAATCCGCTCGGATTCCTCCCCAGTCGTCGATGTCTTTCCCGCCGGACACCGGCGGCCCCGTTTCGGCCTGACGCGGGCCGGGACGGGAAAGGAAGGCGAGGGGGAAGGAAAACCCGAGACGGGCTTCCCCCTCGCCGGAAAGGCTCGTCGCTTATTCGGCGGCGGCTTCGTCGTTGCCGCCGGGCATCAGCACGGACACGAGGGCGTAGTTGCTGTCATAGGCAGCCTTGACGCCTTCGGGGAGCTGAACGTCGGCGATCTGGATGGTGGTGCCGAGGTCCATGCCGGAGATGTCGATGGTGACCTTCGCGGGCATGTCGAGGGGCTTCGCCATGAGCTGAATCTGTTCGCGGTAGGTTTCGAGCTTGCCGCCCACCTTGGTGCCGCGGGCCACGCCCACGTATTCGACCGGCACGGTGATCTTGACGGGCTTGTCCAGATCGACGCCGTAGAAATCGATGTGCGTAAAGGTGCTCTTGATCGGGTCGCGCTGGGTTTCCCAGATCAGCACGGGGTGCGTGCCTTCGCCTTCGATGTCAAGATTGAAGACGGTGGTGCGGCCAACCTGAGAGAAAATCTTGGCGAGCGCGCGGGCGGCAACCTGCACGGCGACGTTTTCGCCATTGGCGGTGTAGAACACGCCGGGGACGAGTTCTTCCTGACGGCTGCGGCGGTTGGCGCCCTTGCCGAGACCGGCACGCTTCTGCACGGTAAGCACTTTGAGATCGGACATGGATGTTCTCCTTACCCTTCCACGGCGGGGCCGTGGTGGTAGATTCGCTGTGATGGGCCGGAGTCCCTGAGGACGCCGGAGAGGTTTCTTCCTGTTCGCCTAGAACAGCACGCTCACGGACGATCCGGTGTGGATGTTGTGAATGCTCTTGGCGAGGAGGCTGGCAACGGAAACGACCTGCAGCTTCGGGCACACGTCCAGACGGTCGCCGGACGGGATCGTGTTGGTCACGACCACCTTGGTGAACACCGAGTTGTTGAGGCGTTCCAGCGCGGGGCCGGAAAGCACGCCGTGCGTGGCGCAGGCGTACACTTCGCGGGCGCCTTCGCGCAGAAGGACCTCGGCGCCGGCACAGATCGTCCCCGCCGTGTCGATGATGTCATCCACGAGCACCGCGATCTTGCCGTCCACATCGCCGATGACGTGCGTGGCGGTCGCCTGATTGGGGCGGTCGCGGCGCTTGTCGATGATGGCGAGGGGCGCTTCGATGCGCTTGGCGAAGGAGCGGGCGCGTTCCACGCCGCCGGCGTCGGGGGAAACCACAACGATCTCGCCCTTCATGGCCATGAAGGGTTCGAGCAGCACCTGAGACGCGAACAAGTTGTCCACAGGGCAGTTGAAGAATCCCTGAATCTGACCGGCATGCAGGTCCACGGTCACCACGCGGTTGGCCCCGGCGGTGGACAGGAAGTCCGCCACGAGCTTAGCGCTGATGGGGGCGCGCGGGCTGACCTTGCGGTCCTGACGGGCGTAGCCGTAATAGGGGATAACAGCGGTGATGCGGCCCGCGCTGGCGCGCTTGAGCGCGTCGAGCATGAGGCAGAGCTGCATCAGGTTGAAGTTCACGGGCGCACAGGTCGGCTGGATGACGAACACGTCGTCGCCGCGGACGCTGCTGCTGATTTCGATGCGGCTTTCGCCGTCGCTGAACTTCTCACACAGGGCAGGGGTCAACTGGCAGCCGAGATGTTCGCAAATGGCCTGAGCCAGAGGCGCGTTGGCAGTGCCAGTCAGAATTTTGAGATCGCCGTACATAAGGGAGGCCTTCCGGTTGAGAAACCTCTAAAGCGCAAAAAAATGGCTGGGGCGGAAGGACTTGAACCCTCGAATGACGGGACCAAAACCCGTTGCCTTACCTGCTTGGCTACACCCCAGCGTGACAAAGGTTTCCTTGAAAGGCGGAAACCTTACAATGCGTGGCCATAGACGGCCACGTCTTCTTCCCGAAAACCTTCCGCCGCCCTGAGGGCGACGTCCGCATCCCGGAACAGTCCGAACAGGGAGGACCCGCTGCCGCTCATCACGGCGGCGAAGGCCCCCTCCCGGAGGAGCCGTTCCCTGAACCTGCGGAGCCGGGGGAAGGCCTCGAAGACCGACGGCTCGAAACTGTTTTCAAGCCAGCGGATGGAGGAGGTCCCGCCGAAAAGGCTCTGGGAGGCACGGGTTATAGCGCCATTGCGCTCTTCTGTCAATGGGTTGTTCCTGTCCCATGCCGCGTAGGCCCACGGCGTGGACACCCGTTCTCCGGGGCACAGCAGCACGAGCCCAGCCCCGGCGACGCCGGCCTCCGCAAGCCATTCGGGGCAGGGGACCAGCCGGTCCCCGATGCCGGTCGCCCGGCAGGGAACGTTATACAGGAAAAAGGGAACGTCCGCGCCGACGCGCGCCGCCAGCCCCGCCAGCGTGTCGGACGGCAGCGGTTCGGGCGCGCGCCCGTTCAGCCAGCCGAGCAGCGCCGCCGCGTCCGCGCTCCCGCCCCCCAGCCCGGCCCCGTGCGGGATGCCCTTGACGAGGTGCGCCTCCACGCCCGGACGGAAGCCGGTCGCCTCGGCGAACAGCCGGTAGGCCTTGGTCAGCGTGTTGTCCGCGCAGTCGATGCCCGGCGTGTCGCAATGCAGCGCCAGCCCGTCCCCGTCACCGGGGATGAGCCGGAGCGTGTCGAACGGTTCGGGCAGCGGCAGGAACACCGTGTCCAGCTCGTGCCAGCCGTTGGGCCGCACGCCCGTGATCCGAAGCGTGAGGTTGATCTTGCATCCGACCCGCAGTTCCGCCCCGATCCCCGTGTTTCCCGAAATCGTTTCCCCTTTCATGGCTCCCCTTTCGCGCACGGCGCGCTGTTTGTCTGCACAATTCATATATTCCGCTTTTCTTTGAGCATGTTTCAGTCGCGAATGTTTGACAACCCCTGCGGAGTCGTGGCACTAAAAACCGAGTCTAACAGGTTCCTCATCCGAACGTACGGATCACGCGCGGGCTTCCCCCGGATTCCGTCTTTCGGCGCGGACGACTTCGGGCTTCGGTCCAGCAACTCCAACAACCCTGAAATGAGGGGGAGGTTTCTATGGCACGCGCATGGATGAAAGCGGCTCTCGCGGGCATGGCCATCATGGCTATGACCGCTCCGGTGCATGCTGCCGACACGATCAAAATCGGCGTTCCCGGTGCTCACTCCGGCGACCTGGTTTCTTATGGTATGCCGAGCCTCAACGCGGCCCGCATCGTCGCCGAGGAATACAACGCCAAGGGCGGCATTCTCGGCAAGCAGATTGAAATCATCGCCGAAGACGACCAGTGCAAGCCCGAACTCGGCACCAACGCCGCCACCAAGGTCCTTTCCGAAGGCGCCGTGGCGGTCATGGGCTCCATCTGTTCCGGCGCGACCAAGGCCGCTCTGCCGATCTACAACGACGCCAAGATCGTGTCCATTTCCCCGTCGGCCACCACGCCCGAGCTGACCCAGAAGGGCGACCACCCCTATTTCTTCCGCACCATCGCCTCCGACGACGTGTCCGGCCACCTCGCCGGCTCCTTCGCCAAGGACAAGCTCGGCCTGAAAAAGGTCGCCCTGCTGCACGACAAGGGCGACTACGGCCGCGGCTTCGTCAACTACGCCCGCGAAATCCTCGAAAAGGGCGGCGTCGAGATCGTTCTTGAGGAAGGCATCACCCCCGGCGCCGTGGACTACGGCGCGGTGATCCAGAAAATCCGCAAGGCCGGAGCCGACGGCATCATCTTCGGCGGCTACCATCCGGAAGCCTCCAAGCTCGTCCAGCAGCTCGCCAAGAAGAAGATCAAGGTTCCCTTCATCGGCCCCGACGGCGTGAAGGACGAACAGTTCATCAAGGTCGCCGGCAAGAACGCCGAAGGCGTGTACGCCACCGGCCCCACCGACGTGTCCAAGCTGCCCATGAACATTCAGGCGCACGAAAACCACAAGAAGAAGTACGGGACCGAACCCGGCGCCTTCTATGACAACGCCTATTCCGCGACCATCGCCCTGCTCGAAGCCATCAAGGCCGCCGGCAGCACCGACTCGCAGAAGATCATGGACGCCCTGCACACCAACCTTGTGGACACCCCCCTCGGCAAGATCAAGTTCGCCCCCACCGGCGACGCCGAAGGCATCGGCTTCTCCATCTATCAGGTGAAAAACGGCGATTTCGTCGAACTGAAGTAACCACCGTCATTCCTGTTTCCGGGATTTGACGCCACACGTTCACCCTGCATCCGCCGCGGTCCGCCCGCGGGATGCAGGGTGAACCGCACGTGCGGGGCGGGCATTCCGGCGGACGGCGGTCTTCTTTCTTAAACGATTTTTCCGGGCCTCCCGCAACCGCGCACGCGGACGGGACGGGGAGCGATCCCCGGAAAGGGAGCTTTCGCCGGAGGAACCAGCGAGCAGGGCCAATGGATTTACAATATTTCGTCGAACTTTTTTGTGGCGGGCTCACCAGAGGCAGCATCTACGCGCTCATCGCGCTGGGCTACACCATGGTGTACGGGATCATCGAGCTCATCAACTTCGCCCACGGTGAAATCTACATGATCGGCGCGTTCACCGCGCTCATCGTGGCGAGCGCGCTGGGCATCATGGGATTCCCGGCGGCGGGGATCATCGTCATCGCGGCGCTGGCGGCGGTGATCTGGTGTGCGGCCTACGGCTACACCATCGAAAAAATCGCCTACCGCCCCCTACGCGGAGCGCCCCGGCTTTCGCCCCTCATCTCCGCCATCGGCGTGTCGATCTTCCTCCAGAACTACGTGAGCCTGGCCCAGACGTCCGACTTCGTGGCCTTTCCGCAGCTCATCGACGAATTCGAGTTTCTGGACCCCATCTCCCACATCATCGGCACCAGCGACTTCCTGATCATCGTCACGAGCCTCGTCACGATGATCGCGCTCACGCTGTTCATCCGGTACACGAAGATGGGCAAGGCCATGCGCGCCACGGCGCAGAACCGCAAGATGGCGATGCTGCTCGGCATCGACGCCGACCGGATCATTTCCCTGACCTTCATCATCGGCTCCTCGCTGGCCGCCATCGGCGGCGTGCTCATCGCCAACCATGTGGGTCAGGTGAACTTCTTCATCGGCTTCATCGCGGGCATCAAGGCCTTCACCGCGGCCGTGCTCGGCGGCATCGGGTCCATCCCCGGCGCCATGGTCGGCGGTCTGGTGCTCGGCCTGTGCGAAAGTTTCGCCACCGGCTACATCTCCAGCGCCTACGAAGACGCCCTCGCCTTCGCGCTGCTGGTGCTCATCCTTATTTTCCGTCCGGCGGGCATCCTCGGGAAGCCCAAGGTCCAAAAGGTCTGAGGGGGACGACATGAACGTGATTCTCAAGGCGCTCATGGTCAGCGTATGGTTCATGGCGCTCACCTTCCCGCTCGTCGTCATGAAGGTCGACGCGCTCAACGACACCATCCTGTTCCGCTGGGAAAACATGGCGACCATCGGGGTGGGGGCGTTCGTGCTCTCCATCTTCTGGCGCTGGAGCATGGAACGCAAGGCCCGCGGCGTGGTTTCCACCGGCCCGTCGCTGTTCGCCCGCACGCTTGAGCAGGTGCGGCAGCCCAAAACCCGCTTCGTCTGCCTGTCGCTGGTGGCGCTCCTCATGATCGCCATGCCGTTCATCAGCTCCATGTATCAGATCAACATCATGATCTCGGCGCTGATCTACATCATGCTCGGCCTCGGCCTGAACATCGTGGTCGGGCTCGCGGGTCAGCTCGTGCTCGGCTACGCGGCGTTCTACGCCGTGGGCGCGTACACCTACGGCCTGCTGAACACCTACTTCGGCCTCGGCTTCTGGGCCGTGCTGCCCGTGGGCGGCATCATGGCGGCGCTGTTCGGCCTCATGCTCGGCTTCCCGGTCCTGCGGCTCAAGGGCGACTACCTCGCCATCGTGACCCTCGGCTTCGGGGAAATCATCCGCCTCGTGCTGGAGAACTGGACCGACGTGACCAAGGGTTCCTTCGGCCTCTCCAACCTCAGCCGTCCCGACCTGTTCGGCATGGAAATGGGCGTGACCGAAGCCACGAACTACATCTATTACATTGTCCTCGGCGCGGTGGTGCTGACCATCATCGTGGTGGGGCGTCTGAAAAACTCGCGCATCGGCCTTGCCCTGCAAGCCCTGCGCGAAGACGAAATCGCCTGCGAGGCCATGGGCATCGACCTGACCAAGGTGAAGCTCTCGGCCTTCGCGCTCGGCTCCTGCTGGGCCGGTTTCGCCGGGGTCATCTTCGCGGCGAAGACGACCTTCATCAACCCCGCGAGCTTCACCTTCATGGAATCGGCCATGATCCTGTCGATGGTGGTGCTCGGCGGCATGGGCTCCGTGCTCGGCGTCACCATCGCGGCGGCCATTCTGGTGCTCGCGCCCGAATACCTGCGCGCCTTCTCCGAATACCGCATGCTCCTGTTCGGCGCGGTCATGGTCATCATGATGATCTACCGTCCGCAGGGCCTCATTTCCGGTGAAAAGCGCACCTACAAGATCACGAACAAGGACAAGATCGACAGCTCCAAGTCGGCTTTCGACGCTCCTGCCACGGGAGGTCAGGCATGAACACGCCTGTGCTTGAAGTAAACAACCTGTCCAAGAACTTCGGTGGGCTGCGCGCCCTCAACGAAGTGGACCTGATGATCAACCGGCAGGAAATTGTGGCGCTCATCGGGCCCAACGGCGCGGGGAAGACCACGTTCTTCAACTGCATCACGGGCATCTACGTGCCCACCGAAGGCACGGTGCAGCTCCACCTGCCCGAACGCAACGGCAAGCCCGCGCAGTCCGTGACCCTCAACGGCATGAAGCCCAACGCGATCACGCAGCTCGGCATGGCCCGCACGTTCCAGAACATCCGGCTGTTCCCGACCATGACCGTGCTCGAAAACGTCATGATCGGCCGCCACTGCCGTACGAAGGCGGGCATCGCGGGCGCGGTCTTCCAAGACCCGCGCACCCGGGCCGAGGAACAGGCCACCATCGACCGCAGCTACGAACTGCTGCGCGAGGTGGGCCTGAACATGCACTACAAGGACGAGGCCCGGAACCTGCCCTACGGCGCGCAGCGGCGTCTGGAAATCGCCCGCGCGCTGGCGACGGACCCGGCGGTCCTTTTGCTCGACGAACCCGCCGCGGGCATGAATCCGCAGGAAACCCTCGAACTCAAGGCGCTCATCCTGCACCTGCGGAAAGAGTTCGACCTGTCCATTCTGCTCATCGAGCACGACATGGGCATGGTGATGTCCCTTTCGGATCGCATCTACGTCATGGAATACGGCTCCCGCATCGCCATGGGCACGCCGCAGGAAGTGCGCGAGAACCCCCGCGTCATCAAGGCGTATCTTGGAGAGTCCGACCATGCTTGAGCTTCGCAACGTCAACACGTTCTACGGCAACATTCAGGCCCTGCGGGATGTGAACATCCGTATCAACGAAGGGGAAATCGTCACGCTCATCGGGGCCAACGGCGCGGGCAAGAGTACGACGCTGATGACCATCTGCGGCGGCACGCCTCCGCGCACCGGCGAGGTCCTTTTCCGCGACAAGCCCATCCACACCCTCAAGCCCAACAAGATCGTCGCTCTCGGCATCAGTCAGGTGCCGGAAGGCCGTCTGATCTTCCCCGATCTGACGGTACAGGAGAACCTCGACCTCGGGGCCTTCCTCCGCAACGACAAGGACGGCATCAGGAAGGACCTCGACTACATCTTCGACCTGTTCCCCATTCTGGCTCAGCGTCGCCTCCAGACGGGCGGCACGCTTTCGGGCGGCGAGCAGCAGATGCTCGCCATTTCCCGCGCGATCATGGCCCGTCCGACCCTGCTCCTGCTCGACGAGCCGTCTCTCGGCCTCGCGCCGATCATCATCCAGCAGATTTTCTCGATCATCGAGAAAATCAACGCGGACGGCACGACCGTGTTCCTCGTAGAGCAGAACGCGAATCAGGCCCTGCGCATCGCCAACCGCGCCTACGTCATGGAAAACGGCCGCATCGTCATGGAAGACGCCGCCGACAGGCTCCTCGCCAACCCCGACGTGCAGAAGGCGTATTTGGGAATGTAAAAGATTGGAGGGGGGAAGGGGAAACTTTCTGGAGAAAGTTTCCCCTTCCCCCCTCCAAACC
>CABKMN010000036.1 GCA_902373525.1 uncultured Bilophila sp. | reverse complement strand
CCTCCAAGCCTCCCCCTCTCCCTCCCAAGACGTTCGTATGGGTCAACGGCATGAGGGGATGCGCGGCGTCTCGTTTCGGAGGCGTCCGTCTCCCGGTTTTGCGGCAAAAGAAACGATTCCGTTATGGAAATGGGGGGCGTTTAAAAGAAGATAATCGTTATTTTAGTGTATTGTTTGACTTTTTATTAAAAAGAAATCGGAAAAGGCTTCAGGATAGCGTACGGGATGGGGCTGTCCCGTCAGTGTCCGTGGAAAACCAAAAAAGACGAGGAGCGACTCCTCGTCTTTTTTGCACTCTTTGGGGGGAAGAGCGCCTGTAGGCGTCCGTCCGGTTTATAAGAGAAGAGCGTCCATACTGCGGGAAAGACGCCGAACAGGGATTCGATAACGTCAAAAGTCTTTGAAGAGGAAGGAGAGGGGGTACCGGGGGAGGGGAGGGAGAAACTTTCTGGAGAAAGTTTCTCCCTCCCCTCCCCCGATTCGGTTTTCAATCAGGCGCAGTCGTGCTTGTCCCAGGGTTCGCGGTTATCGCGCTGGATGACGGATTCCATACGGACGAGGGCTTCCTTGAGTTTCTTGATTTCATCGAGCTTGAGGTTGGGGTTCTTCATCACCTGATAGATGATCGCGCCGGTGCAGGTCTCGTCGATGGGCAGGTCGGCGATGGCGGCGATGGTCACGGCGATGTCCTGCGCGTTGACGCTGCGGGCGACGGAACCGGCTTTGGCGTTCACGGCGAGGCCGTAGAAGGCCACGCCCTTGGCCGTAGCGACCACGACCAGCGTGCGGCGGTCGGCGGCTTCAAGCGCGGCGCCGAGGGCTTCGGCGCCTTCCACCATCACGAACGCGGCGTCGCCCTCAAAGGCGGCCTGAATGCCGGAAGCCTCCACGGCGGAAGCGCCGAGAGCCACGGCCAGTTCCTTGAGGCCCTTCACGTCCGCGTTGGGGAGCAGGGCGGCCTTTTTCGTCAGTTTGTCCAGCGCCTCGCCGGAACCAGAAAGGTCAAGCGCATCAGCCAGTACGAGAAGGGCTTTCTTTTCAGCCATGATGAGTTCCTTGTCAGAAGGCCCGGAGGCCCGTTGTCGGTATCGTTGCGAACAGGTGTTCCTTAGTCAAAGAACATCGTGTTTTTCCAAAGAAAAGAGAGAACACCGCAGTTCCCGTCCGGAGGGAACGCCTTCCGTGCCGTTCCCCTTTGGGGCGGATGTTCCGGGGGAGGAGGCACCTCAGAAGGTGTTCCTCTTTTCTCCCCCGTTGTTTCCATTCTTCCTTACTTCACCAGATTGGGGTCTTCCATGATCTGGTAAATCGGGGCGCCTTCGGCGTCTTCGGGGATGGGGCCGCCGGTCATGTAGCAGAGGGTGGGCACGATGTCGGCCAGCCAGCGCGGACGGGTGTAGCGGAAGCCCTTCTTGACGTTCGGGCCGCGGAACAGGAGCAGGTTCTTGAGGCTGCCGCAGCCGGATTCGCCGGTGGGCAGGCCGTAGCCGTGTTCCGCCATGTATTCGGGCTTCAGGACGTACACCACGTCGCCCGCCTGCGCGCCGCCCATGCCGAACACCTGCGCGTCTTCCTTGCGGACCGCGAGGAGCACCGGACGTTCGCCGGTTTCGGGATGCTTGTAGTCGAGCAGCGCGTTGATGATCCGGTCGCGCACGTTTTCGTAATCTTCGGGTTCCACGATGCCGCCGGGGTACTTGCCCTTGAGGTTCACATAGACGAACATGTAGCGCTGTGGCACGGCGAGGGACTTGCTCACGTCGAGGACGTAGTTGAACCCTTCGGTTTCTTCATAGATGTCCCAGTAGTTTTCGGACTTCTTGGGCTCGTAGGAGCACAGGCCCGCTTCCTTGAGGGCGTGGGCGGTGTTCAGGATGGGGCCCATCGGGGTCGCGCCGTGGTCGGAGCACACGCACATCAGGGTGTCGTCGCCCATGATGTCCATGAGGCGGCCGAGCAGGCGGTCTTCCACTTCATAGATGTGGCGTTCCATCTTTTCGGCGCGGGCGCGCACTTCGGGGTCCTTGCTGTCCAGATCGCTCAGCCAGCCGTGATAGAACCAGTCGATGGGATGCGAGTGCATGTAGAACAGGCTCCAGTCGGGATTGGCCTTGATCAGGCACTCGATGGTGTTCCAAAGCCATGCGCTGTGGAATTCCACCAGCTCGCAGACGGTGTCCGTGTCGATGATGCCGTGCAGGTAGGCGACAAGGCCGATGTCGTTGGCGGTGATGTGCTTGGAGAAGTCGATCTGGTTGGCGGCTTCGGGCGGGGCGATGAAGCCGATGCGGCCCGCGATGCCGGACATGTACAGCTTGAACTCTTCGGCGTCGTCGGAGAGCTGCATCAGCTTGCAGCGGAACACGCCCTTTTCGGTGCGGCCGTCGGCCTTGACGGTGAAGTCGTGCTGGACGGGTTCGCTCCATTCCCCGAGCTTGATGGTGAAGAAAGCCTTGGAGTAGTCCTTTTCGGGGCACAGGGCGATGCGATCATAGCCGTCGTCGCCGCTTTCCCACGCGAGGCAATACCAGGTCTGGCCTTCGAGCGGTTCGACGGCTTCCTTGAAGGTCATCCGCACCGTCATTTCCAGCGGTTCGTCGCAGTCGGGCAGGTTCTTCCAGCCCTTGGCGTCGTCGAAGGCGCCCTGAACGCCCATCGGGTAGAACTCGGTGGAGATCACGCTTTCGGAAGCCAGGAACTCCTTGTGCTCGTTGCCGTGCAGGGGCCAACGGGTTTCGGCGGGCGAAAGGCCCTGACCCATGATCATGACGCCGTTCTTCATATGGGACGGCCAGGACATGGGGTAGTTGACCACGAGACACTTCTTGCCTTCCTTGTCCCACGCATCCCAGATGGTCTGCGCGGTCACGATATCGGAGCCGAAGGCCTGGGTGGTTTCCTTATAGTCCAGGCTGCGGCCTTCATGATAGTAGTAATAGTCTTCCACGCCGTGCGTGCGGGGATAGGCTCCCGTGCAGATGGTCGCCCAAGACGGCGGGGTCACGGTGGGCAGGTTGTAGCCTTCGGGGATGAAGCTGCCTTCGGCCATGAACTTGCGGAAGTTTTCCAGTCCGCCTTCGGCCAGCATGGCCTCAAGACGTTTCGGGATGAGACAGTCATACCCAATAAGTGCGGCGCGCTTTGCTCTCTCAGCCATCACGGACTCCTTCTGTTGCGGTGAAAGGTTCAGGGCCGCTTGCCGGCCCGGTGTGTCGTCGTGAAAGGTATATCAAGATGCGTGCCAAGCCCGTTTTGAAGACCGGAAACGGCTCTGAGAGAACGTTTTGCCCCTTTTGGAACAATGCCGTATGGTGCGCCGGAGGCTGTTTCCGGTCCGAAGAGCGACAGACTTGTCGGATTGGGATGGGTGCTTTTTTCAACAGGCTGAATTCGTTTTTCTAATGTCCTTTTGTCTATGCTGTCGTAAAAAACGACAATTTTGTCGTATAGGGAAAAGCTCAGGGCCGGTTTTGTGCTAATCCGCTGTGTTGAAAGCAAATGTACCTTTTGGCACAATCTTGGCAACTCTCCCGGGCAAACCAACGGGTCCTGAATGTATTGGGGCTGAGGAGAGTGTTATGAGCCAGACGATGGACAAGAAAGACAATGGTATCGACCTGCGACCGGAATGGGGCATTTTTATTCCCGCCGTGCTGGTCATCATCCTGATCTGCATTCCTTCCCTGCTGTATCCGAAAGCGGCGGAAGAGGTCGTTTCAGCGATCTACCATCCTTTTGCGGCGAACTTCGGCACGTTGTATCTGTGGATTACCGTGGGGCTCATTGTTCTGTGCGTATACTTCGCATGCAGCAGGTACGGCGACATCAAGTTCGGTGATCCGGATGAGGAACCCGAATTTTCCCTGACTTCGTGGATTGCGATGATTTTCTGTTCCGGCGTCGCCGGGGCGGTGATGTTCTGGTCGATCATCGAACCGCTGTGGGACATCGTTTCTCCGCCGCAGTACGCCGCGCCCATGAGCGTGGCGGCCTACGACTGGTCGCTGGCCTATCTGCTGTTGCATTGGGGGCCGAACGCGTGGTGTACCTATTTCATCACCGCGCTGCCCATCGCCTACATGTTCCACATCAAGCGCAAGCCGTTCCTGCGCATCAGCTCCGCCGCCGACATGATCATCGGCAGGCAGAAGGACGGCATCATCGGGCGCTGCGTGGACGTGTTCTTCATTCTCGGTTTGATGTTCTGCACCGCCGTGACCATGTGCATCTCCCTGCCTACGGTCGAGGCCGCGCTGGCGCAGGTGTTCGGGTGGACGCCGTCGTTTGGGCTTGAAGTGGGCATCCTGTTCGTGAGCGCACTGCTGGCGGGCGTCACCGTGTACCTCGGCCTCAAGAAGGGCATCAAGCGCCTGAGCGACCTGAACGTCGTCATCGCGTTGGGCATGGTCGTCTATGGAGCCCTTTGCGGCCCCACCGCATCGCTGCTCGACATCTTCACCAACGCGGTGGGCAAGATGCTTGGGAATTTCTGGAATATGACCTTCTGGACCAACCCCTTCTCCGAAGGCTCGTTCCCGCAGTCGTGGACCATCTTCTACGCGCTGTTCTGGGCCGGGTACGGGCCGTTCATGGGCCTGTTCATCGCCCGCATCTCGCGCGGCCGCACGGTGCGCGAGATCATCGGCTGGGGCATGCTCGGCACGGTCGCGGGCGGGTTCATGATCCACGGCGTATTCGGTTCCTACACCCTGTGGGCGCAGTACCACGGCATCATCGACGCGGTGTCCATCCTGAAGGAACAGGGGGCTCCCGCCGCGATGATGGCGGTCATCGCCACGCTGCCCTACAGCAAGATCGTCATGCTGGTCTACTGTGCCTTCTCGACCATTTTCCTCGCCACCACCGTGAATTCCGGCTGTTACGTGGTCGCCTCCACCGCGACCCGCAGGATGCAGGTGGACGGCGATCCCCATCGGTATCACTGCACGTTCTGGGCCGTGGCGCAGGGCCTGCTGGCGCTCGGGCTGCTGGCGATGGGCGGCCTTGAGGTGGCGAAGATTTTCGGGAATTTCTCCGGTGCGCTGATGGCTCTTCCGTCGCTGCTCCTGACGGCCTGCTGGCTGAAGATCATTCGTGAGGACGGCAAGCACCTCCTCATCACGCAGGTGAAGAAGGACTAACGCGGCCTGACGCGAACACGAACTGACGAGAGCACGAAAAAGCGGACGGGGTGGTCGCCCTGTCCGCTTTTCTATGGGGTGCGGAGGGATGGAGTCCGCGAAGGGGGAAGCCGCGGCGGCTCCGGTCCGCTCCAGGGGGCTAGTGCTGGTTGAGCTCCTTGATCCAGCGGACAATGCCGAAAAAGACCCAGACGCCGCAGGCGATGTTCAGAATGAAGGACAGGTAGAACAGATACTTGGTCAGTTCGAGCCACATGATGTCGTCCTCCGGTGAGAGCGTTAGTTGACGTCGGGGATAAAGGGGCCCTCGGCCTTGCGGCCCCTCATGGCCTGATGAACGAGGAACAGGACAAGGCAGTTCATGCCGATGCCGATGAAGTTTGCCGGGATGCCGAAAGGTTCGCCGAGCACCTTGTCGCTCCAGAGGAAGAAGGTCAGGCCCCCGACGATGACGGCGGGCGCTCCCGCGTAGGGCGAAACCTTGCCCCAGAGCAGGCCGCACAGCAGAGGCGGCAGGATGGCGGACGGCCACAGCTTGAACATATAGATCATCAGTCCGAACACGTCCTGAAACAGGATTGCGACTCCGATGGATACCGCGCCGACCACGAGGGTGGACAGCCGGGACTGACGGAGCAGTTCTTCCTGCGTGGCGGCGGGCTTGATGAACTTGTTGTAGATGTCGCGGGTGTAGATGATGGAGGACGTGTTGATCATCGCCGCGCCCGTGGACATGACCGCGGCGAGCAGCGCGCCGAACACCAGCCCGGTGACGCCTGCGGGCAGCACGTCGCGGATGAGGTTGGTGAAGGCGAGGTCCGGCTTGACGTCGGGCTGGAGCGCCATCGAGGCGAGGCCGATGGCGGCGGTGGTCGCCATAAAGAACACCCAGTGCACGCTGAAGATGAGCAGGCCGCTCTTGCTGTCCTTGGCGGACTTGGTGGAGGCGTAGCGCTGGATGAAGTACGGCGCGCAGAATTCGCCGAGCAGGAAGCTGAAGAACAGGCCGAGGAACTGGACCAAGGTTTTCCCGGACAGGGGGTGCAGGTTCGTTTCAAAGCGCGGGTTGGCGTACAGGATGGACATCATGGCGTCGAACCCGCCGAGATGGTCGATGGCGAGGTAGCCGCAGAGCGTGACCCCGATAATGATGATCACGTACTGGACGGCGTCGGTCAGGGTGACCGCGAGAATGCCGCCCGACCATGTGTAGGCCAGCGTCACGACGGAGGCGATCAGCGCGGCGGGGATCAGGCCGATGCCCGTGGCGGTCTGGAGGATGGAGCCCATGGCGAGGATTTGCACCCCGAATGCGCCCACGCAGAAGATGAAGGCGAACACGCTGGACAGGAGCCGCCCGGATCGCCCGTAGTAGAGCCCGTACAGATCGCCGAGGCTGTAGATGTTTTTCCCCGCGTTGTGGACCCGTTCGGAGATGAACAGGCCCGAGAATATCTGGTTGATGACCACGCCCGTGAGCGCGAAGAAAACGATGATGCCCGTCGTGTGCATGAACGACACGCGCCCGATGGTTGCGCCCCCGCCGCACAGGGTCGCGGCGATGGCGGCGAAGAAGATGGGCAGCGGCATGCTGCGCCCGGCGACGGCGTAGTCGTCGAAGCTGGAAACTTTTTTCATCGCATAATAGCCGAGATACATGACGGTCACGAAATAGGCGGCGATGACGAGGTAGTCGACGATGTGCATGGAGGCTCCTTATCGCAAGAGGATCACTTCGTTTCCAGAAGACGCCTGAGCGCGGAGAGGGGGATGGGCCGCAGAGGGGCGCGGATGTGGAGGCGTCCCATGTCCGGGATCGCCTTGCCCGCCGCTTCCGCCGCGACGGCCGCCAGCGCGGGGCCGCAGGTCCGGCCCTGACAGTTGCCCATGCCCGCCCGCGTGCGGAGCTTGATTTCGTTGATTTCCGTAAGGCCGTCGGCCACGGCTTCCCGGATGTCCGCGGCGCGCACGTCCTCGCAGCGGCATATCACCACGTCGTCCGGCACGGCGTACAGGTCCTTTCTCGGCGCGAACCACGCGTCCAGAAAGGCTTTTGAGGCTGTCTGCACGGCGAGTTCCCGTTTCGGTCCACGGCTCCGTTTCCGGAGTTCCTCGGGGCCGAGGGCTCCCTGCCGGGCCGCGACGGCGAGGCCCGCGAGTTCGCCGGCGAGCCCGGCCACGGCGGCTCCGCGTACTCGGGTGCAGTCACCGGCCACATACACGCCTTCCCGTTCCGTCCTGCCCCAGACGTCGGAGGCCACCGTCCAACATTGCTGGAGCGAGTCCCAGCGGTGGGGCAGATCGAGCGCGTTCGCCATGTGCGTGCGTGGGATGACCCCGCCGTGGTAGAGCAGCGTGGCGGCTTCCAGCGTGTGGGAGGCGCCACCGGAGACGAAGGAAACCCGTTCGAGCCGGTCGGTCCCCTGCGCTTCGATCCCGCTGACGTCCCGGTAGACCGGAGTTTTGCTCGCGCGCACCATATTGAGCATGGACGCGCCCCGGAGCAGCAGGGGCAGGCCGAGCAGCCCGGCGGGCAGATGGGGCAGGGCCCGGACCATGTTGCGGGGCGGAGTCTGGTCGAGCACGGCGGCGAGCGGGTGCCCCTTGCGGATCAGGTGGCTGGCCACAAGGTAGAGCAGGGGGCCGCTGCCCGCGAGCACGACCGGGTTTTCCGGGAGCACGCCCGCCGTCTTGAGCAGAATGTCCGCGCCTCCGGCGTTCATGACGCCGGGAAGCGTCCAGCCCCGGAAGGGGACGGGGCGTTCCATCGCGCCCACGGCGATGATGATGTTTTTGGCCCGCAGGTCGAGGGTTTCCCCGCCCCGTGAGGCCAGCGCTCTGCCGGGTTCGAGGAACCAGACCGTGCTTTCTGGCAGATACTGCGCGCCGGAACGCTCGAAGCGCCGGACGAGCTCCGTTCCGTCCCGGTAGTCGGCGGCCTCGGCGAAGCGCTCTTTCGCGCCCGGAGCCGTGACGTGGCGGTAAATCTGCCCGCCGGGAAAAGGCTGTTCGTCCACAAGGACGGCTTCAAGCCCGGACTCGGCGACGACGCTGGCGGCGCGCAGCCCGGCGGGACCCGCGCCGATGATGAGGGCGTCCCATTGGCGGATCATCGTTCCTGCTCCTTGTCGGGATGTTGGCGTTTGATGTCCATGCCTTCGCGGACGAGCGTCAGGCAGGCCTGCCGGTTGGGTTCGCCGTCGATTTCCACGAGGCATTCGAAACAGGTGCCCATCATGCAGAAGGGGGCGCGGCGGTCCCCGGCCAGCGGATGGATGCCGGAGTACCCGGCGTGGAGATCGCCGAGAAGGGCCGCCGCCACGGTTTGGCCCTCGCGTACGACGCGGGGTTCGCCTTCAAAGGTGATATGGACCAGTGCGGCTTGTTCCGCCGCGTTGCGTGAAGCAGACATGATGTTCCTCGGAAGCTGGTTGAAGGCGCTCACTTGTTCGGGGCCTGCGCGTGGGGCGACGAGGCCGCGGACCCTTGGAAGCCGTTTCCGCCGTTGGCGAAGCGGGCGAGGGTGAAGATGGACCCGTCCGGCGGCAGCGGTTTGCCCATGACGTAGTCGGGAAGGGTCCGTTCCAGAACGGCGGCGAGGGAAACGGCGCTGTGCATGGCGAAAACGAAGGCGTTTTCGTGCCCCGGAATCCGGTCATAGATGGGATAGGCGTCCTTGGGCCACACCCGCAGGCCGGTCCAGAAGCGCAGGATGCGTTTGCGCGCCAGCTCGGGCCAGACCCGGATGGCCCAGTCGGCGTTCCGGGCGAGCACTTCCGGGGTGAGCGTCCTGTCCATGCCCATGTTTTCGTGAGCCGCGCCGATCATCACGGTGCCCCCGAAGGTGCGGGCGATGCCGAGCAGCGGGATCGGCAGCACGTCGGCGGGGATGCGTTCCAACAGGAGCACCTGGCTCTTGTTGGGGAATACCGGGATGTCCGCGCCGAGCTGCGCCGCGAGCTTGCGGGTGCCGAGCCCGGCGGCGAGTACGAGCTTGCCGCATTCCAGCGTGCGTTCCCCGCAGGCGAGCCGGTAGCCGCCGCCCGCCGGCGTCACTTCCGTAACCCGTTCTCCGGCGATCAGCGTACCGCCGCGTTTCACGAATCCCTTGCGGAAGGCGAACATCAGATGGAGCGGATCGACGTAGCCGTCCATATTCGACCAGATGCCGCCCGAGACTTCGGGCCCGAAAGGCACCTTGGGCAGCATGCCTTCAAGCTCCTTGCGGGAGAGGACGGAGGCGGGATAGGTCCCGTCCTCGGTTTCCAGCCGCAGTTTTTCGATGAACTGCGCGCGCTGTTCGTGTTCCGGTTCCCCGAGGCAGGGAATGATGCCGCCGGTGGGCGCGTAGCCGGTGTCGATGCCGGTCAGTTCGCGCAGCTCCTCCGCCAGCTTGCCGTAGGCGCGGGAGGAGGCGAAGCCCCAGCGCACGAACTGCGGGCAGCCGAGCGCCTTGGACTGGCACCAGATCAGGCCCATGTTCGCGCGCGAGGCACGGGAAAACGTCGGCACGGCGTCCACGAGGCAGGTGCGGACGCCCCGTTTCGCCAGCCCGTACCCGACGGCGGCTCCGGTCACGCCCCCGCCGACGACCACGACGTCGAAGGAAGCGTTCATCGGGGCTCCTTCCAGGCGATACAGTCGATTTCCACCTTGAAATCATTCATCATGTGCGCCTGAACGGTCACGCGCGCCGGAGCGTGCTCGACGGAAAAATACTGACTGTAGATGCGGTTGAAGATGGCGAAGTCGCGGGGATCGTCCAGCCAGACGTTGACCTTGACCACATCCTCGGGGGCGTATCCGGCCTGTTCGAGACGCATCATGAGGTTGTCGAGCGCCTGCCGGGCCTGCTCCGCGATGCCGCCGACCACGAACTCGCCCTGTTCGTTTTTCGGGACCTGCCCGGCGACGAACAGCCAGCCGTCTGCCTCGACCGCCTGCGACGCGGGGACGCCGCCCCGTACCGGCAAACCGAATCGTTGGATCGCTCCCATGTCTTTCCTCCTGTCTGGTTTCGGCGTGGCGCGGCCCGTCACACCCATTGTTTCCGCCGTACGCAAAACGCGGCGTACGTGATCAGCGAATTGATGTCGTAGACCGGGACGGAGACGGCCTCCTGCACGGTCCGGGCGAACACGCTCAGGTCCGTGCATTCGAGGAGCAGGGCGTCGAGCGGTCCGCGTTCGATCATGGCGCGTGCGGCGTTGCCGATTTCCGCGCCGAGGGCGTCCGTATCCATGATCTCCTCCGTGCCCCGGAGGATGGTTTCCCGGAATACGGGCCGATCCTCCATGCCGGAGACGGTGACGGCGTCCCGCAGGGAATCGGGGACGCCCGCCTGCCGGAAGTGTTCCCACGTCAGGGAAGCGGAATGTGCGGTGAGCACGCCGATGCGGCATCCGGGACCGTGCAGGGTATGGATGAGGGGAATCTGGACGAGGCTGGACATGAGCACGGGCACGGATACGGCTTTGGCGACGGCCCGCTGGAACAGGGCCATAAAGCCGCAGCTTCCGGCGATGGCCTTGACGCCGTCCCGTTCCAGTTCGCGGGCGGCGTCCACGAACAGCGTTTCGAGCTGGGCGGACGTGCTGGAGAGAATCTCTTTGGCGCCGACGCCGCGCAGGACACTGCACACGACGGGAAAATCGAAGGTGAGGGGATTTCGGAGCTGTCCCGGCGGTTTGGGGAACAGCGTATCAAGGCAGAGGATGCCGACGGGGGTATCGTAATACAGGGAGCCGCTGCGGATGCGCATGGTGCCTCTCTCGTGCGTCGGCGGGCCTTGGCGGCGCTCGCCGAGCATTGTTTATCATAATATGATATACAAATTATAATATGATTTTTGAGTAAAGGTTTTGACCGGCTCCGTCAAGCCTTTCGGAGGGGGCGGCCGGGCTTGCGGAAACCGGCGTCCGGGAGGCAGACGCTTTTTGTGGGGGACGGGCACAAAAAAAGCCGCCCGGAGGCGGCTTCGTTGGGGAAACGTCTGGTCAGGCGAGCAGGGCGTCCCGCAGCGCTTTGATGATCAGGGGCTGATCCCTGTCCCATTGCGCGGTGTGTACGGCGTCCACGGCGATGCTCCCGATGACCTCGTTGCCCATGCGCAGGACGTGGGAAACCCCGATGGTTTCCTGAAGCAGCATGCCGTGGCTGAGCGCGTACCCGTTCCTGCGGGCCTGTTCCAGAAACGCGCGCACGGCGGAGAAGTCCGTCTTGAGCACGAACAGGATTTCCTCTTCGTTGTGGGAAAGAATGGCTTCCGCCTCGTCTTCCGGCAGGGCGGCGAGGATGGAGAGGGTGGCCGACCCCATGCCGAGGGGGCGGCGGTCGCCCACCTTGTTGAGGAACACCTGAATGGGATGCCAGCCGTCCAGCCGTTCCACGCACTGCGCGTCGTATCCTTTGCGGGCGTAGAGCACGGTGGAGTAGCCGAACCGCTGCGAAATGCGCTCCGCCAGCGGCATGAACCGGGAACGGATGTACGCGGTGACGTCCATGCGGGGGCTGATGAGGCAGGAATCCCCGATGTGGTATTTCTTGGTGGCGGGATCGCAGGTTACGAACTGTTTTTGCCGGAGTACGGTCAGGAGCCTGTGGACGGTCGCCAGCGGGATGTCCAGCGAGGCGCTCAGCTCCTTGGGTGAAATCATGCGGTCGCCGGACAGGATCACCGCTTCGAGGATGCCGAGCACCCGATAGACGCTCTGCGCGCCCTTGATGGTCTTTTCATCGTGATCCATGAAACCGCCTTTGCGATGGAACGGTCGGGTTCCGTGTTGACGTTCGGTCCGGAGCGGGGAGCGCGGGACGGCGCGCCGTTCCCGCCGGTGGTCCAACCGGGACCGCCGGGGCCGGAGAAGTGTTGTGTCTGTTGGAGACGAGACGGGGCCGCCGTTCGCCGGGAACGCCACTTTAACGCCGCGCCGGGAAACTCCGTTCGTTTTCATCGTCCCTCAGTATCTGCAATACCTTGCCTGTGGTGTCAATATAAGCGGGGTTTTCACCGGCGGAACGGGGCTTTTTCGGCGGGCGTCGTGCGTGAGAACCCTGATCTTTTTCCGCACCGTATTGACCGAATGCCGACGGTTTCGTATACCAAAAGAAAAACCCGTCGTCTCACACGAGGAGGCCGTATATGCGCTATGTCTATCTGTTCCACGAAGGAAACGCGCAGATGAAGGAACTGTTGGGCGGCAAGGGCGCCAACTTGGCGGAAATGACCAACATCGGCCTGCCCGTTCCGACGGGGATGACGATTTCGACGGACGCCTGCCGGGCGTATTACGACCACGGCAAGCGGCTGCCGGACGGCCTCGTCGAGGAGGTCGAGCGCAACCTGCGGGCCGTCGAGGAGAAGGCGGGCAAGCGTTTCGGGGACGTGGACGATCCCCTGCTGTTGTCCGTGCGTTCCGGTGCGGTCTTCTCCATGCCGGGCATGATGGACACCATCCTGAACCTCGGCCTCAACGCCGACACCTTCAAGGCGCTGGCGAAGCATACCGGCAACATGCGCTTTGCCTGCGACACCTACCGGCGTTTCATCCAGATGTTTTCCGACGTGGTCATGGAAATCCCCAAGGACAAGTTCGAACACATCCTTGAGGAACAGAAGGCCGCGCAGGGTGTCACGCTGGATCAGGAACTGAGCGCGGATTCCCTCCTCGCCGTGATCGACAGAAGCAAGGCGCTGTACCGGCAGGAGATCGGGCAGGACTTTCCCGAGGACGTGACGCAGCAGCTTTTCCTGTCCATTGAGGCGGTGTTCCGTTCGTGGAACAACCACCGGGCCATCGTCTACCGCAATCTGAACAAGATCGACCACAACCTCGGGACCGCCGTCAACATCCAGTCGATGGTCTTCGGCAACATGGGCGACGATTCCGGCAGCGGCGTGGCCTTTACCCGCAATCCCTCCACCGGCGAGAAGAAGCTGTACGGCGAATACCTCATCAACGCGCAGGGCGAGGATGTGGTGGCGGGGGTCCGTACGCCGCAGCCCATCGCGCGGCTCGCCGAGGACATGCCGGACATTTACGAACAGTTCCGCCGGATTGCCGAGAAGCTGGAAACCCACTATCGGGACATGCAGGACATCGAACTGACCATCGAACGCGGCAAGCTGTACATCCTCCAGACCCGCAACGGCAAGCGCACGGCGCAGGCCGCGCTCAAGATCGCGCACGACATGGTGCTGGAAGGGCTCATCGACAAGAACGAAGCCCTGTTGCGGATCGATCCCGAGCATCTGGCCCACGTGCTGCACCGCCAGATCGACAGTTCCGCGAATCCGCACGTGCTCGCCGCCGGGCTGGCCGCCTCGCCGGGCGCGGCGTTCGGTTCCGTGGTGTTCAGCGCCGACGAGGCCGAACATCTGGGGCGCATCGGATCGAAGGTCATCCTCGTGCGCGTGGAAACCACGCCGGACGACATCCACGGCATCGTGCAGTCGCAGGGCATCCTGACCAGCCGGGGCGGCATGACCAGCCACGCGGCGGTGGTCACGCGCGGCATGGGCAAGCCCTGCGTGTGCGGGTGCGAAGCCGTCAAGGTCGATTACGATCAGCAGTTGTTCACGGTCGGGGACACGGTGGTCAGGAAGGGCGATCTCCTTTCCATCGACGGCACGAGCGGGCAGGTCATCCTCGGCGCGGTGCCGTTGAAGGACCCGGAACTGTCCAACGAATACAAGACTATCCTCGGCTGGGCCGACGAGGTCAGAGTCCTTGAGGTCCGGGCCAACGCGGATACGCCGGAAGACGCGGAGAAGTCGCGGAGCTTCGGCGCGCAGGGCATCGGCCTGACCCGCACGGAGCACATGTTCATGGCGCAGGAGCGCCTGCCCTACGTCCAGAAGATGATCCTCGCCAAGACCACGGAGGAACGCCTTACCGCGCTGTTGCCCCTGCGGATCATGCAGGAGAACGATTTCTACAGCATCCTCAAGGCGATGAACGGTCTTCCGGTGTGCATCCGCCTGTTGGACCCGCCGCTGCACGAGTTCCTGCCGAGCCTTGAGAAGCTGCTGGTCGAAACGACCGAGTTGCGGGTGCGCGGGGACAATCCGCAGTTGCTGGCGGACAAGGAAACGCTTCTCGCGCAGGTGGAACATCTGCACGAAGCCAACCCCATGATGGGGCATCGCGGCTGCCGCCTCGGGATCACCTACCCCGAAGTCTACGAAATGCAGATGCACGCCATCTTCAACGCGGCCTCGCGGCTCACGCGCGACGGGTATGCTGTGCTGCCGGAAATCGAAATTCCGCTGACCATCAGCAAGGCCGAAATGGAAATCCTGAAGGAGCGCTGCGACCGTATCGCCGGGGAGTGCATGGAAACGCACCGCGTTTCCTTCACCTATCTGTGCGGCAGCATGATCGAGCTGCCCCGGGCGGCCCTGCTGGCCGGCGAGATCGCGGAAGCGGCGGAATTCTTCAGCTTCGGCACCAACGACCTGACGCAGACCTGCTTCGGGTTCAGCCGCGACGACGCCGAAGGCAAGTTCCTGCCCGCCTACATCCACCAGAAGATTCTGAAGGACAACCCTTTCGCGGTGCTCGACCGTCCGGGCGTGGGGCGGCTGATGCGGATCGCCGTCGAGGAAGGCCGCAGGACGCGTCCCGGCCTCATGATCGGCATCTGTGGCGAACACGGCGGCGATCCCAGCTCCGTGGAATTCTGCCACCAGATCGGCCTCGATCTCGTGAGCTGCTCGCCGTACCGCATCCCCATCGCTCGGCTCGCCGCCGCGCAGGCCGCCCTGCGCTTCCCTCGGCCCGCCAGGGCGTAACCCGCGTCGAGTCCTGACCTCGCGTGACGATTTCTGACGAAAAAGCGCCCCAATCCCAAAGGATCGGGGCGCTTTTTTGATTTCCGGGTTCTGGCTCGTTGAAGGAGAGCCGCGGTCGAAACGATGCCCCGCTGGTCGCTGGTATGGGGCCCCGTCATGGAATTGGATCGATAGAGCAGAAACGATGTACGGTCTCCTCCCTCTGTCGCTCTACCCGGACGCCCTCCGGCACCGCCTTCCCACATGCGAAGGGGCGACTCCGGCGCACGAAAGAACGCCGGACAAGGATTCGATAAGATCGCAAAAGTCTTGGAAGGAAGCGGGGGAGGCGTTTGAGGAGGGGAGAGGGACTTTTTTCTGAAAGGTTCCCTCTCTCCTCCTCGATTTTTCTTCGACTACTCCGCCTTCACCACCTGCGAGGGCATGGCGGGAGACGGGGGAATCATGTGCACGTCGAGCTGCGGGAAGGCGATGTCCACCTGATGTTCCGCGAAGACCTGTACGATCCTGTGCCGGATCGCGGAGGCGGCGTCCACGGCGGTCCCGATGTCCGACCAGTAGCGCAGCACGAAGTTCAGCGTGCTGTCCGCAAAGTCCATGAACAGGACGAGCGGCTGAGGACGCCTGACCACCTGCGGGATGGACAGCGCCACTTCGAGGAGCAGCTTTTCCACCAGCTTGGGATCGGTGCCGTAGGCCACGCCGATGGCGACTTCGCGGCGCACGATGCGGCCGTTGCGCGTCCAGTTGATCAGCCGGTTGGAGACGAACTCCGAGTTCGGCACGAAGATCACCGCGTTGTCGAACGTCTCGACCGTAGTTGCGCGGACGCTGATCTTGCGGACCACGCCTTGCAGGGTGCCCACGTCGATGACGTCCCCTTCATGCAGGGTCCGGCTGAAAATCAGGATCAGGCCCGACAGGAAGTTGTTGACGATGGTCTGCATGCCGAAACCGATGCCGACGGAGAGGCCGCCGGCGATGACCGCGAGGTTTTCCAGCCCGAATCCGAGCGCCTTGAGGGTGAAGAGCCCGAAGAGGGTCCACAGCCCGTAGGTGATGCCCGTCTGCATCGGCGGGATGAGCGTCTTGTCGATCTTGTACGACTTGGCCGACACGCGGTTCAGGAACGACTTCGACGCGGTGATCGCCGCGCGGGTGATGTAGAACACGCTGACGATCAGGAAGAGATGCACCATATTGAAGGAGGCGGACCCCACCTGTACGCCGGTGCCGAGGTAGTGCCAGAGCAGGAGCGCGCCGCCGGGCATGGCGATGACCCAGAGCAGCATGCCCCCGAGGATGAGCAGAAGGACCAGCGGTGCGATGAAGGCCGCAATGATGCCCGCGAGGACGCTGCGGTCGGCGTGCTGTTCGTTCCCCTGCGCGTCCGAGGACCGGTTGAGTATCTGGAGCAGGCCGATGATGAACTGCGTGTTGATGGCGATGCAGTCGACGAGGATGAGGACGAGTATCCCCATGCGCGCCCAGCCGATGGCCGCAATCGCCATGCTGATCCAGATGGCGAACCTGTGCGCGTGCAGCAGGTTGTTTTCAATGCCGGGCAGTTCGCGCGCGTGGAGTTCCTTGAGGATGAGCAGCGAGAGCATGCCCACGGCGATCCAGCCCAGCGAGAGGATGCCGGTCGGCAGGTTGGGGTAGCTGATCAGGATGCCGAGGCTTGAGGCCAGATACATGGGCCAGAGCGGGGTCAGGCCCATCTTCTTGCCGAGGATGAAGCAGCGCATGCCCCACGCCAGCGTCATTTCGCCGCCGATGACGAGGATGCTGCCGAGGACGAGCAGGCCCCGGAACATTTCGCCCTGTCCCCCGAACGAGGCGCCGAGCAGGGCCAGCCCGGAGAACTGCCACAGCAGGCTGCGCAGAATGCCGGAACGGGCCGCCGTGGGCATGGTCCCCTTCTTTTCCGCGCGGACCATGCGGCGGTTCACGAAGAAGATGACCACGCAGCCCATCAGAAGCACGTTCAGGAACCGCAGGCCTACGCCCTGCCACGCCGACTGGGAGCGCGGGAATTCGATGCTCAGGCGCAGGTTCATGTTCTGGAAGGTCTTCTCCCAGCGGTCGGCGATGCCCTGCCACGCCACCGGGTCAAAGAAACGGCTCGGCACCGAGAAGTAGTATTCCTGCCACAGCTTGGGCAGGTAGGCGAAGATGTCGGTGTGCATCTTTTCGAGCTTGCCGAGCAGCTCGCCCGCCGGGGTCAGCTCCAGCGTGAGGCGCTGATTCATCTTGGTGAGCTTGTTCTCTATGCGGCTGATGTTTTTTCGCGTCTGCTGCTGTTCGGCGTCCAGCTTTTCCTTGCTGCCCTTTTCCGGCAGGGGAGGCAGGCTTTTCTTCATCTGCTCCAGCGCCGTGAGCTTTTCCTGCACCACGTTGTGCGCCGTCTGGACGGGCTGCATCTGCTGGCGCAGGCTCGAAGCCTGCAACACGCCGCGCTGATCGATGGATTCGAGCATGATCGGGTCGGCCTTGTGCGTCCCGCTCAGCGCGAACAGGCGCTGCGCCGCTTCCTCCATGCCGGAGAGGCTCTTGTGCAGGGGATCGGTGATCGCCTTCAGCCCCTTGGCGAGGCCGTCGATCTCGATCTCCATGGCGTTCAGCTCGTCCTGATTCTGCTTGAACGCCTCTTCCCACACGGCGTCGTCCGAGGCCGCGGATTCGTTTTGCTGCTGGGCCGCTTCGGCTTCCGCGCGCAGCTTGGCCGTCGCGGCTTCGGCTTCCTGCCGCGCCCGTTCCTCGGCCTCCGCCTTGGCCTTGGCTTCCTCCTCCGCCTTGGCTTTGGCCTCGGCTTCGGCTTTCGCCTTGTCCTCGGCCTCCTGCTTCGCCTTGGCTTCGGCTTCCTGTTTGGCCTTTTCCTTGTCGGAAAGGGGCTGTTCGGTGGGGGCGTCCGCCTTCTTGTCGGCGGGTTTCGCCTTGGCGCCGGCCTGCTCCGTGGCCGCCGGCGCGTCTTTCTTGGCGTCCGGGGCGGCGAGAAGCGGCTGCGCGGACAGGCTCCACAGCAGGCACGCCATGACGAGCAGGGCGACGGCCTTACAGGGGCTCTTTGTGAAAAAACGTTGCAACTGCATGGGGTGTGTATTCCTTCCATCAACCGAAGTTTATCCCGCAAGCATATGCCAAACGGATTAGAGTTGCAACCAGTTCGGGGAGTTGTCTTGTCCGGAAAGCCCCGTTCGTGCGGCCCGGCGCGCGTCGTTTGGGAAGCCGGAGGTGTTGATCCGTGCCCGTGCCGCCGGGTTGCGCGCGCGGCGCACGCGGAGCGAGGCGGCCGTCTCGGAAGCGGACGGGATGCGGGCATGGGGGAAAGCGGTGGGGACATTTTGTATTTGTAGGATATAACAATTTTGTAAAAATAAAAATGAGCCGTGTAAAAATCTCTTGATCCCTGAAAACAAGCCTGTTAGATTCCATTTCCACATCGAATTGGGGATGGAATTTTTCCAGAGTAAACCAATTTTAACAAAAATGTAAAAACAGCCGAAAAGGGATGCGGAAGCCTTCGAAGGCCGAGAGTCCCGGCGGCACGCCGAAAGACCTGCCGATCCGCGCGACAGGCGTCCGGTTACGGATGGAGGAAGCTATGTGCAGAATTGGAGCAATCAAGAGCAAGGTGCCTGTCCAGCCGTCGAAAGCGTTGTATTTGATGCTTCCCCAGCAGGAAGGGCATGACAACTCGGGCTATGCGATGGTCATGCAGGACCTGTACGGCGTCTTTGAAAACGACAAGGACAAGCCCCTGCTGTCTCTGGCCTGTACGCCGCGCGGCGCGCAGACGGTCAGGGCCTATATGGACGAGAAGGGATTCCGGCAGGTCGCGGAATGGGTGCCGGATGTGGACAGGCGTCCCGGCCTCGATATCAAGGCCATGCCGTGCTACGTGTTCCGCAACTACGACTATCCCGAAGCCTACAAGGGACGTTCGCAGGCCGAGCGTGAGGAACTGCTGCTCGACACGCGCCTCGAACTGCGCCGGATGCTGGAGGAAGGGGAGCAGGGCTTCGTCTATTCGTTCTGGCCCGACGTGCTGACGCTCAAGGAAATCGGGGACCCGCGCGACATCGCCACCTATTTCCGGCTGTGGGAGGACGGTCCGTTGCAGGCCAGAAGCATCGTCACCCAGTGCCGCCAGAACACCAACTACGACATCGTCCGGTACGCGGCCCATCCGTTCTTTCTTCAGGGCTATACCCTGTGCGCCAACGGCGAGAACACCTTCTACACGAAGAACACGGAGTACCAGAAGTCGCTGCACCGGGGGTACGTCGGTTTCGAGTCGGATTCCCAGAACTTTTTGTATACGCTCCATTACGTGCTGCACGAGCGCAAGTGGCCGATCAACTACTTCAAGCATGTGATCACGCCGCTGCCTTTTGCGGAGGCGGAGCGGCGCGAGGACCGCAAGGTCCTCAGCCTGATCCGCGAATCGCTCGGGCATCTGGAAATCAACGGCCCCAACACCATCATCGCCGTGCTCCCCGACGGCAACATGATGACCTGCTGCGACTCCAAGAAGCTCCGCCCCGTGGTCGTGGGCGGGGACGGCACGACGATTGCGATTTCCTCGGAAGTCTGCGGCCTGAACGCGATCCTGCCGGATCGCGACGCCTCCTTGGACATCTATCCCAACGAACGCGAGGTCGTGGTCATCAACAATGATTTGGCGGTGCAAAGATGGAATCAGTAACGACGCAAGACGTCAGCGTGAACGATCTCCGCTGGAAAATCGAATACCGGCCCGAGCAATGCACTCTGTGCGGCAGTTGCGTGGCGAGCTGCACCCTGAACGCCATTGAGGTCGCGACCCGGCGGCTGGACCTTACGGTGTCCCGCGCCGCCCAGCCCGAACCGATCCGCGAGCATCTGGCCCGTCCCGTCATCCGTCAGAAGGCCGGGCTGGCCAACGCCTGCGTCGGCTGCGGCATGTGCGAGAAGGTCTGCCCCAATCAGGCGATCCGGCCCGTACGCAACCCGGACAGCCGCTACGCGCTGCTGGCCCGGAGGGACGGCCCCATCAAGCGCGGCGGGCGTACCAACCTGAACGCCCAGCGTACGCTTGACCGCATCATCGTGGGCCGCATCAGCCAGATGACCGACCCGGCGCTGGACTCCGAACGGCACACCTTCGACATCCGCGCGCCGTTCGGGCGGGTACTGCTGCCGGATCAGTTGCCGCTGCGCGTGGAGGGCGGCGAACTGAAGATCACCGAAAAGACCCCGCCGCTGCACTGGATTTATCCGGTCATCTTCAGCGACATGTCCATCGGCGCGTTGTCCACCCGCGCGTGGGAGGCCATTGCGCTGGCAACGGCCTATCTGAACGAGCAGTGCGGCCTGCCGGTGCGCATGAGCTCCGGCGAGGGGGGGATGCCGGTCAGGCTGCTGGAATCCGAGCGGCTCAAATACATGATCCTCCAGATCGCGTCGGGGCATTTCGGCTGGAACCGCATCATCAAGGCCATGCCCCGCATGAAGGCCGATCCGGCGGGTATCCTCATCAAGATCGGGCAGGGCGCGAAGCCCGGCGACGGGGGCCTGCTGCCCGCCGCCAAGGTGGCTCCGCACATTCAGGCCATCCGCGGTGTTCCGAAGGCGACCCTGCATTCCCCGCCGAACCATCAGGGGCTGTATTCCATTGAGGAATCGGTCCAGAAGATGCACCTCTCCCTGAACGCGGCCTTCGGGTTCCGCGTGCCCGTGGCGATCAAGTGTGCGGCTTCGGCGACCTCCGTGTCCGTGTACAACAACCTGCTCCGCGATCCCTACAAGATTTGCGGCGGGTTCTTCATCGACGGCATTCAGGGCGGCACCGGCGCGGCGAACGAAGTCTCGCTTGATCACACCGGGCATCCGATTGTCTCCAAGCTCCGCGACTGCTACCTCGCCGCCGTGAAGCAGGGCCTGCAGGGACAGATTCCCCTGTGGGCGGGCGGCGGCATCGGCATGACCGGCATGGCGGCCGCCGACGCCTTCAAGATGATCTGCCTCGGCGCGAACGGCGTGTTCCTCGGCAAGGTCCTCATCCAGCTTCTCGGCTGCGTGGGCAACGAACGGGGCCGCTGCAACGCCTGCTCCACGGGCAGGTGCCCCACCGGCATCTGCACGCAGGACCCGCGCCTCGTCCACCGGCTGGACGTCGACCGGGGCGCGCAGAACATCGTGGACTACATGCTGGCGTTGGACAGCGAACTGCGCAAGCTCATGGCCCCCATCGGAAACAGTTCGCTCCCGGTGGGCCGCTCGGACGCCCTCGTGACGACGGACAGGGCGATGGCCGACAAACTCGGTATCCAATACGTCTGCTAGGAGGGCGCGACATGTACAGGATAGACACACTGCGGGAGACGCGCCGCATGTCGACTCAGGACCTGCTGCTTTCCATTGAGGAGGCGGTCGACCGTGGCGAGACGGCATTCGAAATCGCGGCCTCGGGCCAGCACGACATCGGCGGTCCGCTCTGGAACAGGGAAGGCAAGACGCTGCGGTTTCATGTGACCAATCCCGGTCAGCGCGTGGGCTCCATGTGCCTCGACAATACGGAAATCCTCGTGGACGGGCCCGCTCCCGCCGACGTGGGCTGGCTGAACGCCGGAGGCCGCATCGCCGTGCGCGGGGACGCGGGCGACACCGCCGGACACTGCGCGGCGGCGGGCGTCATTTATATCGGCGGTCGCGCGGGCGTCCGTTCCGGTTCGTTGATGAAGCATGACCCGCTGTACGATCCCCCCGAGCTTTGGGTGCTCAAGAGCGTGGGCAGCTTTTCCTTTGAATTCATGGGCGGCGGCAAGGCCGTGGTGTGCGGTTACGGTTGTGAAGACCTGTCTTCCGTGCTGGGCGAGCGGCCATGCGTAGGCATGGTCGGCGGCGTGGTCTACGTCCGGGGCGCGTTCTCAGAGGATTTTGTGGACGATCTCGCCGTCTCCGGGCTGGACGAGGCGGACAGGGCCTTCCTCGACAAGGGGATGGGGCCGTTCCTGTCCGCCATCGGCAAGCCGGAACTGCGCGCCGCGCTGACGGACTGGAGCCGGTGGAAGAAAATCCATCCCCTTGCCTTCGGGGAATGCCCCCACAAGCGGGAACGACTGTCCGTCAAGGCTTTTCGGACGGGCGAATGGGTGAGGGGCGGCATTTTCAGCGACGTGTGCGACGACGATTTCACGGTCAACGCCACCGTGGCGCACGGCGACTACCGTTTGCGCGTGCCCTCGTGGGACAACGCGGCCTACGCCGCGCCCTGCGAATTCAACTGTCCGGCCTCCATTCCCACGCAGCGGCGATACAACCTGCTTCGCGCGGGCAAGGCGGAGGAGGCCTACAGGCTGGTTCTCGACTACACGCCGTTCCCCGGTTCGGTATGCGGCGGCGTCTGCCCCAATCCCTGCATGGAAGGCTGCACGCGCGGTTCCATCGATCAGGCCGTACGGATCGGGCCGTTGGGCCGTTGTTCCATCGACGTCACGGTGCCCGGACCCGCCGAGGGCACCGGCAGGCGGATCGCCGTTCTCGGCGGCGGCGTCGCCGGACTGAACGCCGCATGGCGGCTTGTCCGCAGGGGGCACGAGGTGACCGTGTACGAAGCCGATGACCGCATGGGCGGCAAGCTGGAGCAGGTTATCCCCCGCGCCCGGCTGCCGCACGAGATTCTGGAAAAGGAGTTGAAGCGCATTGAGGACATGGGCGTCCGTTTCGTGACCGGGTACCGCGTCGATGCCGAGGCGTTCCAACGGATTCGTGAGGCAAACGACGCCGTGATCGTGGCGACGGGCGGGCACGTTCCCCGCGTGTTCCCGTGGCCCGGACACGAGCGCATCGTGGCGGGCATCGATTTTCTGAAGGCCATCAACAGGGGCGACCGGCCGAAGCTCGGGAAGCGCGTCATCGTCATCGGGTGCGGCAACGCCGGGATGGACGCCGCCGCCGGAGCCTACGCGATGGGTGCGGAGACGGTTACCTGCATCGACGTGCAGAAGCCCGCGGCCTTCGCCCACGAAATCGCGCACATCGAAGCTCTCGGCGGCAAGCTGGTGTGGCCTGTGATGACCAAAGAAATCACGGAGGACGGGCTTGTCACGGCGGACGGTACGCTGATCCCCGGCGACACGGTGATCATCACCATCGGTGAATCCCCGGATGTGAGTTATCTGCCCGAAAGCGTAAAGAAGTTCCGCGACTGGGTGGTCCCCGGTCCGGACATGAGCCTGCTGGATGGGGTATTTGCGGCGGGCGACGTGATCAGGCCCGGTCGGCTGGTGGACGCCATCGGTGCGGGGCGCAGGGCCGCCGATGCCGCCGACGCCTACGTGCGCGGCCTACCTTATGTGCCCGTCGAGAAGAAGCTCGTGCCCGCCGGTCAGTTGGGCAGGGCGTATTTTGAGCGTTGCCGCCAGTGCGATCTGCCGGATGCGAATCAGGACTTCAACCGCTGCATCAGTTGCGGGACCTGCCGGGACTGCAGGATGTGTTACGAATCCTGCCCCGAGCAGGCGATCCGCCGTGAGGACCTGCCGGACGGCTCGTTCCGGTACGTTTCCGATCCCGAACGCTGCATCGGCTGCGGCGTCTGCGCGGGCGTGTGCCCCTGCGGCATCTGGACGATGCGCCCGAACGCGCCGCTGGGGTAGGGTAGGGAAAAGACAGAAGATTGGAGGGGGGAAGGGGAACCTTTCAAGAAAGGC
>CABKMN010000035.1 GCA_902373525.1 uncultured Bilophila sp. | reverse complement strand
GGCGGGGCGGGGAGCACCTTGGTTCTGATGACGGCGTTGACGGCGGAAGCGTCCACTTCGGCTCTGCCGGAGCTGCGGGCCACGGTGCAACTCAGGACCTTGCCGCTGCGGTCGAGCTTGACGCTGACCTGTACGGACAGGTTCTGGCGGGAATAGGTCGGCATGCTCCAGTTCGGGCGAACGGCGAGGATGACCTGCCCCATGTAGACGTCGTAGATGCCGCCGCCACCGGGGCCGTCGCCTTCACCGGCACCGCCGCCTCCCGCGCCTCCGGCGCTTTTCTGGAAGTCGGCGAGCGCACCCGCCACGGACGAGCTGCCGCCCTTGTTCTTCGCGCCGCGCGAGGTGCCCGCCTTCTTCTTGGCGTCGTTCAGCGCGTCGGCCAGCGCCTTGTCGGGATCGACGCCGTCCTTCTTCTTGTCGGACTGCTTGGCGGGCTTGGTGGCCTTACCGTCGGTCTTCTTGGCGTCCTTGGAGGATTCCTTCTTGTCCTTCTTGCCGTCGTCCTTGGGCTTTTCCTTGGGCTTCGGCTTGTCGTCCTCGTCGTCCTTGGGCTCGGGGCGCTTGGGCTCCTTCTTCTGGGCCAGGGCCACGGCGTCCGGCTTGGGCTCCGGTTTCGGCTTGGGTTTGGGCTGGGATTCCTTTTTCGGCTCGGCCTTGGGCTGGGCCGTGTCCTCACGGGCCACGGGCACGGCGCTGGCCGCCTGTTCCTCGGGCACGGGCTGCGAGTCCGCCTTCTTGGGCGTGGGTTTGCCCTGCGGGCCGAGCACGGGCGAAGGCATCCGGTTGCCGCCCGGAGCGCCCATGTTCACGCTGATCTGCATCATGGGCTGGTCAAGTTTCACCGGCGGAGAGCTCGGCCAGAGAAAGATCAACAGCGCCAGTGCAATGTGCAGGAAAATGGAAACGAAATAACTGCCAAACATCGGTGGGTCTGCCTTTTTCCCGCCCTTCGCGCCGAAGGCGGGCGTGCCGTATATCCGTTGTGCGCGTCCGGCGGAAAGCCGGGCCTACTTCTTGCCCTTCTTCGCCGGAGCGGCGGGCGCATCGTCGCGCAGGGCCACCACGCCGAGCTTGTCGACGCCCGCTTCGCGGATGCGTCCCATGACGTCCACGACGAGCCCGTAGGCGACGTCCTTGTCGGCCTGAAGGAACAGTTGCTTGTTCTGCTCCTTGACCAGCAGGTTGACCTTGTCCTGCAATTCCTCCAGCGGCACCTCGTAGGAGTCGAGGAAGATCGCGCCGTCCTTGCGGACCGTCAGGATCATGTTGTCCGATTCGGTGGGCAGGGTGTCCACGGCCCGGGTCTGGGGCAGGTCCACGTCAAGCCCTTCGGTCATCATGGGGGCGGTGACCATGAAAATAATGAGCAGAACCAGCATGACGTCGACGAACGGCGTCACGTTGATTTCCGACACGAACCCTTTGTTGCCTCCAACAGAAGCTCCCATGACGCCCTCCTATTCGGTCTGTCCGGCTCTGGAGACGGCGCGGTGGGCGTTCAGTTCGCGCTGCACGCGGTTGAGGAACATGCCCGCGAAATTCACGAGACGGGTTTCGAGCACGCCGAGGCGTCCGTGGAAGGTGTTGTAGCCGATGGTCGCCGGGATGGCCACGAGAAGGCCCATCGCCGTGGCGATCAGCGCTTCGGAGATGCCGGGAGCGACCGTGGCGAGGGAGGCCGACTTCATGGCGCCGATGGCGTGGAAGGTGCTCATGATGCCCCAGACCGTACCGAACAGCCCGATGAACGGAGCCGTGTTCGCGGCGGTGGCGAGAAAGGACAGCGAACTGGTCAGGCGGGTCATTTCCATGTCCACGCCCTGACGGAGCGAGCGGCGCACGTTGTCCACCACGACCTCTTCGGAGTTCCCGGCTTCCTTCGAGCGGTTGAACTCGGTCACGCCCTCATGGGCCACCGTATACAGCGGGGAAGCGGGATCGCCGCCGAGCGACTGCACGGCCTCGCGCAGATCGCGGGCGTGGTTGAAGCGGTCCATGCCGTCGGCGGCCTTTTTGAGGCCCGCGCGGATGTTCAGCCATTTGCGGAACATGAGCGCCCAGCTCGCTACGCTCATCACGAGCAGGATCACGAGGACCGCCTTGGCCACCAGCGTGGCCTGGGCAAGAAGGGAAAGAATGCTCAAATCCATACGTCACACCTTGGGTACGTCTGTATTTTTTGGGATGCGCCGCAACGGCGCCTCACGCCCCGGAGCCGCCGTTCCCGCCGGGCTCCTGCCATAACAAAAGTCCCGACAACGCCGGAGCGCCGTCGGAAAAAAACGCTTGTTCGCTCGCCCGGTAATAAGCGTCTCCGCCTTTGGATGCAACGAGAATTTGAATCTTTTTCCCGTCGGGCCTCCCAAAGGCCCCGCTTCATCGGAAAGGGGCGGCTCGTTTGACACTTCTATGCATTCCGCCAATAATATGCAATCCAAAAGTCTTGACAATTTTAAGAACTAACAGTAATCCTTCTCAAAGAGGTATGAATATGTCACAGCCACAGACTCGTATGACTCGACAACGTATGGTCATCCTTGAGGAATTGAGGAAAGTCAAGACTCACCCCACGGCCGATGAGCTGTACGCAATGGTTCGTACCCGCATGCCGCGCATCAGCCTGGGGACCGTGTACCGCAACCTCGATTTCCTGACGGAATCCAAAGAAATCCTCAAACTGGAGTCCGCGGGCTCCATCCGCCGTTTCGACGGCGACACCCGGCCCCATCAGCATGTGCGCTGCCAGATTTGCGGCAAGATCGGGGATGTCGTTCCTCCCCTGCCGACGCCTTCCGTCGAAGGGATTTCGGTCGAAGGGTTCATGGTCACCGAAGCTCGCGTCGAATACGAAGGCATTTGCGAAGAATGCGCCAAAAAGAGTTCCTGATCACGCCGTGTTGCGGGAGCAGGCTGAACCGTTTGCCGGGCGCGCACAGGTCTTTCCCCCGTTATAGCGGGGTTCCCCAAACCGTTTTTTCGGGCTAACGTAGCTCCATGTTTTCGGGGTCGCGCTCCGTGCGCGGCCCCGAAACCCGTTCGGAAGATGCGTCTTCCTCACGACACAAACCAAGAGGTTTACCCCATGAAATCCTTGAAAGGCACGCAGACTGAAAAGAATATCCTCACCGCGTTCGCCGGTGAATCCCAGGCCCGCAACCGTTACGACTATTTCGCCTCCGCCGCCAAGAAGGACGGCTTCGTGCAGATCGGCGACATCTTCACCGAAACCGCGCTTCAGGAAAAGGAACACGCCAAGCGTCTGTTCAAGTTCCTTGAAGGCGGCGATGTGGAAATCGTGGCCGCCTTCCCGGCCGGCGTGGTCGCCGCCACGGAAGCCAACCTGTACGCCGCTGCCGCCGGCGAGCACCACGAATATACCGAAATGTATCCTTCTTTCGCGAAGATCGCCGATTCCGAAGGGTTCTCCGAAATCGCCGCCGTCATGCGCAACATCGCCATCGCGGAGCAGTACCATGAGGAACGTTTCCTCGCTTTCGCGAAGAACATCAAGGAAGGCCGCGTGTTCGTGCGTGAAACCCCCGTCGTGTGGCGCTGCCGCAACTGCGGCTGCCTCGTGACCGGCGAACACGCCCCGGCGCTGTGTCCCGCCTGCGCGCATCCCACCGCGCACTTCGAAGTCCTGCACAACCCTTGGTAAGCCGGGAGGTGCGGCATGGCTGATCCGAAAGATATGTATCGCTGCCCCGTGAGCAATTGCGGGTACGTGTACGATCCCGACCGCGGCGACAAGCGCCGCAAGATTCCGGCGGGAACGCGTTTTGAAGACCTCCCCGAAGACTGGACCTGTCCCGTCTGCGGAGCGTCCAAGAAGAACTTCAAGCCGTTGAGCGAATAGGTTTCCTCCGTCGAGGAAGCCTGCGCCGCGCAGAGGCTTCAGGCCCGGACACAAGCCGTCCGGGCCTTTTTTCGTATCTTGTGCCGGAAAGGTTCAAAGGATAGGCTTCGTTTGCGGAGCCCGGTTCCGGGCCGAAAGGAGGAAGCATGCGGATTGCGGTATGGAATACGGCCTTTTTGGGGGACGCGGTGCTGACGTTGCCGCTGATTCGGACGCTGGCGGAAGCCTTCCCCGGAGCGGAGATCGATTTTTACGTGCGCCGTGGTTTCGCCTCCTTGTTTGAGGCGCACCCGGCCCTCCGCGCCGTTTACGAGTATGACAAGCGCCGCCTTTCCGGGAACAACCGCCTGTCGGCCCTTCTCAAGATGGGACGTGTCCTCGGCGGTCGGCGTTATGACCTGTGGATCGGCGCGCACCCGAGCCCGCGCTCCGCGCTGTTGGCCCGTCTGAGCGGCGCCTCGGTCCGTGTGGGGTATGCCGGCGGCCTCGTCTCGGCGCTCTGCTACAACCGCCGGGTGTCCCGCCGTTTCCGCGAGCTGCACGAAATCGAGCGTCTGCTTGAGCTGCTGAATCCCGTTCTGCCGCCTGACGCGCCCCGTGAGCACTGGCCCGAGCTGGTATTGCCTCCGGCGGCCATAGAGAAGGCGGAAGCCTTTCGCGATTCGCTGCGCCGGGGCGATCAGCCGCCGGTGCTTCTCGGTCTGCATCCCGGGTCGGTCTGGGGCACGAAGCGCTGGCTGCCGTCCGGGTTCGCGGAGATTGCCCGCCGCGCCGCCGCGTCCGGGGCGCATGTCGTCGTATTCGCCGGGCCGGGCGAGGAAGGCGTGGCCCGCGACGTGATCGCACTTTCCGAGCTCAAGGGCAGCCCGCTTCTGCACGATCTTTCCTGCGCCCTGACGTTGCCCGAGCTGGCGGCCTATCTGGGCGTGCTCGACTGTTACGTTTCCAACGATTCCGGCCCCATGCATCTTGCGTGGGCGCAGCGCACGCCGGTCACGGCACTGTTCGGGCCCACGGTTCGGGAACTCGGCTTTTTCCCGCGCGGCGATTCCGCCAAGGTGTTCGAAGTGTCCCTCGACTGCCGCCCCTGCGGCCTGCACGGGCCGCATCACTGCCCCAAGGGGCACCACCGCTGTATGGTCGGCATCGACGTCGAGGCCGTGTGGCGGGATGTGAAGGGCAAGTTGGGGGTGTAGGAAGAAAGGGAGATGAAGATTGGGGAGGGGAAGGGGAAACTTTCTCCAGAAAGTTTCCCCTTCCCCTCCCCAATCTTTTCCCTACTCACCCCAACCGATCGTCTGGGAAATGATGATGCGCTTGCTCTCGGGCAGGCCGAGCCCGCTGGCAAGCTCGGCGGCGTCGTAGGAGGCCCGGACGACGTTGTTCAGGCCGACGGAGGCGCAGAACAGGCCCACGTTCTGGTAGGCGGAACCGGTGTGCAGGGCGGCGTACTGGGCGTTGCTGTTCTTTTTGGCGTCCGAAACGTAGAGGAGCGTCGCCGGGGCTTCACGGGCGAAGGTCTGTCCGCCGAGGAAGCGGCGCAGGTCGGACGTGCTGACCTGTTCGAGGGTGTGGCCGGTTGCGTCGTAACGCCATGCGCCGTCGCCGCGCAGCACGTAAATTTCGATGTCCTGCCGGTTCAGGGCCGTGGGAATGGTACGCCTGCCGTCGGGACGGTTCACCCCGCACGCGGCCCAGAGCAGATCGCCGAGGAGCTTGTCGGAAAGCGGCTTCGAGGTGAAGTTCCGGGAACTTTTGCGGGCGTCGAGCGCCTGCATGAGCGGAGCGCCTCCCTTGGTATCGGGGGCCGGAAGCTGGAGGGAGGCGGCCTGCGCCGTTCCCGGAGCGAGGAACAGGAAGGAAGCCAGCAGCAGAACGGGCCATTTGGACATGGCGGTTACTCCTTGTTGCAATGGCGGCGTCGCGGAAGCCTCGGTTCCGGGAGGCCGGTTCGTATCATGGGGTGGTTGCGAATGGCGGAAGCGCGTAGGTTGTTCCCCAAACAAGGAGAATGATCATGAAATGGGGGTTGTCCATAGCCGCGCTTTGCGCGGTCCTCTGCTCCGTGGCGCCGACCGCCCGTGCGGCGGATAACGACGGCGAGGCGAAACTGGTTAAAATGGTTGTTCTTTCACGGCATGGGGTCCGCTCGCCCACGCAGCATCGTGGAGAGCTGGATGCCTGGAGCCGGCGGGGCTGGCCGGAATGGCCGGTCAAACGCGGGGAACTGACCCCGCGCGGAGCCGAGCTCGTGACCTCGATGTGGCGTCAGGAGGCCGCCTTTTTGAAACGGACCGGACTGCTCCCGGAAAAGGGTTGCCCCGAGCCCGGCGTGATCGCGATCCGGGCGGACAAGGAACAACGGACCGAGGCGACGGCGGAGGCCGTGCTGGAGGGGCTGGCTCCCGGCTGCGGGTTCAAGCCCGTCGTGAACCGTTCCGCGTCCATCGATCCCCTGTTCCACCCGGTCGAGGCCGGGTACTGCGCCCTTGAGCCCGCGCGCATTGAGAAAGAGCTTTCTCCCAAGGACATCGCTGAGCTGGAACAGACGCTCGCCGAACCGGTTTCCGAGCTGGCCGCGCTGCTCGGCCCCGCCTCTCCTGAATTCTGCCGCGAGCACCGGTTGCCGGAAAACTGCACCATCGCGGATGTGCCCTCGCGCCTGACGTTCGGCAAGGACAACCAGACGGTGCATCTCGGCGGTAAGCTCGGCATGGCTTCCAGTACGGCGGAAATCATGCTGCTGGAGTATGCCCAGTGGGATCGGCCCGCCGGATGGGGGACCGTGGACAGGGGCGAACTTGAAGCCCTGCTCCCCGTGCACAGTCGGGTGTTCGACGCCGTGAACCGCGCGCCTTCCGTCGCCGCCAGCCGGGGCAGCGAACTCCTGCTGGACATGGCGAACGCGTTGGTCGGCAAGTACGCCGATCCCGTCGTCAACAAGGCCAAGGTCGTGGTGTTCGTCGGGCACGATACGAATATCGCCAACGTGGCCAAGCTGTTGAGTCTGAACTGGCATCTTTCCGGCTACGCGCCGGACGAGATTCCCCCGGCGAGCGCGCTGGCGCTGACGCTCTGGGAACGGAACGGCCAGTATCAGGTGCATGCGCATCTTCTGGCGCAGTCGCTGGAGACGCTGCACGATCCCGCCATGCGGGGCGAACCGCTGCGCGAGGCGCTTGAGGTACCGTGGTGCGGTTCGCAGGCCTACGAAGGCCCCTGCTCGCTGACCGAATTCGAATTGCTCGTCCGCGCCGTCATCCGCCCCGAATGCGTGCGCGAACGCTAGGAAACATGGCCTGAGGGGCAGGCTCCGCCTCCCGCCCGCCGGGCCGGAGGGCGCGCGGCATGAAAGACGGCAAGAAAGCTCTTTTTCTCGTCCGCTGTGGGGGGGAGCCCCGTTGCTTCCGATGCCCGCAGGCCCGGAAACGTGTCTGACGGCTACGGTCCTTTTAGGGCTTTGGGGGCAGGCTCCGGTACGACGCCCGATACATGCCGCGGTCCCGTGTCCGGCAAAAGACGGATGCGGCACCGCGGCGTGTATCGGGCGTTCCGTCATGGTCAGGCGTATCCCGGTTTGTCGTGGGGAGGTCGTTTTTCTGGAAAAAATGATGAGGAAGACGGAGAGGCGTTGCCGGGAAGCGCGCCAAGGTTCCCCGCCGCCATCCGCCCTGTTTATGGATGTCTTTGAAGAGGGAGACCCGCACCGGCGATTTGCAGAGGGGGAAACGTTCTGGTGAACGTTTCCCCCTCTTCGGATTGTCACTTCGTCAGGTTAACGGATGTTGTACTGACCGTCGGGAAGCAGGGTGATCTGTCCGGCCTTGTTCAGGGGGACGCCGACCCATGTCATGGTTTCGCCGGCCTTGTTGGTGACCTTGATGTCCCAGGCTTCGGCCTTTTCGGTGCGGCTCACTTCGAGGTCGACCTTGTCGCCGTTGGGGAGGGTTTCTTCCTTCAGCAGGTTTTCTTCCCAGTCGTTGGCGTTGGTGGGAGAGAGGTACAGGGTGTAGATGTCGTACTGCGCCCCGTTGAAGATGTTGATCTTCTTGTCAAGGGCGAGGGCCTGCCCGGCCATGCCGAGCGAAGCGACGAGCGCGAGAGCGGCAATGAGACGTTTCATGGCGTTTCTCCTCTTCCTCCGGGTGCGTTGGCCGACCGCTTCCCGAAGCGGCGCGCAGTCCCCGGACTGTACCGCACACCCTGACGCGGGAGCGTGATCCACGCGTTCAGGATATGTTGCGGTTGAAACTACGCCATGATAATCAATGAGTTACCGGAATGATTCTATTCCACGCCGATTTTGGGGCAGAACGACGACATCTCGCACTCCCCGCAGAGGGGCTTGCGCGCGTCGCAGACGTGGCGGCCGAACCACACCATGCGGTGGTTGACCTTGCCCCATTCGGACTGGGGGAACAGCTTGGTGAGGTCCTTTTCGATGTCCACGGGGTCGGTGTGTTTCGTGAGGCCCAGACGGCCCGAGATGCGTTTGACGTGCGTGTCCACGGCGAGGCCCTCGTTGATGCCGAAGCCGCCCCACAGCACCACGTTTGCGGTCTTGCGGGCCACGCCCGGCAGCTTGATGAGGTCCTTCATGGTGCGCGGCGTCTCGCCGTTGAACTCCTTCACGACGAGTTGCGCGGCGGCGATGAGGTGTTTGGCCTTGCTGTGATAGAACCCGACGGAATGGATGACCTCTTCGAGTTCCGGGATGGTGGCCAGCGCGAGGGCGGCGGGATCGGGCCAGCGCCGGAAGAGTTCGGGCGTGACCTGATTCACGCGCTTGTCCGTGCACTGGGCGGCGAGCACGGTGGCGACGAGCAGTTCCCACGGGCTCTCGGCCACGAGATGGGTTTCCAGATCGGGATAGCGTTTGGCGAGGAGTTCGAGAACGTTGGTCGCCCGCTGTTTTTCTGTCATGGTCTGTTTCCTCGATACGAAAGATGACGCCGGGACGCGCCGTTCGGGGCGCGTCCCGGCGGAACCGGCGGAGCATACGGTCAGAGAGGCCAAAAGCCAAGCGGAGGGAGCCGCCGGGGAGTGAAGAGCCCTTCCGCCGGTGCGGAAACGCTTTTCATTCCTCGGATGCCCTAGATCAGGGTTTCGATTTCGTCGAACTCGGGCGAAACGCAGATGACGGCTTCGGGGCCTTCCGCTTCCTGCGGCTTTTCGGCGGCCCGCAACTCGTTTTCGTCGACGGGGACCTCAATGACGGTTTCCATTTCGTCGAATTCGGGCGACGTGTAGGTAACGGTATCGAGCCGGTAGCGCATGTCGCTGTTCGCGCTGTTCTCGGTGGAGCCTGAAGAGACAAAGACGCCGCTTTCACGCTGGAGCATGACGTTCCTCCTCGAAAAAAAGTATAAAACAAGTACCGTTATCAAACATTAGTGCCTCATGGGAAACGCGTCAATCCGTTTTGTTCAATCAAACAGCGAAAAAAGGGCGTTTTTCGCCTCAAAGACGTCAGGGGGGACGCCGCTCCCTCGATTGCCAGAATGGTGCGAAACGGCTATCGTTTCGGGCCGACGCACTGCAACAGGAGGAGAAACATGGCGCTTTTCGTCTACATGACGGCGGGCTCCGCCGAAGAGGCGGATCGTATCGCCGGGGACCTTGTGGAGAACCGTCTGGCGGCCTGCGTGAACATCATGGCCCCGATCCGGTCCGTGTACGCGTGGAAGGGAGAGCTTTGCCGCTCCGAGGAAATCCCCTTCATCGCCAAGACGGACGACGACCGGTTCGAGGCGCTGGCCGCCCGCGTGCGTCGGCTGCACAGTTACGAAACCCCCTGCATCGTGGCCCTGCCCGTGACGCGCGGGGATGCGGATTTCCTGTCCTGGATCACCGAATCAACCCACCCGGAGGAATGATGTCCATTTATGTCGCCGGTTCGCTGGCCTTCGACCGTATCATGTCCTTTAACGGCGCGTTCGCCGACCACATCCTCGCCGACAAGCTGCACATCCTGAACGTGAGCTTCCTCATCGACGGTTTGGTGGAAAAGCGCGGCGGCTGCGCGGGGAATATCGCCTACACGCTGGCCCTGATGGGCGAGAAGCCGCTTATCCTCGCCACCGTGGGCAAGAATTTTTCCGAATACGGCGAATTTCTCCGGTCGTACGGCCTTTCCCTTGAGGGCATCCGGGTGATGCGGGACCAGTTCACCGCGAGCTGCACCCTGATCACGGACAAGGACAACAACCAGATCAACGGCTTTCACCCCGCCGCCATGAGCTTCCCCTGCGAGTACGCCTTCCCGAACGCGGACGCCTCCGTCGACTGGGGCATCGTGTCCCCCAGCAATCTCGACGACATGAAGTCGCTCCCCCGCCTGTTCCGGGAAAAGGGCATCCGGTATATCTATGATCCGGGCCAGCAGATTCCGGCGCTTTCCGGCGACGATCTGCTGGACGCCGTCACCGGTTCGGCGCTGCTCGTAACCAACGACTACGAACTGGAAATGATCTGCAAGGCGACCCGCCGCACCCGCGCCGAACTGCGCGCGCTCACCGGCGGCGTGATCACCACGCTCGGCGAACAGGGCTCGGTCATCGACAACGGCGAGCAGGGTTCGGTAGGCATCGCCGCGCCCGAAACCGTGGCCGATCCCACCGGTGCGGGCGATTCGTTCCGTTCCGGTCTGCTCAAGGGGCTCATGCACGGCCTCGACGTGCCCGCCGCCGCCCGTCTCGGCGCGACCTGCGCGAGCTACTGCGTCGAAAAGCACGGCACGCAGGAGCATGTCTTCACCTACGAAACCTTCGCCGCGCGTCACCGCGCCGCCTTCCATGAGGAACCCGGCGTGAAGTGGTAAGCGGCCCGGGGAAGGGGACTCCCTTCCCGGAGCCGCGCGGCCGGCGGGCGTTCCGCCGAGTGAAGGCCGGGGGCGTTTTCATCGGGAAACGGGGGATGCGTTCCGTCGGTCCCCTGAAAGGAGCAAACGAATGTTCAAAATCATCATTCCCATACTGGTCATCGCTCTGGCGGCGTTCATCGGCATGAACGCCAAGGGAGGGCTTGTCCGGGGCATGGCGGACGGCATGCTGGTGTCGCCCTCGCGTCCCGCGGTCGCCGTGAAGCCCGCCGCCGATTTCGCCTTTGTGGACGCCCGGCGCGCGGACATTTCGCCCACCGTGCAGGGCAGCATGCTGCCCGCCACGTCGGTGCAGGTGGTTTACGCGCTGTTCGGGCGCGAAACGCCGGTTCCCGCGCGTCTGGTGGGCCTTCTGGCGGTATCGCAGAAGGACGAGACGTGGCCCGCGGACCCGGAGCCCGGTTTTTCCGTCATCCGGCACAAGGCACAGGACATCAACGGGTTTTCCGGCGTTGCCGACACCTATGTCCTCAAGGATCACGAAGACCCGTGGAGTTCCGGCGAGTCCGACGCGTGGGCCGAAGGCAGCCTTGTCCGGCGGTTCACCTTCATTCTCTGGTTCCATCGGGCCAAGCTGATCGTGGAGTACCGCGAGCCCTTGCCCGCGCCTTCCGAGCTCCCGCTTGAGGACAACGTGCCCCTGCTCGCCGCCTTCGAGGCCCGGGCGCTCGCCGCCTTCACCCTCCTGAACGGCGATCCCAAGGCCGGGGGCGTGCAGCTTCCCAAGCCCAAGGAGAAGCTCCCTTATCCGCCCGCCGGCATCAACCGTACCGCCCTCACCGAGTTCGTCGGGACTCTCTGGGAAGCGAACGGCAAGGAAGGCCGGTAGACCGGCTGACGAAAACTGGAGGGGGAGGGGAAACGTTCTTCAAAACGTTTCCCCTCCCCCCTCCAAATCTTCCCTCTTCTTCAAAGACGCTTGCAAACGGGACAGGTCATGGCTGCGGCGATGCTGCGGACCGCACCGTACCGGAAGTTTCCCGACGGCGCGTCCTTGCCGTTTCGCTGAAAGGGCGCGCGCATTGAACGGTTTTTCCCCGACGAGATTGAACGGACGGAAAACAGTTTCGATTCACCGCCTGTTGCATTCGTTTTTTGAGATTTCTCTGGCGGCCCCTTGAACGGAAAAGGGAATCGTATCATGTCACGGGACGCCTGAACCGCAAACCGGTTCCGTATCCGGTTGGGGATACGGAACCGGTTTGCGGTTCAGGCGTTATGCCGGGGTCCGGGGGGCGGCTCGCCCCCCGGACAGGGTCAAGGGGCGGTAGCCCCTTGCCGCCGGAGGCATCTCGTTCCTCTACCACCGCCGGAAGCGGCGGGGCTCCGGGGGGAAGGCCCGGGAGCCGCAGCCTTGGCGGAGGGCCTTTTCGGCGATGGCGGCGGCGTTGCGCACGGGCCCGCTGTCGAAGCCGTAGGTCCGGGCCGCGATGAGCAGCCCTTCGAGGAGAAGACAGTAGGTGTCGGCGAGCTGATCGGGATCGGAAGCCTCGGCCTTGATGAGGAGCGTCCGCACGTCCGCGCGCAGGGACGCCTTCTGCTCGCGTACCCGGATGCAGACGGGATGCTCGGGATCGGCGTAGTCCGTCATCAGATGGACGAAGATGTTCCCGCTGTAGTCCGGTTTGGAAACAAGGCCGACGACGAGCTGAAACAGCGCCAGCAACCGGCGGGCCGGTTCGTCGGGATACTGGTCGCGCGCTTCGTTCCAGAGGGTACGGAACGCCGCCTCCCATTGATCCATGCAGGCCATGACCAGCTCTTCCTTGGAGGGAAAGCAGCGGTACAGCGTCATCTTCTTGATGCCCGCGGCCTGAGCTATGGCATCGACGCTCACGGCCTGGACGCCGTTCCGACGAAACAGCTGTTCCGCAATGCCGAGGACACGTTCGCGCGTCACGGCGAGGGGGGTGCGTTGACGGCGTTCGGCGTGGGGCGTTTCGGGTGCAGTGCCATTCGTTTCCATAACTTCTCCTGTACGGCAGTCGCCGGCGTGGTGCGTTGTGCCGGTGCCTTCAAACAACGTTTCGGCCCGCGGGAGGGCGTCCTGCGGGCCGGTTCTGGTTACAACACCTTGCTGATGTTCCAGCCGTGTGCCGTTGCGGCGTTTTCGGCTGCGGAGCCGCCGAGGACGCAAACGGTCCCCGCTCGGGCCGCTTCGGCCATGACTTCGGCGAATTCCGTAAAGTGACGGCGCGTCGTGCCGAGGATTTCCTCGCGCATCTGCTGGCGCAGGTCGTCACGGTCGTCCGTCAGGTGGCGGGCCAGCGAGGCCGCGCCGCGCGCGTCCGGCAGAAGATAGGTATCCAGATCGCCGATGGCGCCCACGATGGCGAGCGTCAGGTCGCGGTCGGACAGGTCCAGCTTCCGCAGGTAGTCGGCGGTGGCGTCGTAGGTCGCGAGGGTCTTTTCCACATTGGGATCGCGGTAGGACACCTGCGCCAGCGTGCCGCTCATCCGATCAAGCGAGCAGAACGCGCCGTACGCGCCGCCCTGCACGCGGACCTGATCCCACAGCCAGCCCATCCGAAGATGGCGGGTGATGACATGCGCCGAGCCGTGCCAGTTGTACCCCAGATCATAGATGTTGCAACCCTTGCCCACGTAATTGACCTGTGCGGGCACGAGAAGCGCCTCGTTGATCGGCGCACCGAGCGGATCGAGGGGCAGGGGCACGGAGAAGGCCGTGGGCAGGGCGCGTCCGAGCGCGGCGGCGTAGGGCTGCGCGGCCGCGAGGGTCTTGGCGTCGGCGGTGAGGTTCAGGACGGCGTCCTGCCGGTTCAGGATGAGGCCGCGCAGGATTTCCAGATCGGCCCGCACCGAATCCCAGTCGCTGACCACGCGGTCGGAGAGGGCGCGGATGGCTTCGAGATAGGTCACGCCGCCGAGGGCTTCGCTGATCCGCCCGGAGAGGCTGTAGGCCGCGCGCAGGCGGGTGATGACCGTGCCGTGCCCGGAGGGGATGAGCGACTGTTCGAGGCGGGCGCGCTCTTCCAGCACCATCTGGGTGAAGCGCTGGCGGTTGTCGAAGTCGGCGTCGGTCAGAACTTCCGCCATCAGGGCGAACAGATCGTCGGCCTTGTCCGCCGTGGCCTTGCCGCCGAGGCAGAGCTTGGCGACGGGCGTGCGCGCGCCGCGCAGGGTGGCGACGAGCGGAGAGGCGTCCATGCCGCCGGTCTTGGAGGCCAGCAGGGTGCCGAGTTCCACGAAGTCGCGCTTGGAGGTGCCCATTTCCGTAAGGCTGCGGCCCATGAGCGGCACCAGCGGCAGGAGTTCGGCGGGCACGGCGTCCAGCGGGAACAGGATTTCCGCGTACAGGATGCCCGAGGTGTCGATGTCGTGGGCGAGGACGGCGAGATCGCCCGCCGTGTCTTCGGTCTTGGGAATGGGCGTGTTCTCGCGGGGCAGGTCGCCGAGGGTCAGGCTCGGGATGGCGGCGAGGGCCTCGGGGCTGTCCGGGGCCTGCTGGCTGGCGCGCAGGGCTTCGGTCAGGGCCACGAGTTCCTTGTGGTCGTCGTCGGAAAGCGCGTCGTAGAGACGCTGGAGCTTGGCGGCTTCGGCGGCTTCGCGCTCGGCGGCGAGGTTCGCATCCGGGGTCAGGATGACCGTGGAGCGGTGCTCGTTGTCGAGGAACCAGCGCCTGATCGCGTCCTCGAAGACCTTTTCGCCGGAGGCGAGGCGGGCCTTGAGGGCGGCGAGGGGCTTTTCCCACGCCAGCGGGGCGATGGGATCGCCGTCGTACAGCCATGTGGCGAGGCTGCGGATCATGGCGGCGAGGCCGCGCGGGAAGCGGCCCGAGTTGTTTTCGCGCAGATCGAATTCCACGCTGTTGACGGCGGCCTCCACGGCTGGGGCGGGCACGCCGTTTTCCGCGAGATCGGCCAGCGTTTCCATGATCAGCATTTCCACGTCCTCGGCGGTGCCGGGCACGATGGAGCGCAGGCCCACGGAGAAGAAGGTCTGGCGCAGATCGGTTTCAAGGCCGCTGCCGGTGAGGTCCTCCCCGAGGCCGGATTCGATCAGCGCCTTGCGGAGCGGCGAGCCGGGCAGGCCGAGGAGGATGTGCTCCAGCATTTCCAGCACGAGCAGTTCGCCGGTGTCGGCGGTTTCGCAGGTCAGCCAGTTGAGGGCCACGTGGCCCTTGTCGCCGTCCTCGCCCGCCGCGTAGGGGAATTCGAGCTGGCGGGGCACGTCGAGACGCGGCTGGAGCGGCACGGCGCTGTCGGTTTCGCGGGCCGTGAAGCGGGAAAGGTAGGGGGCGAGCAGGGCGAAGCGCCGTTCCTCGGGATCGTCGCCCCAGAAGAAGAAGCGGGTGTTCGAGGGGTGGTAGTGCGATTCGTGGAACGCCTTGAAGGCCTTGTAGGTAAGCTGGGGGATGACTTCGGGGTTGCCGCCGGAATCGAGGCCGTAGGTCATGTCCGGGAACAGGGACTGCTGGGAGTGCTCGGCCAGCACGGAGTCGGGCGAGGAGTACACGCCCTTCATCTCGTTGTAGACCACGCCCTTGTAGCGGAGCGGGCCTTCGGCGCTGTCGGCCTCGATGTGCCAGCCTTCCTGTTGGAAGCATTTTTCGTCGATGCGGGGGAAGAACACGGCGTCGAGGTAGACGTCCACGAGGTTGTAGAAGTCCTGGAGGTTGGCGCTGGCGACCGGATAGCAGGTTTTGTCCGGGAAGGTGAAGGCGTTCAGAAAGGTCTGGAGCGACCCTTTGAGCAGTTCGACGAAGGGTTCCTTCACGGGGTATTTTTCGGAGCCGCACAGGACGGAATGTTCGAGGATGTGGGCGACGCCGGTGGAGTCTTTCGGGGGGGTGCGGAACGTGGCGCCGAAGCATTTGTTTTCGTCGCCGTTGAGCACGGAAAGGAGTTCCGCTCCCGTGGCCTCGTGACGCCAGAGCTTGACGGTTCCGGACACTTCGGAAAGCTGTTCCTCGCGTACGAGGGTAAAACCGTGGGTATTCACTCTTGTCTCCTTATGGAAAAGGCGAGGGAAACCGGCGCGTCGCCGCGCGATGTTCTCCCTCTCTCCGGGGCGGCCCCCGGAGCGTTACGATCCGTTCACACGGACGGGAAACCCTCCCGTCCGGCGGCAAGGCGCAAAGCCGCGACGTGGTGCCGTTCACATTGAATGACATTGACCCGGAGCGGGGTCAAGAGGGGACTCTCAAGGTTCTCATGCGATTCCGACTCGCACGGGGCGGCGGAAAAGGGACGGTTTGTTGCCGGGCGGTCAAAAGATGCGTCCGGGGAGTACGGTCCCCGGAATCGGGGAGGGGGAATCCCTTATCCGGGGCGTTCGGAAGGGGGCGCGGAGACGGCGGATTGTCGCGCTTGCGGAACAGGCCGGAATCCCGAGGGATTCCGGCCTGTCGTCATGCGGTTTGGGGTGTCGCGGCGAGCGCGCCGCGTGTTTTTCAGTCCGTGAGGGAAGCGGTCAGCATCCCGGCCAGCCGCGCGGCAAGCTCGGCGTCTTCGCCGGGCTTTCTGCCGCTGACCCCGACGCCGCCGATGCAGCGTCCGGTTTCGTCGAAAACGGGCACGCCGCCCGCCAGCGAGGAAAAGCCGGGATCGCAGAAGTCCGCGGCCGAGAGGTTTTCCCGGACGAGGCGGTCATGGAACGCTTCCGTGGTCGATTCCATACGCATGGCGGTGTAGGCCTTGCTTTGGGCGATGGCTCCGGCGCGTTCGGGCGTGCCGTCCAGACTGAGGAAGGCGGCGAGCTTGCCCGTGCGGTTGACGACGGCGACGCAGACCGGCGCGCCGCCCGAGGCTTCGGCCTCAAATCGATCCAGAACGCGCATGAGGGCGCGGAACGGAATGGCGTTGTTCATGGGAACTACTCCTTTGGGTTAGCGCTCCATAAAGTCGATCAGGTCCCGCACCTGCAGGACGGGCATGCCGTGCCGCTCGGAAAAGGCCATGATCTCGGGAAGCCGGGCCATCGTGCCGTCGGGGTTGGTGAGCTCGCACAGGACGCCGTAGGGCGGCAGGCCCGCGAGGCGCATGAGGTCCACGCTCGCCTCGGTGTGCCCGGCGCGTTCGCGCACGCCGCCGGGCCGCGCGCACAGGGGGAACACGTGGCCGGGATGGTTCAGGTCCTCGGGGACGGCGTCGTCGGCGATGGCGGTGCGGATGGTCTTCACGCGGTCGGCGGCGGAGACGCCGGTGGTCACGCCCTCGGCGGCTTCGATGGAAATGGTGAAGGCCGTGCGGTTCTTGCAGGTGTTGTTCGCGACCATCTGAGGCAGGGCGAGCCGGCGGATTTTGTCCTCCGGCAGGCACAGACACACGATGCCGCTGCATTCGCGGATGAGCAGGGCCATCTGCTCGTTGGTGAGGGAGGCCGCGGAAAAGATGATGTCGCCTTCGTTTTCGCGGTCTTCGTCGTCCACGACGAGGACCCCTCTGCCCATACGGACAGCGTTGACGGCGGCTTCCACGCGCTCGGAAGGGGTGGTGGTGAACTGATGCTGGCTCATGACGGTTCTCCTGTCGTTGAGGAAAAAGTGCAGCATCAGGGCGACAGACAGGGGCACCGCGCCGTCGGCGCGGTTCGGGAGTCGTGATCCTTCTCTCGCGATGCGCCCGGAGAGGCCGGTCGCATCGGCTGTCCATTCTCTTCCATCCGGACTGTTACCGTCGGCGCCGGTTTCTCACCGGCTCTGCTGACCCCTTCACGTGAAGGGCGCTCGCGGGCTTCCCCCGTCGCTGCGGGGATTACCGCCGGTGGGGACTTTCACCCCGCCCTGAGAACGTTCGGAGTGTAGGCAGCTCCATCCCCGCTGTCAATCGCCGCGCGCGAAACGCGGGGCTCTGAGAACTTTTCCTGATGAAGCATGATTTTTATGCACATACGTTGACATGAATAAACCATGCTTTATCTAATGGGTACAAAAGTTATCCACAGGAGGTTGATTATGGAAACTGTTCGTACTCCCGGTTCGTGTTGTGGTCATGGCGCCAACGCCGCCCCCGCTCACCGCACCACGGCTCCCGCCCAGCAGGGGTATACCCCGGTGGATCAGCTGCACAACGAAATCGACAGACTTTTCGGAGACTTTTTCGGCGGGTTCTTCTCGCCGCGGAGCGTCTTTTCGGGTATGGCTCCCCGCACCCTCGGGGACACCGCTTCCGACATGCTGATTCCTCAGATGGACCTGTCCGTCACCGACGGCGCCTACAAGGCCACGGTCGAACTGCCCGGCGTCCCGCAGGATCAGGTCAACATCGAAGTCCGCGACAACATGCTGATCGTCGAGGGCGAAAAGAAAAACGAATCCGAGGAGAAGGATGAAAAGAAGGGCTACTACCGCATGGAACGTTCCTACGGCTCGTTCCGCCGCGCCCTGTCCCTGCCCGAGGATGCCGAAATCGACAGGATCACCGCGACCCACAAGGACGGCGTGCTGAGCATCGAGATTCCCCGCAAGGAACCCGAGAAACCCGCCGCCCGCAAGATTGAGGTCACGAAAGGCGAATAAATCCGCCTGAGGAGGGTCGCCTTCTCCGGAAGGCTTCCCTTCCTCGGGCGGCATTGTCCGGCAAGCGGTCCGGCAGAGAGAACCCCTCTTCGGAATGCTCCCCCCTCTTCTTTCGGAAATCGTGCGGAGCCGCGGCTCCGGAGATGTTTTCGGAATGTCGCGCCCGACGGCATGAGCCGTCCGGGCGCACAAACGGCCCATGATGTCATGCCGTTCACCTCGCCCCGGCGTCCCTCCGCCGGGGCCATTGCGGAAACCGGGAATGCTCGTCATTCCCGGTTTTTTTGTTGCCCGCGCCCCTTCCGGCCAAGGCGGCTTTCCCGAACGACGTTCGCGGAGAGGACCGTCGCGATTTCCATTCGCGCGGGAAAAAGGTATGTATGCGGCAACACCCGCGTGTTGTACGGACGTTGGGTGGCGTGTGCGGGCCGCGCCCGTCCGGCACCCTGCGGGGAGCGGCGGCTGTGGAATGCCCTTGTTGAAAAGGGGGCGATCACGCGGCGGGCCGATCCTGCCGCGGCCTTGATGAAGGGACAACCATCCGGGAAAAGGACGGGGAGGAGCGGTATGGGCAAGCGGAGCGTCGCCTTGCTGTCGGCGGTGTTGACGGTGTGTTGCCTTTGCGGAACCGGCGCGGCGGAAGAGGAACTTGCGCCGGGATACGCTCAGTGCATGGACAAGGCCCAGACCACCAGCGATTTCGTGGAATGTGCGGACGACGCGTTCTGCTACTGGGACGTCATCCTGAACGAAACCTACCGGAAGGCCATGAAGCAGTGCCCGTACGACACGGACGAGGCCTGTGCGGCGTACGTCGGCAGGCTGCGCGAGGCGGAACGGGCGTGGCTGCGTTATCGCGACGCCACGGTGGCGTTCCTGAGCCAGAAGATGGGCGGCACCTACGACCGCGTCGAGGCTTCCGTGTTCGCCGCCGAAGCGACGCGCGCTCAGGCCCGCCTCCTCGCTTCCGAATGAGGCTCCGTCCGAAGGGCCTTCGCCCTTGACGATGCTGGCGGAAAAAAGGAAACTCCGGGCTTTACAACCATAGAAGGGAAATGCCATGTCCTCCATCCCCATGCGTTCGCTGGTCCGGGGCTTCAAGCCCTATACGGCCGGGCTCTCCATCGACGAAATCCGCGAGAAATATGGCCTTGAACGGGTCATCAAGCTCGCCAGCAACGAAAATCCGCTCGGAACCTCTCCGCTGGTCCGGCACGTGCTGGAAACGCATGCCGGACTGGCCTTCCGTTATCCGCAGGCGGGCAATCCGCGTCTGGTCAAGGCCATCGCCGCGCATCACGGGGTCAGCCCGTCCCGGATCGTCGTGGGCAACGGCTCCGACGAGGTCATCGACCTCCTGTTCCGTATCTGCGCCGAGCCGGGCGTCAACAACGCCGTGGCCTTCAAGCCCTGTTTCGGCATCTATACGACGCAGGCGGCCCTGGGCGGCGTGGAACTGCGGCAGGCTCCGGTCAACGCCGACTTTTCCTTCCCGTGGGACGATCTGCTGAAGCTCGTGGACGACAAGACCGCGCTCGTGTTCGTCACCACCCCGGACAATCCGTCCGGCTACACCCCGGCGGCGGCGGACCTTGAACGGCTGGCCCGCGCCCTGCCTTCCACCTGTCTGCTCGTCGTGGACGAGGCGTACATGGACTTCACGGACGACGAGGCGAAGCATTCGCTCCTGCCCCGGCTGGACGAATTCCCCAACCTGATCGTGTCGCGCACCTTCTCCAAGAGCTTCGGCATGGCGGGCCTGCGGCTCGGCTACGCCATCGTGCCCGAGGAGCTCGCTGATCATTACTGGCGCGTGCGTCTGCCCTTCTCGGTGAACCTGATGGCCGAGGAGGCCGGGATCGCCGCGCTGGAAGACGCGGCCTTCCATGAGGAAACCCTGCGTGTGGTCCGCGAGGGCCGCGCGTGGCTCGCCGTCGAACTGGAAAAGCTGGGCTGTACGGTCTATCCGTCCCAGTCCAACTTCCTCATGTTCGCGCTTCCCGAGCACGGGCCGGACGCCGCGTCCCTGTTCGAGGGCCTGCTGCGGCGCGGGATCATCCTGCGTCCGCTGACCAGCTACGGCCTGCCCCGGAACCTGCGCGTGTCCGTCGGGACCGCCGAAGAAAACGGCATGCTCGTCAATGCCATGCGGGAACTGCTCCAATCATGAACGAATTGCCCATCATCACGCTGGACGGCCCCGCCGGGGTCGGCAAGTCCACGCTCGCCAAGCGCCTCGCCTCTCTTCTGAAACTCCCCTATCTGGACACGGGGGCGATGTTCCGCACCATCGCGCTGCGGCTTGGGCCGGGTGCGGAAGAACTGCCCGGAGACGAACTGCGGGCGCGCTGCAACGGGTTCCGGTTCCGGTTGGAGGGCGCGGGCGAAGGCACCGTGCTGTTGTGCAACGAGGTGCCCGTGGGCCGGGAAATACGGACCGAAGAGGTGGGGCGGCTCGCCTCCCGTCTCGCCACGTCCACGGTGGTCCGCGACTGCCTGAAGGACGCCCAGCGCGCGCTCGGCGAAACCGGGCTGGTCGCGGAAGGCCGGGACATGGGCACGGTGGTGTTCCCTGCGGCGCGTTTCAAGTTCTTCCTCGACGCCCGGCCCGAAGTGCGCGGCCTGCGGCGTTTCGAGGAGTTGCGGGCCAAGGGCGAACCCGCCGATCTCGCCCGGATCACCGAAATGATCCGCCAGCGCGACGACATGGACCGCAACCGGGCCGTCGCGCCGCTCAAGCCCGCCGCCGACGCGAAGATCGTGGACACGTCCGAACTCGACATCGAGGGCGTCCTCAACGTGCTCGTCAACGCGGTCGTCGGTTCCCCTTCGGGTGCGGCGCGCTCGGTGAACCGTCCGGCGGCTTCCGACGGCGCGCGCGACGACGCCTTTTCCCACATGGCCGAGGACGGCTCCATCAGCATGGTGGACGTGGGCGGCAAGGACGTCACCAGGCGCGTCGCCATCGTACGCGGCGCGGTGGAGATGAACGCGAATACGCTCGATCTGCTCAAGCGGCACGCGCTGCCCAAAGGCGACGTGCTGGTGACGGCGCAGGTCGCCGGGATCATGGCGGCGAAGCGGACGTCCGAACTGATCCCGCTGTGCCATCCCGTTCCGTTGAGCTATGCGGACGTGCGTTTCGAAATCCGGGACGAGCCGCCCGCCGTGCTCATCGAGGCGGAGGCCCGGACGAGTGACCGCACGGGCGTGGAGATGGAGGCCGTCATCGCGGCGCAGGTCGCGGCGGCGACGATTTACGACATGTGTAAGGCCGTACAGAAGGACATGGTGATCCGTGACGTACGCCTCGTGCACAAGTCCGGGGGCCGCACCGGCACGTTCGAACGCCGCGAGCCCTCCGGCGGGCGGTCCTCATGCTGACCTATCCGAACATCGATCCGGTGGCCCTTTCGCTCGGCCCCGTGCAGGTGCACTGGTACGGGCTCATGTATCTGTTTGCCTTTCTTGCCGGGTGGGGTCTGGCGCGCTGGCGCGCGTCGCGTCCGGCGTGGATCGCGGCGGGCTGGAACGGGCAGAAGGTCGACGACCTGCTCACGTGGATCATGCTCGGCGTGGTGGCGGGCGGGCGCATCGGCTATGTCCTGTTTTACGATCTGCCGTCCTACCTTGCGCAGCCCTCGGAGATTTTCAAAATCTGGAACGGCGGGATGTCCTTCCACGGCGGGCTGCTCGGGGTTCTGCTGGCGGGCCTGTGGTGGAGCCGCCGCGAGAAGAAGCGGTTTCTGGACGTGGTGGACTTCGTCGCGCCGCTGGTGCCGCCGGGGCTGTTCTTCGGGCGTCTCGGGAACTTCATCAACGGTGAACTGTGGGGCGGCGTCACGGACGGGCCCCTCGGGATGGTGTTCCCCACGGGCGGCCCTTTGCCGCGCCATCCGTCGCAGTTGTACGAGGCCGGGCTTGAAGGCGTGGCGATGTTCGTGATCCTGTGGGCCTTTTCGTCCAAAATCCGGCCCACCGGCCGCGTTTCCGGCTTGTTCGCGGTGCTGTACGGCGTGTTCCGTTTCGCCGTGGAGTTTGTCCGCCAGCCCGATCCGCAGCTCGGCTATCTCGCCTTCGGCTGGCTCACGATGGGGCAGTTGCTCTGCGTTCCCCTGCTCGCCGCAGGCTTCTGGCTGCTGTTCCGGCCCGTAAAGTGAAGATTGGGGGAGGGGAGAGGGAACCTTTCTGAAGAAAGGCTTCCCTCTCCCCTCCTCTCTCCCTCCCAAGACTTTTGTGGTTATCGAATCCCTGTCGGCGTGTTTTCGCATTGGCGGGAGGTTGTCGGAGGCGTGGGGGGAGGGAACGGCAGGAAGAGGAAGGACGGTTCGGTGCGGGGAAAGAGCGGCGAAACCGTCCGCCTGCGGTTGACAAGGGGCGTGTTTCAGGGCACTGTAACAGGTCATCGAATCCGACGCCTTTTGTAAAGAAAGGTGTGGACATATATCTTATGTACTTTGTGAGGAGGCTCCATGGCGAAAGAAGATGCCATTGAAGTTGACGGCGTGGTTCAGGAAGCGTTGCCCAACGCGATGTTTTTGGTTGAGCTTGAAAACGGGCATACGGTGCTCGCCCACATTTCCGGCAAGATGCGCAAGTTCTACATCCGCATCCTGCCCGGCGACCGGGTCAAGGTGGAGCTGTCCCCCTACGACCTCACCCGCGGGCGCATCACCTACCGCATGAAGTAACCCCGTCCGGCGTCGCTTTTCCTCCCCCGTGGTATTCGTATCGCGGGGTTTTTGTGTTTGCGCCGCCGAAGGAGGACACGATGGAAGCCATCCGCAAGGTTCTGGACGCGCTGGACGCCGCCGGGATTTCGTACGGGCTGGTCGAGCATGAGGCGGTCCTGACCATTGAGGCGATGGACCGTCTGCATCTGGAGGACGGCGGCGTGATCGCCAAAAACCTGTTCCTGCGCGACGCGCACGGGCGGCGGCATTTCATCGTGGTCCTGCCCGGCCACAAGAGCGCGGACCTCAAGGCCCTGCGCGTCCGGCTCGGGACCAGCGCCCTGTCCTTCGCCTCGGAGGAGCGCCTGAAGCGTTTCCTCGGGCTGGAGAAGGGCGCGGTCACGCCCCTCGGCGTCCTGAACGACGAAGAACGCGCCGTGGAAGTCGTCTTCGACCGCGAACTCGCGGGCCTCCCTTCCCTCGGCGTACATCCCAACCGCAATACGGCCACCGTCTTTCTCGCCTTCGCGGACCTCGAAGCCCTTGTCCGCGCCCACGGCAACCCCGTTTCCCTCGTCGATCTTCCCTGAGTCTAAACCGCCGTTTCCGGCGACGGACCTTCCGCAAAGGCCGCCCGATGCCGCATCGGACGGCCTTCCTTCGATAACCGGCTCGACCTCGAACAAGGATTCGATAAACACAAAAGTCTTTGAAGAGAAGAGGGTGGGGTTTGGGGAGGGGGAGGAGAAACTTTCTCCAGAAAGTTTCTCCTCCCCCTCCCCAAT
>CABKMN010000034.1 GCA_902373525.1 uncultured Bilophila sp. | reverse complement strand
AGGTGGGGTTTGGGGAGGGGGAAGGGCCCCTTTTGAAAAAGGGGCCCTTCCCCCTCCCCAATCTCCTATTCCTTCAAAAACTCCCGCCAACGGGCGGAGTGCTGGTAATAGCTGACGCCCTCGTCGAGCACCTGTTGCAGCGCGGCGTCCGGGGCCTTCACGGCGTCGCCGGACTTGGCGGCCTGAGCCGAACCCACCTGCCTGCCGCCGCGATAGAAATGCACCCCGCGCACCGGACGCATGATCACCATCTCGTCGCCCTTCACATACGCCAGCTTCTGGTAATTGCTCAGAAAATAGCGCGATACGTACCGGGGATCGAGCGCGTTCATGCCGTAGAACTCGCCCGTGTACCTGAAGCGCAGCAGCGACAGGAGCGTCGGCACCGCATCGATCTGGCTGATGGGCTCATCGTGCCGCTCCGGCTTGATGTACTTCGGCGCATAGACGATGAACGGGATGTGATGGTTCCCCGGCTTGATCTCCTCGCGGCCCGAACTGCTGGCCCCGTGATCAGCCACGAAGACGAACACCGTGTCCTCGAACCACGGATGTTTGCGGGCCTCCTTCATGAATTCCCCGATGGCGTAGTCCGCGTACATCACCCCGCCGCTGCGGCCCGACTTGGAGGGTATGCTGATCTTGCCGTCGGGATAGGTGTAGGGCCGATGGTTCGAGGTCGTGAGGACGAAGTTGAAGAACGGCCTGCCCGCCGCATGGGACGCGTCGGCTTCCTTGATGGCCCGGGCGAACAGGTTCTCGTCGCACACGCCCCAGATGTTCGAGAAGCTGATCTCGTCGGCGGACATGACGGTACGGTCCACCACCGTGAAACCGTTCCCGGCAAAGTAGGCGTTCATATTGTCGAAATAGCCGTACCCGCCGTAAATCCATTTGGTGTCGTACCCGCGTTCGCGGAACACGTCCCAGACGCCGTGCAGGTTGTCGTTCCCCTGAAGGCGCACGATGGGCATTCCCGGCAGCGGCGGACGGGCCAGCGTGAGCGCCTCGATGCCCCGGACCGTGCGCGTGCCCGTGGAATAGACGTGGCTGAAATAGAGCGACCGGGCGGCGAGCGCTTCGAGATTCGGCGTCAGCACCTTGCCGTCGCTGCGGAACTCGCTGAAAAATTCGGAACCCATGCTCTCCATGAGCACGAGGATCACGTTCGCCCGGATTTCCGGCTCCTTGGGCGTGACCGCATAGGCCAGCGAGGCGGGATCGCCCACGCGGCGCGCGTCCGAGGCGAGCTTGGGGGCCAGCGTCGCCACCACGTCGGCGTCGGGCCGCGTCAGGTAGAAATCGTTGTAGGACAGCTCGTTGGAGAAAAAGGCGTGGAACAGGCTGTACAGACCGTCCTTGGACAGCTCGGACAAATAACGGTCCCCGGTGTCTTCGGAAATATCCATGAAGTTGACCATATTGAGCGAACACGCGCACACCCCCAGCAGCACGGCCCCCGCAAACCGCAGGGCCAGCCGGGGCGCGCTGCGGGCGGCGATCAGCCAGTGCCGGGCCAGCACGGTGAACGCGAACGCCGCCAGCAGAATCCCCGACATGAACAGCGCCACGGGGTAGGACTGCATGATGTTCCCGACGACTTCCTGCGTATAGACAAGATAGTCCACGGCCACGAAGTTGAACCGGGACGTGAATTCGTCCCAGAACAACAGTTCGGAAACTTCCTCGAAAAGATTGCTCGCCGTATAGAGGAAGAAAAGCAACATGGTCAGCCGCCGGTCCCAGCGCCCGCCGTGGCTCTTCCGTGGCAGAATCAGCAGGTACAGCAGCACGGGCAGGAGCGAAAACAGGCAGGAAACCGTGGTCGTCCCCACCCACACCGGAAGGGAAACGAGCAGTCCCCGAAGCGACGGATGCAGATTGGAGGACTCGCGCAGGGCCAACACGGAAAGCTCCATGAGCTCGGCAGCGAAATAGACGACGATGAACGGAAGCAGCCGCCGCACAAGGTAACGGACGGCATCGGCAATAGCGTACATGGCAAAACCTTTCTTAAAGACGGACAGGATGTCCGGAGAGCGAATTGTGCCACATCCATTGTTACGGTTTGGCGACGAAAACGGCCGCAGGGAAGGACAAATATGTATACGTAACAGATGATTATTCGTTACGATCCGCACGACCCGGACGATGAGCAGGATGATCATCCACGCGCCCGCCATCGTGAACAGCGTATGCGACAGGAAATGCTGGCCGCGCAGCATCTGGTACAGTCCCATGCTCCATCCGGCGGCGAGCCCGAGGGCCAGCCCCGCCCAGCGCCGCCGTTTCGGCAGGCAGAAAAACAGCATCATCAGGGCGAAACCGCCCGACGCATGGCCCGCCGGAAAACATTTGCCCGCCGGACGGCCTTCGTTGGCGATCTTGCGGCATTCCAGCACGCCCTGATGCGCGACGTCGCCGCCGAACGCCTCCAACTGTTTCGGACAGTAGACGTTGGTGAACTGCTTGGCCCCGCCGAGCAGCATGGGAACGAAGGCGAGACTGAGCAGAAGCAGCAGGCATCCCCTGCGGAATCCCGGCGGCAGCCAGCGGCCTCCCGCGAGGACCCCGCCGATGCAGCATACGCCGAGGGCGATGAGCAGCATCTTGGGGCCGTCGTAGAAAACCCACGTCAGCCGCTCGTGCAGCGCGTTGGAAAAGATCCATTCATGCGTATAGGAGTCGAACCAGAGCCGCTGGAGGTCCATGTCCACTTCGGTAAAGGACTCCATCAGCATTACCAGCACCAGAAAAAAAGCCCCCGCCGCAAGCTGGGCGCTCAACGCACGTTTCGTCATCTCTCCCGCCTCCGGGCGTTTCGGAATCGTCACCTTCTACAAGCCCGTTGTGACGATTTCATGACGGAAACGGGAGGAGTCGAAAACAGGAAGGGAAAGACGCATGGAAAGATACGGAGCGGGTGCCTTAAAAATGTATGGGGAGGCAGGGACAAGGCGCGGCGGGGGAACGCATCGCACGACGGCAAAGACGACGAAGGGAAAAGCGTCCCGGAGAGAGGTGCGGATTTCTCCAACAGATTTCCGCTCGTTGGCCTCTCCTTCAGGGGGTCGCCTGATTCCGGCCTGTTGCGCCTCCCGTGCCGTCTCGTTGGCCCCTCTTTCAAGGGCTTTTCCCGAGAAAGCGGGGCTTCCGTTCCCGCCGCTCTCTTCCCGCTCTCTTTGCCGGGAACGGAACACGGACGGCGGGAGTCCTGCGCGCCCATCGGCGGGCGGCGGACGCCTCCTCTACGGCCTGAGCCGCGGACGGATGCGACACGGTACGGGGCGCGGCGAAAGGCCGGGGATTTGACAAGGGACGCGGCGGGTGGAATCCTGCGCGGGCGGCGGGTTCCCGCAAAGGACCGGAACGCCGTTTTCGGATGTCCGGGGCATCATCCGCGCTCCCATCCGCTTCCCCTCCCTTTTGCCGAGAGAAAACGCATGACCTCGATTCGTCTTGTCTCATGGAACGTCAACGGGTTCCGCGCGCTGAGCGGCAAACCCGACTGGAACTGGTTCGCCGCCACCGACGCCGACGTGGTGGCCCTTCAGGAAACCAAGGCCGAGCCCGCCCAGATCGCGGCGGAGCACCGCGAGCCCGAAGGCTGGAACGCCGAATGGCTCGCCGCGCAGGTCAGGAAAGGCTATTCCGGCGTCGCCGTCTTTTCGCGCCGCAAGGCCGCGCTCGAACCGCTCGCCGTGGACCGCGAACTGCCCGATCCCCGCTATCAGGGCGAGGGGCGGCTGCTGCATATCGAATATCCCGCCTTCCATTTCTTCAACGTCTATTTCCCCAACGGCACCAAAGACGACGAACGGCTGGCCTACAAGATGGGCTACTACGACGCCTTCCTGAACTATGCCGAGGAACTGCGCCGCACCAAGCCCATCGTGGTCTGCGGCGACTTCAACACCGCGCACCGCCCCATCGATCTCGCCCGCCCCAAGGCCAACGAGGAGAACTCGGGCTTCCTGCCCATCGAACGCGCGTGGGTGGACCGCTTCATCGCCGCCGGGTATGTGGACACCTTCCGCCGCATCCACGGCGACGAGCCGCACCAGTATTCGTGGTGGTCGTACAAGCAGCGCGCCCGCATCAACAACGTGGGGTGGCGCATCGACTACTTCTTTGTTTCCGAGGAGCTTGCGCCCGCCGTCCGCGACGCGTGGATCGAAAACAACGTCTTCGGCTCCGACCACTGCCCGGTGGGGCTCGAACTGGAACTTGCCGATTAGGGGAGAACGGGGAAGGGGGCCTTCCCCGTCGCCCGAAGGCATCCCGGAGTGAGGGGAAGAGAGAGAGAGAGAGAGGCGGATTGCGTGCGGAAGGCGCGAGGAGCCGGAAACGAAAAAACCCTGCCGAAGCAGGGTTTCATCAAGACAAGTGAGTGGGGCGAATGACGGGATTTGAACCCACGACCCTCTGGGCCACAACCAGATGCTCTGCCAACTGAGCTACATCCGCCACATGCAGGAGTAGTGTTTATATCAGAGCCGGTTCGAGGTCAAGTCTTTCGGGCGATCTTTTTTCCGTTTTCGGGCCTTGCCGCGCCCGCGCCGGTGAAAAAGATGGTTCTTGACCACCCGAGGAGGCCGATAGTATCGTTGCCGCTCCCGCCTCCGGAGAGCCGCCCGCGGACGCGGCATCTTGCCGGGGCGGCGTCCTCCAACCGGCAACACCCGGGTTTTCCGGGATTTCATACAGGACAGTCATGGACAAACTGATCATCGAAGGCGGCGTCCCGCTGACCGGCGTCGTGCATGTGAGCGGCTCCAAAAACGCGGCCCTGCCCATCCTCATGGGCAGCATCCTGCTCGACGAACCCGTAACCTACACCAACGTCCCGGACCTGCGGGACATCCGCACCACCACCAAGCTGCTCGAACTGCTCGGCTGCCCCAACACCTTCGCCGACGGGCAGGTGACGGTGACGCCCGGCGCGCTCAGCCCGGAAGCCCCCTACGAACTGGTCAAGACCATGCGCGCCTCGGTGCTCGTGCTCGGCCCGCTGCTGGCCCGCCTGGGCGAGGCCCGGGTCGCGATGCCCGGCGGCTGCGCCATCGGCGCCCGCCCCGTGGACCTGCACCTCTCCGCCCTCGAAAAAATGGGGGCGCGCTTCGATCTTGAGGACGGCTACATCCTCGGCCGCTGCCGCAAGCTGAACGGCGCGCACATCCATTTCGACTTTCCCACCGTGGGCGGCACGGAAAACCTGCTCATGGCCGCCGCCCTCGCCGACGGCGAAACCATCCTCGAAAACGCGGCCCGCGAACCCGAAGTGGTCGATCTGGCCCGGTTCCTCATCGCCTGCGGCGCGAACATCGAGGGGCACGGCACCAGCGTCATCCGCATTCAGGGCGTGCCGCGCCTCGGCGGCTGCACCTACCGGATCATGCCCGACCGCATCGAAGCGGGCACCCTGCTCGCCGCCGCCGGGATCACGGACGGCGAACTGCTGCTCACCGACTGCCCCTTCGAGGAACTGGACGCGGTGATCGCCAAGATGCGCCAGATGGGCATGGACATCGAGCCCACCGCCGACGGCGTGCTGGCCCGCCGCGCCTGCGCCCTGCGCGGGGTGGACGTGACCACACAGCCCTACCCCGGCTTCCCCACCGACATGCAGGCGCAGATCATGGCCCTGATGTGCCTCTCCGAAGGTTCCGGGGTGATCAGCGAAACCATCTTTGAAAACCGGTTCATGCACGTACAGGAACTCGTCCGCATGGGCGCGGACATCCGCCTGTCGGGACACACCGCCATCGTGCGCGGCGTCCAGCGCCTCGCCGGAGCCCCGGTCATGGCCTCCGACCTCCGCGCCAGCGCGTCCCTCGTCCTCGCCGGCCTCGCCGCCAAGGGCACCACAATCGTCCAGCGCATCTACCACCTCGATCGCGGCTACGAACGCATCGAAAACAAGCTCAACGCCGTAGGCGCACGCATCCGCCGCGAAGCGGAATAACTCAAAAGGCGGGGCAACCCGCCTTTTTCAATTTATTTTTCAAAGGATAGCTATCATGTTCTGGAAGAGAGAGAGAGAGAGAGAGCTCCCATCGTCAGACTCTGATCGCCCTTCTTGCCTTTTTGGCCATTCTTCTCCTCTGTTCAGCGACGAACGGCTCCATTCTGGTTTCCTGCGAAGCGTCCGCATCCGTTTTCAAATACATGAGGCGCGACATCTGGACGCTTCTGGTCCTTCTTGTCCCCCTTCTCGCTCCCCGCTGGTTCTCGGCTTGTTACGGCGTCCTGTTGTATACCGCGGCAGTGACGTTCACGCTCGCCAATGCCGTTCATTTTCATTTGTACGGGATGCAGATCGGTCCGTATGTCCTCACCGTGATCAAGGAAACCTATTTTTCGGAATCAGTTGAATTTATCCAACAGTATCTCGACGGTGCGACGCCGCTCATCATCGGCGGCGGCATCATGATCACGCTTCCCCTGTTCGTGCTCTTTCTGCGGAACGGGAAACGCGAGTTACGATGTTCCCTCTGCATTGCCGGGCTGCTTCTGATCGCCTACGGCGGCAGCGTCGTCTCAAACGGTTTTGAAAAGGTCGCCCGATGGGATTACCCTACGGACTTCCTCTACTCCGCGTACGAACTGGAGCATGAGAAAGCCCTTTTCAACAACCAGTCCGCACTGCTGAATCCCCAACTCCCGGCGGACATCACCTGCAACGCTCCGGACGACGAACTCGTTGTCGTCGTCATAGGCGAATCGTCAGATCGGAATCATTACAGTCTGTACGGGTATCCCAGAAAGACGACTCCGCTGCTGGAGGGCCTCCGCAGTCAACTGTTTGTTTTTACCGACGTCATTTCGCCGCATGCGCATACATCCGCCTCTCTGTACAAGGTCATGACCTTTTCGAGTCATACCGAACCGCACTACCGCTGTACCGTCGCCGACGTATTCAACAAGGCGGGGTTCTCGACCATCCTCCTGTCCAATCAGGCCTATCTCGGTGAATACGAAACCACGACAAGCGCCCTGTTCTCAAACTGTACGCAAAAAGACTACAGCAATATGGGAACGACTTCGTTTTATCAGTCATCATACCATGACGGCATCCTGCTCAAAAAACTGGACGCGGTTTTTGCCCGAAAAGGCAAAACCGTCGTTTTCGTGCACCTCCTCGGAAGTCATGGGAAGTACGACAAACGCTATCCCGACGCGTTCGCCAGATTCAAGGATGCCCCTCCGTACGGCAAACCGGAACAGGTTGCCACAATCAACCATTACGACAACAGCATCGCCTACACCGACTTCATTCTGACCCGGATCATCGAAAAACTGCGGACGGTGACGAGACCGTCCGCGATGATCTATTTCTCGGACCACGGCGAAGCCATGTATGAAGACGGGCATACCGTCGGCCATGCGGAAATGGCCAAATCGCGGTTCATGTTCGAAATCCCGTTTCTCGTCTACCTTTCGCCGGACTACAGGCGGCAACGCCCCGCTTTTGCGGCCTCGCTCGCGGGATATGCAAGCCGCCCTTGGCAAACGGACAATCTGAATTACTCTCTGTTCACGCTTGCCGGGATTACGTTTAAGGATTTCCCTTCACAGAAGGACGTTTTTTCGTCAGAGTTCACTCCACGCAAACGTGTTCTGGCCCAAGACGACTACGACGTTCTGTTCCCGGAGCCTTTCGTCTTTCGCAAATGATACGACGTGTCGATGAAACCCGCCTGAAGGTTTCCCGGACTTCCAAGGCCCGTTAACCGGGAAGGGAATGCCTTCAGACACAGGAGAGAAACGATGGATACCACAAAGGTTTTGGCCGATCTCAAAAAGCGGCCCGGCTTCGCGGAAAACGTGGGCATGGTACTGGTGCACAACGGCGTCGTGCGCGGGTGGGCCCGTGCGGATCACGCGCCGGTGAAGTCCATGAAGGTGTCCCATGATCGCGCCAAGATGGACGCCATCTGCCGCGAACTGGAGAAGCAGCCCGGCATTTTCTGCATCCACGCCGAAGCCGAGGAAGGCGAGCTGAAGCCCGGGGACGACGTGTTGTTCCTCGTGGTGGCGGGCGACATCCGCGAGCACGTCAAGGCGACTTTTGCGGAACTGCTCGACCGCATCAAGGCCGAGGCCGTGATCAAGCAGGAATTCACCGAATAGCCGACATCCCCGCCCGCAAGGCGCGTTCCCGCGGTTCGCCGCCGGATCGCGCCTTGCGGGCGGAAACCCTTCTCCCGGCCGTCCGGCCCCATCGCCATGAGCAAGAAAAAAGATACTCCCCGTCCGCTTCCCGATACGCTCGGCCTCCCGCCGACCGGGGCCGACTCCCACGCGCACCTTGATTCCGAGGGGCTTTTCGAACGCCTCCCCGAAGTCATGGAGCGCGCCCGGAACGCGGGCCTCGCCACCATCGGGCAGGTCTTTCTCAGCCCTTCCGCCTACTACGAGCACCGCGACGCCTTCGCCGCCCATCCCGGCGTCTTCTTCATGCTGGGCATCCATCCCTGCGACGGGCAGGAATGCACCGGAGCCGTCCTCAAGGCCATGCGCGACGCCTTTGCCGGAGACGACCGGCTGCGGGCCGTGGGCGAAATCGGCCTCGACTTTTTCTGGGAGGACTGCCCTCATTTCATTCAGGAGGAAGCCTTCCGCGTCCAGCTCGCGCTGGCCAAAGAACGCGATCTGCCCGTGGTCATCCACTCCCGCGACGCCGCCAGGGACAGCCTCCGCGTCCTCGAAGCCGAAGGCTTCGCCGGGCGGCCCGTGCTCTGGCACTGTTTCAGCGGCGACGCCGTGGAGCATCTCGATCGCTTCCTCGCCAACGGCTGGCACATCTCCATCCCCGGCCCCGTGACCTATCCCGCCAATCACGATCTGCGCGAGGCCGTGAAGCGCATCCCCGCCGACCGCCTCATGATCGAAACCGACTGCCCCTACCTCTCCCCCGTGCCGTGGCGCGGCAAGCCCAACGAAACCGCCTTCGCGGCCTTCACCGCCGAGGCCGTGGCCCGGGAACGCGGCGAAGACCCCGCCGAACTCTGGACCCGCTGCGGCGACACCACCCGCCGGTTCTTCGGCGTGACGCCGCCGGGATTGAAAACGACCCCCTGAAAAAACCGTCATCCCCCAACCCACGCCGCCGGAGACGGTAGCCTTCGGCGGCGTCCGCTCGGCTTCGCGGGAGACCTCCCGCCGCCCGCTCTTCCGGCCCCTCAACGCCGGCATGTTCCAACAGGCCATCCTCACTTAACAAATCCAAACGCGGCGTTACTCTATGCTGCCGCGAACCGTTCCGCCCGTCCCGCCCCCTCCGCCCCCCCCGAACGGGGATTCGATGCGGCCACACGCCGTTGAAGAAGGAGCCGAAACAGGGAACCATAGACGCTACGCGGCAAATGCGATAGGTTGAGGCCGACCTTGCGCGCCGGACGCCACGGATGGGAAAGCGGCGTTTCCGGGCAGGGCCTTCTCTCCACCGCCGAACCTCCGTTCGCGGCGGACCCGACAAACCGTCCCTCGGCGGCCCCGCCGCCTTCCGAATCTATGCAAAAAACCGCATCGCCAACGGCCTTCGTGGAAACCCTTTCCTTCGATGATCCGGCATTGGCAAACGCCCTGTTCGGACCGCACAACGCCCACCTCAACGCCATCGCGGAACGTACCGGGGCCGATCTCTCCACAAGGGGAGCCACCCTCGCCGTAGCCTCCGACGATCCGGAGCTGCGCGAACGCATCCTGAATCTGTTCACCCAGTTCTACGGCCTGCTGCGCGGCGGGCACGCGCTCCAGAGCTCCGATCTCGAACAGGGGCTCCAGCTCCTCGAAAGCGATCCCGGTTCGGACCTGCGGCGCTCGTTCCGCGACGAAGCCGTGCTCTCCCTGCCGAAAAAGACCGTCACCGCCCGCAACGCCGCCCAGCGCGCCTATCTGGAAACGCTCCGCAGCAACGAAATGGTCTTTTCCGTAGGCCCGGCGGGCACCGGCAAGACCTACCTCGCCGTGGCGATGGCGGTGCACATGCTCAACGCGCGGCGCGTGCGCCGCATCATCCTGACCCGCCCCGCCGTGGAAGCGGGCGAAAAGCTGGGCTTCCTGCCCGGCGACCTCGCGGAAAAGGTGAACCCCTACCTGCGCCCCCTGCACGACGCCCTGCTCGACATGCTCGGACCGCAGAAAATGGCCTCGCTTCAGGAGACGGGCATCATCGAGGTCGCACCGCTGGCCTTCATGCGCGGGCGCACCCTCAACGACGCCTTCATCATTCTGGACGAGGCGCAGAACACGACCCGCGAACAGATGAAAATGTTCCTGACCCGCCTCGGCTTCGGCTCGCGCGCCGTGATCACGGGCGACGTCACGCAAATCGACCTGCCCGCGCAGGGCGAGGACAACACGGCCCGCTCCGGGCTGGTCCATGCCCTGCATGTCCTCAAAGGCGTCAAAGGCGTTGCTTTCCGGCACTTCACATCCGCCGATGTGGTACGCCATCCTCTGGTCGGACGAATAGTACAGGCCTATGATGACTACGAGAAACTCCCCGCTTCGCATCAATGAGCTTTCCCGGCTGACGCGCACGCTCTTCAGGCAGCACCACCACGGCGTCGGCCTGCTGGTGCTGATCGCCACGCTGTTCGCCCTCTCGCTGCTCGCGGGGCTCCAGCCTCCCGTGCAGTTCCGGGTCTTCATGGCCGGGGAAGTGGCGGACAGCGACGTGGTCGCACACCGCAGCCTGACCGTGGAGGACACCGAGGCCGCCCGCATCAAGCGCAATCAGGTCGCGATGCTCCAGCCCACGGTGTTCGACCTCAGCGTGACCGAGATCGCCGCCCTGCGCCAGAAAATCTTCGGCATCCTCAAACGGATCAACGGTCAGGAAGCCAACCCCGAGTCGCAGGACGCCCTGCGCGCCTCGCTGGCGGAAAAGCTCGGGACGCCGGTCAGCGCCGACCTGCTCGCCCAATGGAGCCTCCCCGTCGTGCAGGAATACGTCCTGTCCACGGCCCTGCCGTGGTTCGAGGGACGGCTGCGTGAAGGCGTGGTCGCGGACGTGCGCCTCGCCCTGCCCTCCAAGAACGGCATCATCATCCGCGATATGGATACGGGCTCGGAAACCCTGCGCCCGGACGTCGCGGACATCCGCGACGTGCCCGCCGTGCTCGCGGCCTTCACGCAGACCCTGCGTACCGCCCCGAAGCTCACGCCGCAGAGCCGCCGCGCCGTGCTGGTCATGTTCTCGCCGCTGATCATGCCCACCCTGACCCTCAACCGCGAGGCCACGCAGGCGCTCGGCAACGCCGTGGCCCAGACCGTCGAACCGGTCTACTACCACATCCAGAAGGGCGAAGTCGTCGTCTATCAGGGCGAGCGCGTCACCCGCGAGAAACAGCTCAAGCTCCAGAGCCTCTACCAGAAGCAGGACGGGCTGATCCATTCGCGCACCGTGGCGGGGACCTTCGTCTTCTCGCTCATTCTGACGCTCGGCCTGTTCATGGCCCCGAGCGGCAAGCCGGGCACGCCCCTGCGCCGCAAGGACTTCCTGTTCATTTCCCTGCTCCTGTTCGTCTTCGGCGTATCCGCGAAGGGCGCCTACGTGTTCGTCGGCAAAATCGTGCAGCCGCAGGACATCGCCCTCGCCATCCACTTCTTCCCCGTGGCGGGCGCGGCGGGGCTGTGCGCGCTCATCTTCGCGGCCCGGCGCTACTGCGTGGTGGGGCTGCTCATCTCGCTGTTCGCCTGCGTCATGCTCAAGGCCGAACTGCCGCTGTTCCTGTTCTTCTTCCTCTCCGCGATGCTCAATACGTGGCTGGTCATCCGGGCGCAGAGCCGTCAGGACGTGGTGATCAGCATCATCCCGCTGGCCCTCGGCCAGATCATCATCGCCCTCGGCAGCGGCTGGCTGGAAGGCTTCCGGGGCGGGCACACCTTCCTGTGGCTCTCCGGCGTCGTCTCGATCAACGCCTTCATTTCCATCACCATCCTGTTCGCCATCAGCCCGATCATCGAGATGGCCTTCCGGTACACCACCCGGTTCCGGCTCATGGAGCTCATGAACCTCGAACAGCCCCTTCTTCAGGACCTCATGGTCGCCATCCCCGGCACCTACCACCACTCGCTGGTCGTCTCCAACATGGTGGAGGCCGGAGCCAAGGCCGTGGGCGCGAACAGCCTCCTGTGCAAGGTCGCGGCCCTGTACCACGACATCGGCAAGCTGGCCTATCCCGACTATTACATCGAAAACCAGTTCAACGGCCCCAACCGCCACGACAAGCTGGCCCCGGCCATGAGCGCCCTCATCCTGCTCTCCCACGTCAAGAAGGGCACGGAACTCGCCGCGCAGAACCATCTGGGCGACGAAATCGTGGACATCATCCGCCAGCACCACGGCTCGGGCCTGATCAAGTTCTTCTACGCCAAGGCCAAGGAGCTCGGCGAAAACCCGCGCATCGAGGACTACTGCTATCCCGGACCGCGCCCGCAGACCCGCGAAGCCGCCATCGTCATGCTCGCGGACGCCGTGGAGGCCTCCAGCCGGACGCTCACCGATCCCACGCCCGCGCGCATCAAGACCCACATCGACACGATCATGAAGGGCATCTTCTCCGACGGACAGCTCGACGAATCGGAGCTCACCTTCAAGGACCTGCACAAGCTCTCGGAGAGCTTCGCCCGCATCCTGACCGGCCTGTTCCACCAGCGCATCGCCTACCCGGACCTGAACAAGGACAAGAAGCCGCCCCACGACAAGCCGGAGGCCAAAAAACCCGAACCTCCCAAACCGGAACAGCGTCCCGACGTGAAACGTGCGGCCTGCTATGCGGCGTCCAGCGTCATGCCCGGAACGCCGGACGCCGCGGAAACGCCGCCACGCCCGGCCTCCCCGCCGTCGCAGGGCTCGCCCATCGACCTCGTCTATCCGGTCGTCCCCGGTCCGCACCAGCCCGCCGACAGGGGCCCCCTGTCGATGCACCCCACGAGGAAGGAACCATGAGCCTGCGCGATCTCCCCGCGCCGCCCCTGCGCCTGAACCTCTCCGGAGGCGAACGCTGCTGGCGGCTCCCCTTCTGCCGCACGGAACTGCGGCGGGTTCTCGCCGTCATGCTCGGCGCCGCCGGGTCCGGCCCGGCGGAACTCGATCTCGTCCTCGTCCGCGACGGGGCCATGTCGGCATACAATCTTCGCTATATGGGTTGCCACGGGCCCACCAACGTCTTATCTTTTCCCTTGGACGAACCCCTCGTCGAAACGGGGGACGCTCAGACGGGCGCTTCCGGGGACGGCCACGCTCCGGTCCAGCTCGGCGGCCTCGTTCTTTCCGTCGACGCGCTGCACCGCGAAGCCCTGCTCTACGGGCAGGACGTCCGGGAGCATTGCCTCCGCTTGCTGGCCCACGGGCTCGGGCATCTGGCCGGGTACGATCACGGCCCGGAAATGGACGACCTGTGCGACGTCATGCTGTCCGGCGCGGAGAGCTGGCTGAATGCCCAATGAAGAGCAAAAAGGGGACAACTACTTGCCATTTCCACAGGCCTATGGTAGATGCCCCTTCAATAAGGAAGCGCCTTATTGTGCCCCCACACATCCGGCGGCTTTCAGCGGGCTTTATGAAAAGGTCCGTCGAGTAACGAGAGATTCCATCGAATCCGCATTTCCGGATTTTGAATGGAAAGGCGTGACGGGGCTTCCCCGGCACATAAACTGTCCAAGGAGGACGCACACATGGCTGAAGTCACCTACAAGGGTAAATCCTTCGAAGTCGATGAAGACGGCTTCCTGCTCAAGTTCGACGAATGGTGCCCGGAATGGCTGGAATACGTTAAGGAATCCGAAGGCATCACCGAGCTGAACGAAGACCATCAGAAGATCCTCGACTTCCTTCAGGACTACTACCGCAAGAACGGGATCGCTCCTATGGTGCGCATCCTGTCCAAGAACACCGGCTACAAGCTGAAAGAAGTGTACGAACTCTTCCCCTCCGGCCCCGGTAAGGGAGCCTGCAAAATGGCTGGCCTGCCCAAGCCCACCGGCTGCGTGTGATCCCAGCCGGGAAAGGGGACGCGCCGTAAGGCCTTGTGTTGACCGGCGACGTACCCAATGTTCCCATACAGGACGAGAGATTTTTTCTCTCGTCCTGTTTTTTGTTGCGCCTGTGAAAAGAACGCTGTTTCGAGAAAAAAATACAAGTAAGGCTCTTTACCTTTGCTCTGGCCGCAGGTAGAGTCGCTCTTAAGCGAATGGCCGATGTCCGAAAGACGGCTTTGCATGCCGGATAACGCTAGGGGATGTTCGGTATGGATCGGGCATCGCGCGCACTCCTGAGCTGGTTCTGACCCTCGGGGCTTTTGTCGCGTACATTCGCTGATGCATTTGCAGGACGCTTGGTCCCTCGCCGGATTTCGCGGCAAGGGCAAGAATGCCTAACCCCAAGAAACGGAGGCTCACATGAAATTTTCCCGTTCTATTGTTCTGGCCGTCGCCCTTGTGTTCGCATGGGCTACCGCCGGCTTCGCGGCCCACTCGGTTGAGCTTTGCGACAAACGTATCGAAAGCTTCAACTACCTCGTGGACTACTCCGGCTCCATGATGATGAACTACCCCGACCTCGGCAAGACCAAGATGGCCGTGGCCAAGGAAGTCATGAAGCGCATCAACGACGTCGCCGTGCCGGAACTCGGCTATCAGGGCGGCCTGTACACCTTCGCCCCCTACGGCGCCGTCGTGAATCAGGGCCCCTGGGAACGCGCCAGCATGGCCGCCGGCATCGACAGCCTGAAGGACAACCTCGAAACCTTCGCCCGCTTCACGCCCATGGGTGACGGCATCCAGGCCCACAACGGCATCATCAGCCAGATGACCCCGCGCGCGGCCGTCATTCTGGTGACCGACGGCGAAACCAACCGCGGCATCAGCCCTATCGACGAAGTGAAGGCGATCTACGCCTCCAACCCGAACGTCTGCTTCCACATCATTTCCGTCGCCTCCTCCCCCGAAGGCCAGGCCACTCTGGACGCCATCGCCGCCCTCAACGCCTGCACCGTGTCCGTCAAGGCCATCGACCTGCTCAAGAGCGACGCCGCCGTCGACAAGTTCGTGGGCGACGTGTTCTGCCAGGAACGTGTGGCTGTCGTTGAAGACGTCGTCGTCCTCCGCGGCGTGAACTTCGCCTTCGACAAGTACGACCTGACCCCCGAAGCTCAGGGCATCCTGAATGAAGCAGCCCGCATCATCATGGAACATCCCGACATGAAGGTGCAGCTCCTCGGCTGGACCGACAGCATCGGCAGCGACGCCTACAACCTGAAGCTCTCCCAGCGCCGCGCCGACGCCGTGAAGAACTACCTCGTCGCGCAGGGCGTCCCCGCCAGCCGCATGATCGCCATCGGCAAGGGCAAGTCCTTCCGCTATGACAACAACACGGAAGAAGGCCGCTACATGAACCGCCGCACCGAACTGGTGTTCATAGACTAGCCGGCGAATCAACGTCTACACTGGCCCGGCGGGTTTTCGTCGGGCCTTTTTTGCTCAAGAGGAATAAAATCCAATGATTTTTATGAAAAAATCCGCACTGTTCGCTTTTGCCCTCGCTTCCGTGCTCCTCTGCGCCGGCCCTCAGGCTCAGGCCGCCAAGTCGGTTCCGGCCCAGTCCGAAACCACGCTTGACGTGAAGGCAAAGCTCGACAGCTTCGCCAAGCTGCATGTGGACCGCGCCAACCAGACCCTCCAGAACAACCGCGCGCACATGAAGGTTTCCAAGGTGGGCAAGGGCTACATCGCCCGCTACACCGAAGTGGACCCCACGACCATGACGACCGAAATCTACCCCGGCAAGGGCCCCGGCTGCCAGTATGTCGGACACATCGTGTACCTTGAAAAGGTCTACGAAAGCACCGGCAAGACCATCTCCGAAGCCAAAACCGGCACCTTCAAGAGCCCCAAGGCCCGTCGCATCCGCGAAATCACCCGCTACGACGGCAAGAAGTGGATTTACTAGGCGGAACCGGCGTCCAAAAAGGGCTACCCCCCTTGGACGCCCTCTGTCCGGGGGAATCGCTCTGTGTGCGATGCCCGTAAGGCTCGAAGACTCGCCTAACCGCCGCCCTTCGGGTCGAGTATCCCCGGCTCCCCTCGAAACCCCAAAAAAGGGTTCGCACCCGGTGCAAGCCGGATGCGAACCCTTTCTTTTCGTCCCAAACGCGTCAGCCGTGCCCTTTTCAGATTGGGAAACCCAAAGTCGCTTCTCCAATTCTACACAAACCGATGGACTCAGAGCGCACCCGGCACTCCCAATGTCCAATCATCTCTCGCGTACACCGCCCCCTCCCCCAAAAGCCCCACCGGGGAACTGACGACAAGACACGGACCGTCGCGACGCCGCGCCCGCGATGCACCCCGTTTACGAAAGTCTTTGAAGAGGAAGGGATGGGGTCTGGGGAAGGGAGGGGGAAACTTTCTCCAGAAAGTTTCCCCCTCCCTTCCCCAGTTCTTCTTTCCTCAGCTCAAAACAAGCTGTCCGCCGTCTTTAAAGGGCAATACGCGGCCTACGGGCCATCCGGGTTCGCCAAGGGCCGCAAGACGCTCCAGCGCCTCGTCCACGCGCTCAGAGGGCACGGCGAGGACCAGACCGCCGGACGTCTGGGCGTCGAACACCAGCGTCGCGCGCAGGCTGTCCACGCCGGGCGTCACGAACGTCCGACAGGCGCAGTGCTTGCGGTTCGCGTAGGTCCCGGCGGGGATCAGGCCGTCGGACGCGAAGTCCTCCACGTTGTCGATGAACGGCAGGGACGCCGTATCCACTTCCACCACGACACGGGAACCGCGAGCCATCTCCAGCAGATGCCCGCCGAGTCCGAACCCCGTGATGTCCGTGGCGGCCTTGAGCTTCATGGCCCGCAACACCTCGGCGGCATTGGCGTTCAGATGGGTGGCCCAACGGTAGAGGTCCGCTTCGGCCTTGTCGCCGCCCTCCCACTGCGCCTTGATGGCGGTCGCCAGAACGCCCGTTCCGAGCGGCTTGGTCAGCACCAGCACGTCGCCCGGCCTCAGCCCGGCGTTGCTCGCCACGGCGTCCGGGTCCACATAGCCGGTCACGGACAGGCCGTACTTGATTTCCGCGTCCTCCAGCGTGTGGCCTCCGGCCAACACGGCCCCGGCTTCCGCGATCTTTTCAAGCCCGCCCTGCAACATCGCCGCAAAGATGTCCAAGGGGACCTCCTGCGCCGGAAACGCCGCGATGTTCATGGCCGACCACGGCACGCCGCCGACCGCGTACACGTCCGAAAGCGCGTTCGCCGCCGCAACCTGCCCGAACAGGCGGGGATTGTTGCCGAGAGGGCTCAGGACGTCCACCGTCTGTACCAGCGCCATGCCCGCCGGAGGCGTGCGGAGAATCACCGCGTCCTCGTTGTGCTCGAATCCGTGCAACACGCGTCCCTCCGGGTCGGGGGCACCCGACAGGGACGCCAGAACCTGCTCCAGCAACTCTGGAGCCGTCTTCGCCGCTCAGCCGGCGGCCTTGGCTTTGTCCATCAGTCTGAACGACATGACATGCTCCTGTATGAATGGGTAAAACACATTGGGGGGGAAGCGTGACGCTTCGGAAAAAAGGCCTTTCCGCCTTCCTCCGGCCCCCTTCCTCTTCCAAAAATCTTTGACCGTCCCCGTTTCCGGCCCACAGCGTTCCCGCCGAGCGCGCGCCGGGAACCGTCGGTCCCGAACGCGCAGGGTGCCTGAAAACCTGCGAAAACGCCAGACCGCTACAGGACTTCCCTGTCGAGGACGCGGCACCCGATGGCCTCGGCGAGATGGGGGATGCCGAGAGACTCCGCACCCGCGAGGTCCGCGATGGTCCGGCTGATCCGCAGAATGCGGGTATAGGCCCGCGCGGAAAGGGCCAGACGCCGCACGGCTTCGCGAAGAAAATCCCGCTCCTCCGTTCCCAGACGACAGTGCGTTTCCAGAAGCCCGCCGGAAAGGTCCGCATTGGTGCGGCAACGGGGCGTGTCCGCATAGCGTTCCCGCTGCACGGCGCGCGCCGCCAGCACCCGTTCCCGCATCCGCGCCGAAGTCACCGGAGAGGCTCCGGCCTGCAAATCCTCATAGGGTACGGCGGGCACGTTGACGTGCAGGTCGATGCGGTCCAGCAGCGGCCCGGAAAGCCGCGACCGGTACCGCCGTATCTGGAGGGGCGAACACACGCAGGTATGCCGGGGATCGGTCGCATAACCGCAGGGACAGGGATTCATCGCCGCCACCAGCATGCAGTCCGCCGGAAACGTCACCGAGTGCGCCGAACGGGACACCGTGACCGTGCCGCCCTCCAGCGGCTGGCGCAACACGTCGAGCGTGCTCTTGCCGTATTCCGGCAGTTCGTCGAGGAACAGCACGCCCCGGTGCGCCAGCGACACTTCGCCGGGCCGGGGATAGGCCCCGCCGCCGACCAGCGCCACGTCCGACACCGTATGATGCGGCTCGCGGAAAGGCCGCTCGGACACGAGGCCCTTGCCTCCGAGCATGCCCGCCACGCTGTAAATCTTGGTCACTTCGAGCGCCTCGTCGGGCGCGAGCGGCGGCAGAATGGACGGAATCCGCTTGGCGAGCATCGTTTTTCCGCTTCCGGGCGGGCCGATGAGCAGCACATTGTGCGCGCCCGCCGCCGCGATTTCAATGGCCCGCTTGGCATGCTCCTGCCCCTTTACGTCCGCGAAGTCCGGCACGCCCCGCGTATCGTTCTCCGCTTCGTCGGGCGGCCCGGCGGGAGGCAAATCCTCTTCTCCAAGCAGAAACCGCACCGCCTCGTCCAGCGTCGCCGGTCCGTAGGCGGGCAATCCCTCGACCAGCGCGGCTTCCGAGGCGTTTTCCGGCGCGGTGACGATGCCCCGCGCGCCTTCGCTCCGGGCCAGCATGGCCAGCGGCAGCACGCCGGGCACGGGCTTGATCGCGCCGCCGAGGGACAGTTCCCCGGCAAGGAACCAGCCCCGCACCCGCTCTTCGGGCACGACGCCGGAAGCCGCCAGCAGGGCCACCGCCAGCGGGAGATCGTAGGCGCTCCCGGCCTTCCGGCGGTCGGCGGGGGCCAGATTCACCGTGATGCGCGCGGCGGGCAGGGTAAAGCCGCACGACCGCAGGGCGGCGAAGACCCGTTCCTTGGCCTCCCTGACCGCGCCTTCGGCAAGCCCCACCATCACGAATGCGGGCATCCCCTTCCGCAGGAAGTCCACTTCCAGATCAACCCGGAAGGCGTCCACCCCCTGCAACGCTCCACATGCCAGTCTGACGACCATAGGCTTTTCCTTCGGACGCCTCGGCGGGGTTCCCCACCCGCAAGACGCAAGCCGCACCGGCAGGGCAAACCGCACCTTGACCCGGCGTGTTTTCCTCTTTCTCCGGAAACCGGGACCGGCACGACGCCTTTCCCCCACCACACTCTCCACAGGGAAACTAGCACACGAACGCCGAACAGTACAAACGCCCGCCCCTCCTCCCGTACCCACAACGAAAAAGCGCCCGAACACACTCCGTTCGGGCGCTCCTCGCATCGCCGGGAAAACCGACGACAGGGATTCGACAAACACAAACGTCTTTGAAGAGGGAAGGGGGGATGGAGAAACGTTCCTCAGAAAATTTCTCCCTCCTCCCAAGATTACTTCCTTTTTTCCTCTTCCAGAATCTCCTCGGCGCGAAGGAGGGCTTCGTCGAGGGACGGGAAGATGTTCTCCTCACCCACGGCCCGAAGGATGCCGACGCGCTGGAGCGTCTTGCGGGCGGGCTCCTGCACGGCGGCGAACAGCACGCGGCAGCCTTCCTGACGGCGTTCGAGGAACGCTTCCAGCGCATGGATGCCGGTCATGTCGATGGCGGGCGTGTTGTGCAGGTACATGATGAACACCTTGGGCGGCGTCTCCATCGCGTCCAGCGTGGACTGGAACCGGTCGGCCACACCGAAGAACAGCGGACCGTTGATGGCGAAAATCTCCACGCCGTCGGGCACGCTTTCCTCGTCCGGCACCGGAATGTCGTGCTCGGCCGCCTCTTCCTCCTCACCGGAAACGCAGGTATGGATGCCGGTCAGCTCGCTCATGCGCCGCATGAACAGCAGCGAGGCCAGCATGACGCCGGTGTACACGGCCACGGTCAGGTCGAACACCACCGTCAGCGCGAAGGTCAGGATCATCACCGACCAGTCGGACTTCGGCCCCTCGAAGATGTGGCGCACCGTGCGCAGATCGCTCATGTCGTAGGCGACCATCACGAGCACGGCGGCGAGAGCGGCCAGCGGGATGAACTCGATGAGCGGCAGCAGCCACATGGCCACCGCCACGAGGAACAGGGAATGCACGATGGCGGAAACGGACGAAACCGCGCCCGCCCGGATGTTGGTCGCGGTGCGCGCGATGGCGCCCGTGGCCGCGAAACCGCCGAAAAACACCGAAACCACGTTGCCGACGCCCTGCGAAACCAGCTCCATGTTGGAGTTGTGCCGGTCGCCGGTCATGCTGTCCGCCACCACGCAGGCCAACAGGGATTCGATGCCCGCCAGCAGGGCGATGGTCAGCGCGTCGGGGAACAGCTCGCGGATGCGCTCGAAGGTCACGCCGTAGGGCATGGTGAATTCGGGAAAGCCCGTAGGCAGGCTGCCGAACCGGGAACCGATGGTTTCGGTGGGCAGGCCGAACAGCCATACCGCCAGCGTCGCCAGAAACACCGCCACCACCGGCGCGGGAATCTTGGGGACCGTGCGCCGGATCAGCAGGATGACCGCCAGCGTGAACAGGGACACGCCGAACGTCGCCGGACTGAAATCCATCGCGTTCTGGGCGTAGGCTCCCCATTTGTCGAAAAATTCCGGCGGCGTGTCCACAAGGGGCAGGCCGAAGAAGTCCTTCATCTGCGACGAGAAGATCAACAGGGCGATCCCCGCGGTGAACCCCGTGGTCACCGGATAGGGAATGTACTTCACCAGCACGCCCAGCCGCAAAAAGCCGAAAATGATCAGCAGGATGCCCGCCATCAGCGTCGTCAGGACCAGACCTTCGTACCCGTGCCGGGAAACGATGCTGTAGATGATGACGACGAACGCGCCCGTCGGCCCGCTGACCGGGAAACGGCTGCCGCTGAAAAAGGCCATGAAGAACCCGGCGACGATGGACGTATACAGGCCGCGTTCCGGCGTCAGTCCCGAGGCGATGGCGAAGGCGAGCGCGAGCGGGATGGCCACCACGCCCACGGTGATGCCCGCGGAGATGTCCTTGGACAGCATCCCGAGGGTGTACCCATTGCGGATTGTTTTAAAAAGGCTCGGAATCAGAGGGGATTTGTGCTGAGCCTGCTGCACGGAGCTGGACATATCTCTCCTTCGGACACATGCAAACCGGAAAAAGATGAACGAAACGGAACCTTACGCCTGAGGATCGGAAGGCACCGGGGGCACGACCGCAGGCGCGGAACGCCTGCCGAGCATGAGCTTGCGCTCGTAATAGCGGAGTACGGCGGAGATGCTCAGGGTCATGGCGAGGTAGAAAATCGCCACGGTCAGCCATACTTCAAAGGCCCGGAAGTTCACGGCGATGATTTCCTGTCCCTGACGGGTCAGCTCTCCGACGCCGATGACCACCAGCAGGGACGTATCCTTCAACGAAATGATGCACTGGTTGGTCAGCGGCGGGATCATGCGCCGGAAGGCCTGAGGCCAGATGATGTAGAGCATGGTCTGGGCCTGCGTGAGCCCGGTGGAACGCCCGGCCTCCATCTGTCCCCTGTCGATGGAGACGATGGCCCCGCGCACGATTTCGGCGATGTACGCGCCGGAGTTCACGCCGATGGCGATGACGCCCGCCACATCGGGGGGAATCCGCATGCCGAGAGCCAGCGGAAGGCCGAAATAAAGGAACATCACCTGAACGATGAGCGGCGTTCCCCGGATCGCCTCGATGTAGACGATGGCGATTCCCCTGAGGAAACGGCTCCGGGACGTATTGGCAAGTCCGGTGATCACGCCGAGGAGAAGACCGAAAAGAAGCCCGCCCACGGTGAGGATCAGCGTGAGCTTCACCCCGCTCAACAACTGGGGCGCGGTTTCCAGAATAATGGAAGGTTCGAAGTCAAAAGCCATACGGCACCCGATGGATTAAAGGAAGAAAAGGGACGGGGAGGCCAGAACCTCCCCGTGTCTCCACTCTTGAGGACGCGCGCGTCCTACATATCCGATTCCTTGGGCGCGAAACCGAACCACTTTTCGTACAGCTTGGCGTAGGAGCCGTCCTTGCGCATCTGGGCGAGGGCCTCGTTGACCTTCTTCACCAGCGCTTCGCTGCCCTGCGCAAAACCGATGCCGTACTTCTGGCCTTCATAGAGGGGGCCGACGACCTTGGCCTTGCCCTTCCCGGCGGAGTTGGCGAAGGCGGTGACCACGGGCATGTCGAACACCACGGCGTCCACGCCCCGGCTCAGCAATTCAAAGAACATGCCGTCGTTGTTGGGGAACTGCTTCAGTTCCTTGGCCTTGCCGAAATCCTTCATGAACGGGACGGAAGAGGTGCCGGTCTTCACGGCGACGACCTTTCCGGCGAGGTCTTCCAGCTTGTTGATGTTCTTTTCGCCGTCACGGACGAGAATCTTGAGGCCGGAGGTGTAGTAACCGTCGGAGAAGAGCACGACCTTGGCGCGTTCGGGCGTGATGGTCATGCCGGCGATGCCCACGTCGACGTTGCCGGTCTGGAGGCCGGGGATGATGCCGTTAAAGTCCATAGGCTGGAACGTGTAGCCGAGACCGAGTTTCTTGGCGATGGTTTCCCACAGTTCGATGTCGAAGCCGGTGAACTTGCCGTCGGGACCCTTGAATTCGAAGGGCATGAAGTTGGTGTCGTGGGCGACGACGAGGTCTTTGGCAGAGGCCGGGACAACCAGCACGGTCATGAGAACCAGGCCCATCAGCAGGGCGGCGAGACGTTTCATTATCAACCTCTTCTGGTTAGGGAAGAAAGGGAGAAGCCGCGTTCCCGGAGGGAATCCCGGCATGGCCTTTTCCACAAACGGGGCGGCAATCCGTCCCGTCGAACAGAAATACGGGCGCCTCCGCGCCTCCGCGGCGGCCGTCGGAAAGGGAAGCCGCGCCCCGACGGAATCCTCCGTTCGCGGCGACGCGCTCTCTTCCACAGCATACCAGCCGGTAGAATCACGCATCCCCCAACAAAAATCAAGTGGGGAGGCCCTTTTTCCGCAACGGCGGCCCGTTTCCGGCCCCGCCGCCGGTCGGGAACGCGCCTCTCCACATCCCCCCGCCCCCGCTCCTCTTTTCCTGTTGACGCCCCTTCGAGGCCGGACTATGATTTTCACTTTATTTATTTCTGGAGGAGAAACCATGTTTCGTAGCATTCTGACCAGCCTTCTGGCCGTTCTGGTGCTCTGCGGGTCCGCGTTCGCCGCAGAGAAAACGCTCATCGCCGCCGCCAACCCCACGTGGCCGCCCATGGAATTCCTGGACGAAAACAAGAACATCATCGGCTACGACCGCGACATCATCGCCGCCATCGCCGAAGAGCTGGGCATGAAGAGCGAGTTCCGCAACATCGCGTGGGACGGCATCTTCGCGTCGCTCGAATCCGGGCAGGCCAACGTCATCGCCTCCTGCGTGACCATCACCGAAAAGCGCAAGAAGGCCTATGTGTTCTCCGATCCCTACTATGAAGTCCATCAGGCCGTCGTGGTCGCCAAGGACTCCCCGATCACCAAGCCCGAAGACCTCAAGGGCAAGAAGGTCGGCGTCCAGATCGGCACCACCGCCATCGAGGCCCTGCGCAAGATGAACGTGGACATCGACCTCCGCACCTACGACGAAGTCGGCCTCGTGTTCGAAGACATGCGCAACGGTCGTCTCGACGTCGTGGTCTGCGACGATCCGGTCGCCCGCTACTACGCCAGCCGCAAGGAAGGCTACAAGGACCTCATGAAGGTCGCCTTCCTCACCGAAGACGCCGAATACATCGGCTTCGTGTTCAGCAAGAACAACGCCGAACTCGCCGCTCAGGTCAACAAGGGTCTCAAGGCCATCCGCGAAAACGGCAAGGAAAAGGCCATCCGCAACAAGTGGCTGGGTGAATAAGGAAAGATGAGATTGGGGAGGGGAAGGGGAACCTTTCTGGAGAAAGGTTCCCCTTCCCCTCCCCAAACCC
>CABKMN010000033.1 GCA_902373525.1 uncultured Bilophila sp. | reverse complement strand
CTTGGGGGGAGGGAGGAGGGCTCCTTCTGGAGAAGGTGCCTCCCTTCCCCCAATCTTCCTCTTCCTTTCCATTCCGCCAAGGAGTTGCCATGACCCCACTCAAATCCCTGCGGCAGCAGTACGTGGAGCTGTCGGACGCCTACCGGCTGTTGCTGCAACTCAAGGCGATCACGGGCGGGCTTTCGCGTTCGCTCCTGCCGGAATGCCTGCGGGAGGCGGGGGTGCCGCCGCCGCGCGGACAGGTCTGGAACCCCGGAGACATCCGGTCCGCATTCGCCACCCTGCGCCGGATCGGCCTCACGGACGACAAGGAGCGCGTCGTCCCCGCGCTGGAACACGACCTCAGCCTTGAGGGCCTCAAACGCATGGCCCCGGCGGTCCGCAGGGTGCTGGACCGGGGCGCGGGCATCCACACCACCGCCCTGCGCCTGCGGATCGCCGTGTACGAGCGCGATCTCGACGCCTACCGCAAGGCCCGGACCGAAGCGCTGGCGCTGGAGGAAGGCGGCAACCACCCCTTTGACGGCCAGTTCACCGACGCCCCCACCGACCCGCGCTGGCTGGCCTCCCTGCCGCCGCGCATCGCGCTGGACATCGTCGCCAACAACGCCGCCCCGCTCGCGGATGCCGGAAGGATCACGCCGAATCTCGACAACTGCATGGAACTGCTGCCGAAACTCCGTTCCGCGCTCATGGGCCTGCCCCCCTGCCCCGCGCTGATCCTGTTCGACGCCCTGTCCGGGCGCTACGCCGAGGCCCGCGCCCAGCTCGTGCCCCTGTTGCAGGACAAAAGCGAATTCCGGGGCCCGATGTTTCAGGGCATCATCACCTTTCTGGAGGGCGGCGACGCCGTCCCCCCGCTGAAGGAGGCGCAGAAACGGTTTCGGAAAGCCTGCGGCAAACGCAAGGCCGTCCTCCCCGGCCCCGGCGGCCTGTGCCTCGCGCTGGCGCTGATCCGCTCGGACCAGCCCGGCCTGCGGGAAGAATGCGCCGCCCTGCTCCATGAGCTTTCGCCGCGCCAGCCCGCCTACAAGGGACTCATGGCCGCCCGGACCCTTCTCGGGCTCGCCGCCGGACGGCCCGACGCCGCCGCGCTGCACCGTCTGGAAAGCCTCCCCGCCGATCCGCTTTCGGAAGCCGTGTTCCGCGCCGTGGACGCCAGCCTCGACGACGGCGTCCATCATGCCCGCGCCGTGGAAACGCTGTTCGAACGGTTCCGGGACAGGCTGCCGCTCATCGCCTGCCTGCTCGCGGAAACGCTGGCCCGCCTCGATCCGAAAGGCGGTTGGAAGGAGCGGAGCCTGCCGATCCGGCATGTGCGCCTGACCGATTTTCTGGATCGCCGGGAGAGCTGGGAACGGGTCTTCGACGCGCTGGTGCACCGACTGCAACAGCCCGCGGCGGAAAAGGCCGGAAAACGGCTCGCGTGGCTCGTGGACACCGAACGCTTCCGCGTGGAGGCGCTGGAACAGTCCGCCAAGGGCGACGGATGGACGGCGGGCCGGGCCATCTCCCTCAAACGCCTGCACGAAGAGGCGGAGACGCTGGACTGGCTCTCGGAACAGGACCGGGCCGTGCTCGCGACGCTGCGCTGGTCGCGGACATGGAACGGCACCACCTGCGAGGCCGATCCCTGCCGGGCGCTCCCGGCGCTGGCGGGGCATCCGAACCTGCTCCGGGCCTCGGACCGCGTCCCCATCTCGCTGGCCTGCAAGCCCGTGGAACTGGTCGTCCGGCAGGAGCGCAACGGCTACAGCCTCGCCCTGTCCCGCTGGGTGCCGCGCGGGGAACTGCAATGCGTGGAAGCCGCGCCGCGTTCCTATGTGCTTTACCACCTCCCCGAACGGCTGGAGGGCGCGGCGGACCTGCTCGGCGAACACGGTCTGAACGTGCCGCCCGAGGGCGGCCCCCGCGTGCTCGAACTGGTGCGAAACCTTGATGAGGACGTGGTGCGCCCGGTCATCCGCGCCGAGGACGTGGCGGCTTCGCCCCGGCTCGTCGTGCGCCTGCGCCCCGTGGGCGTCGGGCTGGAAGTCGCGCTGTTCTGCCGCCCGTTCGGTCTGCCCGGCACGCCCGCGTTTCCGGTGGGCGACGGCCCCGCCGCGCCGCTGGCGGACATCGAAGGCCGCACCGTCCGCACGGAACGGGATTTTACGGAAGAAACGCACGCGGCCCGCGATCTGGCGCGGCGCTGCCCCACGCTCCGCGAACGCGGCGGCAACGGCCCGTGGACGCTCGAGGATACGGAAGCATCGCTCGACTGCCTGCTCGAACTGGAACACGCCGGAGCCGAACTCGAATGGCCCGAAGGCGAAAAGCTCCGGGTCTGCCCGCAGGTTTCGGCGGACCGGCTTTCCGTGGACGTGCGCCACTCGCGGGAGTGGTTCGCGTTGCAGGGGCAAATCCGGGTCAACGAATCGCTGGTGCTGGACATGGCGCAGGTGCTGGAACGCCTCGCGCAGGCGAAGGGGCGTTTCGTGCCCCTCGGGGACGGGGCGTTCCTCGCCCTGACCAGGCAGTTCCGGCAGCAGCTCGACCGGCTGGACAGGCTGACGGAACGCGAGAACGGAGCCTGCCGCATACACCCGCTGGCGGCGGACACCGTCCGCGATCTGCTGGACGGGGCCGAAGTCAGGGGAGACGACGCGTGGGAGAGCCTGCTCCGGCGCATCCGAACGGCGGAAACGGGTACGCCCGCCGTGCCTTCCACCCTGCGGGCGGAACTGCGCGATTACCAGATCGACGGCTTCGTGTGGCTGTCCCGGCTGGCCCGCTGGGGCGCGGGGGCCTGCCTCGCGGACGACATGGGCCTCGGCAAGACCGTGCAGACCATCGCCGTCCTGCTGGCGCAGGCCGCGTCCGGCCCCTCGATCATCATTGCCCCCACATCCGTGTGCCACAACTGGGAAAACGAACTGTCCCGCTTCGCGCCCACCCTCGCCGCGCACCGTTTCGGCCCCGGCGACCGGGCCGCACGGGTGGCCTCGCTCGGCCCCGGCGACGTACTGATCGCCAGCTACGGGCTGCTGCATACGGAGGCGAAATGCCTCTCGGGCCGCGACTGGCGGGTGGCGGTTTTCGACGAGGCGCAGGCGCTCAAGAACGCCGACACCCGCCGTGCGCGGGCCAGCCGCCAGATTCCGGCGGCCTTCCGCGTCGCGCTCACGGGAACGCCCATCGAGAACCGGCTTGAGGACCTGTGGAGCCTGTTCAATCTGATCAATCCCGGCCTGCTCGGCACGCGGCAGTCGTTCCAGAAACGCTTCGCCGCCATTTCCGCGCCCGCTCCCGGCGAGGAAAACGCCGAGGAACGGGCTTCGGAGGCGCAGTCCGCCGCACGGCAGGCTCTGCGGGCGCTCGTGCGGCCCTTCATCCTGCGTCGGACCAAGAGCGAAGTGCTCACCGAACTGCCGCCGCGTACGGAACAGCTCATCGAAGTGGAACTGCCCGACGACGAGCGGGCGTTCTACGAGGCCCTGCGCCGGGCGGCGCTCGCCGCGCTGGAAGCCGCACGGGACGAGAAGGAACTCGACGGCTCACGAACGTTCAGCATTCTGACGGAACTGACGAAACTGCGCCGGGCCTGCTGCGCCCCCGCGCTGGTCGATCCCGAAACGCCCCTTTCCGGCGCGAAGCTCTCGGCCTTTATGGACCTCGTGTCCGAACTGGTGCGGGGCGGGCACAAGGCGCTGGTGTTCAGCCAGTTCGTGGGCTGCCTCACGGAAGCCCGGAAGCGGCTCGACGCCGCCGGGTACGCCTACCAGTATCTTGACGGTTCCACGCCCGAACGCGAGCGCCGATCCCGGGTGGCGGCGTTCCAGTCCGGGGTGGGGGACCTGTTCCTGATCAGCCTGAAGGCGGGCGGGCAAGGTTTGAACCTCACCGCCGCGGACTACGTAATCCACCTTGATCCGTGGTGGAATCCCGCCGTGGAGGATCAGGCGTCCGACCGCGCCTACCGCCTCGGGCAAAAGCGGCCCGTGACCGTCTACCGCCTCGTCGCACGCGGCACGGTGGAGGAATCGATCATCCGGCTGCACCGCTCCAAGCGCGCCCTCGCCGCCGACGTACTCAGCGGCGCGGACGTCCCCCTGAACGAAGCCGAACTGCTGGAACTGATCCGGGGATGACAGGGAACCCCGAAGAAACGGGGGCAGGGAAAGCATGCGGCGAAACCGACTCCCCTCAGTGTAGAATCCATCCCTTCTCAAAGGAAACGTCTTGATCTCCGTACACGAGAAAGCCCCCATTCGGGGCATATACTATACATTAACATGATTAAATAATTATATTTACACTCAGCGTAATGTGTCAAAATGTGGCGGAATCGGGCACAAATATGTGTCAGAATATGTGTCTAAAAACCCCTCCCGGCTCACCACCGGGAGGGGTTTTCTATCCCTCAATCAACCATCCCGCAAAACGTCCGGAACGTCTCCGCGGCTTCAGGGGCGCATGGCGAAAAGGGAGTAAAAAGAGCCTTTACTTTCCGGAGGCAACTTTTTATAGTTTCGTCCAACGTCAAATCATTTTCCATAAGGCTCCTCATGTCGCGTTTTCACCGTCTTTTTTCAGGCATGACCTGACACCTTCTGCGGTGGGGCTGGATGTCCCCGTCACAGTCGGCGGTGTAGTACGCACTCTTCTCCCGCCCCCCTTTTCTGACGGACAACTCCCCATCGCGTTTCCCGTATGGTTCCATGCGGGATTTTTTTGTGTCCGCGGCGTCTTTCGCCTGACCGCCGCGACGCCTCGGCCCGCTTGCGCCGCCGGGACGATGTCCGTCAACTCTTGAAAGGCCGATTCGGCCCGCGCCCGGCTGCCTCCTTCCCCGATGGAATCCGCAGGGAGGAGAAAGACGCCCCACCCGACGGGAAGCGTCCCGCAGCCGCCGCGACGCCCGATTCGCCCCTGTTTCCAACGCTCCAACCCTGAGGAGGGCGCCATGCCCGTAGCCGGTGTCGATGTCGGTTCCGTAGCCGCCAAAGCCGTCGTTTTCGATCCCCAGTCGCGTTCGCTGCTGGGAAAAGCCGTCCTGCCCACCGGCTGGAACGCCCGCGAGGCCGGAGAACGGGCGCTCGCCGCCGCCTGCGCCGACGCGGGCGGAGCCGAGCCTTCCCGCGTCGTCGGAACCGGGTACGGGCGCATCTCCCTGCCCTTCGCGGACAAGGTGGTCACGGAAATCACCTGCCACGCGCGCGGGGCCGTCCATCTCTTCCCCGGAACCGGCGTCGTGCTCGACATCGGCGGGCAGGACAGCAAGGTCATCAGCACCGCCTCGGACGGTTCGGTGCAAGATTTCCTGATGAACGACAAGTGCGCCGCAGGCACGGGACGCTTTCTGCAAGTCCTTTCCGGCATCCTCGGCATGGAGCTGGAGGAGCTCGGCGAGGCCGCCGCGCGGGGAACGCCCGCCCCCATTTCCAGCATGTGCGCCGTGTTCGCGGAAACGGAAATCATCGGCCTGCTCGCGCAGGGCACGCCGCCCGCCGACATCGCCGCCGGAGTCTTCCGGTCCATCGCCCGGCGCATGCGCGGCCTCGCCGCCCGCATTCCCCTACGCGGCGAGTGCACGTTCACGGGCGGGCTGGCGACGAGCCCCGCGTTCAGCGGGCTGCTCGCCGAGGAACTCGGCGTGCCGGTCAACGTGCCCGAACACCCCCAACTCGTCGGAGCCGTCGGGGCCGCCCTGATCGCCGCCCGCATCTGACGGCTGCCGCATCCTTCAAGGAGATTCTCATGGCATACGCAAGTCTCGAACGGTTCCGCGACGTCACCGGACGCAACGTGCTCGCGCTTCAGGAAGCCAAGGCCGCCGGAAAGAAGGTCGTGGGCCAGTACTGCATCTATTCGCCGCTGGAGATCGCGCTGGCCGCCGGAGCCATCCCGGTGTCGCTGTGCGGCACGAAGAACGACTCCATCCCGGCGGCGGAAACCATGCTTCCCCGCTCCCTCTGCCCGCTGATCAAGAGCAGTTTCGGCTTCGCGCTTCAGGACAGCTGCCCCTATCTGGCGGCTTCGGACATCGTGGTCGCGGACACCACCTGCGACGGCAAGAAAAAGATGTACGAACTGCTGGCGGCCTACAAGCCGCTCGTGCTGCTCCAGCTCCCGCAGATTCAGGACGGAGAGGCCAAGGCCTACTGGCGCGCGCAGTACGCGAACCTCGTCGCGCGGCTGGAAAAGGATTTCGGCGTACCCGTCACCACGGACGCGCTGCGGGAGGCCATCCGGCTGACCAACCGGCTCCGCCGCGCCCTCAAGGACGTGCTCGATCTCGCCAAACGCAAGCCGTCGCCCCTGACCGGCATGGACCTGCTGGACATCTGTTTCCGGGCTTCCTTCATGCCCGACTACGAACAGGCCATCGCGCTTCTCCAAGACATCGCCGCCGAGATCGGCGGAGCGGACGCCGGGATCGTTTCCCCGGACGCGCCCCGCATCCTGCTCACGGGCGTCCCCGCGGGACTGGGTTCCCACAAGGTCATTCAGCTTCTCGAAACCTGCGGGGCGAGCGTCGTCTGCATCGACAACTGCACCTGCTACAAGAAGGTCCGCCTGATGATGGACGAAACCGCCGACCCGCTGACCGAGCTCGCCGGACGCTACCTCGACACGCCGTGCTCCGTCATGTCGCCCAATCCCCACCGTTATGCCGCGCTGCGGGAACTGGCGGAGGCGTTTCAGGCGGACGCCGTGGTCGATCTCACGTGGCAGGGCTGCCAGACCTACGACGTGGAATCGTGGTCGGTCAAAAAGTTCGTGCGCGTAGAACTGCGCCTGCCGTTCCTGCAAATCGTCACGGACTACTCGGAGGCGGACACCGAACAGCTCAAGGTCCGCATCGAAGCCTTCCTCGAAATGCTCGACTAGCCCTCGGCAAAAAACGCCGCATCCCCGTTCCGCGCGGGGAAAGCCGTTTTACGCACGGAACCTGCACATGCACGGGGCCGTCTTCCGAGGGGGAGGACGCCACCCCTTGCCATCCCGGCGGAACCCCCGCCAGACAGGAGGAGACATGAACAAAGAACCATGCGCGCCCGCCGCGCAAAACCCGGAACGCCGCCGGTTCCTGAAGACGCTCGCGGCGGGAGCCGTCGTCGCGGGAGCCTTGCCCGCCCGGGCCGAAACCCCGGCAAAAACCTTGCAGGTGTGGTCCTGCGGCGGGCTGGCCGAGGCCATGCGCCCGGCGCACGACGCCTACACCGCCGCGCACGGCGTGGAGATCGCCTATACCGGCGCGTTCGCCGGGGCACTCGGGAAGTCGCTGCTTTCGGGAAGTGGACACACCGAGGTCTTTGCGGGCCGCGTGCTCGCGCTGGCGCAAAACCTGCGGAAGGCCGGAAAGATGCTGTATTTCAAGCCGCTGTGCTTCACGAGCTACGTCATCGCCGTGCCCAGGGGCAACCCGGCGGGCATCGCGGCGCTGGAGGACCTCGCCAAGCCCGGCGTCCGCGTGGCGATGAGCCCGCTGGCGTCGCCTCCCGGCGGGCAGGCGGTGATGGGCATCCTCAAGGCCGCCGATCTGGTCAAGCCGGTCATGAAGAACGTCATCGACGATCAGGCCACCTGCGTCCAGCGCACCATCGAGGAAGTGACCTCGGGCAAGGCCGCCGCCATGATCGTGGAACGCCGCATCACACGCATGCCGCTGTACGCGCCGCACCTTGATCTCGTGGAAATCCCGGAGAAGTTCTTCCCTGCCGGACCGCTGACCTTTACCGTCGGCGTCATGCGGGACGCCCGCGACAGGGCGACGGCCGACGCCTATGTGGACTGGATCGCCGGTCCCGAAGGGCAGGCGCACTTCGAACGGGCCGGGTTCATCCCCGCCATCTCCGCGAAAGGACAGGAACTCGTCGAAAAACTGGGGGTGAAGGATGTCGCCTGAACTCGTCGCCCGTCCGAGCCTGCGCCTGCGCGGGCTGCTGCTCGTCAACAGAATCGTCCAGTGGGCCTCTCTGGCCTTTCTCGGGGAATGGGCACTGTACGGCGTGTTCCGCTGCCCGTTCGTCGTACCGTTCGTGAGCTGCCAGAACTGCCCGATCATCACCTGTCCCGGACGTGCCGCCAACATGTTCTGGGGCGTATGGGGCGCATGGCTGGCGCTCGCGGTTTTCTTCGGACGCGCCTTCTGCGGCTGGGTCTGTCCGGGCGGGCTGCTCAACCGCATCCTCGCCAAAAACCCCTTCAGGCTGCGCCTGTATCCCGATGCGGTCCGGGACTTCAGCTACGGGAAATACGTGACGCTCATCTGCGTGATCGGCGTGTACTTCCTGATGAACCAGCCCCGTGTCAACGTCCCCATCCGCGTGGGCGAATTCTGGCCTTCGGTGGCCCTGACCTTCGAGCACGCCTTCCCCCTGTGGCTGTTCCGTACGGGGGTGCTGCTCGCGTTGTTGGGGCTCGGCCTCTTCGTGTCGCAGGCGTGGTGCCGCTTCGCCTGTCCGGCGGGCGGGCTGCTTGAATTCGTCAAACGCTTCTCGCTGTTCCGGGTCTACAAGACAACCGCCTGCACCGACTGCGACAAGTGCCGCCGGGCCTGCTACATGGACACCCGGCCCGAAGAAACCAACTGCACCAACTGCGGCGACTGCCTCAACGCGTGCCCGCAGCGGTGCATCGGCATAGGACGCAAGCCGCGATGATCGACAGACACCCCTGTTTCAATCGGGAGGCGCACGGGCGTTTCGGTCGCATCCACCTGCCCGTGGCGGCGCGCTGCAACATCGCCTGCGGATTCTGCGACCGGCGGTATGCCTGCGTCAACGAGTCCCGCCCCGGCGTGACAGCAGGACTCCTTTCGCCGGAGGAAGCCTGCGAACTGGCACTCCGGGCCGCCGCCCGCCTGTCCGGACTATCAGTCGCGGGCATCGCCGGACCGGGCGATCCGCTCGCCAATCCCGCCGAAACCTTCGAAACCCTGCGTCTGATACGCAAGGTTCTGCCGCATCTGCTGCTCTGCCTGTCGAGCAACGGCCTTGCCCTGCCCGAAGCCGCAAAGGAAATCGCTGACCTCGGCGTCGGGCACATGACCGTCACCGTAAACGCGGTCAATCCCGCCATCGGAGCACGGATATACCGCAGAGTGCAGGGCCCGGACGGCCCGCTGTCCGGCGAGGAAGGCGCAAGCCTCCTCCTCGAACGGCAGGAAGTGGGCATTCGCCGCCTCAAGGCTCTCGGCCTGACCATAAAGGTAAACACGGTGATCGTACCGGAAATCAACGAGTTCCACGTCGCCGCCATTGCGGAGCGCGTCGCGGACTGGGGCGCGTCTCTCATGAACTGCATCCCGCTCATCCCCGTGCCGGGAACGCCTCTCGGCGTCTATCCCGAACCGGGGCACGAACGCATGACCCGTGTGCGGGCGCAGGCCGAAGCCTTTCTTCCCCAGATGCGCCACTGCGCCCGCTGCCGCGCCGACGCGCTCGGCCTGCTCGGTGAAAGCGGGGTCATCGGAGACATGCGGATGCCGAGCGAAGGCCGGGGCACCGAGAAAGCGGAGGTTTCGGAAAGCCTCTCGGCCTGATTTCCCTTCAACGGTACGACGACAAGAATCCGGGGGCCAAACAGATGGTTCGGCCCCCGGATTCTTGTTTCTTCCACACGCGGAACCGCCTTGCCGATGCCCGGGCGGCAACGCCGGCGGTGTGTCGGCTTCAGCGCAAACGGATCACAGGATTACCATAACCTGACGGAAGGTGGGGAGTCTCGCCGCCGTCTTTTCTGTTTCATTTTCGTCACCGGAAGTACGGGTTCCTACGTCTGCCGGGGTGTCCTTTTCAACTTATTGTTATCCGCTCCTCTTCTTTCTAAGGTGAAAGGTGGTCTGCCCTGTCCAATGGGGTGGAATTCTTTAACCTTTCAAGAAGGAGAAGGCGTTATGCCCGATTACAGAAACATGACGGCGAAGGAGGCCATCCGCGCCGCCAAGGAGGAAAGCGGCCTCACCATCGAGCAAATCGCCCGGAGGCTCAACGTCTCAACCTCGGTCGTCAAGCGGTATCTCAAGGAGGATGACGTCTACTCCCCGCGGTTGGACATGCTCCCGCGTTTGTGCGTCGTTCTGGGCAACACCGTGTTGCTGGACTGGATGGCGGGCCAGATCAGGCAGGATGACGACGAACAGAGAAACAAGATGGTTTCGCTTCTGACGAACGCCATAGACGTGCTGGAGGAAGCCCGATTCTTCGTGATGAAAGCGGAAGGCATCACTTGCCGGGAGAAGGAGGAGCTGCGCGCGGCGTTGGACGAGGCGGAACTCGCATGCGGCGGAATAAGGGATTTCCTGCCGCACAGGGAATGCGGCTGCGGGAAAAGGAAAGGCATCTGGTGCCCGTTATGGAAGTTCTGGCAAAAATATGTCCGGGGAGGTTCCGGCAGACGGGGATAAGGCGGCAACCATGCCGCTTTTTTTTGCCTGAACGCCGTGGCGGCCTTCGCCTGAAGACGCGAAGCGCCATAGGGTCCCACTCGTATAAAAGGCCGGGGAACGGATGCGGTTCCCGGCCTTGCCGACTCCTTACGCGGTCACAAGGTCCCACAGACGCAGGGCCTTGCCGACGGCCTCTTTGGGAGAAAGGTCCCTGTCCGCACTGATGAACCAACATGCCGCAGCAAGGATGGCATCTTCCTTTTGAGCGTCTTCAATACCGTTCCGCCGGATTATTCCAGCCAACTGACGCGCGTCCCCCAATGCATCCTCAAGCGAAAGCTCCGGATAACGACAGGCAATCTGGCAAGTACCAATCATGATACTTTTTAGTGTGTTGTTCATATCCATTCTCCCTCTTTTGAATTGAGGGAAATACTCTATCACACTCTACAGCATGACTGACACGATGTCTTTTTCATCCACAAAAGACACCATGACACCCATTCTCCCATGAAGCATTATAAGACCGGAGTCTTCAGGAAAAGACCGTAAAATCCTATAGATTGCTTCATGTTCCGCAATCAGGGGAGTGGAACAGTGGTTTACGGAGTCTGACGGCATTGCGGCCTTTCCCTTGGAGGGTAGGCGGATCGTCTTTTCCTGACGGACGATCTTCCTATTCATCTTTCAGGGGGGACTGTATGGAATATTTGGGATTCATGAACGGGAAAGAGGCTATCCGGCTTGCCAAAGAGGTGAGCGGGCTGACGGAGAGCCAGATAGCGGCGGGACTCGGCGTATCCGTATCCGTCGTCAAACGCTACCTCAAAAAGGATGACGCCTACTTCCCGAGTCTTGAGATGCTCCCCCGGCTTTGTGCCGTATTGGGGAATACGATACTCCTTGACTGGCAGATGCAACAACTCGAGCGGGAGAAGAACTCTTGCGAAGACGTTCTTGGAGTTGTCCCTCTGGCGGCCACAACCATAATGGAAGCTGTGGAGCCCCTTGCCGAGATGTCTCCAAATGTCCGGCGAAGCCGATACGAAGACATAGCCGAAGCGCTTGACGAAGTCCTTCTCCAATGCGCCCGCATCCGGACGGCGCTGCCGCTGGGGACCGTTTCAAAGAAAAAGAAGGGCGGTATGTTATCTTGTCCCTTATGGAATTTCTGGAACAAGCATTAGCGGTGCAGGATACGCATGCGGAGGTGGGGAGATGACACTCCCCGCCTCTGCCTGAAAATCCTAGCCGTTCCGTGCCGCTGACATCACGCGCCGCAACTCCGGCGGCGACTGTCTGCCGAGGCGTTCGCTTTCGTAGCTGCCCCTACAGTGTTCCTTTTCCCAGAAGAACAGCCCATCCACGACACGCAGGGGCCATGCCCGCACCCCGTCCCGCGCCCATCGGTAGCAACGGGAGGACAGGGTTTCATCCGGCCAGCCACCGAACAGCGCATTGAGAAGCTGGTCAACCGCGATCAGGATTCGTTTCCCGTATGTCATGCGGACTCGACTTCTTCGATGGTCGCCGCGGCTTCTACTGCTGATTTCCGTGCCCCACCCTCTTGCATCACGCTGTTTTTGTGTGCAATCGCCCCGGCAGTGTAGAGCTGTAAGAACCCGGCGGCGTCGAACGTCTGGCGCACGAGATCACCATCAGGAATACTGTATGAGTTCCAGACCACCGAATCGGGCAAACCCGCTGTGCCATTGAGTTTCAGAATACACATATTCGCCGTGTCAGCGAAATTTTGCTGATCAAAGGCGTCATACGAAAACCGGTAGCGCACCCCGTCAACCTCGTACACAAAACCGGCAAGAACTTCCGCAGAAATTTCCAAGTCGATTTGAGCCAGCTTCTCGGTTTTCACTTCTTCAAGCGTGGGTTGGACCGGTTCCGGGTCAGGCACGATAGTCACACCAAGTGGTGCGATGTCGTCCGGAGTCGGAGTAGCCGGGAAAGATATATGGGGAAATTGGCGGCGCAGGTCATACAGTGAATAGACACAACCATTATATTTATATGTCGACATAATTACTCCGCTTCGATTTCTTTGACTGGAATGACGCCGAACGGACCATATGTTCTAGTACCTAGAGCTACATCTCCTTTAAAATAAATAGAAAGTGCATAACCTCCTGCTTTTTGCTGACTTGACGAATACACGCGGTTTTCTCCCCAGTTACTTGCCATTTGTTTGAACCCCCAATTAGAAAGTTTCATTTCAGCATTTGCTGAGGCAGTAGGATCAAGAGTATCGATCCTCGTTCGGGCTTGATATATACGCATAAGTACGTCGATAGATGGCAAGTCCATCTTGCCAAATTCAGCAAGCGTAATCGTACGGCAAAACTGCGCCGCTTGCATTCCTCTATTATAGGCGAGAATGGCGTCGGTAAGCTCCTTGGAGTCTTTTACGGCCTTATTGTATGTGAAGGACTGATCCATATGCTCTTCCGTGGACAGCACTGAAACAAAACCCCCGGAGCTGTCAGGGCTCGTATTTGAAGTAGCCAACTTAAATGTTATCACCGGATTTTCAATGGAGGAAATATCAGTACTGCAACTTGATGACGAGTCAGAACACCATTTCTTGTTATACGCACGCTTTGACGCAAGGGCTACTGCAATCCACACCCTACGCCCCCGGATGGTCCATGGTTCCGCCCCATTGCTGGCGTAGGAGCCAGTGATCATGGCAGTAGGAAATCCGCTATTGTCGTAGAGGATTTCCCCATGTCTAGTATTTATCCCCATCCCCAACATCATATTCCGAATCATGCTTACTCCGCATATCCTATGTTTGCCGTGCCCATCCACGTCGACCCGCCGTCGCTTGTCGTGAGGATGACGAGGTCGACGCCGGATTCAGTGAGCACCGGAGCAGTGCCACGGGGCCAACGTACGCCCAACGGCCACGTCACAACCGCACTTCCGCCATTCGTCAGCCGCAAAACCATAACTACGGTTCCGTCTGTCGGAACATTGCTGAAAGTCAGCGTCACAGCGCCGTCTACGGTTGCACTCACAGACAGCCCCGCGGATAAGTCGATTGTCACAGAACCTGAGATCGCACCGAGAGATTGCGTTTTTTCGGAGACCGGACCAAGCGATGTGATCGGATCATTACCTGACGCGCCATGCCGCGAAGCGTGCGCTGGCAGTAACGCTTCAGACAAAGGAGGCACGCTTATCTTGCCGTCGATATCGACATCAACTCCGTCGCCAACAATAACCAGCCCCAGAGTTTCTTTCGTCGCTGGCTTCACGTTCGTGACTGCTTCGGCCATGAGCGCCCATTTTTTCGCCTCTTCAGCATATCCCTGCGCCGAAAGAACTTCCGCCATGTTTTCAGCAACCAACTTGATCTTGTCCATCCACGTCGCGCACACTGTTACGCTCTCGATGTCTTCCGAGACTGTGTTGACCTGCGTAATTGCGGTATAGACCGCTCGGATCGCGGCGTCGGCGTCGGCGACGGTGTTTATGTCCTCAAGCTCCGCATTCAATACCCCGATAAGCGCGTTGACTTTGGGAACAAAGTCACCAGCGAGACTGTCATACAAGGCTTTTTCAGACAGTTCGAATGTATATGTGGTGTCGTCATACCGCTGCTGATCGGGATCACGTGGATTCGGAACCACAGACAGGGACGGAATAGGCCCAAAGGTTTGAAGCTGTGCAGGCATGTCGCCTCCTCTTACTTACACAAGTCCGTTGATAGTGATTGGAATAGATACATGATCAGGGCCTTTGATCGGCGCCTCTACGTCTTGTAGATAGCCCCACACCGTCAGACACTCGACTCCCCCTTGCGCTGTCGTGCGGTTATCGCCGATCCAGAGCGCAGGCGTGTTGATGAGGCTCCGTAGCACTTCATACACTCGGTCAAGCTCAGACAGGTGCAGATAGAGGTCGCACCGCAACTTTTTCGCGGAAAGGCGCGGTATAAACCTGGCACCCCCGTACTCGTCCTCGACGACACGGGAAAAAGAACGGATGGATGGCGTCGCGTTGTAGAGCGTCGTGCCGACGTCGAACGCCCGCCCGATGGCGACATGCCCGACAGCCGGCCGTCCATTAGGGGCGGATAGAGAGAACGTAATCGTCCCGCTCGGTACAATGCCGATCCCTACATCAACCACATCTTTGATGCGCTGTGCCTTTTCGTAGCGGTATAACCAGCGTGAACGCCTGTCCTTGAGCATGTCATAGGTTTTCGTATAATACGGCGTTTCTTCCTGCGCGGCCTTGACGCTGACGGAAAGCAGTGTTGCCTCAACGTTGAGCAGTGCGAACGCCGTAGATCGGTTGAACTTCAGCGTTACAGTCAGCATATCTTCTGAAGACACGGTTTGCGTCGAAATCTTGTCGTCCACCATTGCGTATGCATTGGTCGGCCCGATTTTCTTCCATTTTGCGTCTGTCCCGAAACATGTTTTGTCGGGCTGGTTTCCACTATTTCCGTCGGCAAGCGACTGGTATACGGCGTGTTCGTAGACGGCTTTCTTGTCCTTCGCATACGTCGTATCACTGCTCCACGCCGGGGCTTCATTTTCGGCTTCGGATGTGGAAATGATTGCAGGAGTATTGGGGATGATAACTTTCACTGCGCCGTCTCCATGTAGCTCTGCTCCGTGTAATCGGCTATCGTCTCCGTTGCCTTTATGATGCGCTGCGTTGAGATACGAAGCTGTTGATTTTCGGATCGCAAATTTCGGACTTCATCGACGAGCCGTACGAGCAGGGCGCGAATATCGCCGTCAGTGGCGGGCATTTGCATGATCCGATAATCAATGGTGGGTTGACGTATCTGTCCTGAAATCGCTTGCATATTGTCGAGCTTGCGTGTCAGATTGCTGTTCAGGACGACGTACTGGCATGGCGAAAGCATGTACTCTTCGCCATGCTCGCCGACCTTAAAAAACTCGTTGCGCGGCGTCAGCCCGCCCGTAGCGAAGCCCTCAACTGGCTTGCCGACCTGCTTATACCAGTTCAACACCGACCCGTATGCGTCTATCATCTCTTGCCGCACACGTTCCGGGGTCCAATTCGTTGAATCACCAGGCCGCAAGAACTCACCACGATTCAAGCTTGCCGTTTTTTCGGCAAGAATCTTGTCTTCCCAACTTACATATCCGCTGTAATTCGGATCTGACTGTGCGGCGTCAAGAGTGCCGATGGCTTTGGCAAGCTGCTTTTCAACAGCCGCAATTTGTGCATTGATCGCGTCTAAAGAACCGTTGTTGAGCTCAAGCGCGTCAAGCATTGACTGCTGCGTCTTAAGCTGCGCTTCAAGCGCACCGTAGGTCTTTTGAGCTTCAGAAAGCTGTTCTCCGGCAACTGCCTCGGCATCCTTAAGCTTTTGCTCGACATCCCAAAAGCCAGCCGCATAGTCTTCACCGTTCGCGGATGTTTCCTTAAGTAGTGAAAGCAGGATGTCACATGAAGAGGCCAGCTCCGCAGCGGCTTCTTTGTCCCCGGACATGGTAAGGCTGTAGAGCCTATCAAATTCTGACTGTGCCGCGTCCCGGCGTGCAAACAGTCCCAGCGCGTTGGTGTTTGATGTCCACAGTTTTGTGCGGCTGTCCAAAAGCGATGTTGAGAGGTTTTCCCATGCGTCCTTGAGCGTTTCCGCTGCTGAAAGCTGTTCGTTGATCGTGCTGGTTTCCGCTTGAATTGCTTGAGCTTTCAGCTCGTTAAGCTGGTTTTGCAGACCATCGACGTTGTGACGTGCCGCATAGACATCCTCCACGGCCTGTACATGCAGCAGTTCCGAGACCTGCGCGGAGCCTTCCCCAAACTGCCGGATCGCCTCCCGCAATTCGTTTTCCTGCGAAATGGCCCGGCTCACATCATCACTGTTGCCGTTCACAGCAGCCCACCGCTGTGCGACGGACTGGTCGAACGACCGCAGCATTTCCTCCGTGGCCTGTTTCACCACTTCGGCACGCATTGATTCGACGCGCGCGAGCTGCTCTTCGGTCGCGCCCATGATCTCAAGCGCCTGCTTGCGCTGATCAACAGCGTCGTTTGCGTCCTTCACAGCTTGAGCATAGGCGGAAAGCGGATGCAACGACTCGTCTAACGTGTCGATAAAGTTGTCGATATAGGCACCACGGTAGTCTTCAATCAACTGCACGGCGTACTCGGCAGTCACACCCGTGGACTTCATCGTCTCTTCCCATGCCTTCATCTGCGCGACGGCCTGTTTTGCGGCATTTTCAAACTCAGAAGTCGGCTCTTGCAGTTCTTTGATCGCTGAAAGGGTTTCATCGACGACGGCAACGGCATTGCCGAACAGTGTCATGCCATCAAGCGAAGACTGATCAACGTCGATCTTTCCGGCGTATTCAGAGAAGTCGAGCGCCTGAAAGGCCGATAGCATGACGCGGTTCGTCTCTTCCTGAATCTCCGCCGCAATCTCAGTCAGCGTATCATCATCAATATCTTTATCGCGGTACCGGTAGAAGAGTTCGATGGGACGGGCCTGCAATTCTTTCTGGAACGCTTCGGAATACGATTCGGGCAAGAGCTTCTGGAGACTCTGCGCTTGCTCAACAGCACTTTGCGCGGCCCCGGTGATGGTCGAAACGAACCGGTCTTCGACATCCTGCCCCATACCATTCCATGAGTGGGCAAGTACGGCATAGTAATCAGTGACCTTTTGTGCAGTGGCGTCTCCAGACCAGTCGCCGGGAAGCGTGTACGACATATCACCGTCGGCATACCCGCCGAGGTTCAACGCGAGCTTTTCTTTCGTTGCGGGACGCTTCGGCTTCTTACCGCCGAACAAAGAACCTACCGCACCGCCGAAAAGGCTTCCCACGGCACCGCCGAGGAACGTTCCGATGCCGGGCACAACGGAACCGATGGCCGCGCCGAGCCCCGCTCCAAGGCCGCTGGTAATGCCGCTGTACTTGTTCTGCGGAAGCCCCAACGCCCCGCCGAGCATCGAATAGCCGAGCGAACCGAGCCCGCCAGCCATAAAATACGGAGTAATGGAACTGAGAAAAGTGGATTGGGCAGCGTTTTGCGCTACGATTCCATCAGCAAGCGCATTGAAGGCCGTCTCCGTGGCCATACTCGTGCCTGCGCCAAACTCTGCCAACGCGCTGCTCACTGCCGCCTGCCCCGCAAAGGAACTCGCCGCTGTCGCGCTGGAAAACATTCCGGGGAACCAGCCCGCCATCGTATTGTTGATGGTGTCCCCGATGTCGGAAAACCACGAACTCGGCATAAGGTTGCTGAAGCCGGAAAGGTTACTCAGCCCGCCAAGGCCTCCACCGGAAGTGTTGACCATTTTCCCAGTAGCCGAGTCATACGCAAGCGCCGTCCCGCCGACGTCAAAGACGCCGACAAGGGCACCCATGACTTGAACGGTGATAGGCCGCAACCATGCCGCGTTTGCCATTTCAGCAAGAGTGCGGATGAACATTTTCTTGAGCGAATCAAAAGTGTTTTTGGTACCACTGAGGAAGTTTTCGAGCATGTCCGCGCCAGCTTGATCGACGCGGTTGTACGTTTCCTCCCACATTTTTCCGAAGTCAGCAGTGTACCGCTTGTTTTCCGCTGCAAGTTCTGCGTTGATGCGGCCTTCTATAAGACTGCGGCGCTCGGCAATGTCTTCGACGTACCAAAGCTCTTTCTCGTATCTATCTACCTTCATCTGCCAGAGCGTGGCTTGATCATTGCTGTTCTCAGCTTCGATACGTGACGTTTCTTTTTGGAATTCAAGGAGCTGTTTTTGCTCTGTATTAACTTCATCGATCGCGTGAGCGTATCGTTTAGCCACCTTTGCTTGTAAGTCGAACTTTTCCTCCGCGTCGAGTTTTGCGGAAGCTTTGAGCGTATCATTGAATTTTTGATAAGCCTTTTGCAGATCTATCATCTGTTTTTCGGCGGGGTCGGCGTATCCAATCACCTCTTCAAGAAAATCGTCTTGGAGCTTTTTTTCGAGTTCAGCACGAAGTTCTTGAACACGAGGATTGGTTGCGCCAAGGGTTTTTTCGAGATCTGCAACTTTTTGGTCGATCTGAAATTGGCGGAACCCGGCGTCAGTCATCTGTACGCGAGCAAGATCGGTGCCTACGCCTTTCAAGGCGTTTGAGATCTTGTTGAGTTCGCTTTTGCTTTTGTCTCCAGCCCCTGCACCAAAAAGAGAAGATGTCTTTATTGATGTATCGCCAGATTTTACATCATGAATAGTCGCGTTATATGTTCCTCTGAATCCAGAAATATTCTTATCGACTTGCCCGACTTTTTTCCCGAGTTCATCCCACGGCATAGAAAACAATTCCGAAAAGGACATTTCGCCAGATTGAACAAAGTATCGCGTTCCCTTTGCGATATTATTTAGTCTATCGAAAGCTGCCATAGCCGTTCCAAAGATGAGAAGTCCGCGTTTTCCGTAAAGCATCGCTCCAGCAATCCCTACATCTCTGATAATCTCCGGCATACTGTTCCAACCAGATATTGCTTTTGAAGAGAGCTCACCGAAGGCAGAGCTAACCTTTCCAATCAAAGAAGCCCCATTTTCAATACCAGTCCATATATTTGAGAGGGTCGTCTCAAAAACAGCAAGATTTTCAGGATTGTTCAGTTCTTCAATCCAATCAGTGAACCGCCCAGTGGAAACGAGAATCTTGTTCCCAATAAAATCATTCATCCGTCTCCATGCTTCTGCGATGTTGTTGACTTTACTGCTGACCTCGGCCAGCCCAGTATCCTTGTTCATGGAGATCATGAGGGACTGAAGTTCCCGGACGGACGACTTCATCGAGTCAAAAAGTCCGGATGTGGAACCACGGGAGATAAGCGCAAAATATTCTTGGATGTTTGAGGTCAGGCCAGCCCATGTATTCGCGATGGCGTCGCTGGAATACCTGAAGCTCTCAAGGCGTTTGTTGATCTCCTCGACAAGGACGCCCTGCGCTTTCCAGTCCTTGATCATCTTCCCGGTGACGTTAAGATACCCGGCGAGAAGGTCTTGCGCCCGGTTGATATTACCTGAAAGGAGCGACTCTACCTCAGTCCGCATCTGCTGGATCGGAATCTGGAAGGCCCCCATAGCCTGAGCCGCACGGGTGGCAAGTTCGGGAATCTCTTCAAGGGCGTACCCGGCCTTGAGCGCTGGGGCGATGATGGCTTGGAAACCGTTGACAAGTTCCTGTGTCGTCGCCGTTGTTTCCAGCCCGAGCTGCTGGAGGCGCTGCATCAGTTTTTCAGCGACCTGTTGTGAGGCTACAAATTTTTCGGAACCTTCCAGTACGCGCCCCTGTGCGTCGGCAAGCTGATTCGTAGAGGATACGATGGACGCGATGGAGAGTTTTTGCGATTCCCAAGCTGTGTTGGCCTGAATGCCTACATTGGTAGCCGCCACAACACCGTCTAAGAGCTTATACGCGGCATAGACGGATAAGACGCGCTGTGTGAGGGACGCAAAACGCTGATTAAGGGCATCCGCGACGGACGAAGCATGGGCGAGAGATTTGGAGGCCGAGTCCGATCTCGAACCGAACCCCTGAATTTGCTTTCCGGCTTTCTCGGAGCTTGAGCCAAGGGCACGGGTCTGGTCTGTGGCCTTCCTGACGCTGGCCGTAAGGGTTCCAGCTTTAACGGCGGCACTTTCGGCAGAGGACGCGAACTTTCCGTCGGCGCGGTGAAGACGCCCGAGCGTGTCATAATAATGCCCGGCGTCTTTGGCTGCGTTACGTAGGGAAGTTGACGTCCTTTCCGCTTCCGTAGAAACGGATTTCAGACCAGAAACAGCCTCAGCCGCTCCTTTCCTCACACCGCTCGCGTCAAATGTCGCTGCAAACCGCATATCTCCACCTCGTAAATTTGTTCCAACCCTACCATGTTCCTTCCGACGTCTTGCAAGAGGTTGTTGGATGGTTTTTCGAGTATACGGCTGGAAGAGGGGGAGAAAGCAAGGAGTTGTCTGAGTGTTTTTTGCAAGTTACAGAAAAACGGCTTGACTTTTGTATCTTAACGGATACAGTATTTACATGAACACAATCACTATGACTTTGACTTTCAACGAATGGCTACTCGCCCTGAAAGACATCAGGGGCAGGGCGCGAATCGTTGCGCGAATCAACTCTGCCGAAGAAGGTAATTTCGGGGACTGTGCCCCTGTAGGTGAAGGTGTTTCAGAAATGCGTGTTCACTTCGGGCCGGGATACCGAATCTATTTTGCTCAAGAAGACAAAACGGTCTACCTGCTGCTTGTCGGCGGCGATAAGAAAACCCAAACAAAGGACATACAGCGGGCCAAAGAAATTTGGCACAAACTCAAGGAGGCTCAGCGATGATTGAACTTCGCCCTTTTGACGCCGTAGACTATCTCGACAGCGAAGAAATGATTTCCGAATATATCACTGCGGCAATGGAAGACCCTAACCCGGATGTTCTCCTGAAGGCTCTTTCTGATGTCGCCCGTGCTCGTGGTATGGCGGCTTTGGCAGAACGTACAGGGCTTGGGCGAGAAAGCCTCTACAAAACACTCCGCCCCGGTGCGAAACCTCGATATGAGACAATCGCAAAGATACTGAATGGACTTGACGTGAAGCTACAAGCTGTCCCGGCATAGCCTGATTACGTCAACGCACGACCATAGGAAAGGCGGTTCCGAAGAGCCGCCTTTTTTGTCTATCTCATCCCTATTGTGGGTAATATCGTCCGCCCGAAAATGTTGCAAAGCTTATGTCTTCGTCTTTCGCTTGGTAGCGTTCCCAAGCCATATCGCCCATGACAAACGGAGTCCCCCCATCATTATTGCTTATCATCCAGCTTTCAGCATCCATCTTGGATATTTTCTGTATCACAGATTGATATGCTGGTGCGGTTCTGGGTACGCGGGTAAACCTATGCGGGAATTTCTTTGCCTCATTGACGGTATTTCTGACATAAAGGCAAAGAGATATTTTTTGTTCTTTTGTCAATTTATTCCAGTATGCTTTCTTCATAATAATGAAATCGAGGCATGGCGACGGTGTAGCCACCCCAGACGTATCAATGAACGCTTTTTTCTTCTCGATCATTGCATTTGCAATCTTTTCCCCATCTGCTATTTTTTGCTGTAACTCAGCTTGTATTTCAGGAGACAGATTCTTGGGTTGCTCCTGTAGCTGTGCTTGCTCAACAGGAACAAGATGAGAGGATGCAACAGCAGTTTCTTTATCGAAATATTTTCCTACGATCCCTATAATAAACACTATCAGTATGAATGACTTGAACGGATGTTTCTTGATCCGTTCTAAAAAATGTTCAAACATGTCCTCCTCCCTTTTTGCCACTCACGCCATATAAACGAGTCTATGTCAAGGGTAGACGTGAAAAGCCCCAACCGTGAGGAAGGGGCTTTCGGGGGGCAACCTCCCGCTTGGTTTTCTAAACCGCCTACACGGCGGATAACCAAATGACGGATGCGCAATTCAAGCAGTGGCACTTCTAAACCGCCTACACGGCGGACAACTTTACTGACTGGATTGAAGATCTGAACAGGCCCTTCTAAACCGCCTACCCGGCGGACAACGGTATCCTCGTTGAGGAAATCAACAACCGTCTCTTCTAAACCGCCTACCCGGCGGACAACGATAAAACGGTTTGCTACAGCTACGCCAGCAACTTCTAAACCGCCTACCCGGCGGACAACCAGAGTTTTTTGATATTTCCTCCTTTTCTTTTCAGTCGATTACATCATGATACGTTTCGAAACCTTCGTTTTCGGCACCTCTTCATAACTATCTTATTGCAAAAACTTTTTCCGGACAACTTTTTTGTGAAGCGGGAAAAACATACGATACTCCGCAAACAATTACCCCTTCCCTTCCTGCCCCTCCACCTCTTCATACAGTCGTTTTGTCTTCACGCCGAGGGCGTCCGCGATGCGTACAAGCGTAGACAAACGACACTCTAAAATGCCGTTATCTCGCCGTGCTTTATTGATCGTTGCCGTTGACATGCCTGTCATCTCGGCAAATTCACGAACATTCAGTTTTTTATCTTTCATTAATATCTTGATATTACTACGAATCACTATTTTCACCTTTTTATTCGTGGTAGAAAACTAAAATTTTTATTGACCTATTTGTAGTAGAATGCTAAAACAAATTCATGAAAAGGGCAATAACAAAACAGCCCCCGGAAGTGTCATCACCACCGCCGAGGGCCTAACCAGAAACTCACTCAAACAGGGAGTGAATCATGGCTACAGCCACAATCACCGATCTTCAGTCTCTCGTCAATCGTCTCACTGCCGACAACAACCGCCTTCGCAATCTCGTAAAGCTCTATGAAGCCTCTTTCGCCGCAATGAAGCCGGGCAAGTACTACGTCTGCTCTGACGACGGCGAAGTTTCTAGCTCTTACTGGAAGAGCGGAGCCGCCGAACAGTTCGCTACGGAACTCGCCGCCGATGGAACGGGTGCGACGGTCGTTCTCGTGACCCGCCGCTGTGAGGCTGACCCCGCCCCGCGTGAAGACTTCGGCGTTCTGCCGGGCGTCGACTACCCCGCGACCCTTACCCCCGCCGTGGGCCTGTAGGGGATGTGCCATGTCACAGTGCGAACTCATGCCTATGCCCGCGCCTTCGGTTATGCTGCACAATGGACGCCCCGCCACCACCTCTTTGGAAGTGGCGAAGTTCTTCGGGAAGCGTCACGACAATGTGGTACGCGATATTAAGGAAATCATAGATAACACACCGGAATCGTTTAGCGCCCTCAATTTTGAGGGGGCTAACTATATCGACGAACAAGCCAAGAACCGCCCCATGTACATCATCTACCGTGACGGCTTCATGCTGTTGGTCATGGGCTACACGGGCAAGAAGGCCCTCGTGATCAAGCTGGCCTACATCGAAGCCTTCAACGCGCTGGAAGCCGAATTGCAGCACCAGCGGGAAGGGGCCTTGCCGCCCGCCGACGCCCTCGCCCCGTCGCAACAGGCGCAGCTCAAGGCACTGGTCGACGCCAAGGTCGGCATGTTGCCGAAGGAGCACCAGCGCAAGGGCTACGGCGAGGTCTGGAGCCGGTTCGCCCGACACTTCGAGATCGCCAAGTACACGCAGCTGCCGCCGGAAAGAATGGCCGAGGCCGTGGAGTACCTGATCGGTCTGGAGCTCAAGATAGCGGACCCCGCCCTGCCCGATATGAGGAGCTTGCCGCGCTTCGCGAGCTATGACCGATACGCGGCGAGCATTGAAGCGGCCCATGCCATTCTTTCGAGGCTAAATACATTCGACGTACAGTTCTCACAGGCGCGTCTCGGCACGCACCCTCTGCGCGGCACGGACTGTTCACGGTTCTATGACGCCGTAATGCGCGAAGTGCGTATTTCTGCCGCAATGGTGGATGCGGCGCGCAATGCGCTCAACAACGCTATCGAGCTTCGCCGGATCGCGGAAACGGTGTGGTAGCCATGACCCCGATCACCCGTCTCGAAATCTGGATGTGCGGCTATGTGCTCGGCATCGTGACGATGCTCATCAGGGAAATGGGAATGTAGACGACCGCCCCACGGGGGCTTGGAGGAACTATGCGCGCTATCAGCAAGAAGGCCCAGAAGGTCATGGACCGAATCGTGGAACTGCTCGGCGGGAAGGAGTATCTCAAGCTCGACAACGCCCCGGAAGCCTATATGCCTTTGTCTGTTGACCGTACCGGGGACAACACGTTCGCGCTGGCGCACTACGGCGAACAGAACGGCGATCTTATGGCCGACCCCGACATGGTGTTCTGGCGCGGCCCGGACGGACGCTATTACCCCGTGAGCTATCAGAACGACTACATGGGCGTCTGCGATCAGGCCGTGGTGGAATGGAAGGACGGGAAGCCCGACGTGTACCGCCCGAAGGCTCAGGCCGGTATGGTGAAGTTCGCCAACGTCTGGATGAACAACATTGCCCATCAGCAGGACGTATTCAATACCCCGCCCTGCCCGGATGCCGGAGAGCGGGAAGAAGCCGCCATCGTGCTGCCTCAGGCCACCGAGGCCCCGGTAACGGCATTCGACGGCGCGGAACAGGGAAGCCTCATGCCCCTGCCCGGCAAGCCCGCCCGCCGCATTGCCGACCGGATCAGGAAGAAGACCCCGAAGCCCGCCAAGGCTCTCACCCCGGCGAAGCGTGAAGCCCTGCCCGCCCCTGCGG
>CABKMN010000032.1 GCA_902373525.1 uncultured Bilophila sp. | reverse complement strand
CGTCGGATATGCGGGGAAACGTTCTTCAGAACGTTTCCCCGCCCCCTCCAAGTGGTTCTTTCTTGTCCGCTCCCGTTACAGGGTCGCGGCCTCTTCGACCATTTCAAAGGCTTCGATCACGTCTCCGACCTTGATGTCGTTGAAGTTTTCGAGACTGATGCCGCATTCGTAGCCCTTGAGGACTTCGCGGACGTCATCCTTGAAGCGGCGCAGCGAGGCGACCTTGCCGTTGTGGACGACCACGCCGTCACGGAGCAGACGGACGCTGGCGTTGCGGGTGATCTTGCCGTCCACGACATGGCTGCCCGCGATGGTCCCGACCTTGGGCACGGAGAAGACTTCGCGGACTTCCGTCTGGCCGAGGTAGACTTCGCGGCTGACGGGGGCGAGCAGACCGGCCATGGCGCTCTTGATCTCGTCCACCAGCTTGTAGATGATGTCGTAGAAACGGATGTCCACGTTTTCGTGTTCCGCCATTTCCTTGACCTTCGCCGTCGGACGCACGTTGAACCCGATGATGATGGCGTCGGATGCCGAAGCCAGCAGGATGTCGGATTCCGTGATCGCGCCGGTGCCGCCGTGGATGATGTTGATGCGGACCTTTTCCGTGCTCTGCTTATTGAGGGCGTCCACGATGGCTTCGAGAGAGCCCTGCACGTCGGACTTGACCACAAGGTTGAGCACGAGCGCTTCCTGATCGTCCGCCTTGCGGGACAGGAAGGTTTCGAGGGTCACGCGGGACTGCTTGGCGAGTTCGCGTTCGCGCAGCTTGACGGCGCGGGTTTCCGCGATGCGGCGGGCCAGCTTTTCGTCCTCAAGGCAGATGAACTCCTCACCGGCTTCCGGCACGCCTTCAAAGCCCTGCACTTCCACGGGGATGGACGGTCCGGCGTCCTTCACCTTGCGGCCCTGATCGTTGAACATGGCGCGCACGCGCCCGCTGAACACGCCGCAGACGAAGGTGTCGCCCTGATGGAGCGTGCCTTCCTGAATGAGCACGGTGGCCACGGGGCCGCGGCCCTTGTCGAGCTTGGCTTCCACGATGTGGCCGCGCGCGGGCTTGTCCGGGTTGGCCTTGAGTTCGAGGATGTCGGCCTGAAGGGCCAGCATTTCGAGCATTTCGTCCAGACCTTCGCGGGTCTTGGCGGACACCTTGCAGACCACGGTGTCGCCGCCCCATTCTTCGGGCACGAGGCCGAGGGAGGCGAGTTCCTGGAGCACGCGGTCGGGGTTGGCCGTGGGCTTGTCCATCTTGTTGACGGCGACCATGATCGGCACGCCGGCGGCGCGGGAGTGGTTGACCGCTTCGCGGGTCTGTTCCATGACGCCGTCGTCGGCGGCCACGACCAGCACCACGAGGTCGGTCACCTGCGCGCCGCGGGCGCGCATGGCGGTGAACGCTTCGTGGCCGGGCGTGTCGAGGAACACGATTTCGCCGCGCTTCGTCTTCACGTGGTACGCGCCGATGTGCTGCGTGATGCCGCCCGCTTCGCCGCTGGTCACGTTGGTCTTGCGGATGGCGTCGAGCAGCGAGGTCTTGCCGTGGTCGACGTGGCCCATGATGGTCACGACCGGAGGACGGCGCTTGAGCTGTTCGGGCGTATCCTCGGTGCGGTGTTCGGCCAGATATTCTTCTTCCGCGAAGCCCACCTTTTCCACTTCGTAGCCGAACTCGGCGGCGACGACGGAGGCGGTGTCGATGTCCAGCGCCTTGTTGATGGTCGCCATGATGCCGAGGTTGAACAGCACCTTGATGATCTCGTTGGACTTCAGGCCCATCTGGTGCGCCATGTCCGCCACGCGGATGGCTTCCTCGATGCGTATCTTGCGCTTGGCGGCCTTGAGGGGCTGCGTCGTCTGGGGCGCGGGACGGCTGTTGTTCTTGGGCCGTCTGCGGGCGCCTCTCGAACGCGGCATATCGTCACCGTCGTCGTCGCGACGGCGGCCTCCTCCGGCGGTATCCTGAAAGTCCACGGTGCGGCGCGCGGTCTTGTTGCGCTTTTTCTTGCTCTGCCCGTCGCGGTCCGGAAGCGGTCCGCCGGGCGCGGCGCCGAAATTGCTCGGGGCGGGGCCGCCGCCTGCGGGGCGCTGGCCCTGATAGCCGCCGCCGGGGCGTCCGCCGGAACCGCCTGCGGGACGCTGTCCCTGATACCCGCCGCGCGGGCCGCGGTTGTCGTCACGTCCGCCTTCGCGGTTGTCGCGCGGGGCGCGGCCGTCGGATGCGGCCGCCTGCGTGCGGGCCGCGGCCACGGCCGCCGGATCGGGACGGGAAATGACGCGCACCTGCGGGGCGGACGGCTCCTGCGGACGGCGCGGCTTGCGGCGTTCGCGGCGTTCGTCGTCCTCGTCCCCTTCGGAGGTGGAAGCGGCGTTGCGGTTGCCTTCGGAAACCGGAGGCAGCAGCGAGGGCGCGGAGGAGCCTTCGGGCCGGGCGGAGGCGGCGGGTTGCGCCTTGCGGGGCTTTTCGGCTTCTTCGGCCTTTTTCTTCGCGGCGGCTTCGGCGGCGGCCTTGGCGGCAGCTTCCTCGGCGGCCTTCGCGGCGGCGGCAGCGGCTTCGGCGGCGGCCTTCGCGGCGGCTTCCTCGGCGGCCTTGGCGGCGGCGATGTCCTGAGGACGGCTGATCACCTTGGCGACCGGCGCGGCTTCACGCAGGCCGGAGCGCTTCTTGGGACGGCTTTCGCGCGGCTGGCGCGGCTTGTCTTCCGTCTTGGCCTCGGCCTTGGCTTCGGGCTCGGCGGCGGGAGCGGGCTTTTCGGCGGCTTCCTTCGCGGGCTCGGCGACCGGTTCCGCTATGGGAGCGGCCGGGGCGGCGGCTTCGGCCTGCGCCTCGGGCACGCTGACGATGCGGGCCGCGGGCGTTTCCTTGCGCTCGGCGCGGGGGGCCTCTTCGGCCTCGGCCGCGGCGGGAGCTTCCTCCGCGGACTGGCGACGCCGACGGACGATGACTCCGGGCTGCACTTCGCGGCGGTTTTCGCCCTGCTCGGTCGTGGCGGTTTCTTTCAGATGGTTCTTCACTCGATCGATGTCTTCCGCAGCGATGCTGCTGGAAGTGCTCTTCGCCGGAATGTCCAGCTCACGCAACGCCTGCAAAAGATTCTTGGTCGGTACGCCAAGTTCTGTCGCCAGGTCTTTCACCTTGGTCTTGTCTTCAGTCATGCACTAATCTCCCTTACGCTTCCGCCCGCCTGTGCGGAACCGCCGGAATTTTTCCCGGCAGGCCGTTTCCGAGCATACATACCAGCCGCGTCCGGGCTGGGTTTGGCTCTCATCGACCAGAAATTCCCCCCCCTGCGGGGACAGAACATGGCGCACGAGCTCCTGTTTGGGCATGCGCCGCCTGCAGATGGCGCACATCCGGGTGGGCACATGCCCCCGGTCCATGCTAGTCTTCTTCCCCGGCCTTGTCGGCCTTGTCCGCGTCGTCTTCGGCGTCGGCGGGAGCCGATTCGCCCACGACGGGGGTGAGGAAGTTGATGGCCGCACGCAAATCGCCGATACGGTTGTCCGAAAGGCTCAGCTTTTCGGACAGTTCCTCATCGGTCGCCTCCTGGAGCTGCTCCAGCGTGGTGAATCCGGCGCTCACGAGGTTGTCCACGGAGACTTCGGCCACACTGGCGACCTGCTCGAGCCCACGGCCGATGGCGTTGGTTTCGTTGTAGCGGGTTTCAGTGAAAATATCGATTTTCCAGCCAAGCAGCTTGGCCGCGAGTTTGACGTTCTGCCCCTTGCGGCCGATGGCGCTGGTGAGCTGATCGTCGGGCACGGTGACTTCGAGGAGGTTTTCGGCCTCGTCGACCACGATGCGGGAAATCAAGGCCGGAGCCAGCGCGTTGCGGGCATAGGTCGAGATTTCGGGGCTCCAGACCACGATGTCGATGCGTTCGCCGTGGAGTTCCTGCACGATGTTCTGAATGCGGGAACCGCGCACGCCGACGCAGGCGCCCACGGGATCGACGTCGCGTTCGCGGGAGAGCACGGCGACCTTGGCGCGGCTGCCCGGATCGCGGGCGACGCCCATGATCTGCACGGTGCCGTCGTCGACTTCCGGGACTTCGCGGCGGAAGAGGGCGGCGGTGTAGTCGCGGTGGGCGCGCGAGATCACGATCTGCGGTCCGCGGCCTTCCTTCTTGACTTCAATGATCAGGGCCTGCACGCGGTCGCCGCGTTTGTAGTGCTCGCGGGGAATCTGCTCTTCCTTGGGCAGGATCGCCTCGGTGCGGCCGAGGTTGATGATCCAGCCGCCCTTGTCGCGGCGCTGAATGATGCCGCTGCAGATTTCGCCCACGCGGTCCTTGAACTCTTCATAGATGAGTTCCTGTTCCGCGTCGCGCATGCGCTGGATGATCACCTGCTTGGCGGACTGGGCGGCGATGCGCCCGAGGTCGGTCACCTTGAGGGGAAAGCCGATTTCGTCGTCGAGCTGCACGGAGGGATCGAGCTCGCGGGCGTTCTCGATGGCGATCTCGGTATCGGGGTCGGCCACGTCTTCCACGACGATCTTGAACTGGTGCACCTGGATTTCTCCGGTGTCGTCGTTGTAGCTGACTTCGACGTCGATGTTTTCGCCGTACTTGCGGATGACCGAGGTGCGGACGGCGTCCTCCAGGGTATCCACGAGCATGTCGCGATCAAGCCCCTTGTCCTTGCTGATCTGATCGATGGCCTTTTTCAGTTCCAAATTCATGCAGCGCCTCCGCGTGTGCCCCTTGAATCTTTGGAGTCTTTCTTCCCGCCCGGCTTTTTGCCCGGTTCGGGGAAATGATGGATGAGGGTTGCCTTGCGCACAAAGGGCCAGGCGATGGTGACGTCTTCCGGGTCTTCGGCCTTCCGGGTCGCGGCGGGCAGGGCGAGGGTGAACTCCTCGTCGGCCACGGCGGTCAGGATGCCGGAAAATTTCTTGCGGCCCGGCCAGGTGTCCAGAGGCGCGGCGAGGACCACATCCAGTTCGCGGCCCACGTAGCCCTTCAACTGATCGATTTGGAAGAAGGGGCGCTGGAGCCCCGGAGAGGAAATTTCGAGCGTCCAGTTGGAGGCGAAGGGGTCTTCGACGTCGAGGGCGAGGCCCGCCAGCCGGGACAGTTCCGCGCACTGGTCGATGGTGACGCCCTGCGGGAGCAGTTCGTCCGTCTCGGAGGTTTCGGAGGGGGCGGGTTCGGCGCCGGGAAGGACGTCCACGTAAATCCGGGCGATGGGGCGGGCCGCGCCGCCGATTTCAACACCCCAGACCGCGAGTCCGAGGGACGCCGCCAGAGGGGTGACCAGTTCGGTGATGAATTCGATTCTATCGGGTTGACTCATGCGTCTTGTCGTACTCCGTAACGCCCCGTCGTTGCTGTTTTTCAAACGGGGCTCGGCATAAAAAAAAGGGGGCCGTCATCAGGCCACCCCAGTAGGACCGCTCGGTCGCGGTCAGACAGGATGAGAAGGAAAAGTCGCCTTTTTCTTCCGCAGGCATCCAAATAGCGATTCTTTTTCCGGTTGTCAAGGGAAAACCCGTTTTCGCCATGCGTGCCGGGGATTTTCGTTTCTTTATCCTTGCGCGCGGTCCCGGCGGATCATACACTCAAACCATCAACCCGAACCCAAGGAGCAACGACATGGCGAAAAAGAAAATCCTCATCCTTGCCGGTGATTTCGTTGAAGACTACGAACTCATGGTCCCGTACCAGATGCTTCTGATGGTGGGGCATGACGTCGACGTGGTCAGCCCCGGCAAGAAGCCCGGCGACACCGTGGCGACCGCCGTGCATGATTTTGAAGGGCAGCAGACCTATTCCGAAAAGCGCGGGCACAACTTCATGATCAACGCGGACTTCGACGCCGTCGATCCCGCCGCCTACGACGGGCTGGTGGTGCCCGGCGGGCGCGCGCCCGAGTATCTGCGTCTGGATCAGCGCGTCATCGACATCGTCCGCGCGATGGACGAGGCCAAGAAGCCCATCGCCGCCATCTGCCACGGCCCGCAGTTGCTCGCTCCCGCCGGAGTGCTGAAAGGCCGTTCCAGCACGGCCTATCCCGCCGTGATGCCTGAAGTCATCGCCGCCGGGGGGACTTGGTGCGCCCCCAATGCGACCTTCAGCAACGCCGTCGTCGACGGGCATCTCGTGACCAGCCCCGCCTGGACCGGGCACCCCGACTGGATGGCCGCTTTCCTGAAACTTCTTGGGACGAAGATCGAAGCGTAATTGAAGCATTGAGGAGGGGAGGAGGAAACTTTCTGGAGAACGTTTCCTCCTCACCTCCTCAAACTCCACCCCTCCTCCTTCAAAGACTTTCGACCTTATCGAATCCCTGTTCCCGGCGTTCCCTGTTGATGGAATGCCGGGAAGGGGATTTTGGTTTTTGGAGGAGGCAAGGTATGGAAAAAGATCAGATGTACAATGTTTCTTGTAGGTAACAAAAAACGAATGGTGAACGGGGCGGCGGATTGTTTCAAAAAAAGGTCGGGATTGTTACGTGGGGGGAGAGAAAATCGCAAAAGGCGGCATATGGTTCTCTAAAGTACCATAGAGTGCCCCAAGCGTTTTCTCTTCATCTTTCAAAGTGGAGCAACCCGCGGCGTTCGGAAGCGAAAGAAAGAGGTCCGATTCCGGCATAAGCCGGGATCGGACCTCTTTCTTTCGCCCCCGAGGGGGTCCGGGGGGAATCATTCCCCCCGGACAAGGGGGTCAAAGGGGGGCGGTAGCCCTCCCTTGCCGCCGGAGGCGTTTCTTTTATTCTTCGGCCTTGGTCTTCTGGTGTTCGGCGACGACCTTGTCGACCACGGGCTGCGGAGCCTCTTCGTAGTGGTCGAATTCCATCGTGAACACGCCCTGACCGCCGGTGATGGAACGAAGCTCGGGCGCGTAGCGGAGCACTTCGCTCATGGGGATGTGGGCCTTGATTTCCGTGATGCCGACCTGAGAGTCGGAGCCGAGGACCTTGCCGCGGCGCGAGGACAGATCGCCGATGACGTCGCCCATGTACTCGTCCGGCACGGAGACGGAGAGGAGCACGATGGGTTCGAGCAGTACGGGCTTCAGGGATTCAAGCGCCTTCTTGAAGGCCAGCGAACCGGCGACCTTGAAGGCCATTTCCGAGGAGTCCACGGTGTGGTAGCTGCCGTCGTAGAGGCGCACCTTGAAGTCCACGACCGGGCAGCCGGCGATGAAGCCGCGTGCGGCGGTTTCCTGAATGCCCTTGTCGATGGCCGGGATGTAGTTGCGCGGGATCGCGCCGCCGACGATGGCGTCCTCGAACACATAGCCGGAACCGCGCGGCAGACCTTCCATTTCGATCCAGCAGTCGCCGAACTGACCGCGTCCGCCGCTCTGCTTCTTGTGGCGGCCCTGCACCTGCACCTTGCCGCGCACGGTTTCACGATAGGGAACCTTGGGCGTCTTGAGCAGGATTTCCACCTTGTAGCGGCGCTTGGCCCGTTCCACGGCGGTTTCGATGTGCAGCTGGCCCATGCCGGACAGCAGGATGTCGCCGGATTCGTCGTCGCGGCCCAGTTTCAGGGTCACGTCTTCGTCCAGCAGCTTCTGCACGGCGGAATAGACCTTGTCTTCGTCGCCCTTTTCCTTGGGCGCGAGGGCGAAGGTGATCAGCTGCGGGGCCAGTTGCGGCATGGCGGCCACGAAGGGCGCCTTTTCGTCGCACAGGGTGTCGCCGGTGCGGGTATTCTTGAGCTTGCCGACGGCGATGATCGCGCCGGGGCCGAGCGTATCCTTGCAGGGGGTCTGCGTTTTGCCGTCAAGATAGATGAGCGTGCCGAGGCGTTCGGGCTCTTCGGTCCGCATGTTCTTGAGCGTGGAATCCGAGCTGATGGTCCCGGAGAGCACGCGCACCATATTGAGCTGGCCCGAGAACGGGTCCGCAATGGTCTTGAAGACGAGGCAGGCGGCGGGGCCTTCGTCCGTGGAGGCGCGTTCGTTGCCGTCGGCGTCGAGGAAGGCGGGACGTTCGAGCGGAGAGGGGAACAGGCGGGCGACGGCGTCGAGCAGTTCGCGTCCGCCCTTGTTTTCCAGCGAGGAGCCCACGACCACCGGGGTCAGGCTGCCGTTGAGCACGCCCTTGCGCAGGCCGGAGGCGATGTCTTCGGCGGAAAGGGAACCTTCCTCAAGGTATTTTTCCATCAGCTCTTCGTCGGACTCGGCGATGTTTTCGACGGTGGTGTCGTGCAGGAGGGCGGCTTCGTCGGCGAGGGCGTCGGGAATGAGCGCTTCGGTCGTCGCGCCGTTCTCCCCGAACATGAGGGCCTTGCCGCCGAGGATGTCCACCACGCCGACGAAGGCTTCGCCGTCGGTGATGGGCATGTACAGGGTGACGGGCTTCATGCCGAGCACGGCGGAAAGGCCGTTGTAGGCCATGTCGAAGTCGGCGCGGTCGCGATCCATTTTATTGATGAACACGATGGAGGGCAGCGCGGCTTCGCGGGCGGCGTTCCAGATGCGGCGGGTCAGGGGGCGGACGCCGTCGACGGCGTCGATGACGAGGACGGCTGCGTCGACGCCCATCAGCAGGTAGGGGAGGTCACCGGTGAAGTTCGTGTCGCCGGGCACGTCCATGAGGAAGTGGCGATCCTTGTTCCAGAGGAAGGTGGCGAAACCGGGCTGGATGGAGCCGCGGCGCTTGATTTCTTCCGGTTCGTAATCAAGAGTGGTCGTGCCTTCTTCAATGGCTCCCAGACGGTTGATGACGCCGCTCTGGAAGAGCAGCATTTCCGCCAGTGAGGTTTTTCCGCAGCCGCCTGTACCGATCAGGGCGTAGGTTCGCTGGCTATCCAAGGCTTTGGACATAGTCCTCTCCTGCTTCTATGGGTGTTTCCAATACCTTCCGGGACCTCCCGGAGGGATTGCCTTTATGGCTCCCGCGCGAGGGGGCGTGGGAAAGCGATCTTGCTGGAGGCCCGACGCGTCGGGCCCGCTTTCGATCTGTTCTTACCGTTTGTCATAGGGAGTAGTCTCCATATATGTCAAGGGGGTCTTTTCCTCGGCGTGGTTGCGTGCCTTTTCCCGGGAGCCGGGCCCGGCGGCGGGGCGGGGCGTGCGCGCTTGTGTTTTTTTGAGCAAAAAGAGGGGAAAAGGACGGGCGGGGCGATTGACAGCCGGGGCGAAACGGGTAGGATTTCCGCTTCACTGGAAAAGCGTTTCGCCGAACCGCGCAAGGAGCCGTTTTGACAGCAGCACCGCGAGCCAAGAAAAGCCTTGGACAACATTTTTTGAAGGACGCCAAAACCTCGGCGCGCATCGTGGACCTCCTGCGGATCACGTCGGAGGACAGGGTGCTGGAGATCGGGCCCGGACCCGGAGCGATCACCGGCATCATCCACGAACGCGGCCCGGCCCGGTTCCGGCTCATCGAGAAGGACGGCTACTGGGCGGCCCACCACGCCGAACTGGAGCGGCCCGCCCCGCCCGCCGTGGAAGTGCTCAACGACGACGCGCTGGCCTTCCCGTGGGAATCGCTCGAAGGGCCGTGGAAGATCATCAGCAACCTTCCGTACAACGTCGCCTCTCCGCTCATGTGGGACATCGTCTCCCGCACCCCCGAGCTGACGCGGGCGGTCTTCATGATCCAGAAGGAAGTCGCCGAGCGGCTGTACGCCGTGCCGGGCACGAAAGATTACGGCGCGCTGTCGGTCTGGATTCAGAGCTACGTGCGCGTGGAGTGGGGCTTCGTGGTCGGTCCCGGCGCGTTCAATCCCCCGCCGAAGGTGGATTCCGCCGTGGTCACGTTCGTGCCCCTGCCGAAGGACCGGCACCCGAAGAACCCCGAGGCGCTGTCCGCGATGCTCAAGGTCTGCTTCCAGCTCCGGCGCAAGCAGTTGCAGTCCATCCTGCGGCGCGCGGGCCGGGCGGACCCCGCCGCCGTGCTCGAAGGGCTCGGCATCGCCCCGGAGGCGCGGCCCGAGACGCTTTCTCCGGCGCAATTCCAGCAACTTGCCGAGGCGTTCGGGCGTTCGGAGAGTTGACTTCGCCGCCAAAACATGATTGACCAGAAAGACGGCGAAACCAGTTTTGTCCCCATAAAGAATGCCCCATGATCAAAGGGCGTTGCGCCGTGGACGGCGTGGCCCTGCGACGGCGGGTGCGATTGCGGAACGGGTCGCGGTGGTGTACCATGTCTTGTCTTCCGCAGTCCGAAACGTGCAAGGAGTCGATGATGACCAAGGCAGATCTCGTCGCACAGATTGCGGCCAGGGCCAACATGACCAAAGCGGCCGCGGAACGTTCCCTCAACGCCATGCTTGATTCCATTCAGGAAATGCTGGCTGAGGACGGCAAACTCACCTTGACCGGTTTCGGCACGTTCGCCGCGGAGACGCGTCAGGAACGTCAGGGACGCAATCCCCGCACCGGAGACGTCATCACCATCGCGGCCTCGAAGGTGGTGCGCTTCCGTCCCGGCAAGATGCTCAAGGACGCTCTAAACAAGTAAGGAGAAAGCAGATGTTGCACGGCGAAACCATCCACAGCCCCCTGCCTCAGGACATTCCGTGGTGGTCCCCCGACTTCGCGGTCTTTTTCGGGGTTCTGTACCTCGTGCTGTTCGTGATCGGCACCGGCGTGGGCTACGTGATCCTGCGCTCCGTGTGGGACACCTGCCGCACCGCGTGTTCCGGCGAGGGGCACGGCGAAGAGGCCGTGACGGAAAGTCATTAAAGGGCTTGCTTTTTGCCGCGGAGTCGTCTATCCTCCCTCTTCTGTCTTCAGGCTAAGGGTTTTTGGGCTCGCCCTGGAGAGTATTACGCAAAGAGGGGGTGATGACCATGCCCGGAGTCTTTCTGAACGAAGACGACTACAACTTCGATATCGCTCTGCGCCGCTTCAAGAAGCAGGTGGAAAAGGCCGGCATTCTGTCCGAAATGAAGAAGCGCCAGCACTTCGAAAAGCCGAGCGTCATGCGCAAGAAGAAAAAGGCCGCCGCCCGCAAGCGTCTGCTGAAGAAAATGCGTAAGATGAACGCCGCCTAGTCTTTCTCCGTTTCTTCGTCCTCCCCGGATGCGGAAACGGAAAAGGCAAGGGGTTTGGGACGCTCCATCGTTTTGACGGGAGTTCCCGTCCGGTTTTGCTGGCGGGTCTCCCGCGGACGAGCGGAGCGTTTCAGTGTTTCCCCCTCCTTTTCCGCTCGGCGGGGCGGGACGAGATGGCGATAGAGGTGGATACACGGGAAGTCCGTTCGGCTTTCCGTGTTTTTTCAATCAGTATCTCCCGGGAAACACCATGTCTCTGACAACGCGTATCGAGCAGGACTACATCGCCGCCTATAAGGCCAAGGACGCCCTGCGTCTCGGCGTGCTGCGTCTTCTGAAGACCGCGGCCAAAAATCTGCAGGTGGAACTCATGCGGCCCGTCACCGACGACGAGCTGGCCGGGGTCATCCAGAAGCAGGCCAAGCAGCGCCAGGACTCCATCGAACAGTTCACGGCCGCCAACCGCGTCGATCTCGCGGACAAGGAAGCCGCCGAACTCGCCATCCTGAAAGAATACCTTCCCGAACCGCTCTCCCAAGAAGAGCTGGCAGCCGCCGTCGACGCCGCCATAGCCGCGCTCGGCGTGACCAACATGTCCGGCATGGGCAAGGTCATCCAGTCCGTCATGGGCGACTACAAGGGCCGCGTGGACGGTAAGGCCGTCAGCTCCGCGGTCAAAGCCCGCCTGAGCTAGCCCCCGCGCGGGACGCCGCGCCGGAGGAAGTGAGTTTGCATGGATAGCCGTACACTTAAGGCTCTTGAGTTCGGCAAGGTGCTCGAGCATCTTGCCGGATCGTGTGTATCCGAGGCGGGCCGCAGGGTCAGCCTCGGTCTTCTCCCGTTGGGCGACGCGGACGCCGTCAACGCCGCGCATACCCTTTTCGACGAAGTCCGCACCTGGTCCGCGCACAGCGGGTTCCGGCTGGCGGACTTTCCGGACTTGGAAGGGCTTTTCCCGCATCTGGAAAAGGCCGCCGTCTCCGTCTCGTCCGCGCCCCTCGACGCCGACGCGCTGTGGGCGCTGCGCGAAACCCTGCTTCAGGGCCGCAAGGCCGTCCAGTCCGTCAACGAGAACGGCGCGATGTGGCCCGCCCTGCGCGATCTCGTGGCCTCCATGCCCCTGCCGGAGATGACCCTTTCGGCTCTGTCCCGCTGCCTCGGCGACGACGGGCTGATCAAGGACGAAAGTTCCCCCGAACTCATGCTCGTGCGCGGCGAACTGCGCCGCCTGCACCTCATGTGCCTCCGCAAGGTCAAGGATTTCGCGGTCCAGTACAACATCGCCCAGTATCTGCAGGACGACTACATGACGCTGGCCTCGGACCGGTACGTCCTGCCGCTCAAGTCGAATTTCAAGGGCCGCATTCAGGGCATCATCCACGACTATTCGAACACCGGGGAGACCTGCTATTTCGAGCCCCTGTTCCTCGTGGAACAGAACAACCGCCTACAGGAGCTCAAACGCGAGGAGCGCGACGAGGAACGCAAGGTGCTGCGCTACCTTACGGACATCGTGCGGAACGAGCTGCCGTTCATCCGCTCGGCGTGGGATTTGCTGGTCAGGCTGGACGTGGAGCTCGCCAAGTGCGGGCTGGCGGCCTCCTTCGACGGCGCCTGCGCCACGATCAGCCCGGACGGCGAAAACGCGCCCCTGTCCCTGCTCGGCGCGCGGCACCCGCTTCTCGCCCTTGATCCGCAAATCCGCAGGCAGGGCGGTCCGCATCCGGTGGACCTCCTCTTCCGGCCTTCGGATCGCGCGCTGGTCATCAGCGGCGGCAACGCGGGCGGCAAGACCGTGTGCCTCAAGACGCTCGGCCTGCTTGCGGTCATGACGCTGGCCGGGCTGCCCGTTCCCGCCGCCAAGGGCTCGGTCATCCCGTGGTGGACCTCCATCCACGCCTTCATCGGCGACGAGCAGAGCCTCGACGACCATCTTTCCACCTTCACGGCGCAGATACGGCATCTCGGCAACGCCTGGGACGCCACGGACGGACACACGCTCATCCTGCTCGACGAGTTCGGGGCGGGCACCGATCCCGCTCAGGGCGCGGCGCTGGCTCAGGCCGTGCTCGACGGCCTGCTCGAACGCGGGGCGCACGTCGTCGCGGCGACCCACTTCCCGGCCCTGAAGACCTACGCGCTCACCCGCGAGGGCGTGCGCGCGGCGTCCGTGCTGTTCGATCCGTCCACCAAGCGGCCCCTGTTCCGGCTGGCCTATGATCAGGTCGGCGCGAGTCAGGCGCTGGACGTGGCCCGTGAGCACGGGTTGCCCGAATCGGTATTGCGCCGGGCCGAGCAGTATTTGTTACTGGACGGTCAGGATATGACGGCGGTGATGGACCGCCTCAACGCGCTGGCCGCCAGGCGCGAGAACGAGCTGGACGCGCTCAAGGCCGAGCAGCAGCGCACCCGCGAAAAGCGCAAGGCCGTGCAGGAACGCTTCGAGCGCGAACGCGAACGGCTCGCCAAGGAAGTGCGCGAGCTGTCCGCCAAGGTCATGAAGGATTGGCAGGACGGCAAGGCCGGGCACAAGCAGGCGCTCAAGGAACTTTCCAAAGTGCGCGCCGAACTGAACGTTTCTCCCGAACAGGAGGAAGCCGCGGCTCCGACGTTCCGCATTGAGGACCTCAAGCCGGGCCAGTACGTGATGCACCGTCCGTGGAACAAGAAGGCCGTGGTCCGCGAAGTGGACGTCCGCCAGAGCCGGGTCAAGCTGGACATGAACGGCGTCACCCTGTGGGCCGATGCCGCGTTACTCGGTCCCGCCGACGCGCCGCAGCTGCCCGTGAAGCCGAAGTCCGGCGTGCTGGTGCGGACCACCGCCGGGAGCGATCCCGAATTGTCCCTGCTGCGGCTCGACCTGCGGGGCAAGCGGGCGGATCAGGCCATCGGCGAGTTGTCGCAATACCTCGACCGGGCCTTGCTGTCCGGGCGCGAGGGGGTGGAGATCGTGCACGGGCGCGGCACGGGCGCGCTGCGTAAGGAAGTGCACGCCTTCCTCAAGACGTTCCCCGGCATCGCCTCGTTCGCCTTGGCTCCCGAGGATCAGGGCGGCGACGGCGTGACCGTGGTTACTTTTAAGTAACTGAAAGACCGGAAGAGGCGGAGAAGTCTTTCCGAAGGTTTCGGGAAAGGGAAGGGATGCGCCTTTTCGTCCTCTCCGGTCGCCGTTCCCGCTCTCCTCATGATTTGTAAAATGAGGGAAAGGGTTTGACTGCGGATATTCCCGACTTATATGTGGAGGACCGCGGACAATCGGGAGCGTGTACGGCGGCCTCGACGGAGGTTCGGTTACGGGACGAGGGGAAACGTCCCCCAAGCGGTTCAAGAGGATTGCCCCGACGGTTGGCCGTACCGTTCGGCGCGTTTTACGGCATCAAGGCAACGCGGCGGCCCTTGCCGCCGGAGGCGTACGGGAGCGTATGGGACGGAACGCAAGAGCGATTCAGGAAATCAAGGCACGCCTGAACATCGTGGACATCGCCCGGCGCTACGTGGACCTGAAACGCAACGGCCCCCGCTGGGTGGCCCCGTGCCCTTTTCATCAGGAAACCAAACCGTCGTTTTCCATCAACGAGGAAGAAGGTTTCTTTTATTGTTTCGGCTGTCAGGCGTCCGGGGACCTGTTCGACTTCTACGGACAGATCAACGGGCTGGACTTCCGGGAGACGCTGGAGCAGCTCGCCGAAGAGGCCGGGGTCACGCTGGAGCGCGGGCCGCAGAAATACGACGGCCAGCCCGCCGGGCAGACCATGTCCAAACGGCGGCAACTGCTCAAAATCCATGAAATCGCGGCGGCGCATTTCACGGACAACCTTGTCGGCGCGGACGGCAGGGAATGCCGGGACTACATGGCCCGGCGGGGGATTTCCGAAGAGGTCGCCAAGACCTTCGGGCTCGGCTGGAGCCGCCGCGACTGGCAGTCGCTGGCCGAGGTGCTGCGCCGGGCCGGGTTCAGCGAGAGCATGGGCGTCGAGGCCGCGCTGCTCGGCAAGAGCGAGCGGGGCAGGGCGTACGACCGCTTTCGCGGGCGGTTGATGTTCCCCATCCGCAGCCTTTCGGGGAACGTGATCGCCTTCGGCGGGCGCATCATCGCCGACGAGGACGAGGCCAAGTACATCAACAGCAGCGATTCCCTGTTGTACAAGAAGGGCGAGCACCTGTACGGCCTCCAGCAGGCCCGGCGCGCCATCGCCACGGGGAAGCCCGCCATGTTGACGGAAGGTTACATGGACGTGGTGACGCTGCATCAGTTCGGGTACACGAGCGCGGTGGGCGTGCTCGGGACGGCGTTCACCCCGGAGCAGGTCAAGCGGATTTCGGGGTTCACGTCGCATGTGGAACTCTTGTTCGACGGCGACAAGCCCGGACGCAAGGCGGCCCTGCGGGCATGCGAGATGCTGTTGACGCGGGGGCTGTCCTGCAAGGTCATCCTCTTTCCGGAAGGCGAGGACATCGACAGCCTGTTGCGGACGCAGGGAACGGACATTTTTGAACATTTGCGCGGCAATGCGCCGGAGGGAATGGCCTTCTGCGTGCAGGCGCTGCGCGACATGGCCCCGCGGGAAGCCGTGGACTGGGCGCGCGAATTCCTCAGGCAGGTGGAACTGCCGGAACTCGTCAGCCGCTTCGCGTCCATGTTGAGCACCGGTCTGGGGCTGGCGGAAAGCGAATTGCGCGAGCGGGTCGTCGAGAGCCGCAACGCCCGGTCGCTTCCGCGAAATGCGGACGGCACGCCGCCGCCCGTACGGACGAATCCCAGAGACAGGGAGATCATGACCTTCGCGGTCCGGTATCCCTCCTCTCTGCCCCGCCTTCGGGACATCGGGGCTCATCTGGTTCTGAGCGCCTCGTGGGCGCGGGAGCTGTGGCAAAAACTTGAAGACACCCCTGCGGATGAAGTGGTGCAGCATCTTGACCCCAGGGAAAAGCGTTTCTGGATCCGGTGTCGCACCGGGGACGTGCCCCCTCTCGACAACGAAGAGGGAGAATTCGGCGCAATCCGCACCATGCTTGATACGTTGCATTTGACCGCGCAATCGGCCTCGGTTTCGGCCGCGTTGCGTCAGGGAGCCGGCGCAGGCAATTTTGAGGCCGATTTGGAATATTTGCGCGCCCTTCAGGAAACGTTGGAGAGGACTCATGGGGAACAACATTAAAGATATCCAGCAGATCAAGAGCCTCATCGCCAAAGGCAAGGAGATGGGCTTCCTCACCTTCGAGGAAGTGAACAAGGCCGTTCCGCTGGAAATGAATACGCCCGAGCAGTTCGAGGAAATCATCGGGATTTTCGATCAGCTCGAGATCGCCATTGTGGACTTGGAAAAGGACGGCAAGAAAATCCCCGTCACCTCGGCGGAAACCGACGGCGATCAGCCCGAGGAACGCCTGGAACTGGTGGACAGCGAAGACGCCGCCGACTTCTCTTCCCGCAGCACGGACCCCGTCCGCATGTACCTGCGCGAAATGGGCGCGGTGCCGCTGCTTGATCGTGACGGTGAGGTAACCATCGCCAAGAAGATCGAGCAGGGCGAACAGGACGTTCTGTACGCGCTCGTGGAAGTCCCGGTCGCCGTTGAAGAACTCATCAACGTGGGCGAAGACCTCAAGCTCAACCGCATCAAGCTCAAGGATGTGGTCAAGACCATTGAGGAAGACGACCCCACCGAAGACGAGATGAATCAGCGCACCCGCGTCATCCTGCTGCTGGAGGAAATCCGTCAGACCTTCAAGAAAAAACGTAAAATCTACGCCAAGCTGGACGAGTGCTGCACGCTGGAGCGCCGCGTCACCGCCATCCAGAAGGAAATCATGGCGTTCAAGGAAGAGATCGTCACGCGTCTGCGCGACATCAAGCTGGAAAAGACGCTCATCGACCGGATCATCGAGACGGTGGAGGACTACGTCCGCCAGATGCGCAACTGTCAGCGCGACCTGTCGGCCTACCTGCTTTCCACCGGCAAGAATCAGGAAGAGATCAAGGACCTGTTCAGCAAGCTGGACGCTCGCGACATCAGCCCCGTGGCCGCGGCCAAGGAACTGAACATGAGCGTGGACGAGCTGTTCTCCTACAAGGAAATGATCCTCGGGAAGATCGAAATCCTCCAGCGCCTTCAGGAGAAATGCTGCCACAACGTGACCGATCTCGAAGAAGTGCTCTGGCGCATCAAGCGCGGCAACAACGCCGCCATGCGCGCCAAGCAGGAGCTCATCCGATCCAATCTGCGCCTTGTGGTCAGCATCGCCAAGAAGTACACCAACCGCGGCCTCCAGTTCCTTGATCTGATTCAGGAAGGCAACATCGGCCTGATGAAGGCCGTGGACAAGTTCGAATACCAGCGCGGCTACAAGTTCTCGACCTACGCCACCTGGTGGATTCGGCAGGCCATCACCCGCGCCATTGCGGATCAGGCCCGCACGATCCGTATCCCCGTGCACATGATCGAAACGATCAACAAGCTCATCCGCACCTCCCGCTACCTCGTGCAGGAACTCGGGCGCGACCCGACCCCCGAGGAAATCGCGGACCGCATGGAATACCCTGTGGACAAGGTGAAGAAGGTGCTCAAGATCGCCAAGGAACCCATCTCCCTCGAAACCCCCATCGGTGACGAGGAAGATTCGAGCCTCGGGGACTTCATCGAGGACAAGAAGGCCGTCGCGCCCGCCGAAGAGGTGGTGAACACCAAGCTCTCCGAGCAGATCGCGTCCGTGCTGGCCGACCTCACCCCGCGTGAGGAGCAGGTGCTCCGCAAGCGCTTCGGCATCGGTGAGAAGTCCGACCACACCCTTGAGGAAGTGGGCAAGCTGTTCAACGTCACCCGCGAACGCATCCGCCAGATCGAAGCCAAGGCCCTGCGCAAGCTCCGTCATCCCGTGCGGAGCCAGGTCCTGCGCTCGTTCTACGACAGTTGATTCCGAGGGAGGTTCGCCTCCCGCCCGCCTTTTCAGACGCTTGAATATGAGAAAAGCCTCCCGGTTCGCCGGGAGGCTTTTTTTATATCCGAAACGTCAGTGCGTGAGCCTCTTGTCGATCTCTTCGATACGCCGCTTTATTGTGACCATAAGGTCAGATACTAGCTGCAACTCCCGAATGATAGTGGCATGCTTTCGATTGAGGCGGGGCGATCGATGGGCGATCTCCACCGCTTTTTGCGCAAAATCGGGCTCCGCTATGAAAAGGGCCAGAAAAGCCTTGCCCGTCTCGATCCACTGTTGCTCAGCATCAACCGTCGGGCGTCTTTTTTTCATAAAGTCCGTATAGCGCATTATACTGCGTAACACAAGGGCCGTTTTCACAGGTATGTTCCCCGATTATGGACAAGACAACCTTTGCGAAACCGTTTGGAGACATGCTGAGAGAAAAGCGCAGGTTACGCGGGCTATCCCAAGCCGGGCTGGCCGTGAAATCCGGGCGTTCCCTCCGTTGCGTCCAGTATCTGGAAGCCGGAACGCAGGAGCCCACGCTGTCCACCCTGTACGCGCTCGCTCATGCGCTGGACGTCAGGGTGACGGACCTGATCGACTCGTTGCCCGAGGAATTGAATAACGTGTATAGATAATTCGTTAAAGGATGATTCCGGGGCGTCACAAGCTGTTCCTTCCCGACAACAGAACTTTTGGCCGGTTCCCCACGCGTCTCTCCGGGCGGAAAATCCGGATTCTCCCGGTGCGTGGCCGGATCGGCGTTTTCCCGTCCGCAAGAAACGGAAACGGCCCGGAAGGATCGCCCTCCGAGCCGTCGGGTCTTCGTGCCGTCGCCATCAGACGACGTCGAAGCGTTCAAAGCGCATCATGAGTCCCGCCCGGCCCTGCGTGGCGGAACGGAGATCCGTGGAGAAGCCGAAGAGCTTGCCGAGGGGCGCGAGCCCCTGCACGAGCTTGAGGCCCGCATGGTCGAGGATGTTTTCCACCTTGCCGCCGCGCGTGCCGAACAGGCTGATGGCGGAGCCGAGGTTGGCCTCGGGCGCGGAGATTTCCACGAACATGAGCGGTTCCAGCGTGGTGATCCGCGCGGCTTCGAGGGCCGCGCGCAGGGCGATGCCCGCCGCCATGTGGTAGCCCGCCGCCGTGGAGCCGTCGCGTCGGGGCATGGCGGTGATGTCCACGTCGGCGTCCTGAATGGGGTAGCCGGTGGCGGGATCGGACTGGAGCGCGTTTTCCACGCCCTGACGGGCCGCATCGACGAAGGCGGCGGGCAGCGGGGTGGTATCGACGCTGAAGCGTATCCGGTTCCCTTCGCCGCGTCCGCGCGGGGCGATGGTGAGCGTGACTTCCCCGATGTGGGTTTCCTTGCCGAGTTCGCGGTCGAACGTGCCTGTGGCGGAGCCCGCGCGCTTGGGCGTTTCACGGCGGATGACCTGCGGCTGGCCCACGCGGGGACTGATGCCGTATTCGCGGCGGATGCGCTCCAGCACGACGTCGAGGTGCAGCTCGCCCATGCCGGACACGATGCGGTGTCCCGAACCCTCGTCGATGGACACGGTGAGGGTGGGGTCCTCAAGCGAGAAACGTTCCAGCGCTTCGTCGAGCGTTTTGCTCTCGTCGGCGTTGCGCGGTTCGATGGCGAGCGAGATGACCGGCTGATAGGCGTCGATGGATTCGAGCAGCAGCCCGGAGCCGGGCGCGGCCACGGTGTCGCCGGTGCGCGCCGAGCGCAGGCCGATGACCGCCACGATGTCCCCGGCCACGGCGGCGTCCACCTGCTCGCGGCGGTCGGCGTGCAGCCGGTACAGGCGGGAAATCCGTTCGTCGGTCCTGCGGGTGACGTTGCGGCAGAGATCGCCTTCCCGCAGCGTCCCGGCGTAGACCCGGACGAGGGCCAGCTTGCGGCCGCCGTCCATCATGACCTTGAAGACCAGCCCGGTGAAGGGCAGAGCGGGATCGCAGGGGATGGGGGCGTCGGTGCCGTCTTCGGGGTTGTGCCCCGTGACGGGCGGCAGATCGGACGGCGCGGGCAGGTAGGCGACCACCGCGTCGAGAAGCGGCTGCACGCCGGTGTTTTTGAGCGCCGAGCCGCAGAGCACCGGGGTCACGCGGCGGGCCAGCGTGGCGCGCCGGATGGCGGCCCGGATGTCCGCTTCCGCGTACTCGCCGCCGAGATAGTGATCGAGAAAGGTGTCGTCGTTTTCGGCGAGGCGTTCCAGCATCTGGTCGCGCCACGGCGCGGCAAGCTCCGCCTCCGCGGGATCGAGCGGCGAACGGGTCCACGTCCGGCCCTGATCGGCCTCGTCGAAATCGAGCCGTTCTTGGGTCACGAGATCGATGACGCCCCGGAAATCCTCGGCGGCGCCCACGGGGACGGCGATGGGCAGGGGATTCGCGCCGAGCCGCGTCCGCATGGACTGGAGCACGGCGGCGAAATCCGCGCCGATGCGATCCATCTTGTTGACGAAGGCCAGCTTGGGCACGCCGAAGTGTTCCGACTGCCGCCAGACGGTTTCGGACTGCGGCTCCACGCCGCCCACGGCGCAGAAGACGCCCACCGCGCCGTCGAGCACCCGGAGCGAGCGTTCCACCTCGATGGTGAAGTCCACATGCCCGGGCGTGTCGATGATGTTGACGGTGGTCCCGTTCCATTCGCAGGTGGTGCAGGCCGAGGTGATGGTGATGCCGCGTTCCTGTTCCTCGGGCAGATAGTCCATGGTGGCCGTGCCGTCGTGGACTTCGCCCATGCGGTGGATTTTGCGGGTGTAGAACAGCATCCGCTCCGAAAGCGTGGTTTTCCCCGCGTCGATATGCGCGATGACGCCGATGTTGCGCACAGCCTGTGTCATGAGGACTCCTTTCTGGAGAAGGCGCGTCCCGAAAGGAACGCGTCCCTTCGCGTGGTGACTGGTGGGGCGGCGGCTCCCGAAGGGGTGCCGCAACCGTCCCCCTTTTCATCCGAATGGTTTACCGCCTTGTCCTCTTGCCGGTCAACCGGACGGCGGCCCCCGTGTCCGGCACCTTGCCGGAAAATGTGAAAGGCGGGGGACGTACCGTCCGCCGCATTACGGCGGGGCTTCCGGCGCTGCGTCCGACGGCTCGCCGCGAGGCGTCAGTCGGCGTCCGCGACGGACAGTTCCAGCCGCGTGTTCATGAAAAAGGCGGGCGTCAGCCCCGCGTGCAGCCAGCAGCCTTCCAGCCCCGGACCGAGGACGAGCGGCTCCCCGGCGTCCCCGATGACGATTTGTCCGGCGTATGCGACATCCGCGCCGTCAGTGTCGGGCAGGGCGTCGGGATGGGCCCAGCGGACGAGCGCTTCGTCGGGCAGGGCGTCGGCGGCGATGCGGGGGGCGCGGTCCCGCCAGCAGGGACAGGGAAGCGGGGGCACGTCCGCCGCGCCGAAGGCCAGCACGCGGCCTTGTCCCGGCAGTTCCCCGAGCAGCGGGGCGGGATCGGGCATGGCGAAGACCTGTTCCACGCCGGTCAGTTCCAACGCCGCGAACAGTGCGGACGGCGCGGCCTCGGGCTTGCCCGTCCAGACGGCGATGATGGGTTCCACGCCCGCCAGCCGCGCGGGCATGATCGCCGCCGCCAGCCGTACGGCGGACGCATAGCCCGCGCCGATGAGCAGTACGGTCCACGGCGCGGCGGTTTCCGTACGCACGGAACCGAACCCGGCGGCCCGGTTTTCGATGCTCACCGCCGAGCAGGACGGCAGGGCCGGGAAGACGGCCTCCGCCAGCGCCAACGTGGTCTTGATCCAGCTCCGGTGCAGGGCCGACGTGCCTTCGTAGGCTCCGGCCAGAAGCTCGTCCGGGACCCGGCAGGCTTCGATTGCGGATGAAAAGGCCATGAAATCCTCCTTGTCCGGCGCGATGGAAACGACCCGGAAGCCGCGCCTTCCTTCCGGCATCCTCCTGTGTCTTGCCGCTCCCGCCGTCCTTCCTCAAAAGGACCGGCCCGCCGCTCCTCGGACGGGGTTCCGCTCCGGATCGGAGGGAGTCCCCTCGGGCCTTCACCGCCGGGCCGGATTCGCCGCCCGTTTCCCGTCAACGGGCACGCAGGCATCCGTCCCACCGGACGGCTTCGGAGAGCAGGGAAAGGGTTCGAAAGAGACGAAGGGGAACCCTTCCCAGAGAAAGGTTCCCCTTCGTTTTTCAACTTACTGCTGCGCGACGGCGGCGGGCAGGGTGCCCATCTGCTGCCGCATGTAGAGCTTCATCAGTTCCGCGATGGCGTCCTCACGTTTGAGGGTGGCCGGATACGCGCCGTTGTCGAGCACGGCCCGGAAGGCCTTTCCGTCCAGCGGATCGGCGTTCTGCTTGGCGAGATGGCTCCCGAAGCCGTTGAGCCTGGCGCGGAGATCGGCTTCGCTCAGACTCTTGAGTTCGGAGGCCTTGGCGGCGATGGCCTTCACCGGAGGCAGCTTCGGCGATTCCATGACCTGCCGCAGGCCGGACGTGAAGCGTTTCAGCCCCGCCGTGATGTGGGAGGTCTTCACCACGTTGGACCCCTTCCAGCCCGCCTTGGCCCACTTGAAGAAATACATGTCCACCTTGTTGCTGCCGGGCGCGCTCTCCATGAAGATGGACACGCTGGCGGAACCGTACAGATAGGTTTCGGCCCAGCCGAGCATGGCGAGGTTGGTTCCCTTTTCCGGCGTGTACACGTAGGTCCAGTCCTTGTCGTCGCCCACGATGGCGCCGCGCAGGCCCACGGACGACTGGAGGGGCATGATGGAGACGGACAGGAACGCCGTGCGGCCTTCGTAGGCCGTAAGCACGAAGAGCCGGTTCAGCTTGTAGGAATAGTAGCAGCCGCTCGACGTGTCGGGCGTGGTCTCCTCATATTCGAGGCCGCGCGTCACGAGGGGCGCGGCGGGCGGGAACGTCGCGTCGATGAGGCCGGAGGCGTTCTTCAGGAGCGGGCTGCCGGGCAGCCACGCGTTGCGGCGCACGGCGGAAGGGTAGATGGCCTCGCCGGGCACGGACGGATCGAGCATGTAGGCCACCAGCTTGCGGAGCGGCACGTTGAGCGTGTCCTTGAGGTAGGCGCCGGACCCCTGCGGACGGGATTCGGGGCGGACGCTTTTGGCGGGCTTGGTGTTGGTGGCGACGAAGCGCAGCAGCGTATCCAGCGTGGACGCGCCGGGATCGGGCTTGCCCTGCGGCGCGTCCGCGAGCAGGGTGGAAAGGGCCGTTTCCACGTCGGGGGGAAGGGCTCCTTCCTTTTTTTCCTCGGCCTGAGCGGGCAGGGCGAGCAGGACGGCGAAGAGCAGGGCGAACAGCGGACGGAACGGGACGGCTATGGGCATGACGGCCTCTGGTTGGTAGAAGGTGACGGAACGGGCTTGTGGCCCGGCAAAGGGTAGCCGCCATGCGCCGGGGCGTCAACGGCCTGATTTTCCTTTTTGTCCAACGGTGCTACATCCATGCGAAAATGCCGGTCACGAAGAACGGGACGGCGACGGTCAGGACCATGCCCGAAAAGATGCCGAGGATGGTGTTGCGTTCGCCGGAGGTGCGGATGATCGCGGGCAGGCAGGTGTCGCTGGCGGCCCCGGCGGCGGAGAGCGGCCCGAGCCCGCCGAAGACGCGGGCGATGAGCGGCGCGAACAGCAGGGTCACCAGTTCGCGCACCATGTTGGCGATGAGCGCCATCGAGCCGAGGCTGACGTCCGCGAGCTGGTTGATGAGCATGCTGGAGAGGCTGTAATAGCCGAATCCGGCGGATACCGCCATTACGTCGCGGAAGCTCATGTCCAGCACGGCCCACGCGGCGGTTCCGCCGAGGAACGTCCCCACGGCGATCATCAGGGGCACGAGCGCCACCCAGCCCTTGAGGTCGCGCAGGATGCGCCACGCCCGGACGTCGAAGCCGAGCGTCATGCCCACGGCGGCGAGCATGGCGTAGACGGCGTAATTGCTGGCCTCGTGCACGATCCCCACGAACGCGGCGGGAAAATCCCCCAGCACCCCGGCGAGGACGCCCGCGCCGAAAAAGAGCAGGACGATGAGCGATTCCTTCACGGCCTCGCCTCTCCGTCCTTGTCGCGCGGCATATACTTGCCCACGTGCCGGTTCATGACGGGTTCCAGCAGGCGGGCGCCGATGAGGCTTCCAAGGACGCAGCACAGGCTGATGAAGACGCCGCGCGCGCCGATGGTGTCCATCTGCGACATGAGGCGGTCGTCGGCGCCGAGCGCGAGGCCGAGCAGCAGGAGGAGGATGCGGACCGACCAGGTGAGCACCTGATCCGTCAGTTTGACGACAAGCGGCTTCCTGCGGAGCAGAAAACCCACGGGAACCCCGAGCACGAGGCAGCCGATTTCAACCAGCATGGACGTTTCTCCTTTATCACCATGAAAAAGTTGATTATCATACCCAAGGCCCCCGCTTCGGTCAACAATCCGGGAAAGCCGGTTCGTTGACCCTTTCCCTCGCCGCCTGTATAGGTCATGCGTATGACTCACGACTGCGCGGGCGGACCGCCCGGCGCGACAGGGACGGAAACGGTGAACGCATCTCAGGAAACGCCCCCTTCCGAGGGCGGCTGGAAGCCTTTTGTGACGGTGAACGTCTGCGGACGCGACTGGACGCTCGAACGCGCCGCGGACATGGAAGCCCTTTGGGACGCCATGACCGAGTTTACGGAGGACGAGCGCCTGCCCTACTGGACGGAGCTCTGGCCCTCCAGCCTCGTGCTCGGCGAGTGGCTGTACGAACAGCGGCAACGCCTGCGCGGGCAGCCCTGCCTTGACCTCGGTTGCGGGATCGGCCTCACGGCGCTGATCGGGCAGTGGCTCGGCGCAAACGTCATCGGCATGGACTACGAGCCGGACGCCCTGCATTTCGCGCGGCTCAACGCCGTCCGCAACCGCGTTCCCCAACCCCTGTGGACGGTCATGGACTGGCGCAAACCGGCGGTGAAACGCCGCAGCCTGCGGTTCATCTGGGGCGGAGACATCATGTACGAGCAGCGTTTCGCCGCTCCCGTACTGGATTTTCTGGAGTATGCGCTCGCGGACGACGGCGCGGCCTGGGTGGCCGAGCCGGGCCGGACCGTATACGATACGTTCCGCACGATGCTGATCAACCGCCGGTGGGTGGGTCGCTGCGTCTGGGAACGGCGCATCGAGGCCCTGTATCCGCAGGAGCGTCCGGTCCCCGTGCGGATTTGGGAGATTCACAGATAGCCCCGGAGGGTTTGAAAATGGGTGAAACGGTCCGATTCGGCGTTTCGCTGGACGGCGATCTGCTGGAGAAATTCGACGCGCTGTGCGAACGGCAGGGATGCCCGAGCCGTTCCGAAGCCCTGCGCGACATCATCCGCAACGCACTGGTGCAGGATTCGCTGCAATCCGAGACGGCGGACGCGGCGGGCGTCCTGACGCTGATATACGATCATCATGTGCGGGACCTGTCCCGCAAGCTCACGGAACGCCAGCACGACGCGCACGGCCTCATCGTCGCCACGCTCCATGTGCATCTTGATCATCACAATTGTCTGGAAATTCTGGTGCTCAAGGGAAAGGCGGGCGAACTTCGCGTGCTCGCCGATCAGCTCCGGGCCGTCCGGGGCGTCACCCACGGCACCTTCTCCATCACCGCCGTGGGCGCGGACTTGCCCTAGCCTTCGTTTTCGGGGAAGGGGGAAGCCTTTCCTCGGCAAGGTTCCTTCCCCTCCCCGAACCCCTCCTCTCATCCTCGCAAGACTTTTGACCGGCGGAGAGGCCGCGCACCGGAAGTTCCGTTGCGTGTGGAGCCGTTTGCCCGTATGAATGTCTTCTGCCGCCGCTGGCCGTCCCGTGCCGGGAAGGGGCCGCGCCGGAACAGACGACGACAAGGCATTCAGGAAGATAAAGGAACAGCATGGAAGACGTACAGAACAGTCCGGCTCCGGTGGCCCTGCCCATCGACCGGGTCGGGGTCAAAGGATTGAAGCTGCCTCTGCTGGTGCGGGATCGCGCGCAGGGGAGCCAGCATACGGTCGCGGACGTGGACATCAGCGTGGACCTGCCCGCCGCATTCAAGGGCACGCACATGAGCCGCTTCGTGCAGGCTCTGGGGAACTGGAACGAGGAGCTGGACTACGCGGCCATGAAGCGGCTTCTGGAGGACGTGCGGGAGCGTCTGCACGCCCGGCGGGCGCACATCGTGTTCCGCTTTCCGTATTTCGTGCAGAAGAACGCGCCCGCAACCTCCTGCCCCGGCATCCTGCCCTACGCGTGCAGGCTGACCGGCGAGCTGCCCGAAGAAGGGAAACCGGCGTTCCTGCTTGAAGTGACGGTGCCCGTGATGACGGTGTGCCCGTGCTCGAAGGCGATCAGCCGCGAAGGCGCGCACAGCCAGCGGGCCGAGGTCCGTATGGCCGTCCGCATGCGCGGGTTTTCCTGGATTGAGGATTTCATCGAGATCGCCGAGGCGTCCGGTTCCTCTCCGGTCTACTCCCTGCTCAAGCGCGAGGACGAAAAGTTCGTGACCGAAGACGCCTTCTCGCGTCCCACCTTCGTGGAGGACGTGGTCCGCAACGTCGCCAGCCGCCTCGCCGAGCATCCCCAGATCGACGGCTTCCGCGTGGAAGTCGAAAGCTACGAATCCATCCACGCCCACAACGCCTTCGCCTGCATCGAGCACGGCGTCTCGTTATAGCGGTCGGATTGGTGATTGTTGAAGATTGGAGGGGGGAAGGGGAAACTTTCTGAAGAAAGTTTCCCCTTCCCCCCTCCAAACCTCCCCCTTTCCTCTTCAAAGACTTTTGACTTTATCGAATCCTTTCTCTTGGTTCGTCCTGTGGGCCGGAGTCGGGGCGAATCGCTTTTTCTTATTGAAGAGGTTTCGTTATGGAATTGCTTGATGTTTTTTCAACGCCATATGAAAAGGCGGGGACATGTCCCCGCCTTTTCATATCTTTGAGAGCAAGCTCCACTCCGCGCTGCGGCGGACGGTCCGGTTTGCTCGCCGTTGCGCGTTTCAACTTTTCAAGTTGAACTGTTCCACTCTCTTTTTTCCGGAATAAGAAGAAACGCACCGCCCCGGCTTCGGCCCATACGAAAGCCCCCGGAGAGGGATTCGATAAAGATGAAGGTCTTTGAAGAGGAGGGGGTGGGGTTTGGGG
>CABKMN010000031.1 GCA_902373525.1 uncultured Bilophila sp. | reverse complement strand
GCTCAAGGCGTTCTTGGGATAAAAGATTGGGGAGGGGAAGGGGAAACGTTCTCCAGAACGTTTCCCCTCCCCAATCTTTTATCCCAAGAACGCCTTGAGCATGGCGGCCTCTTCCGGGTAGTCGGAAGAGCCGAGCCGCGAGTAGGCGAGTCGCTTGCCGAGTTCCACGGCGGGCTGGTCGAGCGGATTGATGTTCATGAGCCAGCCGGTGAGCACCGTGGTGGTCATGAGCATGCCCATGACTTCGCCCGCGGTGCGCATGCCGGCGTCCGCCACTTCCAGACGGGTCAGGGGCACGCCGTTGTGGACAATCGCCGCCGCCGAGCCGAGGGTTTCGGCGTTCAGCAGGTCCCCGAAGGTCTTGCCGCGCAGCCAGCTCCAGTTTTCCGGGACGTCGTCCGGGAACTGCGGGCCGCGGGTCAGGTTGGGGCAATGGAGCTGGATGCAGCCCTTGTCCGCCGGGCCGTCGAGGAACATCTGCTGGAGCGAATGCTGATCGGTCACGCCCACGGCGGGCAGCGGCATGGTGCCCTTGCCGTTCTTGCCGAGGCTTTCCGCCCAGAGCTGGCCGAACCACTGGCCGAAGAAGGCCCACGAGGGGACGTAGGTAAAGAAGATCAACTGGCCGTAGGCGTGGCGCGACAGCTCGAAGCACCAGTTCGCCAACGCCCACGCGGGATGATCGCGGAGCGTCTCCGGCTTGCCGAGATTGTCCACCAGCGGCGCGTTGACGGTCGCCGCGCCTTCGAGGAAGTCTTCCCACGGCAGGCCGAGGAAGGCCGCGGGCACGAGTCCCACCGCCGAAAGCACGGAGTAGCGCCCGCCCAGATGGTCCGGGACCGGCAGGGACACGATGTTGTAGCGGTCCGCTTCCTCGCGCAGGTAGCCTTTCTTCTCGTCCGTGACGAGCAGCATGTGCTCGTTCCACGTATCCGGCAGGGCTTTTTGGAGCCACGCCTTCATGAAGAAATACTGCGCCAGCGTCTCGATGGTGCCGCCGGACTTGCTGACGGGCACGACGATGGTTTCCTCGGGATTGAGGGACGCCATCTGCGCTTCGAGCACGTCCGCATCGACGTTGTCCAGAATCCACAGCCACGGGCCGGTATGGTTGGGGCGATCCTGCTGCGGGAAAAAGGCTTTCTGGAGCGCGCGCGTGCCGAGGGCCGAACCGCCGATGCCGAGCACGACCATGTGCCGGAAACGCTGGAGCTGCGGGGTGAGCGCCTTGAGGCGGGCCGTCAGGCTGGCCCGGAAGGGAAGGTTGAGGAAGGGAAGTTTGCCCGACGTGATTTCGCCGATGAGGCGCGCGTTGCAACTGTCGAGCTGCGGCGCGAGCCGTTGGAGCGCCTGCGGGCGCGTGGGGGCCGCATCGAGCAGGCGTCCGGTCCAGGCATGGTTCCAGTCCAGCGTATGCATACCGTCTCCTCAAAAATGCGCCGCCCTGCGGCGGCGTTTCCCCCGTTCCGGGAAGGCCCGGAACGGGGCGGTCGTTATTCCTTGTCGATCAGAACCTTGCGGATGCGGGCCAGCGCGTCCATGAGCACATCGTCGGCCACGGCGTAGGAGAAGCGGATGCAGTCCGGCGCGCCGAAGGCGTCGCCCGGAACGGCGGCCACTTTCGCCTCTTCCAGCAGGCGGGTACAGGCGGCGGTGGCGTCGGGCATCGTTTCGTCGTACAGGGCGGAGATGTCCACGAACAGGTAGAACGCGCCGTCGGGTTTCGGGCAGACCACCTTGTCCCACGAGGCGATTTCCCGCCACGCCATGTCGCGGCGCTTGCGGAAGGCCTGACGCATGGATTCCACGCAGTCGTAGGGGCCGGAAAGGGCGGCGACGGCGGCCTTCTGGGACACCGAACAGATGTTGCCGGTGGCCTGTCCGGTGATCTGGCTCAGCTTCTTGATCAGGTCGGGATGGGCTACGGTGTAGCCCACGCGCCAGCCGGTCATGGCGAAGCTCTTGGCGAGGCCGTTGACGACGGCGATGCGGTCCGGGTACTGCTTCCACCAGCCGATGAGGCTCGACGGCTTGTAGGGCTCGTAGACGAGCTGATCGTAGATTTCGTCCGCAACGATGAACAGGCCGCGATCCAGCGCCCATTTGACGATGGCGTCGCGTTCCTCCACGGAATAGCAGGCACCCGTGGGGTTGGAGGGCGAGTTGAAGACGAGCATTTTCGTCTTCGGGGTCAGGGCGGCTTCGAGCTGCTCCGCCGTCACCTTGAAGCCCTGCGAGGCCGGAGCCTTGACGGCGACCGGAACGCCGCCGTTCAGGTACACCATGTCCGGGTAGCTCACCCAGTAGGGCGCGGGCACCAGCACTTCGTCGCCGTCGTTGAGCAGCGTCGCGAACAGGTTGTACAGCGACTGCTTGCCGCCGTTGCTGGCGATGGTGCACTCGGGCGTGACCTCGACGCCGTAGACGCGTTTGAAGTACCCGGCGACGGCTTCCCGCAGGGGCGGGATGCCGGTGACGGCGGTGTACCGGGTGAAGCCCTCGTCGATGGCCTGTTTCGCGGCATCGCAGATATGGGCGGGGGTGGGGAAATTCGGTTCGCCGATCGCGAGGCTGGTCACGTTGACGCCCTGCGCCTTGAGTTCAAGGGCCTTGGCGTTGATCGTGAGCGTGGCGGACGGCTTTATGTGGGCCATTCTTTCGGAGAATTGCATGAGACGTACCTCGGTGCATACATGACGTTCTCTCCATGCAGTAGCAGGTTCGTCCCTTTGTGTAAATTGGCGTTGGGCAAGGAAACAATCCCTTTGTTTTTCTATCCCGCGCTGATCCCTTCCTTTTTATCCCCGGATACGCTCCGGGATCAAACGAGGCCTTCCGCATGTCCCTCCCTCTGCTGCCGTTTCCCTCCGGCTGCGTCGTCGCCCGTCTGGTGCGCCGCGAGAAGCGTTTTTTCGTGCACGTACTGATCGACGGCAAGCCCGACGTGGCGCATACCAACAACACCGGCTCCATGCTCGGCCTGCTGCGTCCCGGCGCGCCGGTCCTGCTGTCCCCGGCGCAAAACCCCGAACGCAAGCTCCGGTGGACGCTGGAACTCGTCTGGTGCGGCACGGCCTATCCGCGCGGCGGTTTCTGGGCCGGGGTGAACACGAGCACGCCCAACCGGATGCTGGAGGCGGCCTTCAGGGCGGGCAGGCTGCCGTGGGCCGAAGGGTACACGGCGTTTTTCCGCGAGAAGGTGCGGGGCGAAAGCCGTCTGGACGGGATGCTGGAGGGGCCGGGCATGCCGCGTCTGTGGGTGGAGTGCAAGAACGTGACGATGGCGGAGGACGACGTGGCGTTGTTCCCGGACGCGGTATCGGCGCGGGGGTTGAAGCATCTCGGCTCGCTGGAATCCATCGTCGCCGCCGGGGAGCGTGCCGCCATGTTCTACTGCATCCAGAGGCCGGACGCCTGCTGTTTCGGGCCTGCGGACATGATCGATCCGGCGTATGCCGCCGGGTTGCGGGAGGCCGTGGGGCGCGGCGTGGAGGTGTATCCGCATCTCGCCGTGCTGTCCGAGGCCGGAATCGATCTGCGGAGCATGTGGTTGCCGCTGGTGTGAGCGGAGGACGGGAGAAGACGACGCCTCCGGCGGCCAGAGGGGGCTTCGGACTCCTTTGGGGACCTCGCTCTACGGTGCGATGCCCGCAAGGCCCGAAGGCTTGCCGATGAGCACGGCTCCGCACCAACGCCCCAAAAGACAAAACGGCATCGTCCCGCACGGGGACTATGCCGTTTTCGTCGCCCCTCCGTCTCCCGTACGAATGTCTCGGCAGATGGAAGGTTGGGGAGGGGAGAGGAAACCCTGAGGGCTTCCTCTCCCCCTGTTCAGGCGATCATCTTACAGCTCGGGGGGAAGTTCCTTAAGCTGCTTGTTGGAGAAGACGGGGCCGTCCAGACAGACGAGCTTGCCGCCGATGTTGCAGCGTCCGCAGATGCCGATGCCGCACTTCATGCGTTTTTCCAGCGTGGTGTATATCTGGTCGTCCGGGAAGCCCAGTTCGACGAGGGCCGCGAGGGTGAACTTGATCATGATCGGCGGGCCGCAGAGAACGGCGATGGTGTTGTCGGGCTTGGGCCCGATTTCCTTCAGCACGTTGGGGATGAGGCCGACCTTGTGTTCCCAGCCGTCGGCGGGGTTGTCGATGGTCAGGGTGACGTTCAGGTCCTTGCGTTCCAGCCATTCGGGCATGTCGGACTGGAAGGACAGGTCCGCGGGGGTCTTGGCGCCGTACAGCAGGCTGATGTCGCCGTAATCCTTGCGGTTGTCCAGCAGGTAGACCATGATGGTGCGGATGGGGGCCATGCCGATGCCGCCGCCGATGAAGAAGATGTTCTTGCCCTTCCATTCATTGTAGGGGAACCAGTTGCCGAGCGGAGCGCGCACGCCGATCTTGTCGCCGGCGTTGAGCTTGTGCAGGGCGGCGGTGTTTTCGCCGGCCTTCATCACGGAGAACTGGAGGTAATCCATACGGGTCGGGGAAGAGTTGATCACGAAGGTCGACTCGCCCACGCCGAAAACGGAGAGCTGCCCCACCTGTCCGGGCTGGAAGGTGAAGTTCTTCATTTTTTCTTCATCATCGAAACGCACGCGGAACGTTTTGATGTTGTGCGTTTCCTGCACGGTTTCGATGACGGTCGCCATTTCAGGCAAGAGGGGATTGTGCGTCCCTGCCATGTTCAGACTCCTTATTTGGCTTCCGCGTCATCCGCGATGGCGTTGAGGACAATTTCACGGATGTCCAGCGACACCGGGCACTGCTTGATGCACCGACCGCAGCCGGTGCAGGCGAAACGCCCGTCGCTGTAGTCGGGAGCGTACCAGTACTTGTGCGAAACGCGGTTGCGCATGCGCAGGGCCTTGGCCGTGCGGGGGTTGTGCCCGCTGGCTTCACGGGTGAACAGGGGGGACATGCAGTTGTCCCAGCTGCGCAGCCGGCGGCCTTCGAGGGGGTTGCCCTCGTCGGAGATGTTGAAGCACTGGCAGGTCGGGCACATGTAGGTGCACGCGCCGCAGGAAAGGCATTTCGCGGTCTGCTGCGCCCAGAACTCCACGTCGGTGAAGCGCTGTTCGAGGCGGCGGGGCGCCTTGGACAGATCGGGCGCGGGCTTCATGCCCGCTTCGGCCTTGGCGCGGTTGGCCTTGGCTTCGTCCATCTTGTCCGCGCCGTCGGGGAGCTTGGTCCCGCCGAGGAAGGCTTCGCCCTTCTCGGACACGGCTTCAAGCACGAAGCCGCCGTTCACCGCGGTGAGCAGCACGTCGGAGCCGGTGGGGTTGGCGGGGCCGCCGCCCGTCCAGTGGCAGAAGCAGGTGCTGCACGGATTGTCGCAGGTCCGGGTGACGACCAGCAGGTTGTCGCGGCGGGCCTTGTAGTAGGCGTCCTGGAACTTGCCTTCAAGGAAGGGCTTGTCGAGCACGGCGAAGCCGCGGGCGTCGCAGGAGCGGCACCCGAACACCATCCGGGCCGGAGCGTCGGGGGTGTCGTCCAGTTTCATGTTCAGCTTGGCCGGATTTTCCGGGTCCTTTTCGCCGGTGAAGCGGATCAGCGTTTCACAGGCGGGGAACACGGCGGTCTTCGGGGATATCGTGGCGCGGGCCAGCGACGGCGTTTCTCCGGCCACGAGAGGCCGGAACACAACCGCTTTGCCCTCCTGACGAGGGGCCAGCACCTGCCGGGATGCCGCCACTTCGGCCAGCCAGGAGGCCAGCTTGTCGGCAGCGAGGAATCGTATGGCGCTCATGCGTTTATGCTCCCTCGATATGGTGTTCGTGGATGTTCTTTTCCTCAAGCTGGAAGCCGAGCAGCGGAGGCACGGCGTCCACGTCCATGCCGGGGGCGTACTCGAACAGCTTCTTCACGACGCGGCCCATCTGGAGCTTGAGGGCCCCGACCGGAATGCCCATCGGGCAGGCGCGGTTGCATTCGCCGCAGCCGGTGCAGCGTCCGGCGAGGTGCATCGCGTGGATGAGCTGGAAGAACATCTTCTGGGTCGGCGTATCTTCCTGAGTGAGCCAGTGCGGCTCGCGGCTGTCGGCCACGCAGTTGTCGCGGCACACGCACATGGGGCACGCGTTGCGGCAGGCGTAGCAGCGGATGCAGCGCTCGATGTGGCCGCGCCAGAAGCCCATGCGTTCCTCAAGGCTCAGGCCGTCGAGGAAGGTCATGATGGCGGGCATGGCGGGCTGGGCGCCGTCCGGGATGTTCGTGGGCGAACCCGCGAAGTGGTCGTGGATGACCGCGTTGGGCACGGTGCAGGCGCGGCACTTGTCCTGCGCCACGTCCTGCATGGCGAACTCGTAGTCCTTGCCGTCGGCGCGGACCTTGAGGGTGGCGCCGGTGCCGGTCACGGATTCGACTTCGGTGACGTCGCCGATCTTGGCGAGCACGCGGCTCACGTCGACGGTGCCGTTGCAGCCCATGCCGAAGATGACCACGTCCTCACGGTTGATGAGGTTCTCCTGAAGGAGTTCCACAACGCCGCGCGAGTCGCAGCCCTTGACCACGATGCCGACCTTCTTGCCCTTGAAGAGGGGCAGGTAGGTGGCGAGGGAATGGACGTTGAGCGGGCCCCAGATGAGCTTTTCGACGTCCTCGGGTTTGCGCATGTACAGCGGCGTGGCGTGCAGGCCGTCGAAGCCCTGCTGCCAGCCCATGACGAACTCGACTTCCTTGGCTTCGAGGGCGGCCTTGATCTGGCCCTTGAGCTCGGTCATCGCGGCGGGGTTGGTGCCGCAGCCGAGGGGACGCAGGGGCGCGGGCAGCTCAAGGTCGGGCATGACGAAGAGCGGCTTGGCTTCCTCGAACTTGGGCGCGGGTCCGAGCTTGTGGACGCGTTCGGTGAACGCGGTGACCACGGCCTGCCAGCGCTGGCCTTCGGAGGCGGACACCCAGGTGTACTCGAAGCGACGGGGATCGATGCCGATGATGGGCAGGAATTCCTTCAGTGTTTCGAGACGGCGGCGGGCGTAGTAGTTGCCTTCCGAGTAGTGGCAGTCACGCGGGTGACAGCCGGACACGAGCACCCCGTCCGCGCCGGAAAGCAGGGCTTTCAGGGGGAACAGGGGATTGACGCGGCCCGAGCAGGGGACGCGGATGATACGCAGGTCCGTAGGCTGGGTGAAACGAGCGACCCCCGCAGTGTCGGCGCCGCCATAGGAGCACCAGTTGCAGAGGAAGCCTACGATCCGGAGTTCTTTGCCTGTCAGAACCGACATAGAGCGTCTACCTCCGCAAGGATCTGGTTGTCGGTGAAGTGGGAGAGCTGAATGGCGCCCTGCGGGCAGGTGGCGGTGCAGAGACCGCAGCCCTGACACACGGCCTCAATGGTCTGCGCCTTCTTTTCGCCACGAATTTCCTTTTCGACGATGGCCTGGAACGGGCACACCTTGATGCACTTGCCGCAGCCCACGCACCGCTTGATGTCCACGACGGAAATCTGCGGGTCGCTTTCGAGGAGCGGCTTGGAGAGCAGGCCGATCACCTTGGCGGCGGCGCCGCTGCCCTGCGCGACGGACGACGGGATGTCCTTGGGACCCTGCGCCACGCCCGCGAGGAACACGCCGGCGGTGTTCGTCTCCACGGGACGGAGCTTGCAGTGGGATTCCATGAAGAACCCGAAGTTGTCGTAGGAGATGTGCAGGGTTTCTGCGAGCTTGTTCGCGCCCTTGGCCCCTTCGATGCCCACGGCGAGCACGACCATGTCGGCCTTCACCTCAACGGGCTTGCCGAGCAGGGTGTCCGCGCCGCGCACGATGTACTGTCCGTGCCCGTCGGGCTGGATGGCGGAAACGCGGCCGCGGATGTACTGCGTGCCGTATTCCTCAATGGCGCGGCGGGTGAACTCGTCATACAGCTTCGCGTTGGAACGGATGTCCATATAGAAGACGTAGGACTGGGAATCGGGGATGTGGTCCTTGGTGAGCACGGCCTGCTTGGCGGTGTACATGCAGCAGAAGCCGGAGCAGTAGGGACGCCCGATGGAGCGGTCGCGGGAGCCGACGCACTGGATGAAGACGACGCTCTTGGGTTCCTTGCCGTCGGACGGGCGCTTGATGTGGCCGCCGGTGGGACCGGAGGCGGACATGATGCGTTCGTACTGGAGCGAGGTGATGACGTCGGGGTACTGGCCCGCGCCGTACTGGCCGTAGACCGTCCAGTCCATGAGGTCGTAGCCGGTGGCGGCCACGATGGCGCCCACGGTTTCCGTAACTTCCTCATCCTTCATTTCGTAGTTGATGGCCCCGGTGGGGCACACCTTCGCGCACACGCCGCATTTGCCCGAGGTGAGCTTGCGGCAGTATTCGGGATTGATGGTGGCCTTCTTGGGGATCGCCTGCGGGAAGGGGATGTTGATCGCCGTGGTGGGGCCGACGAATTCATTGAATTTGTCGGGCGTCTTCTTGGCGGGGCACTTGTCCATGCAGGCGCCGCAGCCGGTGCACTTGGACCAGTCGACGTAGGTGGCCTTCTTTTTGATGGTCACGGTGAAGTTGCCCACATAGCCCGCCACGTTGGTCACTTCGGAAGCGGCCATGAGCGTGATTTTGGGATGCTGGGCGACGTCGACCATCTTGGGGCCGAGAATGCAGCTCGAGCAGTCGACGGTGGGGAAGGTCTTGTCGAGCTTCGCCATCTTGCCGCCGATGTGGCTTTCGCGTTCCACGAGGAGCACGTCGAGGCCCGCGTCGGCGCAGTCGAGGGCGGCCTGAATGCCGGCCACGCCGCCGCCGATGACGAGCACGCGCTTGGTGGATTCGAAGGACTTGGAGAACAGCGGGTTGTCGCGGCGCAGCTTTTCAACGGCGATGCGCACGAGTTCCGCGGCCTTGTTGGTGTTGGCTTCCTTGTCCTTGCCGATCCACGACACGTGTTCGCGGATATTGGCCATTTCGAACATGTATTTGTTGAGCCCGGCGCGTTCCACGGTGCGGCGGAAGGTCGGCTCGTGCATGCGCGGGGTACAGGAGGCTACGACGACGCCGTCGAGGCGGTGTTCCTTGATGGCGGCGACGATTTCTTCCTGACCGGGTTCCGAGCAGGTGTACATGGTATCGGTGGCGAAGGCCACGTCGGGGTAGGTCCGGGCGATTTCGGCGACTTTGGCGCAGTCAACGGTCCCGGCGATGTTCGACCCGCAGTGGCAGATAAAAACGCCTAGTTTCATGCCTTGGCCTCCTCTTTGGCTTCATCGGCCTTCGCGGCGGCCGCCTTGGCGGCTGCCGCGGCGTCGATCTTCCGCAGAAGTTCGTCGGGGCTGACGCAGAGCTTTTCGAAGCCGAGTTCCTGATGCGGCAGGCCGAGGGCCAGCCCCATGAGCTGCGTGAAATACAGTACCGGCATCTTCATGTTTCCGCCCACGGCCTGGCGCTGGCGCAGGTCGAGGTTCATGTGGCACAGCGGGCAGGCGACGACGACGGCGTCCGCGCCGAAAGCCTGCGCGCGTTCAAGGATGCGGCCGGTGAGGCGGGCGGTGATGTCGCGACGGGGGATGCCCATGGCGGCGCCGCAGCATTCCGTCTTCAGGGGGAAGGGCACCACTTCGGCGCCGAGCGCCGTCATGATGTTGTCCATCGCCATCGGGTTTTCGGGGTCGTCGAACTGCATGATGCCCGCGGGGCGGCTCATCAGACAGCCGTAATAACAGGCGACCTTGATGCCTTCGAGAGGCTTTTTGACCTTTTCGGCGATGGCGTCGAGGCCGTAGTCCTCAACGAGCACCTGAAGGATGGACACGGTCTCGGGCAGCTCTTCGGGACAGGGATTGTCGAGGAGGGCGTTGACCTTGTCGCGGAACGCCTCGTCCTGCATGCGGTACTTGGCGGTCTTGAGGTTGGCGAGGCAGCTCGGGCAGGGCGTGCCCACGCGTTCGGCGCCGTCGGCGGCGGCCAGCGCGAGGTTGCGCGCGGACAGGGCGGCGGAGAGCACGTGATCGCAGGCGTGGGCCGGGGTGGAGCCGCAGCAGCTCCAGTCCGGGATTTCCTTCAGGGCGATTTCAAGCGCGCGGCAGACGGCGCGGGTGGAACGCTCGTACTCGGCGGACGTTCCCTGACCGGAACAGCCGGGGTAATAGGCGAGTTTCATTTACTTGTCCCCCTCGGCGCTGCGCTGTTCGTCGAAACGCTTGAAGATGCGGGCCACAGCGTCCTTGCCGACGATGGTGTGGGGTTTGAAGGGCAGCTTCTGCTTGGGCAGAATGCGCGGCGCAAGGTCCACGTCGGTGAACACCCGGCCGGTGCGGGCCATGAACATGGCCATGACGCCCAGCTCGTAGGTGCGCCCGAAGTGGCGGACGGTCGTCAGGAAGGACTGCCAGAACGACGACATGGCGTAGTTCGTTTTGCCTTCCTTCCAGGCCATGTGCCGCAGCACGTCCATGACCTTGGCGACGTCGATGTTGTTGGGGCAGCGCGACGTACAGGTCGAGCACGACACGCACAGCCACAGGGAGCGGCTCGACAGCGCCATCTCCTTGTTGCCGAGCTGGATCGCCCGCATGACCTGGCTGACCTGGAGGTCATACTCAGGGCCGCAGGGACACCCGGCCGTGCAGTTGCCACACTGGTAGCAGGTGGTCACTTTCTGACCGCTTTCTGCTTCCACCTCGCGAAGAAAGGCTTCGTCGCGTGTGGTTTCAAGATTGATTGTTTCCATGGTTCTCCCGGCAGTATAGTGGTTCAAAGACCAATAGACCTTCTTCACGAGAAAAATCTAACATATCCACTCTAACGGTGCAACAGGGCTGGAGAAAAGAAAAAGGAGGACTTTTCGTTTCCCTCCCCTGCGTCCCGCCGCGAGCACGGCGCGGGGTTTTCCCCGACACAATGCAAAGGTGAACTTTCACATACTATCAGACGACGGCCAAAGAGGGAAGCCCTTCTTCCGGGAACGCGCTGGTTGTTCGCTCAGAGAGTTAGAATCATGCGTTTCCGCGAAAAAAAGCGGGCCGGCCCCTCTCTAAGGAAGGGCCGGCAAGGCGGAGGGCAGAGGGGGACACGAGCTACTTGTAGTCGGGGATGGGACGCTGGACGAGCTTCAGGAACTTGCCCGTGGCGTAGGAGCCGTCCTTGACCACCTTCAGCTCGTCGGGCGTGATCCGGCCCACGTTGGCGAAGAAGGCGGCGATGTCGGCCATCCACTTGCTGGCCGTACTCTGACCGTTGGCGTCGTCGAACAGGGCGATCTGCTGATCGAGGTTGAACACGGGGTGCGTCCTGATGTCGAGGGCGGCCATTTCCGGCGTGAAGGTCTTGCCCACGAATTCCTGGAAGAAGCGGCAGTATTCGGGGGCGAGGGCCTCGGGCGATTCCTTCTGGAGCATGTTGGCGGAACGCAGGAACACGCGCAGGAACTTGGCGACCAGTTCGGGGTGCTCGTCACAGAATTTCTTGTCGCCCATGAGCACGGTGGGCAGGCCCACGCCGCAGGTGTTCGGGGTGCCCGCGACCTTCCAGCCCTTGTCCATGCCCACGAACATGTGCGGAGCCCACAGGCAGACGCCGTCGCCGATGCCGCTGTCGAAAGCCGCGAGGCCCTGCGCCTGATCGATGTTCTTGATCACGACGTCGGTTTCCTTGAGGCCGAGTACGCGCAGCCAGTGGCTCAGGGTGAAGTGCGGGGAGGACATGGTGGTGATGAGGAAGGTCTTGCCGCGCACGTCGTCGGGATGCCCGTACACTTCGGGGTAATCCTTATTATAGCCCTTGGTCTTGAGAATGGGGCTGTCGGGACGAAGCAGCAGGGCGTTGGTGTAGGACTCGTCGTTGGTGATGGCGACGGTGTACGTGCCGTAGCGGAGCGCGCCCATCATGCCCGGCACCGCGCCGGTTCCGGCGAGCACCCATTCCCCGGAAGGCAGGGCGTTGAGCTGCGCCATGCCGGATGAGAACAGCAACATTTCGAGGTCGAGCCCTTCCTCCTTGTCCCAGCCTTTTTCTTTGGCGTACCAGACAAGGAAGGCTTCATGCTCGTCGAGCCACGCGGTGCGCATCTTGACCGGAGCCGCCGCGAACGCCGCGCAGGAAAAAGACACGAAAAGGGCCATCGCCAGAGCGCCCGTCAGCATCTTGAACCATCGTGCCATAAGAAACTCCTTTGAGGTATGAGGTTCCAGTCTGGGCGTGAACAACATTGCAAGAACACGAGACGGCTTTCAGACCCCCTCCACAGAAGAATTCCGTGAGGGATGATGTTTATCTGTCGAGGAGGTATCACTCTCTTTTAGAGTATAAAGAAGAAAGGCGCCTTTCCGCACACAAAAGAGATAATCCGTTATCGGCAAGATAGCCGAGATGGATAATCGTGTCTTATGAGAAAGCGCCAATCTATATCGAGAAACTGCCAAAGTACATAACGAAGGATAGTTGTACTTTCAGCGTGAAGCGACGCCCTGAGGCGAAAGATGCTGCGGAGGGTGGGCGAGACAGGGGGAAGGGCGCTTGGCGGGCGCTCCTTCCCCCTGTCGTAAGGCGAGAGGATGCTTCGGGATTGCGGATGATGCGGGATGGCCGCCGTTCGGATTCGCGGCGTACCGGAAACGGACGGTCCGCGTTCGGGAAGAGGGCGTTCCGTCCGCGGCGGGCGGGGCGGCTATTCGGGGTTCGAGAACGATTCGCCGCGGATGAGCTTGACGAACCATTCGGGCGGGCGGACGGGGCGGCCTTCCTTATTGGTGCAGGCGTGCTGCGTCATGCCTTCCGCGAGGAGGGTCTTGCGCTCGGCGTCAGTCACATTGTACACAAAGGTCAGCGACGCGCGCCCGACTTCGGCTATCCCGGCGTGGATGTGGATGAGATCGTCGTACCGGGCGGGCTTCCTGTAGCGGCATTGCGCCTCGCGCACCGGCAGCATGATGCCGAAACGCTCCACGTCCGCGTAGCTCATGCCCATGCTGCGGATGAACTCGCTTCGGGAACGCTCGAAAAGGTGCAGATATTCTGCGTAATAAAGGTATCCCATCGTATCCGTCTCCCCATAGGAGACGCGGTGGGGGAGCCAAACATCGGGAGTAGGAAAGTCGTGCATGCACAGCGTCCTTTGCTGAAAGTTCGTCAAAAACGCGGGACGGGCGTTCTGGCGGCGGCCGTTCTGGCCCTGTCCCTGCTTGCGGGATGCGCCGCGCCGCTTCCTCCCCAGACGCCCGCCGTCCAGCGGGATCATGCCGATACCTTCATGGCCGAAAGCGACGGGCGGGCCGCGCTGCTGGCGGCGAAGCTCGACCGCGCGGGCCAGCGGCTCGGCTCGTGGAAGGCGCTGGCTCCGGCCCTGCGGGCCAGCCGGGCGCACATCGCGAACCGCGAATCCGGGCAGGTGGCGGTCGCACACGGGGATATCGCCGTCACATGGGGCGACGTGGCCCGGACGCTGGATCGCCTTGAGGCGCTGCTGCCCCGGCTGGACGCCGAACCCGAGCTGCTGGCGGAACAGTTCCGCTGGATCAGGCTCTCGGAAGGCGCAGCTTTTTCGGGATACTATGAGCCCGTCGTCAAGGCAAGCCGCACCCGGAAGCCCGGCTATGCCGCGCCGCTGTACAAACTGCCTCCCGATTTGCGGCAGTTGAATCTGGGCCGTTTTCAAAGCGATCTCATCGGTCGGCGCATCGTCTACCGTATGAAGGGGGGACAGCCCGTTCCGTATTATACGCGCGCCGAGATCGACGGGCTGGACGGCGGACGCGGCGTGCTGCGCGGCAGGGGGCTGGAACTGGCGTGGCTGGCCGACCCCGTGGACGCCTTCTTCCTCCATGTGCAGGGTTCGGGCCGTCTGCGGTTCGAGGACGGCGGGGAAATGCCCGTGCGCTTCGCGGGCTCCAACGGACGCCCGTACCTGAGCATCGGCCGGTATCTGGAGGATCAGGGCGAAATCCCTCCGGGGCAGGTGAGCATGCAGTCCATCCGGCAGTGGCTGCGCGAGCACCCCGAATCCCGTGACGCGCTGCTGCGGCGCAACGAACGGTACATCTTTTTCCGCAAGGGGCCGCAGGCTCCGGCGGGGACCATCACTTCCGGCCCCATCGGCAGCATGGGCACCCCGCTCAGCCCGATGGTTTCGCTGGCCGTGGACCGCACCACCTTCCCGCTCGGCTCGGTCATCGCCTTCGACGTGAACATTCCCGATCCCTCCGCGCCGTCCGTTTCCGGTTCGGCGGCGCCGACCACGCCGCTCCGGGGCATCGGGCTGGCGCAGGACACCGGCGAAGCGATCCGGGGGCGGCGCGTGGACCTGTTCTGTGGCAAGGGCGCCCGCGCGGCCTTCATCGCGGGGCATCTCAACGGCCCCGGCGAGGTATGGATGCTGTTGGCGAAGTAAAAAGACAAGCCCCGTTTTGACGAACGGGGCTTTTTTTGACGCCGAACCGGCGCGTGTCTTCACGAACGGATTGCGGGAATTCCGAAATCAAAAGACTGGACAGATTTTATAAAGAGTAGTAGGTCTAATTACCGTTAGTGAATATTGCCCATATACCTATAGACCGCAGCGTCCGCTGCTTGGGAGGTTCATCCGATGACGTATCGTTACCAGCTTTACCGTTGCCCCATTTGTGGCACTGTGACCGAAATCGTGCATGATGGCGTCAGCGCCATGATCTGTTGCGGCAAAACCATGGAAGTGCTTGATGACCGCGAACCCGTGGGCACCAAGGAATCCCACATGCCCGTTCTGGAGGCCGTCGACGGCGGCTGCAAGGTGAGCGTGGGCTCCAAGCTGCACGGCATGGAAGCCGATCATCTGATTGAATGGGCCGAAATCCGTACCGCCGACGACACCGTCCTGCGCAAGTACTTCAAGGCCGGGGATACGCCCGTCGCCGAATTCCCCGTCCCCGCCGACAAGGTCGTCTTCGTCCGCGCGTACTGTAACAAGCACGGTGCCTGGCGCGCGAAATAAGCGCCGACCGCCGCTTCTTCGTCTTGTCAGCCCCCGTTCCGCCCCGGAACGGGGGTTTTGTCTTGTGCGGCGTCCTCTGGGCGTCCCTCCGTTTTCCCGAAAAAAGCCTCGGATGAGGCGTTCGGAGCCTTTTTTTCGATAGCACGGAACCGGAACATTGATTTTCCCCAAAGAAATATAATGTGATAAAAGCAAATGAATAGGCGGTATTGTGCAAAACAAGAGCAACTCTTATTAAAGTCCGTTTGTCTAATTATTGAACATTCCAAGCGTTCTTTTCAGCACAATTGCCCTAACTGTTCGATTGCACAAATAATCCCCGGTTGACAGAAAAAGAAAAGTAGCCTTTAAAACAAACAGAGTAATCAGAGAAGTTTTTTAAGAAAGAAGAACGGTTGGTTGATTTTGCATAAATGTCATCCGGCCATAGAGGAGCAAGGGAAAAGGATCAACATAAAGATTCAGGGTTCTTTATCACCGAGGAGGAAACCAAAAGATGGCTCAGGCGAACATCACTTCACATGTCAGGTTGCGTAACCATATCTCGGGATACACCGACGTCGTGCAAATGTTGACGGGTGTCCTGCTGTGTTGCTTCGTGTTTATGCATATGCTGCTTGTTTCAAGCGTCATACTCAGTCCGAACATTATGGACGGCATCGCATCGCTGCTTGAAACGTCCTATCTCGCCCAGATCGGCGGCCCGATCATTCTGCTGGTCATCGTGCTGCACTTCATTCTGGCGGCCCGGAAAATGCCCTTCAGCCCGCTGGAGCTCCGCGAATTCTGGCGTCAGGCGAAGATGATGCACCACATGGACACGTGGCTGTGGCTCGTTCAGGTGGTCACTGCGATCATCATTCTGGTGATGGCGAGCGCGCACGTCATCAACATCCTCTCGAATCTCCCCATCTCCGCGCAGAAGAGCGCGGCCGCCATTCAGGGCGGCATGGTCCCCTTCTATCTGGTGCTGTTCGCCGCGCTCGACCTGCACATCGCCATCGGTCTCTACCGCATCGGCGTGAAGTTCGGCATCCTGACTCGTGAAAACCGGCTGAAGTGGCGCAAGTACGCCCTTTATCTCGTTATCGGTTTGGCACTGCTGAGTCTGGCAACCCACTACAGCTTCGCCACGATGGCTATTTAAGGGAGGGCGTCATGAGAACGATTTATTCCGATGTGTTGTGTATTGGCGCGGGCCTTGCCGGCGAACGCGTGGCGCTTGCCGCCGCGATGGAAGGTTTCCACACGATCTGTCTTTCCGTCGTCCCGCCCCGCCGGTCCCACTCCTCGGCGGCGCAGGGCGGCATGCAGGCGGCTCTCGGCAACGCCGTGATGGGCAAGGGCGACAGCACCGACATCCATTTCGCCGACACCGTGAAGGGTTCCGACTGGGGCTGCGATCAGGAAGTCGCGCGCATCTTCGCCGACACCGCGCCCATCGTCATGCGTGAAATGGCCCACTGGGGCGTGCCGTGGAACCGCGTCGTCGCGGGCAAGCACACCTACTACAAGGGCGGCAAGCCCTTCGAGGCCGAAGAGGACGAAGCCAAGCACGGGCTGATCCACGCACGCGCCTTCGGCGGCACCGCGAAATGGCGCACGTGCTACACGGCTGACGGCACGGGCCGTTCCGTGCTCAACACTCTCGACAGCAAGTGCCTCCAGTACGGCGTGGAAATCCACGACCGCATGCAGGCCGAAGCCCTCATCCACGACGGCGAACGCTGCATGGGCGCCGTGGTCCGCTCCCTGCGCGACGGCGAGCTGATCGCCTACATCGCCAAGGCCACCCTCATCGCCACGGGCGGCTACGGTCGCATCTACCGTGCGACCACCAACGCCATCATCTGTGACGGCGGCGGCCAGATTTGCGCCCTGAATACCGGCGTCGTGCCCCTCGGCAACATGGAGGCCATCCAGTTCCATCCCACCGGCAGCGTGCCCACCGACATCCTGATGACGGAAGGCTGCCGCGGCGACGGCGGAACGCTCCTCGACGTGAACGAATACCGCTTCATGCCCGACTACGAGCCCGAAAAGGCCGAGCTCGCTTCCCGTGACGTGGTTTCGCGCCGCATGACCGAACACATGCGCAAGGGCCTCGGCGTGAAGAGCCCCTACGGCGATCACCTGTGGCTGGACATCCGCCACCTCGGTGAAAAGCACATCACGACGAAACTGCGTGAAATCTACGACATCTGCATCCACTTCCTCGGCGTGAACCCGATCCACCAGCTCATCCCCGTGCGCCCGACGCAGCACTATTCGATGGGCGGCGTCCGTACGAACAAGGACGGTCAGGTCTACGGCCTCAAGGGCCTGTTCGCCGCCGGCGAAGCGGCCTGCTGGGACCTGCACGGCTTCAACCGTCTGGGCGGCAACTCCCTGGCGGAAACCGTGGTTTCGGGGCGGTACATCGGCAGCAAGATGGTCGAATACCTCAAGGGCACGGAAAGCTCGTTCAAGACCGAGCCCGTCAACGACGCCCACAAGCTCGTGGCGCAGCGCATCGACGACATCGTTTCCAGCCGCAACGGCAAGGAAAACTGTTTTGAAATCCGCAACGCCATGCAGGACGTCATGATGGACGACGTAGGCATCTTCCGCAACGCCGCCGACCTTCAGAACGGCGTCGACCGCCTGCTCGAACTCGCCGAGCGCGCCAAGCACATCGGGCTTCAGGGCAGCGTGAAGGGCTTTACGCCCGAGCTGTCGATGGCCCTGCGCGTTCCCGGCATGATCAAGCTGGCCCTCTGCACCGCCTACGGCGCGCTCCAGCGCACGGAATCCCGCGGCGCGCACACCCGTGAAGATTTCCCCGCGCGCAACGACGCCGAATGGCTGAAGCGTACCCTCGCCTACTGGAATGAAGGCGACTCCCTGCCCACCCTCAAGTACGAAGACGCCTCTCCGTGGTTTGAACTGCCTCCGGGCGAACGCGGCTACGGCGGCGGCAAGATCATCCCCGCCGACATTCCCGCCGACAAGATCAAGACCAAGGAACAGGCGGAAGAAGCCATCAAGTAACTGTGGGTCGCCGCAGGGGAAGCGAGAAGGAATCCTTCCGAAGAGGAGGGATGCCCGCACGGGCTTCCTTCTCCCTTCCCCAGCCCCCCTTCCTTCGTCCTCCCGGATTGAGTGAGAGGAAGCGCGAAGGGGGCTCTGAAAAGCACACATCTTTTTTCAGATTCGGGAGTTAGAATGAGTCGCAAATTGCATATCGAGGTGTTCCGGTACAATCCGCTTGATCCCGCCTCCGTTCCGCACATGCAGTCCTTTTATGTGGACGAATACAATTCCATGACCCTGTTCATCGCGCTGAACATCATCCGCGAACAGCAGGACCCCAGCCTCCAGTTCGACTTCTGCTGCCGCGCGGGCATCTGCGGTTCCTGCGGTATGGTCATCAACGGACGTCCGGGCCTCGCCTGCCACACCCAGACCAAGGACCTGCCCGAGCATATCGTGCTGCATCCGCTGCCGGTCTTCAAGCTGCTTGGGGACCTGTCCGTGGACACGGGCGTGTGGTTCCGCGAAGTGGGCCGCAAAATCGAGGCGTGGGTACACACGCAGGACAAGGCGTTCGATCCCCGCGCTCAGGAAGCGCGCATGGAGAACGAACTTGCCGAGCAGATTTTCGAGCTTGACCGCTGCATCGAATGTGGTTGCTGCATCGCGGCCTGCGGTACGGCCCGGATGCGGAAGGACTTCCTCGGCGCGGCCACGATCAACCGCCTCGCCCGTTTCTACATCGACCCGCGCGACAACCGCTCCGAGGACGAATACTACGACGTGATCGGCAACGATCAGGGCGTGTTCGGCTGCATGGGCCTCCTCGGCTGCGAAGACGTCTGTCCCAAGAAGATTCCCTTGCAGGATCAGCTCGGCATCATGCGCCGCATGCTGGCCCTCAAGTCCGTCAAGGGCATTCTGCCCAAGGCGCTTTACGAAAAGTTCAAGGGCTGCGGCTCGCACTGCCACAGCTGACGGGAATATGCGCCTCCGGCGGCCAGAGGGGCTTACCGCCCCTCTGGACTCCCCGTCCGGGGGGCGAGCCGCCCCCCGGACCCCGGCGAAAAAGGAAACGCCGAGTAAGGTTCCCTCCCGTATAGGCAAGAGAAACGGCATGCCTTTTTCTTGCATCTGAGGGAAAAGGGTACGGACGCCTTTTCGCCCCCGGTCAACGCACCGCCGGAACCGAGGGGGTCCGGGGGGAATCATTCCCCCCGGCCCGCCGGGAGGCGCGGGTCCGGGCGGCAGCCCGGCCGCCGGAGGCATCATTTTTTCACAGCAACACCTCTATTTCACAGAAGGAATACGCACATGGCCTTGTTCACGCGGGAAGAAGCCCTCGAATACCATCGTTCCCCCCGTCACGGGAAAACCGAAGTGGTGCTGACCAAGCGCTGCGAAAGCCAGAAGGACCTTTCCCTCGCCTATTCGCCGGGCGTGGCCGAAGCCTGCAAGGCGATTGCGGAAGATCAGGCGCTGGTCTCCGAGTACACCGGTCGCGCCAATCTGGTGGGCGTGATCTCCGACGGCACCGCCGTCCTCGGACTCGGCAACATCGGACCCTACGCGGCCAAGCCGGTGATGGAAGGGAAGGGCGTCCTGTTCAAGAATTTCGCGGACGTCGACGTGTTCGACCTCTGCCTCAAGACGGGCAGCACCGACGAGTTCATCGCCGCCGTCAAGACGATGGAGCCCACCTTCGGCGGCATCAACCTTGAGGACATCAAGGCCCCCGAGTGCTTCATCATTGAAGACACCCTGAAAAAGGCAATGAACATCCCCGTGTTCCACGACGACCAGCACGGCACCGCCATCATTTCCGGCGCGGCGCTGCTCAACGCCTGCGAACTCACGGGCCGCGCAATCGAGGACATCGTGGTCGTCGTCGTGGGAGCCGGTGCCGCCGGTATGGCCTGCGCCCGTTTCTACTGCACGCTCGGCGTCAGACGGGAAAACATCCGGATGTTCGACTCCAAGGGCCTCATCCACAAGAAGCGCGCGGGCGTCGCTCCCTACAAGATGGAATTCGCGCAGGAAGAGGACTTGGGCGGCCTCGCGGAGTGCATGAAGGGCGCGGACCTGTTCCTCGGGCTTTCCACCAACAATCTGGTTTCGCAGGACATGGTGCGTTCGATGGCCGAAAAGCCGGTCCTGTTCGCCATGGCGAATCCCGATCCGGAAATCTCCTATGAAGACGCCAAGGCCGCGCGTCCCGACTGCATCATGGGTACGGGCCGTTCCGACTATCCGAATCAGATCAACAACGTGTCCGGCTTCCCCTACATCTTCCGCGGCGCGCTCGACGTCGAAGCCACGGAAATCAACGAGGCCATGAAGATCGCCGCCGCCAAGGCCCTCGCCGCGCTGGCGAAGGAACCCGCGCCCGCCGAAGTCTGCGCCGCCTACAATGTGGACGGTCTTTCGTTCGGCTACGACTACATCATTCCGAAACCGCTCGATCCGCGCATCCTCACGAGCATCACGCCAGCCGTCGCCAAGGCGGCGATGGAAACCGGCGTGGCCCGCAAGCGCATCGAGGACCTCGACGGGTACGCCCGCGAACTGGAACGGCGCGTAAAGGCCTCGCACGACCGCATCCGGCCTTTCGTCGCTTCGTACGAATAAAAAGAATGCCCTTCCGCTCCGTTGCAGCGGAGCGGAAGGGCGCCTTGTCGGTGAGGGCCGCGTTTTTTTGGGAGGAACGGCGGCCGTCTCTTGGGGAGTTTCCGTCAAGGGGCGTCATTCCAGTTTGACGACCCTTCATACACTAACTTTTTTTGCTTTTTTCGCAAGCAGGGGAGAGGTGTCTGTATGAAACGGTTTGCATGGAGCTTGTTGGCACTCGGCGTAGTGGCCTGCGGCGTGTTCCTGTTCGGCGGCTTTGACTGTCTCGCCGCGACCGGTACTTCCGGGGCCGCCGTACCCGGCGATCCCACCAAAGCCTATATCACTCTTGGTATTCTCGTCGTCGCCGCACTGCTGTTCGTGACCGAAGCCTTGCCGCTGCCCATCACGGCCATGCTCGTTCCGGTCGCGCTGTCCTCGACCGGCGTACTGACCTCGAAGGTGGCCTTCAGCTACTTCGGCGACAACACCGTGGTGTTGTTCATGGCCATGTTCATCATCGGCGAATCCACCTTCGTCACCGGTTTCGCCGACAAGGTGGGCGAAACGGCCCTGAAGCTGTCCAAAGGCGACATGAAGAAACTGTTGCTGTTCTCCATGATCGCGGTCGGCGGCCTCTCCACCGTGCTGTCGAACACCGGTACGACCGCCGTGGCCGTGCCCATGATCATGGGCATGTGCGCCTCCGCCAAGGTCGCGCCCAGCAAGATTCTGATGCCCGTGGCCTTCGCCTCCTCGCTCGGCGGCACCGTGACCCTCGTGGGCACGCCCCCCAACGGCATCGTCAACTCCATGCTCGATCAGGTCGGCCTCCAGCCTTTCGGCTTCTTTGAATTCGGCAAGTTCGGCCTCATCCTGTTCGCCGCCGGCCTGCTGTACTACTGGGCGTTCGGCTACCGTCTGCTTCCCGCCGACAAGGGCGGCGAGGACCATTCCTTCGGTTCCGAAATCAAGGAGCGCCGCACCAACAAGATGCCTTATTCCATCGGCATTTTCGCCTTCGTGGTCATCATGATGGTGACCGGCTACCTGCCCCTGACCACCGCCGCCGTGCTCGGCGCGTGCCTCGTGGTGGCGACCCGCTGCATGAGCATGAAGGAAGCCTTCCACTGCATCGACTGGGTGACCATCTTCCTGTTCGCCGGCATGCTGTCCATGTCCGCCGCCATGCAGAAGTCCGGCGCCGCCGCGCTCGTGGCCAATACGCTGGTGTCCAGCGTGTCCGGGCCCTACATGCTGATGTTCGCCTCCTGCGCGCTGACCATGATCCTCACCAACTTCATGTCCAACACCGCGACCGCGGCGCTCATGGCCCCGCTGGCCCTTCCCATCGCCGTCGGCGGCGGCGTTTCGCCCCTGCCGCTCATGATGGGCATCTGTATGTCCGCGTCCGCCTGCTTCCTGACCCCCATCGCCACGCCTCCGAACACCATCGTCCTGACGCCCGGCCGTTACTCCTTCATGGACTACATCAAGGCGGGCTGGCCGCTCCAGATCATCAGCCTCATCCTGTGCGTATTCGTCATCCCGATGATCTGGCCCTTCACCGTCAAGTAGACGGCCCCTCAACCGTGTCCCACTCGCGGCGTCCTGTCCCCAACCGGGACGCCGCACTTCCCCTCCCCCCTCAGACGTTCCCTCGGCGGCACGGTGCCGTCGGGGGGACGTCCCCCTCGGCGGGACGGGCAACGCCTGTCGCATTCATCGCGGCAGGCGTTTTGTTTTGGCGGGGAGGCGGGAGTCTCCGGCGGCGGGAATTCCCGGGAGGGGATGTGTCGTGAAGCCGCGTAAACGGGACGCCCCGACGACCATAGAGGCCGCCCCGAGGGCCGTGGGACGAGGAATTTGCCCGATGTCCTTTTGTCTGGGGGCGAAGGCTTCGCCGTCCGCCGGTCGGAGGCGGTGAGCGTGTGGGGCTGGGAGGTGGTGGTCGGTGTGTGCGGTCCCTCGGGTGCGGATGTGCCGTGGAGGGGCGGCGAGGGGCGCGGACGGCAAAAAACGGAGAGGAACGGCGGGCCGCTTCTCCCTGCGGGCGGAGGAAAGGCTACTTTTTGAGTTCGTTCTTGACGCGGGAGGGGACGACGGCGAGGAGGGAGGCGGCCTCTTCGGAGGCGCGCAGGAGGGCGTGCTTCTTTTCGTGGTAGTCGTGCAGGCGGCGGCGGATGCGGTCGTCGCGGCGTCCCTTGAGCCATATCTGGGTGGCGTTCACGATGTTCTGGAAGATGGAATAGGCCGCCAGCGAGACGGAGGCGATGGGATCGAGGTACTGGAAGGTCAGCCACATGGGCAGGATGATGTTTTTCTGGGCCAGCGCCTGCCCTCCGGCGATGCGGCGGTGGTAGTGGGCCCCGATGACCTTGCCCAGCACGAAGTTGGCGGTACACACGCCGATGCCGGTCAGGGCGAGGAAGAATTCGAGCTCGTAGTCCTTTTCCCCCGGCTTGAGGAGCTGTTCGAAGGTGCCGCCCATGAGAATGGTCAGCATCAGAGCCCAGATGTAATAGGACAGGATGCCCCAGCGGAGGAGCAGGGCGTTGAGCTTCGGGGCGGTATACTGGATGAACCAGGCGAGGAGCAGCGGCAGGAGCATGGTGGGCCCCACGCGCTGGGCCACGCTGAGCATGGTTTCAAAGAAGGGCACGTCCACCGGGCCGGTCGCGATGATCGGCAGCACCACCGGAGCGAGCACTACGATGGCGATGCTGCTCAGGAAGACGTAGGCCGCGAGAAAGGCCACGCTGCCGCCGAGCATGCCGGTAATGATGGCCGCCGCCGTCGCCGTGGGCGTAAGGGCCGCCATGCACACGCCCTGCGCGATGGCGGGATGCCACGGCAGGCTGACGGCGTAGAGGATGAGGCTCATGGCTACCTGAATCCCGAGCAGGATCAACAGCAGCGGATGGAACCGGAGATCGCGCGGCGAAATGTTGCAGAAGGTCAGCAGAAGCATGGCGGCGAGCAGCCACGGGGTGATTGGGGTGAACTGGGAGAAGAAGCTGTGCCCCAGCGCGCCCACCACGATGGCGATGAGCAGGGTCCACTGTTTGAGCGTACGCAGCAGGTGTTTCATCTCGCCCCCTCCGGCTCCCGCATCATGTGGAGCCTTCCTCACCATACAGAACGCTGGAGGGGTTATCAAGCAAGAATTCTGGGGGGTTGTGGATGCCTATCATGTGAAAAAAGCGCCATCCGATACCTGCCCGCGCCTGCGCCTCCGCAGGCCAGCCGCCGGAACGTCCCAAAGGCGGCTGGTTCTACTCTTTCGGCTTTCCGGGGTCTTCCTTTTTGGCGGTGATGTCCACTTCGTCGGGCTCATTGACGGCCTGCCTGAAGTTTTTGATGGCTTTACCCAGTCCTGCGCTGATTTCAGGCAGCTTTTTGGTGCCGAACAACAGCATCACAACGACCAGAACAATGAGCATGTGCGGGACGCTGAACAAGTCCAACATAGCGGACCCCCTTTATGAGGCGTACCGACGCAAAATGACAGTCGGCCTTTCCCATGTTCCGTTACCATACCCGCTCTGGCCGTAAAAGCAAGTTGCGGAAAAGGCCGCGCCTCCGCCCGGAAGGCACGGGGCCAACGGCGTATCCTTCGGAGACAGGCCGGAAGCGTATCGGTGTGGAGCTGTTGCCCGGATTAGGCAACACCCCGCACGGCAAGACTTCCGGAAGTCGAATAGGCCGAACAGGCAAGGAATCTGCCAAGTCGTCAAAAGCGCTTTGGCACGTTCTCAAGTTGCGTGACGGAAATTCTCATGTTGCGTGAACGCTCACAGCGGTGAAGCGAGGGACGCCTTGCGGTGCATCCTGTTTGCGGTGAGGTGTTCGGGCGGAGGGGGAGAGCGCCCGGCGGTTCGGCTCGCTCCCGTTTTCGTATCCGTTTCCCGGACGGAGCCTCCCGAAGGCGCCATAACGAAAAACGGGTTGGACAAACTGTCCAACCCGTTGATTTCACTGGTGCGCCCGGCGCGATTCGAACGCACGGCCTTTAGCTCCGGAGGCTAACGCTCTATCCGACTGAGCTACGGGCGCGTAATATCCCCGAAGGGACACCACAGAGTTGGAAAGCTAGCTCTTGTGCCGCGTCCTGTCAAGCTGTATGCTCGACCATCGGGACAGTGCGGCGGCTCGGCATGCCGTCCGGGCCGTGTTTTTGTGCCCTCATGATCGATAGTCCGCAAGTTCCTCTTTTTCTATCAAGGAGTTATCATGAACGTTTCCGTCACTTGGTACGGTCATTCCAATTTCAGGGTTTCCTGCGGCGGCGTGTCCGTCCTCATCGATCCGTTCTTCACCCACAACCCTTCTTGTCCCGTGACCTGGAACGCGGCGGGCAGGCCCGACCTTGTTCTCGTCACCCACGACCACGGGGATCACGTCGGTGACGCCGTCGCCATCTGCAAGGCCGGCGGCGCGACCTGCGGCTGCGTGGTGGGTACGGCGGAACGCCTGATCGACGCCGGGTTGCCGCAGTCCTGCGTTCCGGGGGGGATAGGCTTCAACGTCGGCGGCTCCATCGAAGTGAAGGGCATCCGCGTGACCATGACGCAGGCCTTCCATTCTTCCGAAAGCGCCGTGCCCGTGGGGTATGTGGTGACCATGCCGGGCGGCTTTACTTTTTATCACGCGGGCGATACCGGCATCTTCTCCAGTATGGAGCTGATCGGTTCGCTGTACCCGCTGGATTTGGCCCTGCTGCCCGTGGGCGGCTTTTTCACGATGGACGGCTTGCAGGCCGCCCATGCCGTGCGCCTGCTCAAGCCCAAGGCCGTGATCCCCATGCACTGGGGCACGTTCCCGGTTCTGGCTCAGGACACTTCGGCGTTTACGGCGCACCTCGCGTCCGTCGCGCCCGGCGTCCGTCCCGTGGTCATGAAGCCCGGCGAAACCGTCGAATGCTGACACCGAGGATCGATATGTCGCTCATCGAACATGGCGAACTCGTTCGCCGCGCGCTGGAATACGTACAGGAGGAGCGGTGCCGTCGGCCCGACGCGCCGCTTTCCCGACTGCTCGACGAGGCGGGGATGCGCTTCAACCTGACGCCGCTGGATGCGGCGCAGTTGGCCCGCCTCTTCGCCGAAACCGGACAGGAGACCCCGTGCAACCGCTAACCCCGCACCCCTACAGGACACTGCCTGATGCCCTCGCTTCTTCAGAGACAGATATTTAAGGAAATCGCCAACCTGTTCATTCTCGGCGTGGGTGTGCTGCTGACGCTCATCCTCATCAGCCGGGCCGTGCAGATGCGGGAACTGTTTCTGGGGCTGGACCTCGGCGTTCTGGATACCGTCCTGCTGTTCGGCTACATGACGCCGCTGTTCCTTATGCTGGTGATCCCCATCGCCTGCATGCTCAGCGTGTTCCTGACCTTCCTGCGTATGAGCACGGACCGCGAGCTGGTGGCCCTGCGCGCCGGGGGCATCAACATTTATCAGATGCTGCCCGCGCCGCTGCTGTTCAGCGTGATCTGCATGCTGCTCACGCTGTGGGTATCGCTGCACTGGCTGGCATGGGGCATGGGGCATTTCCGGGAAACCATTCTGGACATCGCCAACACGCGCGCTCAGGTTGTGGTGCAGCCCGGCGTCTTCAATACGGATTTCCCCAATCTGGTGCTTTTCGCCCGTCAGGTGGACCCGCGTGACGGGGACCTGTCGCAGGTACTGGTGGACGACCGTTCCCATCCCGAACGCCACATGACCATCCTTGCCCCGGACGGTCGGTTCGATACCGACACCGAACGCGGCGAACTCGTGTTCCGGCTGGAAAACGGCAAAATCTACACGACCGACAAGAAGGGCTCCTCCGTGCTGGCCTTTGACGAATACAAGGTCCGTCTGCCGCTGGATTCCCTCTTCAAGAGCCTTGATCTCGGCGAGGTGCGGCCACGCGAGATGTCGTGGAGCAAGCTCACCGGCATCACCCGCGAGCAGGCCCTGCAACGCGACGAGAACTACGCCAACAAGCTGGATGTGGAGCGGCACAAGCGCTGGGCCTATCCCGTGGCCTGCATCGCGCTGACCCTCTTCGTCCTGCCGCTGGCGTCGGCTTTCGAGGGGCTGCACCGGCAGACCGGGCTCGTGCTGGCTCTGGTCATGTTCTTCGTTTATTACAGCCTGATGTCGCTCGGGTTCAGTACGGGCGAGGCCGGGACCATCCCGCCCTCCATCGGACTGTGGGCGCCGAACGTCCTGTTCCTGGGGCTCGGGATTTATGGGCTCTGGCTGACGGCGCACGAACGAACGCCGCAACTGGCGTCCCTGTTCCGCAACCTGCGGACGAGGAGGGCGTCATGAGCCTTCTTTTCCGGTATCTGACCAAGAACAACGCCTTCATCCTGCTGCCGACCCTTGCCGTGGGCATCGGCCTCTACGTGCTCACGGACCTGTTCGAGCGCCTCGACAACTTCATCGAGGCGGGGCTTTCGGTGGGGATGGTGTTCACCTATTTCATCGTGAAGATGCCGCTTGTGATCTCGCAGATTCTGCCGGTGATCTTCCTGCTTTCCACGGTGATCCAGTTGTGCATCATGGCCCGCAGCCGCGAGCTGACGGCCCTTCAGGCCGGGGGGATTTCCCTCGGCGTGGTGGCGAATTCCATGATCCTGTGCGGCCTGTTCTGGAGCGGCGTCCAGCTCGGGTTTTCCGAGTATCTGGGCGTTGCCGGGGAACGGGAATCGGCCCGCATCTGGCAGGAGGAGGTCCGCAAGAAGAACCTCGCGGCCACGGTGCTGACCGACGTGTGGTTCACCGACGGCGACTGGATCGTTTCGCTCGGCACGCTCGACCCCAAGGCGCACGGCACGGGCTTTTCCGGGTTCGAGCTGTCCGAGGACGGCCTGAGCATCACGCGCATCGTGCAGGCGGCGTCCTACACCGCCGAGCCGGGGCGCTGGGCGCTGCGGGACGTGCACGTCTACACGCCGGACGCCTTCTCGCAGGAGCAGGTGCCGGACTTCGTCCTTCCGCTCCGGCAGGACCCCGAAACGTTCCGTCTGGTCAACGCGGGCACGAAGCCGCAGCAGCTTCCGCTCTGGCAGCTCGGCGAGGCCATCGATCAGTTGAAGGCCTCGGGTTCCAATGTGGAGACGCTCCGCACGGCGTGGCACGCCAAGCTGGCCTATGCCGCGTCGATTCTCGTCATGGCCTTTGTGGCTACGGCCATCGTTTCGTGGAAGGACAACATCTACATCGCGGTGACCATCGCGCTGGTGTGCACCTTCCTCTATTACGCGGTCTATACCCTTGGGACGACCCTCGGGCAGCGCGGCATGGTTTCGCCCATCCTCGGGGCGTGGAGTGCGAACATCATCGCCGCCGTATTGTCCATGTGGCGGCTTGTGCCGATGCTGTTGCGGCGGGTGTAGGCATTGGGGGAGGGGAGAGGGAACCCTTCTGGAGAAGGGCTTCCCTCTCCCCTCCCCCAATGCCTACAC
>CABKMN010000030.1 GCA_902373525.1 uncultured Bilophila sp. | reverse complement strand
CTCTCTCTCTCTCTCTCTCGGTTTTCAGCCGCCCGATGCCTCTTCCCATTCCCCAACTCCCCCAACTCGTTCCGCCCGTCCGATACCGACTTCCTTTCTCGACGGACGGATGCTTCTTCCGTTCCCCAAACGAAAAGCCTTCCCACGGCGGGAAGGCTCTTTCGTCCGAACTCCCCGGCAGGAGGGATTCGATAAGGTCAAAAGTCTTTGAAGAGGAGGGGAGAGGTTTGGAGAGGGGAGGGGAACCTTTCTTCAGAAAGGTTCCCCTCCCCTCTCCAATCTTTTCTTCCGATCCCGGCTAGCTGCGCATGGCGAAGTTGATGAGGAACATGGCGGTGATGATCCACATGAAGAGGCTGACTTCGCGGGCGCGGCCCGAAAGCAGCTTGACGGCGGCGTAACTGACGAAGCCGAAGCCGAACCCGCTGGCGATGCTGTAGGTCAGGGGCATCATGATGATGGTCATGAAGGCGGGGAAGCCCTCGGTGAAGTCGTTGAAGTCGATGTTCATCACTTCCATCATCATGAGCGCGCCCACGATGAGCAGCGCGGGGGCCGTGGCGAAGGGCGGCACGAGGCCGATGAGCGGGGCGAACACCAGCGATACGGCGAAGAGAATGGCCGCCGTCAGCGCGGTCAGGCCGGTGCGTCCGCCCTGCGAGATGCCCGCGGCGCTTTCCACATAGCTCGTGACCGTCGAAGTCCCGAGGAAGCTGCTCACCACGGTGCCGACGGAGTCCGTCACCAGCGCCTTGTCGAGGTTTTCGATGTGCCCGTTGTCGTCCATGAGGCGCGCCTTGCGCGAGAGGCCGATGAGCGTTCCCATGTTGTCGAACAGCTCGACGATGGTAAAGGTGAAGATGATCGAAATGATGCCGTACTTGAACGCGCCCATGATGTCGAGCTGCATGAGCGTGGGGGAGAGGCTCGGCAGGGAGAAGCTCATGATGCTGTCGATGCCGGTGGGCACCTGCGACACGCCGAAGACCATGCACAGGATCGTGGTCACGAGAATGCCGATGAGCAGGCTGCCCTGCACGTTGCGGGCCATGAGCCCGGCGGTGAGCAGCAGGCCGCAGCAGGCCAGCAGGGGACCGGGCTGGGTGACGTGTCCGAGCCCGACCACGGTGGCCTCGTTCTTGATCACGATGCCCGCATTCTGGAGGCCGATGAAGGCGATGAACATCCCGATGCCCACTACGATGGCGTACTTCAGGTTCATGGGCACGGCTTCGATGAGCAGTTGGCGGATGTGCGTCACGGTCAGCACCAGAAAGACGAGGCCGGAGAAGAACACCGCGCCGAGGGCGACCGTCCAGTGCAGGCCGAGCACGCCGCAGACGTAGTACGCGAAGAAGGCGTTCAGACCCATGCCCGGCGCGACGGCGACGGGGAAGTTGGCCCACAGGCCCATCGCGGCGCTGCCGATGGCGGCGGACCAGATGGTGGCGGCGATGGCGGCCTCTTTCGGGATGCCCGCGTCCGCGAGGATGTTCGGGTTGACGAAAATGATGTAGGCCATGGCGACGTAGGTGGTCAGCCCGGCGATGATTTCCGTCTTGACGGTGGTTCCCTTCGCGCTGAGTTTGAAAACCCGTTCCAGTATGCCGTTTGTCCGGGACATGCGTACTCTCCGCTGGTTGATGTTGCGACGCCGATTGCTCCAAAACAGACAACCCCTGTACATGTGAATCATGCACAGGGCAAGTCTGTGGGGAAACGCGGCTGATATCAATGTCTATTTATGGTGCGGGCAGGGACCTTCCGGCTTGCGGAGGCAGGCGCAGGCGTTCTGCGGCACGGTGTCGTTGAGGCAGCTTTCCACGGCGGCGACGATGGCGTCGTACCCGGTGCAGCGGCACAGGTTTCCGGCGTGGCCCCGGCGGATGTCCTCGCGGGTGACGGCCCGCCCCTTGTGTTTTTCCACGAAGGCCGTGGAGGTCATGACGAGGCCCGGCGTACAGAAGCCGCACTGGACGGCCCCGGCGTCCACGTAGGCCCGCTGGACGCGGGAGAGGGTGTTGTCCTTCGCCTCGCCCTCGGCGGTGCGGATGGCCTTGCCGTCGGCCCAGACGGCGAGGAAGATGCAGGAGTCCACGGGGGTGTCGTCCACGAGCACGGTGCACGCGCCGCATTCGCCCACGCCGCAGCCCTGTTTCGAGCTGGTCAGGCCCTCGGCGCGCAGGACTTCGAGCAGGGAGGAACGGATGTCGAAGGTGAGTTCCTCGGCCTTGCCGTTGACGGTACAACGGATGGTTTTCAGCATAACGTCTCCTCGGGTTCCCTTGGGAACGCTCCGCGTCCTCAAAGGTCCATTCAGCCGTAAAAAATGGTTTTCTGTCCGGACCGGCGCCATATCGCGGCGCACAACGCTAGACGCCGGGCACGTCCTGCGCGCGGGAAAGGCGCTCGACGGCCCGGACGACGGCCTTGGCGACGACGCGCTCGGCCAGCGCCCGGATGATGTGCAGACGGAAATCCTTGGCGGCGCGCCATGAGGAGCGGGGCTGCACGTCGGCCTCCACGGCGTCGCGGACGGCGGCGAGGGTGGCGGGCAGGTCCTCGGGAGCGGCGGAGCGGCCCAACGCGGCGGCTTCGGCGGCGGGACAGCGCACCGGGATCGGCGCGGACACGGAGTAGGCCAGCCGGATGCCCGCAATCGCGGTTCCGTCGAGCTTCACGGCGGCGGCGCAGCCGATGGTGGCGATGTCCATCGCTTCGCGCATGGCGTATTTGTGGTACGACGCGCCCCAGCCCTTCCAGTCTTCGGGCTGGAACTCCACGGCCAGCAGCACTTCGCCGGGCTTGAGCGCGACCTTGCCGGGGCCGGTGTGGAAGCCGAGGGCCGGAACGGTCCGTTCGCCTTCGGGCCCGAGCAGGTTCAGCCGACCGTTCAGGGCGAGGACGGGCGCGCAGGTGTCGGCGGAGACGGCCCCGTTGCAGAGGTTGCCGCCGATGGTGCCCACGTTGCGGATTTGCGGCCCCGCCACGGTGGCGGCGGCTTCCCCGAGCATGGGGACGCACTCACGGATGACGGGGGACTCCTCAAGGTCGGTGAAGGTCGCCCCGGACCCCACCCGGACGGTGCCGTCGGCTTTGCGGACAATCGGTTTCAGCTCTGGGAGATCGTGGATGTCCACGAGCCGGGAAAAGCCCTCGAACTCGCGCAGCTTGATGAGCACGTCGGTGCCCCCCGCGATGAGCCGGGCCTCCGGGTCCGCCCGGAGCAGCCGGACGGCGTCCCGCACGGACTCGGCTTTCTGGTAGGATTGTATGTCGAACATGGGGTGTGTTGTCCTTTGGATGTCGGTTTACCGGACGAGGGAGTCCGGGCCGTGTTCACGGTTGCGGTTGCTCAACGTGTTCTCCCCCCACAGTCTTTTCCGCAATACCGCAAGCGTGCCTGCCTTCGCGACGCCGGACACTGCCGGGATGTTCGCGGTGACGGCATTCCGGGCTTCGCCGCATCCGCCGGTTCCCGGAACACGTTTTTTCGGAGCCTCTGTCGGAGAAACCGTATTGACAGGTTCTGCAACCTTCCTGCGTTGCCATATTCCTTCAAAGAAACCCGTTCGCCGCCGTTTACGACGACAGGGGGCGTTCAGAAAAACGCCGTCCCTCCCCCTGCGGACTCGAAAGGCGTTCCGTTGAAAAGTCGGTCCGCCGCCTTCATTCTGTCCCCGTTCAGGGCCTCGCGGCGGACGGGCCCGTTCCCGCATCCGAAGCCGTTCCGACGCCCGCTACGAACAGCCTGGGGAGAGGAGCGATGGGAGTGGGGAGGGGAACCCATTCTTCAGAAAGGGTTCCCTTCCCCGGTCTTTTTATCCTTCGATCAATCCCGCCTTGACGAATTCGACGAACAGACGTTTGGGCGTCATGGGGATGGCGTTGACGGCGACGCCGGTGGCGTCGAGGACGGCGTTGCGGAGCGCGGGGGCGGGGCTGATGATCGGCGGCTCGCCGAGCGACTTGTTGCCGTAGGCCCCGGAAGGTTCCTCGGTCTGCACGAAGGCGCATTCCAGATCGGGGATGTCGCAGAAGGTCGGGAACTTGTAGTCCAGCAGGTTGTTGTTGCGGACGCGGCCCGTTTCGGGATCGATGATCAGCTCCTCGTAGAGCGCCCAGCCGATGCCCATGCCCATGCCGCCGTGCACCTGCGCCGTAGCCAGCGCCGGGTTGATGATCACCCCGGCGTCGTGCACGTTCATGATGTCCGCGATGCGCACCTTGCAGAGCTGGACGTCCACTTCCACTTCCGTGAAGCAGCAGCCGAAGGAGGGCGGATTCTGGCGCGACTTGAAGGACGCCTCCGCCGTGAGCTGGCCGCCGCGATCCTTGTTGTAGAAGGTATCCATCGCCAGATCGCGCAGGGTGACGAGCACGGTTTCCGGACTGCGGACGAAGACCACGGCGTCGCCCTGCGGCGTGGGCCCGATGGTCAGGGCGGCGGGGAACTGCCCGGTCATCTCCCCGGCGTAGGCCAGCAGCTTGCGGCGCAGTTCGTCCGCGGCGGCGTGTACGGCGGGCGCGCAGGTGTAGGTCTGGCGCGAGGCGTAGGCCCCGGTGTCCCACGGGGTGACGTCGGTGTCCTGCGTGGAGATGACGCGGATGTTTTCAAAGGACACGCCGAGGGTTTCCGAGGCCATCTGGGCGAAGGCGGTGTCCGCGCCCTGTCCGATTTCGGTGGAACCGGTCATCAGATGGACCGTGCCGTCCTGATTCAGGATAAGCCGGGCGCTGCCGGGCTCCACGTTGGCGGGATAGGTCGCCGTGCCGTAGCTGAACGCCGAAACGCCGACCCCGCGCCGGAGCGGGCTGCCCGTGCGGACGGCTTCTTCGTTGAAGGCCCGGCAGGCCGCCTTGCGTTCGTCCCATCGGAAACGTTCGCGTCCCTGTTCCAGACAATCGCTGATGCCGAGGGTGAGGATGGGCTTGCCGTTGGCGGGGGAGGGATCGCCGTGCCGCCCGGTGTTCTTCAGGCGGAAATCCAGCGGGTCCATGCCGACGGCCCGCGCGGCGTCGTCCATGAGGCACTCGATGGCGTAGGCCGTCTGCGGGGAGCCGTAGCCCCGGCAGGCCCCGCCCACCGGGATGTTGCTGTAAAAGCTCTTGGCGGAAAACCGATAGGTTGCGCGCGGGTAGACGTAGCAGATTTTCGAGCCGCCCGCCGCCGGGATGGAATGCCCGTGTGAGGCGTAGGCCCCGGTGTTGGAGAGCACGTCCAGCCCGTAGCCGAGCAGCCTGCCGTCCTTCGTGATCCCGGCCCGCGCCTTCATGTCGAAGGTATGGCGCACGCGGGTGCACAGGATGCTCTCTTCGCGGGTGAGTTCCATGCTTACGGGCGCGCCGCCGAGCTTCATGGTCAGGAAGGCCACGATGGGTTCGAGCACCACGTCCTGCTTGTTGCCGAACCCGCCGCCGATGTACGGCTTGATGACCCGCACCGACGACCACGGGATGCCGAGCGCCTGTCCGACCACGCGGCGGCAGATGTGGGGAATCTGTGTGGAGCTGACGATGACGATGTGCCGCATGTCGTCCATGTAGGCGTAGGCCGTCTGGTTCTCCAGATGGCAGTGCTGCACGACGGGGGTGGTGTAGGCCCCTTCGATCACGACGTCGGCGGCGGCGAGGGCGTCGTCCAGTTTGCCGTTGAACTCCAGCGAATGCTGTTTGAGCAGGTTGCCGTCCGGGTTGATCGCGGGCTGGAGCACGGGCGCGCCCGGCGCGAGGGCCGTCTCCGCCGAGGTCACGACCGGAAGCGGTTCGTAGTCCACCTTGACGAGGTGGGCGGCCTTGCGGGCCGTGAGCGCATCCTTGGCCACGACCACCGCAACCTCGTCGCCGTGGTAGCGGACGTGTTTCGTCAGCAGCAGGCGGTCGGCCACGTCGCCCTTGCTCGGGTCCATCGAATAGGGATGCCCGGCGGTGGGAAACAGGAATTCCGGCACGTCGTCCGCCGTGAATACGGCCACCACGCCGGGCAGGGCCAGCGCTTCGGACGCGTCGATCCCCCTGACCATGCCGTGGGAGATGGTGCTGTGCACGTAGGCGGCATGCCGCATGCCGGGCAACCCCATGTCGTCGGTGTACCGGGCGCGCCCCGTCACCTTGGCTTCGGCGTCGAGCCGCTGTCTGGATTGTCCAATTGCCATGCCGCTTCTCCTGTTCGGTGTTGCATAAAGGTCGGACGATGTTATGCGGAGGCCGCGTGTTTGTCCACAGGGCAGTGCAGGATGCCCCTGCGGATATGGCAGGTGCGGTTGAAGCGTCCGAGGATGGCTTCCAGCACTCCGCCGCCGATGGCGAGGGCCTTGTCGGAAACGTGGTGGCAGGCGGTGTTTTCGCGCGGGTCCACGTCGCCGACCTTCACCTTGTCCGTGACGGGCGTGCCCGAGCGGAGCAGTCCCCGGATGACCCCGCCGATGACCGTACGGACATCCTTGGCGACGCCGTCGGCTTCGACCGTGGCGATCACGTCTCCGGCCTTCACATGGTCCCCGATGTCGTGGCGGGTGACGAACAGGCCGGACTGCGGCGCGCGGAGGACGCGCTCCGTGGTCATGCCCGCGATGTCGCCGGGCACGCCGGTGTCGGGGGCCGCGCTTCCGCCGTAGAGCACGCGGCCGAGGTCGTGGCCTCGGTTCGTCTCCACGATGCGGTGGACGTCCTTGCCCACGGTGAAGCCCGGCCCTACGCCGATGACCAGCGGCGCGTCGGTGATGGTGACGCCGATGTTCCGTTTGGCGAGCGTGGCTTCGATGATGACTTCGGGGCGCAGGCGGGGGATGTTCACCCCCTGCGGGTCCACGAGGACCGGAATGCAGCCCGCGTCCCACAGGGGCGTGATTTCGTCAAGAGTGGCGGCGAGGGCCGCGGACACGCCTTCCACCGTGCACAGGCCTTCGTAGACTGCTTCGGAAAAGGCCACGCGGCGGCGGACGGCCAGCGGACGGGGCGTTTCGAGGATGATCAGGTTTCGGAAGCCGGAACGGTAGAGCCTGAGCGCGATGCCCGTGGCGATGTCGCCGCCGCCGCGGAGAAGAATGGCGAGCCGTTGGTACTGGTACATGCTGCAACTCCTGATGTGCCGGAAAAAGATGTTTTCTCCCTTCTATACGCTGTGCCCTCTCCGCACAACCGTTGAGAGCGTACGGGCCGAAAGAATCGGGAAACCGTTGGGAAAAAGAAGGGAGCCGTTGCAGGCTCCCCTATGGTCGGCGCGTGCGGTCCGATCAGCGTTTCCTTCCGGCGAAGGGCTGCCGGTGGGCCAGCAGGCGGAAGAGGATGGCGGCCTCCACCGCACCCGACAGCGCGGCCTCGTCGACGCCGTCCGGCAGCGTGACCTCTCGGGCGCACAGGGTGCCTCCGTCGAGGTGGACGATCAGGCCGGCGTTTTCAAAGACGAAGCCGCCCGGTTCGACGTCCAGCGAGAAGGGCTTGCCCCCGCGCTTGCCGTCGAGCCGTTCCGGTCCGGCAAGGCGGTAGCCGTCAGCCGCGTCCGCAAAGGATTCGGCGGAGAGGTGGACGCGGGGCTTGTCCCGGTACGGTGCGCCCGCCGAGGGACAGAAAGTCGCGCAGTTGCCGCATTCGTTGCAGGCGTCCGCGATGTTGACTATCTGGTAACGTTGTTCGAGGCGGCGGCTGGAGAGCGTTTCCACGCGCACGCCGGAGCCGTCGCGCACCGCGATCTGCACCGGATGGGGCAGGGGCGGCGCGATCAGCGCGACGTTGGCCCGGTTGGGGCAGACCGTGGTGCAGACGTTGCATACGAGGTCGCACTGGAGACAGCGGCGGGATTCGTCCATCGCCTCCTCTTCGGTAAGCGTCCGCACGGCGGGATCGAAGTCCAGCCGGGCGTCGGGTTTCCGTTCGGGCAGGACGGGACCCATGACGCGGACGGCCTGCCGCAGGCGCAGTCCGTCGAGATCGGGCCTGCGGTCGTCGGCGGGCTGAAGCGTGCGCACGGGCAGGCCCAGACGGCCGAGGATGGTTTCGGCGGCGTGCCGTCCGTCGGCCACGGCGTTGATGAGGGTGGAGGCGCCCCGCACGGCGTCGCCGCCCGCGAACACCTTGGGCAGCGACGTGAGGAAGGTATGGGGATCGGCCCTGAGGGAAACCCCTTCGGGCAGGAAGTCGGCCTTCACGCGCTGCCCGATGGACACGATGATCGTGTCGGCGGCCAGTTCCAGCGTTTCATCCGTGGGCACCGGGCGGGCGCGGCCGCCGTCGGGGTCCGCCTCCAGCCGCATGCGGCGGACGCGCAGCCCGGCGACGTGCCCGCCGTCCGCAAGCACGGCTTCCGGCGCGCACAGCTCCACGAACGTCACGCCCTCGTCCAGCGCGGCTTCGATCTCTTCGGGGTCGGCGGGCATCTCCCGGCGGGTGCGGCGGTAGACGAGGCTCACCTCGCCGTCCCGCACGAGCCGCCGGGCCGCGCGGGCGCAGTCCATCGCGGAGTTGCCCGCGCCCACGATCAGCACGCGGGAGCCGAGCGCGACGGGTTCGCCCCGGCGCACGGCGGACAGGAACGAAAGCTGGTCCAGCACGCCTTCCGTCTCCTCGCCGGGAATGCCGAGGGGCAGGCTTTCCTGTGCGCCCACGGCGAGGTACACGGCGTCGTTCATCGTGCGCAGCCCGTCGAACAGGGAGGCGTCCACCGCCGTGTTTTTGTGGAGTTTGACGCCGAGGCCGAGGATGGCGTCGATGTCCCGTCCGAGGCTTTCGTCGGCCAGCCGGAAGGCGGGGATGGCGTCGCCCGCCATGCCGCCGAGTACGGGCTTGCCTTCATACAGATGCACTTCCACGCCGTTCAGGGCGAGGTAATGGGCGCAGGTCAGCCCGGCGGGACCGGCTCCGACCACGGCGACGCGCTTTCCGGCGGGCGGTGCGGGAACGGGCTTTGCGGCGTCCGCCATCTTTTGGGCGACGAACCGCTTGACCTCGCGGATCATGAGCGGCTTGTCGTAGTTGATGCGCGTGCACCGGCTCTGGCAGTAATGGTTGCAGGCCATGCCCTGCATGTTCGGGAAGGGATTGGTCGCGGTGATGATCTTCCATGCCAGCCCGAATTCGCCGCGGGCCACGGCGTCCAGATAGCGCGGGATGCTCTGTTCCGCCGGACAGCCGGACATGCACGGCGCGGCGGCGCAGTCGAACCGGGGCAGAGGCCGTTCGGTCTTGACGGAGACGTAGGGGAAACGGTCCTTGTGGTAGCGGCTGTGCCTGCCGAGGATCGCGGCGGCGTAGCTGACGAGATTGGCGAAGCCGGGATTGTCGGCGGTGGGGGACGTGCTCGCTTCCAGCGCCGCGATGTCGTGCGCGCCCGCCGCGCGCATGGCGGTCCGCAGGGCGTCGACGTACTGGTGCATCCTCCCGTAGCCGCCGGGCTTGAGGATGTCCGAGGATACGGTGAGGGGCCGCAGCCCGCAGGCCAGCGTATCCGCCACGTTGAAGGCGTCCACGCCCGCGGAGAAGGCGATGTCCAGCCCGCCGTCGAACTCCTGCTGGAGGCGCTCGGCGAGGTTGACGCTGATCGGGTGCAGGGCGCGTCCGCTCATGTACGCCATGCCCTCGCTGCGGGGCAGGTTCCGGCGTTCGTTGACGGTTTCCAGCGTATTGGTCAGCTTGAGGCCGAAGGCCACGCCCGCCTGTTCGGCGGCTGCGGCGAGGCTGCGGATGAGGGCTACGCCGTCGTTGTACTTGAGGTCGTGTCCGAAGGCTTCGTCGGGCACGCGCACCTCATAGCCGAGCTGCGTATTCAGAATGTCGCGCAGGCGGTCCGGGCCGAGCAGGGTGGGGTTGAGCTTGATGGTCGTGTGGTAGCCGCGTTCGGTGATGAAGTAGCGTCCGATGCTCTCCACCTCCTCGGGCGGGCAGCCGTGCATGGTCGAAACCGTGAGGTTGTCGGAAAGGCGTCCGGGAATGGCGAGCTTGGCGATGCCGGGGGAGACCGGGGCTAGCTCCTCCTTGAGCCGGGCTACGTCGTCCGCCGCGTTTTCCATGCGGTCGAGGAAGCGCTGTACGGCGGGACTCCTGATGCCTTCGAGGTCGTATCCGGCGCTCATGTTGAAGATGAAGCCGGGGCCCTTTCCGGGCGCGGCCTCGGGGGGCAGGTTGAACATGTCGCGCAGCACGTACAGCAGCACGAACGCCTTGAGGTATTCCTCGAAGGACTGGTCGAGCCTGAGTTCCTGCGACCATTCGCAGTTGTATCCCTCGTCGGCCATGTCGATGCACGGCTTGGCGACGTTCAGCTCGTCGAGCACCTGTACGGTCTTGAGTTCGATGTACCGCGCGCCGCACAGCCATGCGGACAGGATGTTCTGGGCGAGCTGGGCATGCGGTCCGGCGGCGACGCCGAGGGGCGTTTCCAGCGTCCTGCCGTAGCGTTCCATACGGAACGGATCGTCCGGCTTGGGCATGAAGAACAGCCGTCTGTCGATGCCGAACAGCTGCCCGTTTCTGAGGTCGTGCCGCATCCAGCGCAGCAGCGTGGCGGCGTCCAGCGGCGTGAAGCGATCGGTGTGCATCGTAAGCTCCTTGCGGTATGGGAATCGAAAGAGGAGAGGAAAACCTTCTGGAGAAGGGCTATCCTCTCCCCTTCCGAACCTCCCCTTCTCCTTCCTGAGACGTTCATAAAGGAGGTGGGGGAGGGAAGAAAGGGAGAGGCTACATGTTTGTTGTCATTCGGTATCATTTGGAGGCGAGGCACAACAGGCTTCCGTTGCGCGGCTTCCCCGCCGTTCGAAGACTGCGGGGGAGAATGGAATGTACGGGGCTCCCGTATTGGGAAAACGCTTTCTTCTCCGGCCTTCGCTCCCCTACAGGCTTCTGGGAACGAACCTTCCCTGTCCGGTATACCCGCAGGCGCGGCGGGCGAAAATGATAGGTTCGCCGCGCAGCCAGACGTGGCGGGGCCAGCCGCGCACGACCATGCCCTCGTAGGGCGTGAAATCGGTTTGCTGATGGAGATTCCCGGCTCGGACAAGACGCTCGTCGCCGGGATCGATGACCGTAACGTCGGCGTCCGCGCCGGGTTCGAGACGCCCCTTGGAGGTCAGCCCCATGATCCGGGCCGGAGCCGTGGCCGTCACCTCCACGAAGCGCGGCAGGGTCAGACGTCCGCGCAGCACGCCTTCACTGTAGAGCAGGGGGAGCCGCGTCTCCACGCCGGGAATGCCGCCGGGGCAGTCGAACACGGTTTCGGCGGCTCGCTTCTGAGCCAGCGAGAAGGAACAGTGATCCGTGGCGGCTACGGAGATGCTGCCGTCCGCCAGCCCTTCCCAGAGCGCGGCCCGGTCGGCGGCGGTGCGGAGGGGCGGGGCCATGACGTACTTGAGGCCGTCCGATTCGGCATAGGCCGACTCGTCCAGCAGCAGGTATTGCGGGCAGGTTTCCGCGATGACCGGGCGTCCGGCCCGCTGCGCCTCGCGGATGCGGGCCAGCCCTTCCGCCGTGGACAGGTGCACGACGTATACGGGCGCGTCCGCGGTTTCCGCCAGTTTCAGGATGCGGTCCACCGCTTCGGCTTCGCACGGGGCGGGGCGGCTCAGGGGATGGCACCGGGGATCGCGCGGCGCTTCCCGGCGCAGGCGTTCTCCCAGAAAGCGCGTGATCGCGTGGTTCTCGCAGTGCACGGTCAGCAGGCCGCCCGCGTCCTTCAGGACCGCGAGCGTGCGGAGCAACCCTTCGTCGTCCAGCCTGCCGTCGTAGGTGGTGTACGCCTTGAGCGTGGGGATGCCCCGCGCCACGAGTTCGGGGACCTGTTCGAGGACGGTTTCGTCCGCATGTTGGAAGACGCCGTGCAGCGCGTAGTCCACGCGGCATTGCCCTTCCGCCTCCTCCAGATACGCGGCGGGCTGGTCGGGGAGGCCGCATCCCTGCGGGCCGAAGCCCGGATGCTCCACGATGGTCGTAGTGCCGCCCCATGCCGCCGCCAGCGTCCCGGCTTCGAAGCCGTCGGAGACGTGCGCGCCGCCGACGGTCAGGTTGACGTGGGTGTGCGCATCGATCCCGCCGGGGACGACGACGCAGCCGGAGACGTCCACGATCTGCGTGCCGTCGGGCTGCGCGCGCTCGTGAAGCCGTTCTCCGAGTTCCAGAATCCTTTCGTCCTCAATGAGCAGATCGGCGTTGAACACGCCGTCCGCCCGCGCGATCAGTCCGCCGGTGATGAGCGTCCGCATGCGATTGTCCCTGTTGTGAGGTTACAGCAGCACCCAGAGGCGGCGCGCCTGTTCGTTGGCGTAGGCGAGGATTTCGGCTTCGCTCGCGCTGACGAGTTCCCCGTGATCCACGATGAGCCTCCCCTGACTGACGACGGATTCCACGTTCCGGGCGTCGAAGGCGTAGCAGAAGTGCCCGGCGAAGTTCTCCGCCGTGAGCGGCGTGGGCGTGTCGTAGTTGAGAATGACCAGATTGTTCGTCCCGCCGCCGGGCGCGCGGTGTCCCCGGATGTGCTGGTGCACGGCGCGGAGCCGCTGATACGCCGCCAGCGGGGACATGCCGCCCTCCGCGATCCCGGCGATGAAGTACGAGGACTGCGCGCTGCGGATCATGTCGCTGTGCATGCCGTCCGTGCCGAGCATGACGCGCGGGAAGTCGTTGTAGCGTCCGAGGCCCACCTTGTTGTTCAGGTTGCTTTCCGTATTCTGCACCACCCAGCAGGGCGAGGTGCGGATCAGGTCGCGCTCCTCCTCGTCGAGGTGGACGCAGTGCCCGAGGATGGTCAGCGGCATGTCCAGCACGCCCGCGTCCGAGAGCCGCCGGACGACGCTCTTGCCGTAGGCGCGGGCGCAGTGTTCCTGATCCTCCACGCCTTCCGCGACGTGGATGTGGATGCCGGTGCCGTGCCTGCGGGCCAGTTCCACGGCCCGGTTCAGGAGGTCGTCGTCCACGGTGAAGGACGCGTGCAGGCCCACATGGCCCTTGCGGCCCGAGGACAGGAAGGCCTCGGTTTCGGCGAGCCCCTTTTCCTTGATCGCCTCGCCGTCGCGGCAGGACATTTCGCAGCAGAGCAGGTGTCCGAGGCCCACACGGTCCAGCGCCCCGGCGATGGTTTCGAGGCTGCCTTCCAGATGGAAGGGGGAGGCGTGGTGATCGATGACGAAGGTGACGCCGTTCTTGGCGCAGTATAGACCGGTAACAAGCGCGCTGGCCTCGATCATGTCGCGGTCGAGCTTCTTGTCCATGCGCCACCAGACGTATTCGAGGACTTCGAGGAAGTTGGCCGGCGTCTTGGGAGCCGGAGGCATGCCGCGCGCGAGGGCCGAGTAGATGTGGTGGTGTCCGCAGCCGAACGCGGGCATCACGATGCGGCCCGTGCAGTCCAGAATTCCGTCGTCCGGCCCGCGTTCCGACGGCGGAGGGACGGTCGCGTCCGTCGTCATGCCGCCGAACGGCCCTTCCTCAACCTTGATTGTCGTAGTCGTCCCGGAAAACGTCTCCGGGTCGATCCATGTCGCGTTGTACAGGTACAGGCTCATAGCGTCGTCCTTGTGTGTTTGGGGGGCGGGGTGAAGCCCCGTGGGAAGGGAGGAGGAACCTTTCTGAAGAAAGGCTTCCTCCTCCCTTCCCCGGCCCCCCAGCCCTCCACCTCCCAAGACCGTTGACTGTATCGAATCCCTGTTGCCGGTCGGCCCTGTGATCGTGAGCGGTTTCACCGGGCGGGCTGGGGGCCTTGTGATCTTGAGCAAGGGATTTTGTTTGTATCAAAGAGGTCGGTATGCCGTACGGCGTTTCCCATATCGCCGTACCGCCTTTTCCGAGGGGGTTCGGGGGAAATCATTTCCCCCGCACAGGGGTCCAGGGGGCGGTAGCCCCTTGGCCGCCGGAGGCGTTACCTCTTCCTGCCCACGGGCAACTCCCGCCTGCGGATGCCGTCCACCGTGTACAGCGCGTTGACGATGGCGGGAGCGGTGGGGATGCAGGCGATTTCACCGATGCCCTTGGCCCCGCACGGCCCCTCGGGATCGGGCACCTCCACGGCGATGACCTCGATGTCCGGCACGTCCGTCGAACGCGGGAGGCCGCAGGCGTTGAGCTTGCCCGAGGTCAGGTAGCCGTCCTCGACCGGGATGCTCTCGGTCAGGGCGTAGCCCATGCCCATGACCACGCCGCCCTGTACCTGCCCTTCGTAGAGCGGACGGTTGACGACGCGGCCCGAGTCGTGCGCGGCGATGATCTTTTCCAGTCTGCCGTGCTCGTCCATGAAGGCGACGTGGGTGGCGAAACTGTAGGAAACGTGGTTGCGGATTTCACCCGGCGCGCCCTGCCCGGAGGTCTGTCCGGCGGAGTCGTAGTGCCCCTTGTAGAAGCGGCCCACGAGCCGGTCGAGCCGCCCGCCGTACTTGTTCAGATCGTGCCTAAGCTGCCGCGCGGCGTTGACCACGGCGTGCCCGAGCTGGAACGTGCCCCGGCTGGCGGTGGTGCTGCCCGCGAACGCGCCGTATTCCGTGGATGCGGTGACGCCGATGTCGATGTCGGGGCCGAGGTTTGCGACTTCGCAGAGCATCTGCCGAGCCACGGTATTGATGCCCTGTCCCATCTCCGTCCAGCCGTGATGCAGCATGAGCCGCGCCCCGGCGGGCTGATCCGGCGCGGGATGTACTTCAAGGTAACAATCGCAGGGCTCGGGGATGCCGTTGCCGATGCCGGAGTTCTTGACGGCGCAGGCGATGCCCGCGCGGGGATGGGCGTAAAAGGCGTCGCGTACGGCGAGCAGGGTTTCGCGCAGGGCGGTTCCCTCGCCGAGCACCTGCCCGGTGGTGACCATGCGGCCCGGCGCGACGGCGTTGTCGTAGCGGAACCGCCAGCGGTCGAAGCCGCCCTTTTCGCAAAGTTCGTCGATGAGGCATTCCATCGCGAAATTGGACTGGTTTACCCCGAAGCCCCGGAACGCGCCCGCCGGGAGGTTGTTGGTGAACACGGCCTTGACGTGTACGTCCACGGAGGGAATGTGATAAGCGCTGGTGGCGTGGGTGCCGGTGCGGGTCACGACCGGGCCGCCCGCCGAGGCGTAGGCCCCGGTGTCCGCGATGATGCGGACCTTGGCGGCCCGGAGAAGCCCCTTTTCGTCGCAGCCGATGATGTAGTGGAGCTTCATGCCGTGGCGCTTGGGGTGCATGCGGATGGATTCGGGGCGGGAGAGGCGCACCTTGACCGGACGCCCGAGCAGGAAGGCGGCCAGCGCGGCGTGGGGCTGGCAGGTGAAGTCCTCCTTGCCGCCGAACGCCCCGCCGGAGTCGGCCAGCGTGACCGTGACCTTGGGCGTGGGCACATGGAGCAGGGCGGCGATGTCGGCCTTGTCGTGCCAGATGCCCTGCGACTGGACGTACAGCCGGACCCCGCCCGCTTCGGGAACCGCCAGCGCGGCTTCCGGCTCGATGAAGGCGTGCTCCACGGCCTGCGTCCGGTAGGTGGCCTCGGCGATGAACGCGCAGCGGCTCAGGGCCTCGTCCACGGGGTCGCCGCGCACGATGGTCTTGTCCAGCAGGATGTTCCCGTGCTCGTGGATATGAATGGGCGATGTTTCCGCCTCTTCCATGTCGAGGAGCGGCGTCAGGACTTCGTAATCGACCGTTACGCGGGCGGCTGCGGCGCGGGCTTCGGCTTCGGTTTCCGCAACCACGCAGGCCAGCGCGTCGCCGATGTAGCGGGTGATTTCCCCGGCCTTGACGTAGACGGGCCAGTCCTTGGCGTAGAGGCCGAGCACGCGTTCGCCGGGGATGTCCTCGGCGGTGAGGATGCGGACGACGCCGGGCATGGATTCGGCCTCTCCGGTGCGGATGGCGAGCACGCGGGCGCGGGGATGTCCGCTGAACACGATGGCCCCGTGCGCCATGCCGGGCGCGTCGAGATCGTTGACGAAAGGCCGGGTGCCGGTGGCGCGCTCATAGCCGCCGTACTTGGGCCAGCCCGAGCCGAGGCGGGGATTGCGGTCCGGTTCGGGAATGTTGCCTTCCCGTAACGCCTTGGCGGCGTCGAGGATGGCGTCCACGAGCTTGACGTAGCCGGTGCAGCGGCAGAGATGCGGACGGACGGCCTTGACCACTTCGGCGCGGGAGGGATCGGGATTGCTTTGCAGCAACACCTTGGCGCGCATCAGGAAGCCGGGCGTACAGAAGCCGCACTGCACGGCCCCCCGGTTGACGAAGGCCATGCCGAGCGTCCGGCGGAGCGTTTCCGGCAGGCCCTCAAGCGTGATCACCTCGCCGTCGGCCACCTTGCTCATGGGCGTGGAGCAGGCGAGGCACGCCTTGCCGTTCAGTTCCACGAGACAGGCCCCGCAGGCCGCCTGCGCCGAGCAGCCGTCCTTCGCCGCCGTGAGATGCCGGTCGTTGCGGAGGTGGGAGAGGAGCGAAACGGCGGGATCGCCGTCGTAAACCGTCGTCTGCCCGTTGAGCCTGAACGCGATCATGGCCTTTCTCCTGAGGACGCTGGAGGATACGGAGGAGGCGCCTCCGGGAACCGTTCCCTTTTCCTGCGTTTTCCTCCGCCGCAAAGATGTCCGGCGGGGAGAAGACGCATCGGGAGTTTTGTCCTTACCTTTACCTATACCATCTTGCCCATGCTCCGCAAAGGAAACGTTTCTCAGGCCGCCCGGACGAATCGTCGTCCGCCGCGTTCCCCGTCGTTTCCGGCCTTCCAGTCAACGGGACTCCCGCCGCGCAACCTCCCCATCACTTGAAGGTCTTAGGGGAAGAGAGGGTGGGGATTGGGGAGGGAGAGGGGAACCCTTCTTCAGAAGGGTTCCCCTCTCCCTCCCCAATCTTCATTGTTACAGACACCGGGGCGCGCCCTTTTCGAGCAGCTCAAGGAGCAGATCGGCGGGGTTGCGCTTGCGGGCGAGGGTGATCATTGCGGCGATGATATAGGGCTTATAGCTGGCTTCCTTGTACAGCGGCACGCGGTAGCGGTCGAACACGCTGCCCGCCACCTCGCCTTCGGCGCAGGATACGCCGGAAATGTCGGCGGGCAGGCAGTGCATGTACAGCGCCTTGCCGTTGCGCGTGGAAGCCATCAGGCTTTCGGTGCATTCCCAATCCTTATGGGCCGCGTTCTGGGCGAGGAGTTCCTTTTCCAGCGCCCTGATGCCGTCCATGTCGCCCGCGCCGTAAAGCTCGGTGCGCCGCTGCATGGCGGCGAAGGGCGCCCAGCTCTTGGGATACACGATGTCCGCGCCCCGGAAGGCTTCCGCCATGTCGTTCGTCCGGGTGTAGGACCCGCCCGTTTCGGCGGCGTTGCGGCGGGCCACCTCCTCGACGCCGTCCATGACCTCGTAGCCTTCGGGATGCGCCAGCACCACGTCCATCCCGAACCGGGTCATCAGGCCGATGACGCCCTGCGGCACGGAGAGCGGCTTGCCGTAGGACGGCGAATAGGCCCAGCTCATGGCGATCCTTTTGCCCTTGAGGTTCTCCACCCCGCCGAATCGATTGATGATGTGCAGCATGTCGGCCATGCACTGCGTGGGGTGGTCGATGTCGCACTGGAGGTTCACCAGCGTGGGGCGCTGCTCCAGCACGCCGTCGCGGCGGCCTTCCTCCACGGCGTCGGCCACGGAGCGCATATAGGCGTTGCCCTTGCCGATGTACATGTCGTCGCGGATGCCGATGACGTCGGCCATGAAGGAAATCATGTTCGCGGTTTCGCGCACGGTTTCGCCGTGGGCGATCTGCGACTTGCCTTCGTCGAGGTCCTGCACCTCAAGGCCGAGCAGGTTGCAGGCGCTGGCGAAGCTGAACCGCGTACGGGTGGAGTTGTCCCGGAACAGGGAAATGCCGAGCCCGGAATCGAACATCCGACAGGAGATGTTGGCTTCGCGCAGGCCGCGCAGGATTTCCGCCACAAGGAAGGTGGCGGCGATTTCGTCGTCCGTCTTCTCCCACGTCAGGAAGAAGTCGTTCAGGTACATGCGGCGATAGTCGCGGCGGGCGAGCTGGCCGATATAGTCGCGGATGCGGGTCTTGTCCATGAGACGCTCCTGTTACTCTCTGGTAATATGTGTCCCCACGCCCTGCGTGAGCGCGGCGTTGAGGAATTCGGGGCTGGTAATGATCACTTCGGTGCCGCCGTTGCGGATGAAGTCCACGGCGGCCCTGATCTTGGGTCCCATGCTTCCGGCGGGGAAGTGTCCTTCCGCAAGGTAGCGTTCCATTTCGGAGACGGGGACGCCGTGCAGAGGCCGCTGCATGGGCGTGCCGTAGTTGAGGGCGACGTTGCGGACGCCCGTGGAGATGGCGAGGAGGTCCGCGCCGAGCTGATTGGCGAGCAGGGAGGAGGCGAGGTCCTTGTCGATGACCGCGTCCACGCCGAAAAGACCCTCGGGCATCCGCACCACGGGGATGCCTCCGCCGCCCACGGCGACCACGTTGAATCCCGCGCCGAGCAGGGAACGGACGGCGTCCAGCTCAATGATTTCGCAGGGCTTGGGCGAGGGGACCACGCGCCGCCAACCCCGGTCGGCGTCCGGCTTGAGAATCCAGTCGGGGTGCTGCTCGCGCAGGCCGGGGATTTGGTCTTCGGTGTAGAATTCGCCTACGAACTTGTCGGGATCGGTGAAGCCGGGATCGGCGATGTCCACGCGGACCTGCGTGACCAGCGAGACGGTCCGGCCCGCCTTTTCCGCAAGGCCGCGCCGCCGGAGCACGTTGTCCAGCGCCTGCTGTATCTGGTAGCCTATCGCGCCCTGCGTGTCCGCGACGCAGCTCACCAGCGGGACGATGTGCAGCCCGGCGACCGAACGGGCGATTTCCGAGCGCAGCATGATGAAGCCCACCTGCGGACCGTTGCCGTGGGTGATCAGCACCTGCCAGCCCTGTTCGATGACGTCGGCGATGTGCTCCATCGTTTCGCACAACGCGAGGTACTGGTCCTCGACACTCTGCTTGTCGCGGTGCTTGATGAGGGAGTTGCCCCCGATGGCGATGACCGCCAGCTTTCGGCTCATGATTGGCTCCTGATGGAAGGAACGTCCGGGGGAAGGGGAGGAAGAAACCTTTCTGAAGAAGGGCGTCTTCATCCCCTTTCCCGAACCCCCATCCTCTCCATCTTCCCAAGACTGGTATCTTCATGGAATCCTTGACGGAGAGAGGGATTATTGTCGAATGGTCACTTTGTGGAGGACGTATAGATGGCGGGCAGGGCGGCGTAGAGGGCCGCGCATTCCACGAGGTCGCGCTTCCACGTCTTTTCGTCCGGGGCGTGGGCTTCCTTTTCCTTGCCGGGTCCGAAGCCGACGACCGGGATGCCGTAGCGGCCCATGATCGACACGCCGTTGGTGGAGAAGGTCCACTTGTCGGTGCGCGGTTCGCGGTCGAACAGCGTGCGGTAGGTTTCCTCGGCGGCCTTGGTCACGGGGTGATCTTCGGGCAGGACCCATGTGGGGAAGTAGCAGTCCGTGGGGTAGACGAGGCCGGTCCACGAGGGCACTTCATAGGTATACATGGACACCTTGGCCCGGTCGCCCGCCGCCTTGACCGAAGGCAGATTCTCAATCTGGGAAATGGCGAGGTCCTTGTCTTCGCCGAAGGTGAGGCGGCGGTCCACCGAGATGGCGCAGCCGTCCGCCACGGCGCAGCGGGAGGGGGAGGTGGAGAAAATCTGGGAGACGGTGAGCGTGCCCTTGCCGAGGAAGGGATCGTCCTTGAGCCGGGTGTTGAGCTGTTCGAGTTCGGTCAGGATGTGGGCCATGCGGTAGATGGCGTTGTCGCCGCGTTCGGGGGCGGAGCCGTGGCAGGAGACGCCGCTGACCTCCACGCGGATTTCCATGCGCCCGCGCTGGCCGCGATAGATGCCGCCGTCCGTGGGTTCCGTGGACACCACGAATTCGGGCTTCACCCCGTCCTCGTTGATGATGTACTGCCAGCACAGGCCGTCGCAGTCCTCTTCCTGCACCGTGCCGACCATGACGATGGTGCAGTCGTCGGGGCACAGGCCGAGTTCCTTGATGATCTTCCCCGCGTAGACCATGCTCGCCATGCCGCCTTCCTGATCGCTTGCGCCGCGTCCGCCGATGGTTTCGTCGTCCTCATAGCCTTCGTAGGGATCGAAGGTCCAGTTGGCGCGGTTGCCGACGCCCACGGTGTCGATGTGCGCGTCGAAGGCGATGAGGCGCGGACCGGTCCCGATGTACCCGAGCACATTGCCCATCTTGTCGATTCGGACCCGGTCGAAGCCGACCGTTTCCATTTCTTCCCCGATACGCCGGATGACGCCTTCCTCTTGGCAGCTTTCGCTCGGAATGCGGATCATGTCGCGCAGAAAGCGGGTCATTTCCGGTTCATAACGCTTGGCGAGTTCGTTTACGCGGGAGAAATCGACGGTACTCATAAAAGCCTCCAGAGGAATGATGCCGGATGTCCGGTCGCTTCCTCTGAAGCAATTGTCGAGCCAACAGGGTGATAGGGGGTGATACCCAATAAAATGCCCCTGTTGTTTCCCCGCGCGGTTTTTCGGCTGCGCCAAAAGAGTTCCCAGTTTGAGAAACTTCTCATTCCGGGAAATCGGCGCTGCCAGCGAATCCGCTCGGGGAAGAACGCGGCCCGGCCCTACGCCAAGGCACGGGCCATGTTCCGCATATGAAGTCTTTGCAGAGAAAGGGGGAGGTTTGGAGAGGGAGAGGAAACCTTTCTGAAACAGGTTCCCTCCCCCTCCAATTGTTTACGAGCGGTGTTCGATGGAGACGCCGTTCTGCATTTCGCCCTTGACCTTGACGGTGGAGGCGTCGGTGCATCCGGCGAGAACGAGCGCGAAGAGACAGAGACTCAGCAGGAGGGCTTTCATGGTTAGGCCTTGCCGACGAGCGGGTCCGTAGTGGACTGGGTGGAGGTCTTCTGGATGACCTTGGCGCCGGCGGGCACGTCCTTGGTCACCCAGACGTTGCCGCCGATGATCGAGCCCTTGCCGATGGTGATCCGCCCGAGGATGGTCGCCCCGGCGTAGACCGTGACGTTGTCCTCAAGGATGGGATGGCGGGGGATGCCCTTGACCAGCACGCCGTCGTCGTCCTTGGGGAAGGACAGCGCGCCGAGGGTTACGCCCTGATAGAGGCGGCAGCCCTTGCCGATGATCGCGGTTTCGCCGATGACCACGCCCGTGCCGTGATCGATGAAGAATTCCTCGCCGATGGTCGCGCCGGGGTGGATGTCGATGCCCGTGGCGGAGTGGGCCATTTCGGAAATGATGCGCGGGATGACCGGCACGCCCAGCGTGTACAGCTCGTGCGCGATGCGGTGGTGCGTCATCGCCCGCAGCGAGGGATAGCAGAAAATCGTCTCTCCGGCGCTGGAGGCCGCCGGATCGCCCTCATAGGCCGCCTTGGCGTCGGAGGCGAGCATGCGGCGGATGTGCGGGAGGCGCTGCATGAACTCCATGGCCTTGCGGGTCGAAACCTGCTCGCAGCTCATGCAGTCGGTGGCGTAGCTCGCGCAGGCGAAACAGCCGCCGCGCCGGATTTGCTCGGCCAGCTTGCGGAAAATGGAGTCCAGATTCGCCGAGAGATGGTAGCGCATGGATTCCACATGAACGCAGGACACGCCGAAATAGCCGGGGAAAAGCGTCGCCTTGAGGCGCGACATGATTTCTTCCAGCTCCTCAAGGGAGGGCATGGGCGAATCGTGCAGCGGGTGGTGCAGAACCGTTTCGAGAGAGGACGGCGCACACAGCTGTTCCACGACGAGGTCCAGATCGGGCATGGATGTGGGGGCGATGGGAGCGAGTGGTTTCATGGCGTACCTCGGGGAAGGTTATTCGCCGCCCGCCTCGGATGGCTGGGGCGACAGTCCGGGTTCGAGATCTTCAAATGCTGTGTAGGAGCCAAGATAGGCCAGCGTCGCCGTGCCGATGGGCCCGTTGCGCTGCTTGCCGATGATGATTTCCGCCGTGCCCTGATGCGGGTTGTCCGGCTGCTTGTGGTACACTTCGTCACGATAGATGAACATGATGACGTCGGCGTCCTGTTCGATGGCTCCCGATTCGCGGAGGTCGGACAGCAGCGGGCGCTTGTCCGTGCGCTCTTCCAGTTTGCGGTTGAGCTGCGAGAGCGCCACGACCGGGATGTCCATTTCCTTCGCCAGTCCCTTGAGCGAGCGGGAGATTTCGGAAATTTCCTGTTCGCGCGAGTCCGTGCGCTTGGAGCCGCGCATGAGCTGGAGGTAGTCCACCATCACGAGGCCCACGCCGGATTCGGCCTTGAGACGCCGGGTGCGGGCGCGCAGTTCCAGCGGGGAGAGCGCGGGCGTGTCGTCGATGTAGATGGGGGCCTGCCCGAGCACGTCGGCGGCGTGGTAGAGGCGGTACCATTCCTCGGAGTCGAGGAAGCCCCGGCGCAGGTGCGACAGGTCCACCTTGCCCCACGCGCAGAGCATACGCATCATGAGCTGGTCCATCGACATTTCGAGGGAGTAGATCGCGACCGGCACGTTGTCCTGTACGGCGGCGCGCATCGCCATGTTCAGGGCGAAGGCGGTCTTGCCCATCGAGGGGCGGGCCGCCACGATGATGAGGTCCGAGGGCTGGAGCCCGGCGGTCATCTGGTCGAGGCGGTTGTAGCCGGTGGTGACGCCGGTGACCATCTCCTTGCGCTCCATGCGCTTGGTGAGGTCCTCGAACACGCGGTTGACGAGTTCCTTGGAACTCTTGAAGACCTTGCCCGAGGTGCGTTCGGAAATGGTGAAGACGGCCTGTTCGGACTCGTCCAGCAGGGCGTCCACGCTCCGCGACTGATCGAAGCAGTTGCTGATGATGTCCGAACACGCGCCGATGAGGGAACGTTGCAGGGACTTGTCGCGGACGATGGTGGAATAGTATTCGGCGTTGGCCCCGCTGACGACGGTCTGCGCCAGTTCGGACAGATAGGCCGCGCCGCCCACGTCTTCGAGCTGGCCGTGATCCTTGAGATAGGAGGCGACCGAAACGAGATCGATGGGCGCGTTCTTGCGGTACAGCTCAAGAAAGCAGGTGTAGAGCGTCTGATGGGCGGGGAGGTAAAAATCGTCGGCGGAAAGCGTGTCCACGAGGGTGTGGAAGACGCTGTTGCGGATGAAAATGCCCCCCAGAACGGCCTGTTCGGCCTCAACGCTGTGCGGGGGGACTCGGCGGAGAAGATCGTTGGATGCGCGGTTGGGATCGGCAGGAGATGCCATGCGGAAATTCCTCTGTTTGTATCACCGGATAAAGAAGAGCAGAGGGCCCGCCGCGTCGCCGCCCCCGGAGGACCGGGGGCGGCGCGAGAAACTATTCGGCAGCTTCTTCAGCCGGGGCTTCGGCCGGAGCTTCGGCGGCTTCTTCTTCAACGAGATGCGCCTTGTCTTCGGAGACAACCTTCACGGTGAGGGAAGCGATGACGTCGGCATGCAGACGCACGCGGACGGGGTGATCGCCGAGGGTACGGATCGGATGGTCGATGAGAATGCGACGACGATCCACTTCGATGTCCTGAGCGGCCAGCGCATCGCCGATGATGGCGGTGGTCACGGAGCCGTACAGCTTGTCGTTGTCGCCCACGCGCATGACGATGGGCAGCACGAGGCCTTCCAGCTTGGCGGCGATGGCGTCGGCGGCGGCGCGCAGGGCGTCCATACGGGCCTGCAGCTTCTTGCGTTCCAGTTCAAAAGCCTTGAGGTTACCGGGGGTGACCAGCATGGCCAGGCCCTGAGGCAACAGGTAGTTGCGGCCGTAACCGGCCTTCACCGTCACCACATCGCCAAGGCGACCCAGGTTTTCCACATCGGCACGAAGAATGATTTTCATACCGGGTCTCCTTAGATGTTGCTCTTTTTCTTCACGTCAGAGGAATGGCCGGCGGTGTAGAACAGCAGAGCCATCTGACGGGCGCGCTTGATCTCGGTGGAGAGCAGGCGCTGGTGCTTGGCGCAGGTGCCAGTGATGCGGCGGGCAATGATCTTGCCGCGTTCCGTGATATAGTCACGCAGGATGTCGGGGCGCTTGTAATCCAGCGGCAGGTCCTTGTCCGCGCAGAAACGGCAGAACTTGCGACGAGGAGCAAACTTTTTCTTGAAGGCCATGTTACGCAACCTCCTCGGCCGCGTCGGCCAGCTTGACGGTGATGAACTTGAAGACGCCGTCGCTGATGCGGATGACGCGTTCGAGTTCGGCCACGGTGTCGCCGGGGGCGACGTATTCAAGGCGCACATAGTAACCGCGCATCTGTTTGCGAACAGGGTAGGCGAGGTCGCGCATGCCCCAGTGATCCGCGGTCACCTGACCGCCAGCGCGTTCGATGACACCCGTGAAGGTGCCAAGCAACGCTTCACGCGCGTCGGCGGCCAGCTCCGGGGAAAGGAGCAGCAGGGTTTCAAACTTTCTCATGCCATATCCTCCTTATGGTCTATGGCCTGTTTCCGGAGTCGCCCTCTCGGACGCGATGAAACAGGCAAGGCAGAACTCAACCTAATACGCAAGCGCCGCCGCCCTGTCAAGGTTCTTTCCCCGTTTTCGCTCCGAAAGGAAAGGGTTGTGCGAAGGCGGGGATCGGGCATAAAACCCCTGCAACTGCATCCGGGAGGAGTATGATGGATACGGAACAGAACTATCCCACGCGTCCGGTGGACGGCGTGGACGTCCCGCAGATGGGCATCCGGGACCTGATCAGACAGCTTGAGTCGGCGCTCCAGACGATGGAGGGCAACCGCAAGTCGTACACGTCGCCCGAGGAAATCGAGGCCGGTACGTTTATGGTCGCCCTGTTCGGGAATTCCCTCTACTACATGCGGCTCTTTGACGAGAGTCTCCGCAAGTTCGAGGCCGCGCAGGAAGCCGTTCTGGAGGAACAGCTCCAGCAGGCCGATACCGTCGGCGGGGTTTGCTGAGGGCGAAGAGGGGCCGCTGAAAAGGGGAGGGCTTGCCTTCCCGCAGAGAACGGAAACGTTCCTCCGTCCCCTTTCCCCGGCCTGCCGCCGTTTGTTTCCGAGGAGGAGCGTCTTCTTCCATGCCTCTTGCGTCACTCACGCGAGGCGAGGCCGTACGGCGGATGCGCCGTGCGGCCTTTTCGTATGGCGAAAGACGGGAAGCGGGGCGGAAGAGAGCGGGAGGCCATGCCCGCCGTGCGCGATACGCCCGCGCACCGGGCAGCCGGATCGGGCGGGGCCTTCTTTGGATCGCGTCCGAAACAAAGGGCCGTCGCCCGAAAGATTGCGAGAACTCGGCAAGCGAAAAGATGGGGAGGCAACCTCGTCCCTACGCCCGGGAACGTTTTCCCAAGCCCTCTCTGCGGCGGATACGGAAAAAGGTTCAGGGGTGAGCCCTTCCGGATGCAGGGCAGGTGAGTAAAGGCATGGGAGCTAAGCGCAGGGAACGCACTCAGGTGAGGACCAATCCCCCGATGTGGGGAGAGGGGGGGAGAGGAAGGATGAAGAAACAGAAAAAGGACTTGTGTCCAGAAGACACAAGTCCTGTATTTCCAAGTGGTGCCGGGGGACAGAATTGAACTGCCCACACGGGGATTTTCAGTCCCCTGCTCTACCAACTGAGCTACCCCGGCTCGACAGGGAGAGTAACTACGCAAACTCTCCGGTCTTGGCAAGCGTTTTTTTGCGGTTTTTCAAATTTTTTTTGTATCCGTTTCTAACATACCGGAAATGCAGTCCAAAAAAAACACCCTATTGAACGGGAACGATGGCCTTGATGATCACGGGCGTCCGGGGCACGTCCTGATAGGGGCCGAAGCCGGAGGTGGGCACGGCCTTGATGCGGTCCACGACGTCCTGCCCCTGAATGACCTTGCCGAACACGGCGTAGCCGTACCCGGAGGGGGTGTTGTTCTTGTGGTTCAGGAAATCGTTGTTCGCCACGTTGATGAAGAACTGCGCCGTGGCGGAGTCGGGATCGTTGGTGCGGGCCATCGCGATGGTGTAGGGTTCGTTCTTGAGGCCGTTTCCGGCTTCGTTGACCACGGGCTTCTTGGTGGTGGCCTTTTCCTGCATGTCGGCGGTGTGGCCGCCGCCCTGAATCATGAACCCGTTGATGACGCGGTGGAAGATCGTGTCGTTGTAGAACCCGGACTTCACATAATAGAGGAAGTTGCTGACCGTCTTGGGGGCCTTGGCCGGGTTCAGCTCGACGACGATGTCGCCCATGCTGGTTTCGATTTTGACCTTGGGCTGCGGCGCGGCGGCGTCGCTCCGGGCGGGCAGCAGGCCGGCGCCGAAGCACAGGGCCAGCGCGAGAACGGCGATACGAAGGCTTTGCATAATTATCTCCATGTGGAAGGTATGTCGCCGCCGGAACTGGCGGCCATCAAAGTATAGGGAAGAGTCCGCCGCTTGAAAAGCGCATTGGAGGCGAAACGGCGCGTTCCGTCAGCCGAGGATTTCCCAGTCCCTGACCCGCAGTTCGACCGAGGCGATGCCGTTGTAGGCGTTGATGCCGGGCGTGTAGGCCAGCCGGATGCGCTTGCCCTGTATGGCGTCGGGAATCTGGTCCGCCTGCCGCCACGCCTTGGCCTGCAACGTGATGCCCGAGCTTTCCTCGGTCACTTCGAGGGAGATGTGCTCGCGCGAATGCCCGAACGCCTTGCGTTTCTTGACCCGCAGGGGCTGGGAGGCGAACACGGGCTCAGGATTGCCGATGCCGAAGGGCTGGAGCAGTTCCAGCCCCTTGAGCACGGTGAAGTCGGACGCCTGCGAGAAGGGCATTTCGGCGTCCACCTTGAGGGAGGGCGTGAGCGGCTTGTCTCCGAGGTCCTCGCGGATCACGGCGTCGAAGCGGTCGCGCAGTTCCTCCAGCCGTTCGGGAGCCATGCGCAGTCCCGCGGCCTGCCGGTGTCCGCCGAAGCCGAGCAGGACGTCGGCGCAGCGCGTCAGGCCCGCGTGCAGATCGAATTCCGGCACCGAACGCCCGGAGCCTTTCAGCGTGTCCCCGTCGGCGCAGAGGATCAGCACAGGCCGGTAATACGTCTCGACGATGCGCGAGGCCACGATGCCGATGACGCCCTGATGCCAGTCCTTGCCGTAGAGCACGAAGCCGAGGCGGTTTCCGGCGGCTTCGGCCTGTTCGAGCGCTTCCTTGTAGATGCGTTCCTCTTCGGCGCGGCGCTCGTCGTTCAATGAGGTCAGCGTCTGGGCGAGGCGGGCGGCCTCGTCGTGGGAGTCGGTCAGAAGCATGTCGTGGGCCAGCGTGGGGCTGCCCAGACGCCCGGCGGCGTTGATGCGCGGGGCGAGGTTGAAGACCACCTGTCCCGCGCCGAGGGCGGCGACGGGAGAAAAGCCGCTGGCTCCCTTGAGTTCCGCAAGGCCGGGGCGCTTGGCCTCCGCGATTTTGAGCAGGCCGTTCTTGACCAGTATGCGGTTCTGCCCGGTGAGCGACACCATGTCCGCCAGCGTGCCGAGGGCCACGAGGTCGAGCACCCGCCGCATGTCCATGCGTTTGCCCGACGTCTCGCCCAGACGGCTGTTGAGGGCCGCCATGAGGAAGAAGGCCACGCCCACGCCCGCGAGATGGGGGCAGGGATTGTCCTCGCTCAGGCGCGGGTTGGTGATCGCGTGGGCGGGCGGCAGTTCGGCGGGCGGCATGTGGTGATCGGACACCACCACCGTGAAGCCCAGTTCCTTTGCGCGTTCCACGGCCTTCACGTCGCTGATCCCGCAGTCCACGGTGAGCAGGATGCCGGAGCCTTCCTCGGCGGCGAGGCGTTCCAGTTCGGGAATGTTGAGGCCGTAGCCCTCGGTCCGCCTGTCCGGCAGGTGCACGGAGGAGGGCACCTCATGGAAGCGCATGGTCTGCAACATGAGTGTGGCCCCGGTGATGCCGTCCACGTCATAGTCGCCCCAGATGAGCACCCTGCGGCCTTCGCGGATGCCCTGTTCCAGCGTGTCCACGGCTTCCCGCATGCCGGGCCAGCAATCCGGCGTGGCGAGGTGGCGCAGGCCGGGGGACAGGAACGTGTCCATCCGGGCCGGTGAATCCAGCCCGCGCTGCCAGAGCAGATCGGCGACCACCTGCGGGACGCCCAGCTTCTCCGCCCAGCCGGGCGGGCAGCCGCCCGCTTCGGAGCCGTTGCGGAATTTCCATATTTTCATAGTGGTATCGCGTTGTTGAGCGTGCAAAAACCTTGGAGGGGGAAGGAAACATTTTCCCCAGAATGGGGGGCGTACCCCGCGCTCCCCCCCCTCCAAACATCCCCCATCCTCATTCAAAGGCTTTCGACCAATGGGGAGGCCGCGCGGCGGGAGTCCGGGGACGTCGGTCCTGACGACAACGTGTGGGGAAGCCAGACGGTGGGTCCTTATGCTTTCAAAAAGGTCCGGGCCGAACGCCGAACGGGCCCGTCACGACATACGAAGCCCGCCTGAAGCCCGTTACGAAAGTCTTGGGAGGGAGAGGGGTGGGGTTTGGGG
>CABKMN010000029.1 GCA_902373525.1 uncultured Bilophila sp. | reverse complement strand
AAAGTCTTGGGAAGGGAGGGGGTACCGGGGGAGGGGAACCTTTCTTCAGAAAGGTTCCCCTCCCCCGATTCCTCTTCACTCTCCAACCTGCGCCCGCTCAGGCAGCAAAAAAGCCTTCAGCTCGTCGGGATCGCAGCCGCTGAACAGCAGGGTGAGCGGGAAGCGGTCGAGCACGGCGGCGACGCCTTCGGCGGTGTAGGGAGCGCCGCGCAGGGCGTCCTCAAGATCGGAAAGCTCGCAACCGCCGACCTCGCCCGTCAGACTACGGCCCGGCCCGGCCATGAAGAAATCGCCGTGAAAACGGCACTCCGCCACGCGGCCCCGCTTCACCTCGAACAGCGCCTCCAGCTTGCCCCACGGGAACCGCCGCGCCTTGCGCTCCGTGAACGGCGGGGAGGCTCCGTACACCCAGTCCCATGTGGCGTACTTCGCGTCGCGCAGGCGGGTGACGGCGGCGAAATCCTCCGCATCCGGGCGGTACTCCTCACCGGAACGGTGCGCCATGATCGCGTCACGCACTCGCCGCACCGTCAGCGGCGGCAGATCGGGACGACGCTCGGCCAGATACGCCGCCAGATTCCCCACGCGGCTCCGCACCGAGGCCACGCCCTTCGACCTGTACTTCTCGGGATCGACGTTGAGCGCCTGCGACAGCACGTCGAGATCGCTGTCCACCAGAATGCAGCCGTGATGCAGATACCGCATCCCCTGACGGCAATGGGCCACGCCCGCCACCTTGAGGCCGTCCAGCATCAGATCGTTGCGCCCGGAGAAGGTCACGGGCAGGCCGAGGTTTTGCAGCGCCTCGGCAATGGGCCTGCCCGCCTCGCTGAACGCGGGAAGCGCGCCTTCCCTGTCCAGATGGTGGATGAACGTGTAGTTGAGCGTACCGGCGTCATGATAGACCGCCCCGCCGCCCGTCATCCGGCGCACCACGCTGATGCCCCGCTCGCGCACGAAATCGGCGTTCACTTCCTGACGGGCGTTCTGGAACCGCCCCACCACGATGGCCGGACGGTTCTGCCACAAAATGGCGTAACCGGGATGACCGGGTTCGATCTTGCCCAGAAAATGTTCCTCAAGCGCAAGGTTGAACGCCGGGTCAAGAGATTCGTTGACGATCCAGTACATGCGAAACTCCATAAAAAAACTTTCATAACGGGGTGTTCCATTATGAAAGTCCGGGAAAAGGGAGGGGGAATGTCCCCCTCCCGGTGTCCTTTGATCCTACATGTCGCCCGTCAGGATCGGCTTGCGGGCTGCGCCGACTTCATCGACGCGGCCTACCTTCGTCCGGGTCGGGGAAGCGTGCAGCAGATCGGCGTCGGTCCCGGCCAGCTCCGCGATGGAACGCATCGCCGCAATGAACTGGTCGAGGTCTTCGAGGCTCTCCGATTCGGTGGGCTCGATCATGATCGCGCCGTGCACCACCAGCGGGAAATAAATCGTCGGCGGATGGATGCCGCAGTCGATGAGCCGCTTGGCGATGTCCATCGTGCTGACGCCGTACTCTTCCTGCTTCTTGTCCGTGAACACGCATTCGTGCAGGGACGGCTGCGGGAAGGGCAGATCGTACACGTCCTTGAGGCTGAACTTGATGTAGTTGGCGTTGAGCACGGCGAGTTCGCTGGCGCGCTTCAGGTCCGGGCCGAGCGTCTTGAGATAGCCCCACGTACGGAGCACCACGCCGAACTGCCCCCAGAAGGGATGCATGCGGCCGATGGACTGCCCGCCCGCGTCGACGGAGTTGTCCGACCACTCCAGCATGCCGTCCTTCTCGACCAGACGAGGACCGGGCAGGAACGGGATCAGCGTGTTGCTCACGCAGATCGCGCCGGAACCGGGGCCGCCGCCGCCGTGAGGCGTGGAGAAGGTCTTGTGCAGGTTCATGTGGAGGACGTCGATCCCGATGCGCCCCATGTGGGCGTAGCCCATGATGGCGTTCAGGTTCGCGCCGTCGCCGTAGACGAGGCCGCCGCGCTCATGCACCAGGGCGCAGATCGCCTTGATGTTGGACTCGAACAGGCCGAGCGTGTTCGGGTTCGTGATCATGATGCCCGCGCAGTCGTCGTCCATGAGGGCGGCGACGTCCTCGACGGTCAGGATGCCGTCGGGACCGAGGGGCACCTTCACCGTGGAGAAGCCGCACAGGGCCGCGCTGGCGGGGTTGGTGCCGTGCGCGGTGTCGGGGATGAGCATCTTGGTGCGCTTGTTGCCCTTCGCCCGGTGCCACGCCTGAATGAGCATGATGCCGGTCAGTTCGCCGTGCGCGCCCGCGGACGGCTGGAGACAGCAGGCCTCAAGGCCGGTCACGGCGCAGAGCATCCGTTCGGTTTCATACAGCACGCGCAGCGCGCCCTGCGAATATTCGGAGGGGAACAGCGGATGCGCACCGGCGAAACCGGGCAGCGCCGCGATCTTTTCGTTGATTTTGGGGTTGTACTTCATGGTGCACGAACCGAGCGGGTACATGCCCGTGTCCACGCCGAAGTTCCATGTGGACAGACGGGTGTAGTGGCGCACCACGTCCAGTTCGGACAGGTCGGGCAGGTCCAGCTCCGTCCGCACCATGCCTTCGGCCTCATAGGGCGCGGAGGGCACGTCGGCTTCGGGCAGGCTCGCGCCCACGCGGCCGGGACGGCCTTTTTCCCACAGCAGGGGTTCGTTCAGCACGAGACTCGACACCCCGGGCCAAGACTGATTGCTCATCAGGCGATCTCCTTCAGGATGGCGTCGATTTCGGCGCGGCTCCGGGTTTCGGTGGCGCAGAAGAGGTAGCTGTCGGCGAGCGGATACCACTTGGACAGCTCCATGCCGAACATGATCTTCTTTTCTTCAAGGAGGCGCTTCCACTTGGCGTCGAACCCGGCGGGAGCGGCCATCACGAACTCGTTGAAGGTCTGCCCGGAATACACGGGACGGAAGCCCAGCTTCATGAGTCCGGCCTTGAGGTATTCGGCCTTGTCGCGGTTGAGCTTCGCGACGTGGCCGAGGCCCGTGCCGCCCATGCTCGCGAGGTACGCGCCGCAGGTCATCGCGCACAGCCCGGCGTTGGAGCAGATGTTGGACACGGCCTTTTCGCGGCGGATGTGCTGCTCGCGGGTGGACAGGGTGAGCACGAAGGCGCGCTTGCCCTTGTTGTCCACGGTCTGGCCCACGAGACGGCCCGGCAGGTTGCGGACGAAGCTCTTGCGGGTCGCCATGAGGCCGAGGTAGGGGCCGCCGAAGTTCTGGGACAGGCCGAAGCTCTGCCCTTCGCCGCACACGATGTCCGCGCCCTGACTGCCGGGGCTGGCGAGCAGGCCGTAGGCCATCGCTTCGGTGAAGCCGGTGATCAGCAGGCCCTTGCGGGCGTGAATCCATTCGGCCTGTTCGGCGAGGTGCTCGATGACGCCGAAGACGTTGGGCGACTGCACGATGAGCGCGGCGAGGTCGGCGTCGTCCCTGAGGTGCTCAAGGCTGGTGCCGCCCTCTTCGGTCATGGTGAGGTCGCGGACCTCGATGCCGTTGGCGTTGCAGTAGGTATCCAGCACCGTGCGGTAATGCGGATGCAGGGCGAGGGACACGGCCACGGCGTTGCGTTTGGTCAGGCGGCAGGCCATCAGCGCGCCTTCGGCCAGCGCGGTCGCGCCGTCGTACATGGAGGCGTTGGCCACTTCCATGCCGAGCAGGCGGGCGATGAGCGTCTGGAACTCGAAGATGCCCTGCAACGTGCCCTGACTGATTTCAGGCTGGTACGGCGTATAGGCGGTGTAGAATTCGGAGCGGCCCATCAGGGCCGGGACCACGGCGGGGATATGGTGCTGGTAGCTCCCCGCGCCGATCCACGCGGAACCGGCGGCGGGCATGGAGGCGGCCAGCTCTTCGGCCCGTGCCGTGAGTTCCCACTCCGTCATGGCGGTCAGAGGAAGCGGCCCCTCGTGGCGGCAGTCCGACGGGATGGAGGCGAACAGGTCCTCCACCGTATCGGCGCCGACGACTCCGAGCATCCGCGCTTCGTCTTCCGCGGTGTGGGGAAAATAGCGATGCATTACAGGGTCTCCAGATGGGCCTTGTACGCGGCGGCGTCCAGCAGCTGGTCCACGCCTTCGGCGGTCTCGATTTCGATCAGCCAGCCTTCGCCGTAGGGGTCCTGATTCACTTTTTCGGGAGCGTCCACCAGCGCCTCGTTGACGGCCTTGACGGTGCCGGCGACGGGCATGAACAGCGGGCTCACGGATTTGGTGGATTCCAGCGTGCCGAATTCCTGACCCTTTTCAAAGGCGTCACCCACGGAAGGCAGTTCCACATAGGTCAGGTCGCCAAGGGCGTTCTGGGCGTAGTCGCTCACGCCGATCTTCCACGGGGCGGCGGTGCTGATCCATTCGTGATCTTCGGAGTAACGCAGTTCGGCGGGAATGTTGGACATGGTGTGTTCCTCATCGGGCGGTTGATTTTGACGGTGTGCCCCGGCGGGAGAGGCAAAAGGCATGCCTCCGGCGGCCGGGGGGCATGATGCCCCCCGGACCCCCTCGAAGCCGCCGGGAACCCGCCCGGACGAAACGCCGTTTCGTCCGGGCGGGTTCCCGGCGGTCCAAGCGCGTCAGGAGTCCTCTGTGCACTTTTTCAACGGGTTTCGCTCGTCTCCCCCCCCGATTGCAAACGTCGCAGGAGAGAGAGGCGGGGGTTGGGAGAAGAAGAATCCTTCAAGAAGGGCTCTTCCTCCCCAATCGCGACATCGTTTCCTTTGCTACAGGCTGCCCAGCTTTTTGCGGGCGGTGCGGGCGGGGCGAATGTCGGTGACGGTTTCGACCTGAATCTTGCGGCGCGGGTCGGCGAGCGTGAGCTTGGTGCCGTTTTCAAGCGGACGGTTCACGCGGACGAAACCGCAGACAAGGCCCTTGGGCGCAAAACCTTCGGGTTTCTCGGGGCTGGCGATGCTGGTGATCACGCCGTCCACGCGCCCGATGGACACGTCGGCCACGCAGGTGAGCACGTCTCCGATCTCTTCGCCGTCCAGCAGTACCTGCGGATGCGCGTCGTGGTCGGGGGAAGTCACCTTGCGGGGGTCGAAGCCGCAATAGGCGTACGTGTACGGAGCCTTGCCGGAGGCGAGGGCTTCCTCAAGGGCGGAGCGACCGAAGAAGTCCTTGGTCCAGTTGCCGTTCTCGTCCTTGGGCAGGGTGAACGGCCACGGGTTGTTCACGAACGGCCACGGCCCGATGTCCTGCTGCGAAAGCGGAAGCACGGCACCGGCGCGCACGGAGTCGCGGGCGGCGAGACCGCAGGGGATGACGCCTTCGTCCTTGCCCGCTTCGAGGATGCGGTTCCAGATGTCCGCGACCTTGTCGTAGGGCACGAAGATTTCAAAGCCCTGCTCACCGGTATACCCGGTACGGGACAGGAAAACGGGGGTGCCGTCGGCGAGAAGGACGTCGCTCTTGTCCAGCTCGATGTCGCCCTTGAAGGAGAAATAGGGCATCTTCTCGAACACGGCGTCGGGGTCCTTGAGCAGCTTGGTCATCACGCGGACGGTCGCGGGGCCCTGAAGGTCCAGCTTGGCGTAGGTGCCCGCGAGATCGCGCACGTCGGCGTCCTTGCCGTTGGCGGCGATCCACGCGCGGAGCTGCTCCGCGATCTTTTCGCCCTTGCCCACGTTGAGCACCACGAAGTAGCGGCCACCGCTCAGGGGATAGACGATGGCGTCGTCCACCACGCCGCCGGAGGCATCGAGAAACGCGCCGTAGGCCGCACGCGCGCCGGACAGGGACAGGTCCTTGGTGAAGGCCCACTGGAGGGCTTCCAGCGCGTCGGGGCCGGAAACCATGATCCCGGCCATGTGCCCGATGTCGAACAGCCCGGCATGCCGGATGACGGCGAGGTGTTCCTTCACCGCGCCGGTGGGATACCAGAGGGGCATGTCCCAACCGCCGAAATCGACCAGCGTGGCGCCGAGGGCCTCATGCGTTGCGTGTAATGCCGTTTGATGCAACATGAATGACTCCGTTTAAAGTAGCGATCCCTGTTCTCCGAAATCCGGCGGCGTGGCCCGCAACACCGGAAGGCCGACGAGACGCCCCGCCGACCCGAACCTTCCGCAACCGCCGCAGCGACTACAGAATGTAGGGCACCTTCAGATTGAATCCCTTGTAGACGATGAAGGTTTCGATGGAGGACACCCTGTCGTGACACTTGGAAAATTCGTTGGTGTAGAAATCAAGCAGGCCGAATTCCTCGTTGAGCAGCACGGTCAGGATAAGGTCATGCCGCCCCGTCAGCACGGCGACGGACACCACGCCCCGCAGATGGGAAAACACTTCGCCCTCGCCCACAAGGTCCGGGGAGCGCAGCTTGATCGCCACCAGCGCCAGCGTGTGGCCGGGCAGCCTTTCCACATCGACCTGCCCGCAGATGTCCAGCACGCCGTCTTCGATGAGCCGGGCGGCGCGGGTGCGGACCGTCACTTCGGAAAGACCGAGGTCCGAGGCGATGTCACGGAACGAGGCGCGCCCGTTGCGCAACGCCTTGATAATTGCCAGATTGGTTTCGTCGAGCTTGATTTTCATGGTATTCCGATGGTCGGGGGACTTGCGAAAGCCGGGATACATTCCCAGAACCAATACGCTTTTTGCAAGACTTTTCCTTTCGACAAAGGATAGCCCTTTTCATTTTTTTATTCAACAGAAATCCAGTCATTCTCTTTTGGTAACGATATTTTTCACAGGTAACGGGCACAACGACGTTTTTGCCGAAAAAGGCCTTTAAAAGGTTGTTTTTTGCTCTGAAAGGGCTCCAAACGGCGCATCAAAGAGGCTTTTCGCGCAAAACGGACGCAGGCCCCTCCGTTGCTTTTCGGCAAAAAAACCGTATCCGCTCTTTTCGTTTTCCCAAGCCCCGTCAGAGGCCGCGGGCGGCCCGAAAATCCCGGACGGCAGGGCAAGCGGGCGTACCTGCATCCCCCGTTTCTACAGACGGCTTTTCCGCCCGGTAATCATGCAACGGGTCCTCCTTCCTCTTGATATTCCTTTTCCGTTTCGGCATCCTGAGGGAAAAGGAAATCCCAAAGAGACAACCGCAATCGCAAAGGACCCTATGCTGCACAACGTCGATCTTATCCTGACGCTCTCCGGCGGCCTGACCGCAGCCCTTGCGCTCGGCTTCATCACCCAGAAACTCCGCATGTCCCCGCTTGTGGGCTACCTGCTGGCGGGCATCATCGTCGGCCCCTACTCGCCGGGATTCGTCGCCGACGCCGACACGGCGGCCCAGTGCGCGGAAATCGGCATCATCCTGCTCATGTTCGGCGTAGGCCTGCACTTCCATCTCAAGGACCTGCTGGCGGTCCAGCGCATCGTCCTGCCCGGCGCGGCTGTCCAAATCTCGGCGGCGACCCTGCTCGGCATGGTCGTTTCGCACGGATTCGGCTGGTCGTGGACCGCCGGGGCCGTCTTCGGGATGGCCATTTCGGTCGCGAGTACCGTCGTGCTGACCCGCGTTCTTTCCGACAACAAGGCCCTGCACACCACCACGGGACACGTCGCTCTCGGCTGGCTGGTGGTCGAGGACCTCTTCACCATCCTCCTGCTCGTGCTCCTGCCCGCCGCCGTGAGCAGCGGCGAACAGGCCGAAAGCGTCTGGCACATCCTCGGCGTCACCACCCTGAAACTGGCGGCGCTCGTCGTCTTCGCGCTGGTGGTGGGACAGCGGATCATTCCGAAGCTGCTGGCCTACGTGGCCCGGACGGGCACCCGGGACCTGTTCACGCTCGCCGTGCTGGTGCTGGCCCTCGGCGTCGCCGTGGGCGCGGCCAACTTCTTCGGGGCGTCCATGGCGCTCGGAGCCTTCCTCGGCGGCATGATCGTGGGACAGTCCGAATTCAGCGCCCGGGCCGCCGCCGAGGCGCTCCCCATGCGCGACGCCTTCGCCGTCCTCTTCTTCGTCTCCGTGGGAATGCTGTTCAACCCCGCCTCGCTCATCAGCGACTGGCCGCTGATCCTCGCCACCCTCGGCATCGTATTGCTCGGCAAGCCGCTGGCGGCCTTCATCGTGGTCAAGCTGTTCCGCAAGCCCCTGCGCATGGCGCTCTCCGTCGCCGTGGCGCTGGCGCAGATCGGTGAATTTTCGTTCATTCTCGCCTCAATGGGCGTCAGCTTCGGCGTACTCCCTCCCGAAGCCTCCAGCGCGATCATCGTGACGGCAATCGTTTCCATCACCCTCAACCCCCTGCTCTACCGACGCATCAACGCCGTGGCGCACTGGCTGGAGTCGAAGGGCATCGGCCTGCCGCGCCTCGACGAGGCCGAACTCACCCATCCCGAAGGCGCGCAGCGCATCATCGTCGTGGGCTACGGCCCCGTGGGCAGGCAGCTCTCCGGCATCCTCCGCGACAACAACCTCGACGTGGTGGTCGTGGAAATGAACATCGACACCGTCCGCCGGGTCAGCGCGCTCGGGGAAAAAATCATCTACGGCGACGCCACCCAGCGGGAAGTGCTCATCCATGCGGGCGCGGAGGAAGCCAAAAGCCTCATCATCTCCTCCTCAAGCGCCCCCTCTCCCGAAATCGTGGAGGTCGCCCGCTCCATCAATCCCGACATGCGCATCCTCGTCCACACCACCTACCTCAGCGTGGCGGAGACCCTCAAATCCGAAGGCGCATCAGCGGTTTTCTCCGGCGAACGCGAAGTCGCCGTCGCCATGACCGAATACCTGATGCGCGATTTCGGGGCCACCGACGAGCAGATCGACAAGGAACGCCGCAAGCTCCGGGAAAGCATGGCCTGATCCAAGGGCAAAACACAATCCGGACAAACTGCGGGGGCGGACTGCCTCCGCAGCTTTTTTTGAACGATGCCGCCCCATTCCGCATGCTGTCCGCCTTCCCTCCTTTTCCTCCCCATCCCGCATTGTGTAAAAGTGTCGCATGTGCGTCAGATTTGTCCACGGCAAGCGTCTAAACTCCGCGCAACGTCATCATTCGCCCGTTCGTTCACAAGCGCGGGCGCTCGGAGGAAAGCTATGGCCGTATCCAAGAACGTGCTGCTGGCACTGCTGATAGCGAGCTACGCCACATGGGGCGGCGGCATGATCGCCATGAAGTACGCGTTCGAATCGTTTACCGCGATGCAGGTCGTCTTCGCGCGCGTAGCCTTCGCGGGCGTGGTCTATCTGGCGCTCTACCGGTTGTGGACCCATATCCCCTATCAAAAAGGGGACTGGAAATACCTGACGGCAATGGTATTGTTCGAACCGTGCCTGTTCTTCCTGTGCGAAACGTTCGCCATGACCTATACCACCGCCTCACAGGGCGGGGTCATCGCGGCCTGCTTCCCCCTCTGCACCGCCGTGGCGGCGTGGCTGTTCCTCGGCGAAAAACTCACCCGCAAAACCATCATCGCCATGCTGTTCGCGGTGGCGGGCGTCGCGGGGGCCTCCCTCGCCGCCGAAAGCTCGGCGCAGGCGGCCAACCCCATCCTCGGCAACCTGCTCATGGTCGGAGCCGTGCTTTCCGCTACGGGCTACGCCGTGTGCGTGCGCTTCATCTCCCGCCGCTATTCCTTCCTGAGCATTTCCGCCATTCAGGCGCTCGGCGGTACGCTGGTGTTCCTGCCGTTCGTCTTCACCACGCCCATGCCCGCCGGCGTCACCATACCCGCGTTCGGCGGCCTGCTGTACATGGGGCTCGGCGTGGGCTTCCTCGTCTACCTGAGCTTCAACTTCGCGCTGAAAAACCTTGAAGCCGGCGTCGTCGCCCTCTACGGGAACCTGATTCCGGTCTTCACCCTGATTTTCGCCTTCTCCATCCTCGGGGAACGCCTGAACCTCACGCAGGCCCTCTGCGTCGGCCTGACCCTCGTCGGCGTCGTCATCGCCGCCCTGCCGGAACGCCGGTAACAATCAAGGGAGGACGCTCCTAAAGAAGCGCCCTCCCCCAGCTCAGCCCCACCTTCTCCCCCATCTTTTCGTTACCGATACAGCCGTCTCCGCCCGCGTCTTCCGCCGCCTTCCACCCGACTTTTCGCTTTTCCTCGCTCCCCAAGTACCCTTCCCATCATCCCGTTTTCCCCCTCGCCTTCCCACACCGCATCGAACGCTTTCCCGATCCGCTTCCATGCCCATTCCCCACACTCTCCGGAAACATCATGAAGAGGGATTCAATAAGGTCAAAAGTCTTTGGAGAAGGAGGGATGGGGTCTGGGGAAGGGAGGGAGAACCTTTCCTCAGAAAGGTTCTCCCTCCCTTCCCCAGTCTTCACAATCCACAAAAAAAGCGCGGAACCGAAGTTCCGCGCTCTTTATTCATACGACGGGGCCGTTGCTAGGACTGCGACGCGATGTGCAGACGCTCCACCGCACGCTGGAGAGCCAGATGCGCGCGGACGAGGTCCGTATCGGCAATCTTCGCCGCCAACCGTTCCTCAGCACGTCTTTTGGCGGCCTCGGCACGAGCAACGTCAATGTTTTCACCAAGTTCCGCCGATTCGGCCAACACGGTGAGCTTGTTGTCGGAGACTTCCGCGAAACCGCCGGAGACGAACACATGTTCCGTCTTGCCTTCGACGCGGAAGTACAAATCACCGATGGCCAGAGCGGACAGAAGCGGAATGTGATGCGGCAGGACGCCGAATTCACCTTCGATACCCGGAACACCGACGTAATCCACGGGCTGGCTGACCACAACTTTGTCAGGTGTGACGATTTCGAGCTGAAGCGTGGATTCCATATCAGGCTCCTAGTTTTCCTGGCGCTTCTGGTACTTGGCCAGAGCCATGTCGATATCGCCCACCATGTAGAAGTCGTCTTCCGCGAGGTGGTCGTAATCGCCGTTCAGAATGCCCTTGAACGCCTTGACCGTGTCTTCCAGCTTCACATAGACGCCGGGCGTACCGGTAAAGGTTTCGGCCACATGGAAGGGCTGCGACAGGAAGCGCTGGATGCGCCGGGCGCGGGCCACCACGAGCTTGTCGTCGTCGGACAGTTCATCCATGCCGAGGATGGCAATGATGTCCTGAAGTTCTTTGTACTTCTGCAACACCTGCTGGACGCCGCGGGCCACCCCGTAGTGCTCCTCGCCCACAACGTTGGGGTCGAGAATGCGCGAGGTGGAGTCGAGCGGGTCCACGGCGGGGTAGATGCCCAGTTCCGCGATCTGACGGGAAAGCACGAGCGTACCGTCAAGGTGCGAGAACGTGGTCGCCGGAGCCGGGTCGGTCAAGTCGTCGGCGGGAACGTACACGGCCTGCACCGAGGTGATGGACCCCTTGTTGGTGGAGGTGATGCGTTCCTGCAACGAACCGAGGTCGGTACCGAGAGTAGGCTGATACCCCACCGCGGAAGGCATGCGGCCCAGCAGAGCGGACACTTCCGAACCCGCCTGGGTGAAACGGAAGATGTTGTCGATGAACAGCAGCACGTCCTGATTTTCCTCGTCGCGGAAGTATTCCGCGCAGGTGAGGGCGGTCAGGGCCACGCGGGCACGGGCTCCCGGAGGCTCGTTCATCTGGCCGTAAACGAGGGCGGCTTTCTCAAGAACGCCCGCGTCCTTCATTTCGTGATAGAGGTCGTTCCCTTCACGGGTACGTTCACCAACACCCGCGAACACGGAGATGCCGCCGTGCTGCTTCGCGATGTTGTTGATCATTTCCATGAGGATAACGGTCTTGCCCACGCCGGCGCCGCCGAACAGACCCATCTTGCCGCCCTTCGGGAAGGGAACGAGCAGGTCAACGACCTTGATGCCGGTTTCGAGCAGTTCCACCGAGGTGTTCTGCTCCACGAAGCTGGGGGCTTCGCGGTGAATGGGCAGATATTTTTCAGCTTTGATGGGGCCCATTTCGTCAACGGGACGGCCCACCACGTTCATGATGCGCCCAAGGGACGCCGAGCCCACCGGAGCCATGATCGGCTTGCCGGTGTCAACGACGTCCATGCCGCGAACGAGACCTTCGGTCGCGTCCATGGCGATGGTGCGTACAACGTCGTCGCCCAGGTGCTGGGCCACTTCGCAGATCAGATCGGGCGCATCGCTGTTGTTGGGGTTCTTGATTTCCAGAGCGGTCAGAATGTTTGGCAAATGACCGTCGGGAAACGCCACGTCAACGACTGCGCCGATGACCTGAACGATTTTGCCGATGTTTTCACTCATAACGATTGCTCGCTCCCTTATTTCAGAGCTTCCGCGCCGCCAACGATATCGATGAGCTCGTTGGTGATGGACGTCTGACGCGTCTTGTTGAAGAGCAGCGTCAGGGCACCCACCATTTCGTCGCAATTGCGCGTGGCGTTGTCCATAGCGGACATCCGGGCAGCGTTTTCGCTGGCGGAGGTGTCCAGAAGGCCACGGTATATCTGCACATTGACGAACCGGGGAAGGATTTCGGCAAGGAGCTTCTTCACTTCGGGTTCGTAAGTGTATTCTTCGGACACTCCCTTCGGGGAAGCGCCGTCTGCGGCGGAATCGGCTGGCGCGGGCGCAGCAGCCTCCACCGGCAGCAGGGTCTGAACAAGAGGAACCTGTTTTGCCATGGACACGAACTCGCCGTAGATGAGGATGACCTCGTCCATGGCCTTGTGCGTGTACCCGCTCACCACATCCTTGCCGATGCCGGAAGCGAGGGTGAAGTCGAAGTTGCCCATGACGTCCGCATAGTCCGACAGGATTTCAAAGCCGGTCTTGCGGATGGCGTCGCGTCCTTTTTTGCCTACGCAAATGAACTTGACGGTTTTCCCTTCGGCCGCTCTCGTCCGTGCGGCGTCCAGAGCCTTGGCGATAAGCATGGCGTTGAAACCGCCGCACAGGCCGCGATCCGAAGTAGCCAGAATGATAACCGAGACATGGCACTCCGCCCGGCGCTCAAGGAGCGCGTGGGCCGAGCCGTCGGACTTGGCCGCAAGATCGCCGAGCACAGCCTGAAACTTTTCCGCGTAGGGGCGGAAACGCTCAATGCGGGACTGGGCGCCACGCAGCTTCGCCGAGGCCACCATGTTCATGGCCTTGGTGATCTGCTTGGTCTTGCGGACCCCGACGATCTTCATTTTGACGTCTTTCAACGAAGGCATGCGCTACCGTCCCCTAGGCATTATAGCCCTTTTTGAACTCAAGGATGGCGTCCTTCAGGCGGCCTTCCAGATCGGCGTCCAGAACCTTGCGGGCCACGATATCGTCAAGGATATCGGACTTGGAGCTCCGCATATAGTCGAGGAAGTCGCGTTCAAAGGCCTGCACGGAGGCAACCGGCACATCGTCCATGAAACCGCGAGTGGCGGCGTACATGGACACGACCTGTTCCTGAGTGGGCATGGGCTGGTACTGGGGCTGCTTGAGCAGTTCCACCAGACGCGCGCCGCGTTCCAGTTTCTGCTTCGTGGACTTGTCCAGATCGGAACCGAACTGGGCGAAAGCGGCCAGTTCGCGATACTGGGCGAGGTCCAGACGCATGGTGCCGGCGACCTGCTTCATGGCCTTGATCTGAGCGGAACCACCCACGCGGGACACCGAAAGGCCCACGTTGATGGCCGGACGGATACCGGCGTTGAACAGGTTGGGTTCCAGGTACACCTGACCGTCGGTGATGGAGATCACGTTGGTGGGGATGTACGCGGACACGTCGCCCGCCTGCGTTTCGATGATGGGCAGAGCGGTCAGGGAACCGGCCCCCAGGCTGTCGTTCACCTTCGCCGCGCGTTCGAGGAGGCGCGAGTGGAGGTAGAACACGTCGCCGGGGTAGGCTTCACGTCCCGGAGGACGACGGAGCAGCAGGGACATCTGGCGATAGGCCACCGCCTGCTTGGACAGGTCGTCGTACACGATGAGGGCGTGCTTGCCGTTGTTGCGGTAGTATTCGGCCATAGTGCAACCGGAGTAGGCCGCGATGTACTGCAACGGAGCCGGTTCGGAAGCGGTGGCCGAAATGATCGTGGTGTATTCCATGGCACCGTGCTTGCGCAGGGTGTCGGCCACGAGCGCGACCGTGGAACGTTTCTGTCCGATGGCCACGTAGAAGCAGTGCACGTCGGAATTCTTCTGGGCAAGGATGGCGTCGATGCAGATGGCGGTCTTGCCGGTCTGACGGTCGCCGATGACCAGTTCGCGCTGCCCGCGGCCGATGGGAGTCATGGCGTCGATGGCCTTGATCCCGGTGACCATAGGTTCGTGAACGCTCTTACGGGCGATGATGCCGGGAGCTTTCACTTCCACGGCGCTGAATTCGGTGGCTTCAACCGGTCCGAGGCCGTCGACGGGAATGCCGAGGGGGCTCATGACGCGCCCCATGACGGCATCGCCGACGGGCACGGAGAAGATGCGGCCGGTACGCTTGACCGGGTCGCCTTCCTTGATGCCGGTATCTTCACCAAGCAGGGCTACGCCCACGTTGTCTTCTTCCAGGTTGAGCACCATGCCCAACAACCCGCCGGGGAATTCGAGAAGCTCCATGGACATGGCGTTCTGCACGCCATATACACGGGCGATCCCGTCCCCTACGGAAAGCACAGTGCCGGTTTCGGTGGCATCGACACGCTGCTCGTAGTTCTGGATCTGCTCTTTGATGATCTTGCTGATCTCGCCTGCATTGATGTGCATGATCCTATTCACCCCTCTTGATGATGTCTCTGAGGATAGTCAACTGCGCACGAAGGCTCGCATCCAGCACCTTGTCCCCCACCTGAAGGACAACCCCGCCGAGGATGGACGGGTCCACCTCGAACGTCAGGGCCAACTGTTTGCTGGTCTGCTTTTCAAGCGCGGCAAGGATGCCCGCCTGACGGTCTTTATTGAGGTTAACGGCAGTCAGAAGCCTGCCGCGGACAATGCCCTTGGCTTCGTCAAGGAGCTTGCCGAAACATTCGACGATCTCACCGAACAACGGGAGACGCTCCTTGTCAGCCAACAAAAGGCAAAAATTCTTCACGACCGGATCGGCATCAAGACCGGCAAGGAGCTGCGACAGAACGTTCCGCTTCTCAGCCACGCTGATGACGGGAGCGCGGAACAGCCGCGCCAGTTCGGGAGCTTCATCAAGCAGTCCGGCCAGCTCGGAAAGGGTCTTCCCGAAGGCCTCCAGTTTGGGCATGCCCTGTTCCTTGCCGAGGGCAAAGAGCGCATGGGCATAGCGCTGCGCTACGATGTCGCCGTTCAATTGAGCACCACCTTTTTCAACGCGTTATCGATGAGTTTCGCGTGCTTGTTCGCGTTCAGACGCTCTTTCAGCGAGGCTTCGACGGCTTCGATGATTTCGTCCGCGATCTGGTTGCGGAGCGCATCCACGGCGCCCTTGGTTTCGGTGTCGGCGGCGCGGGCGGCCTGCTCGCGGATTTTTTCCGCTTCGGCCTGCGCTTCGGCGATCAGGCTGGCCTTGAGGGCTTCGCCCTGCGCGCGGCTTTCCTCAAGGATGGCTTCCCGTTCCGCGTTCAGGTTGGCGATGCGGCTCTGCAGGTCCTTGAGCTGTTCCTCGGCCTCAAGTTTGCGCCGCGCGAGGCTGTCGAGTTCCTCGGCGATGTTCGTCCGCCGCGAGCTCAGGCTGGAAACGATGGCCTTTCCGCCGGCGCGCCACAGAATGTACAGAAAAACGCAAACGTTGCCGACGCGGGCCAGCAGGTTGATCCAGGCGTTGTAGGGATCGCTGTAATGAGACACGATGCCCAGCAGCACCAGCGTGGCTACGGCCACCAAACCGTCTTTTGACTTGAAAAAAGAGACGAGCGCGTTCAAGGATTCCCCCGTGCGTACCGTGAAACGTTATCCGAGGATTTTGGCCAGCGCCGCGTCGGCGAAGCCTTTCATTTCGGCCTGGAGCGTTTTGTGGGCCGCATCGGCGTCGGCGCGGACGGCCGCCTGGGTTTCCCGCAGACGGTTCTGCGCGTCGGCGTTGGCGGCGTCGAGAAGGACGCGGCTTTCGGCTTCGGCGTCGGCCTTGGCCTGCTTGCGCTGCAGATTGGCGGCGGCGCGGGCCTTGGCAAGTTCCGCTTCGTAGTTGTCCAGAAGTTTCTGGCCATCAGCGGCGAAGGCGTCGATATCCCCGGCGAGCCCGGCCACCTTTTCCTTGCGTTCCCGGATGATCTTCCGGATGGGCGCAATCAGGAGGTAGTTGAGCACAACCAAGGTGATGAGAAAGTTCGCCAACTGGAACCATAACGTAATATCAAGATCTATCACGCAGGAACTCCCTTCATAAACGGCTAAACGTACAGAATGGGGGTGTTATATACTAACCACCAAAATGTGTCAAAGGTTCTTCTTAAAAGCAAAAGATCACAATCCCCTTTTGACGAAAACGGACATTCCGCGCCCTGTTTTTCATAAGATGTTCTCTTTCAAGTTGTTCTTTACAGTGCACCCTCGGTGTTCCGGTGGGGGCGGGGGTGCGTTGCGCCTTGTGAAAAAGCGAGCGTCAGCGGCGTTCCCGCATCCTTCCCGGTCACGTTTTGAACAGGAAACGGCGCATGGAAATGTTCAGCACCAGCCCGATCAGCGAAAAATTCACGAGTGTGGCGCTGCCGCCGTAGCTGATGAAGGGGAGAGGGATGCCGACCACCGGCATGATCCCCACAACCATGCCGGTGTTGACCGCTATTTGCCAGAAGAAATAGATGAATATGCCCGCCGCCAGATTGCTCCCGAAGCGATCCTTCGCGCTCCGCACCGTGTTGAAGATGCTCAACAAAAACAGGCTGAACAGGGCCATGAGCGCCACGCACCCCACGAAGCCCCACTCCTCGCCGAACACGGCGATGGCGAAGTCGGTGTGCTTCTCGGGGAGGAAGCTCAACTTGCTCTGCGTGCCCTCAAGGAAGCCCTTTCCCCATATCTGACCGGAACCGATGGCTATTTTTGACTGGATGATGTGATACCCCGCCCCGCGCGGATCGTTCGAGGGATCGAGGAAGGTCATGATGCGCTGCTTCTGGTAGTCGTGCAGCGCGAACCACGCCATCGGCAGCAACAGCGGGATGCTCACAAGGCAGACCAGCAGGACCCGTTTCTTGAGCCCGTGGTACAGGATCATGCCGCCGAGGATGGCCAGCACGGTCAGAGCCGTGCCGAGGTCCGGCTGAAACACGATGAACGCCGCCGGAATGCCGCCGACGCACGACACCTGGAACAAACGCTTCCACGACAACGGTTCGCCGTCCAGCGACAGGACCTGCGCCCCCATGAGCAGCACGGCGATCTTCGCCATTTCGCTCGGCTGGAAGTGGAAGAAGCCCAGATCGATCCAGCGGCGCGCGCCGTAGATGACCTTGCCGAAAATGGGGATCAGGCACAGGGAAAAGACCACCAACAAAAAAAACGGCAGGGCCATAGCCTGAAGGTGGCGGTAGTCGAAGCTCATGCAGGCGAGCATGGATACGAAGCCGAAAAGGCCCCAGATCATTTGCCGTTCGTAGAACGGGGCAAGGCTGATGCCGTCCTCCACCCGGACGCCGCTGGCGGAATAGAGGTTGCCGATCCCCACCCAGAACAGCAGGAGCGTGGCCGCCAGCAGGCCCCAGTTGATATGCGTCAGCAACCGTCTGTCGATCACCATCGGACTCTCCCTTTCGGGGCTCCGCCCCGGACCCCGGCAGGGCGCCGCCCCGCACCCGCCGGGGGGCGAGCCGCCCCCCGGACCCCGGCGCAAACGGAACCGCGTGGGTTCTTTCCTTTTTCAGGTTGCGGAAACGTCCGTTTCCGCAGCTTCTTTCTTATGCGTTCCCTTTTGCGCCGCGTTCAGCATGTCTGGAAGGCTTCTGGACCGCCGCCTCCCGGCTTCGTGCGCCGGGAAGAGAGGCGAAAAGGGATTCGATACCGCCGAAGTGTTTGCGGGTGGGGCCCGGGGAGGACGCTTGTTTCAAAAAAAGTCCTTCCGCGGCTCCTCTCCCCTAGTCCTGCCGGGCCATGCGTCCCGGCAGCCTGTGCGGCTGCGGGCCGAGGGGGGTCCCATATAAAATGTTGTAGACGTCGCGGGCCACGGGACCCGCCGCCGAGCTGCCGCCCCCGCCGTGCTCCAGCATGACGACGACGACGATGTCCTCCCCGTCCTTGCGCCCGTAGGAGGCGATCCACGCGTGGTCGCGTTCCAGATAGGCCATTTCGGCGGTACGCTGACGGCGATCCCCGACCATACGGATTTTCACCACCTGCGCGGTCCCGGTCTTGCCGCCGATGATCGCGTCCTTGCGGCGCAACACCTTGGCCGTGCCGATGTCGGCGGTCACGCGCATGCCTTCGACCACGAGCTTGCGGGCCTCGTCGCTGAACGGGATGGTCCCGCGCACTTCGGGCTCGGCACCCGCCAGCAGCTGCGGCTTGAGCAGCTTGCCGCCGTTGAGCAGCGCGCTCACGAAGTCCGCCATCTGGAGCGGCGTGACCAGCGTGTACCCCTGCCCGATGGACACGTTCAGCGTCTCGCCGCGGTACCACGCCTCGCCCGAGCGGCGCTTCTTCCACGCCTTCGACGGCACGAGGCCGGACTTTTCATGCGGCAGATCGATGCCCGTGGGCGCGCCGAACCCGCACGCCTTGGCGAAGGCTTCGATGCGGTCGATGCCCATCTTCTCGCCGAGCACATAGTAGTAGACGTCGCAGGAATGCATGAGCGACTGGACCAGATCGACCGCGCCGTGCCCGCCGCGCCGCCAGCACCGGAATTCCCGGTTGCCGAGCTTGACCGCGCCGGTGCAGACCACCCGCGTCGAGGGCGACACGCCCTCCTTGAGGAACAGTCCGGCCATCATGAGCTTCCAGACCGATCCGGGCGGGTAGACGCTCTGGATGGCGCGGTTCTGGAGCGGATGGAACGGGTCGTCGCGCAGCGCCACCCACGTTTTCTGGGACAGGCCGCCGACGAAAAGATTGTTGTCGTAGGAGGGGTTGGTGACCAGCGCCCGGAGCCGCCCCGTGTGCGGCTCCATGACCACGATGCTGCCCGTCTGGTCGCCGAGCAGTTCGGCGAGCCGCTTCTGGAGCTTGGTGTCGAGGCCGAGCTGGAGGTTTTCGCCGTTCTGCGGTTCCTCCACCAGCGTCTTGCCGAGCGAGCGCCCGAGCACGTCCACCTCGACGTTGTACAGGCCCTTGTGCCCACGCAGACGCGGCTCGAAGACGTACTCCAGCCCCTGCTTGCCCACCGTGTCCCCGAGGGCGAGGTAGGGATCGGCGGCGAGCTCCCGCTCGTTGGCTTCGGCGACGTACCCGAGGATGTGCGCGAATTCCTTGCCTTCCGGGTAGTGGCGTTTGGAACGGGTCACGATTTCCAGACCGGGCCAGTGCATGAGCTGCGCCTCGATGCGCGCCACCTGCTCAAAGGTCATGTCGGAAAGCAGCAGGATGGGCTCGAAGGGCTTGACCTTGCGCTTGTCCTGCTGAAAACGGTTCGTGAGCTGATCCAGCGGGATGCCCGCCCATTCGCTGACCTGCGCCAGCGTGGCGTTGATGTCCTTGCAGTCCTCGCGGATCAGCGCGAGCCCGAAGGCGGGCCGGTTCTCCGCGAGCAGAACGCCGTTGACGTCGCGGATGAGGCCGCGCGACGCATACACCGATTCCTGCCGCAGGTGGTTGGCCTGCGCCTGCTGCGCGAAGTCGGACCCCCGGTGTATCTGGAGATACCAGAAACGGATCACGAAGGTGAAGAACAGCAGCCCGACAAGGCACTGCAACAGCACGAGCCCGCTCTTGGGCGGCTGGTAGCCTTCCGTTTCAAGCTGTATTGTTTTCATTGGGAACCACCCACCGGCGGGCCATCAGGCAGAACTGCCAGACGAACGGCGTCAGCAGCCCTTGCAGGATGCTTTCGTCGAGCAGCCGGGTCATGTCGAGAGGGATGAACTGGAGCCGCGTCATGATCCAGATGACGCCGTAATGCGCCGCGCCGAGGCAGACGCTGATGAGCAGCACGAACAGCCAGTTCTCCGTCTCGAACATCCAGCGCCCGACAAAGAAGAGCGTGATGACGACGAGATACCACAGGACGGACGTGCCGAAATCCAGCGTGCCCACGCCTTCCTGAATGAGGATGAGTGCGAGCAGCACGGCGGCGATCTGAAAGGGACGGCGTTCCTGAAGCGCGAGAAACAACCCGGCGACCAGCACGTCCGTGCCGGGCAGCGCCTGCTGAAGCGTGAGCCCCAGCACGAAGAAAGCCACCCACCACAGGATGTTGAGCGTCATGGGCGGCTCCGCAGCGGCAATCCGGGCGGGGGCGTCGGGCCGTTCAGGAAAAACGGGGCGTCGGGACGGGGCGGGCCGGGAATCCCCGAACCGGGCTGCCCCGGCAGGGGTTGCGGACGCGGCGAGGCGGGATCGACGGGGGCGCGGGGCGTTTCGAGCACGCCGGACAGGGAGCCGGACAGGCCGTCCCCTTCCACGCGGGAAATGAGGAGCAGTTCTTCGAGGTCGGTCAGGGTCGCCAGCGGAGCGGCCTGAATGGACTGGAAGGGCGACAGATCCGAGGGCGTGGCCGACAGCACGCGGGCCACGGGGATGCCCTTCGGGAAGGCGTCGTCCAGACCGGAGGTGACCAGTATCTCGCCGGGGCGGATCACGTCGTTGTGCGACACGAAACGGACTTCCAGCGGCTTGTCGGGACCGCCGCCCACGAGCACGCCCTGCACGCGGCTTTCCTGACTGATGATCGCGATGCGGCTTCCGGGATCGACGAGCAGGAGCACCGTGGCCGAACTCGGCCCGGCCCGCAGCACGCGTCCGGCGACGCCTTCCGGCGTCATCACCGGGGTGCCGGGAATGGCGCCCGTGAGATAGCCCCGCCCGATGAGCACGGACGCCAGCGCGGAGTTGGCCCCCATGCGTCCGGCGAGCACGCGCGCGCCGAGCGTCTGCCAGCCCGGAGGCGGCGTCAGCGTCAGCAGGCGGCGCAGGCGGACGAGCTCCGCCCGTTCTTCGGACGCCATGAGCAGCTTGTGTCGGACCTGTTCCAGTTCCTTTTTCAGCTCGTCGTTTTCCTTGCGCACGTCCACGAGGTCCATGTACCGGTTCCACGCGCCCATGACCGTATCCTGCACCAGCCGCACCGACTTGAGGACGACGCCGGAGGCTTCGAGGCCGGTGTTGGCCGCGACGTTGTCGAGGATGTGGGTGCGCTGGTTCCAGCTGTACATGCCGAGATACATCAACAGGGCGAGGGCGGGAATCAGCAGGATGTGCTTGGGAGACATGGCTTGTCCGGCGAAGGTTCCGTTGCGTGCGGCGGATCGTTCAGGGAGGCGGATACGGACCGGTCCGCACATCCGGCGGGAAGCCGGACGGCGGACCGGAAAGCCTGCGGGAAAGCCCCGGCAGGCGCTCTTTTATCAGTCAATGCAGACGTCGCCCAGCTCGCTGAATTCATCGAGCGCGCGGCCGGTGCCCATGACGACCGTGGACAGCGGGTCCTCGACCACGGTGATGGGCAGGGACGTCTCTTCGCGCAGGAGCTGGTCCAGCCCCTTGAGGAGCGCTCCGCCGCCGGTGAGCACGATGCCGCGATCCACGATGTCGGCGGCCAGTTCCGGGGGCGTCTGCTCAAGGGCGATGCGCACGGCCTGCACGATGCTGTCCACCTGCTCGGAAATGGCCTTGCGCACTTCCTCGGAGGTGATGATGATGTTCTGCGGAATCCCGGTCACGAGATCGCGGCCCTTGACCTCGATCTGCTGTTCGGGGTCCATCGGGTAGGCGGAGGCGATCTTGATCTTGATTTCCTCGGCGGAGGATTCACCGATCAGCATGTTGTACTTGCGCTTCACGTGCGTCATGATGGATTCGTCCATCTTGTCGCCGCCGACGCGCACCGAGCGGGAATACACGATGCCGGACAGGGAGATGACCGCAACCTCGGTGGTGCCGCCCCCGATGTCCACCACCATGTTGGAGGTCGGCTCCTGAATGGGCAGGTTGGCCCCGATGGCGGCGGCCATGGGTTCTTCGATAAGATAGACTTCGCGGGCGCCCGCGCTCTGGGCGGATTCCTTCACGGCGCGCTTTTCCACCTGCGTGATGCCGGTGGGGACGCAGACCATGATCCGGGGCCGGACGAGATGGCGGCGCGAGTTGTGCACCTTGGAAATGAAGTGCCGGAGCATGGCTTCCGTCACTTCAAAGTCGGCGATGACGCCGTCCTTCATGGGGCGGATGGCCTGAATGTTGCCCGGCGTACGCCCGAGCATGCGCTTGGCGTCCTGCCCGACGGCGAGGACCACGCTGTTGCCGCGCGAGTCCTTCTTGACGGCCACGACGGAAGGTTCACGCAGGACGATGCCCTGTCCCTTCACGTAGACGCAGGTATTGGCGGTCCCCAGGTCGATGGCGAGATCGTTGGAAAACGCGCCGAGGATGAAATTCATGAGTTTTGCCATACAAGATTGCTCACTTGTCTTCTCTATGGTCCAAACAAGATCGGTCGATCGTCATCAGTGCCGGATGTGGAAATATCGGAAACCGGAGGGAGCCGGCGAGCGGCCCGTCCGCGGAAAACCGCGGCGCTCTTTTCAGCCCGCCGTTTTGCGGATAGCCTGAGTTCAGTCGCGAAGTGTTGGGCCAAAAACGTCCCGCTGTCAAGAGCAAGCTCTCTTCCGATTCCCGACTCTACAAAACATGCTGAATATTTTCAACATATAACAATCAAGGTCAAAATAAATGTACCGCCGCCCCCATCGGCGGGCATTCCCCCTGAAAGGTCCGTCTTCATGCACACATGGAATACATTCACGGTTCATCTGCGCGAACGCTTCGGGCAGCGGGTCCAGAAGATACCCCTCGACGCCGGAGCGAGCTGTCCCAACCGGGACGGGACGCTCTCCCGCGCGGGCTGCACCTTCTGCAACGCCGTCGGCTCGGGTTCCGGCCTCGGGCTGGCGGGCATGAACCTGCCCGCGCAGTGGGATCACTGGCGCGAACATTTTCGGAAGTCCAACCGGGCCTCCCTGTTCCTCGCCTACCTTCAGTCCTTTTCCAACACCTACGGCCCGGCGGCGCGCCTCGCCGCCCTGCTGGACATCCTCCGCACGCTGCCCGACCTCGCGGGCGTTTCCGTGGGCACCCGCCCGGACTGCCTCGACGCCGAAAAGCTGGCCCTGCTCGGGGCCGCGCCGTGGCGGGAAAAATGGCTCGAACTCGGCGTGCAGACCCTGAACGACGCCACGCTGCGCCGCATCAACCGGGGGCACGACGCCGCGTCCTCGGTGCGGGCCATCGAGCTGGCGGCGAAGACCGACGTGCAGGTCTGCGCGCACCTCATGCTCGGGCTGCCCGGCGAAACGCCGGACGACGTACGCGACACCGTGCGCCGCCTCAACGCCCTGCCCGTCCACGGGGTCAAGCTGCACAACGTTTACGTCTGCCGGGGCACCGCGCTCGAACGCGCCTACCGTGCCGGAACGTACGCGCCGCTCACGGAGGACGCCTACATCGCGCTTGCCGTGGACGTCCTGACCGGCCTGCGGCCCGACATCATCATCCACCGGGTCGTCGCCGACCCCGCGCCCGGTGAGCTGGTCGCCCCCGACTGGGCCACCCGCAAAGGCGACCTCGTGCGTTTCATCCAGCACGCCTACCACAAAAAAGTGGAGGAACGGCAAGGAGCGGGGAAAGACGCTTGAAAAAACGCTCTCCCGGACCCGCCGCTCGTGCCTGTCCCGCCTCGACAAACAGAAAGGCGGCGGGGAACGCCCGCCGTCCTGCAAGCAAGGGAGCGGAGCCCTTCCTTCAGAAGCCGTCCCCCTCGAAAAGGTTTTCCTATAAAGGAGTAGCTCTACTCTACCTTTCCGAAAGATTCAACAGCGAAACCGCACCCCGCAGGATAAAAAACCGGTGTCGGCAGCAGCCGGGATGCGCATCTCCGTCGCGGCGTTGCACGCATAAGCTCCGACTCGACAGGTTCTTGGCGAGCAACGAGCGCATGCTCACGGCCCTGGGCGCATGAAGCCGGACATGACCCGTCGGGGCTCTCTGGCTGCTTATGGGCTCACGGCCCTGCGCGCGCCAAAGCGAATTCATCGGGCGACCCCACAGGTCCCGACGCGGCTCACGGCCCTGCGCTCGCCCAAAGCGACCTACGACAATCCATAATTGAATCAAGCAGGTAACCACTGTCCTCGCGCGCCCGAAGCGGCCCGCAGACAGAGAATGGACAGGGGCGCAAAGGCGGAAGGCCTCACGGCGGCCTCGCGTGGGGAGGGGCATCCGTATCAAAGGAAGGAAGGCGGTCTGCCTGATTGCCGACCCCGCGCGGGAGGTGTCGGCGGCGGCAGGGGCGCAGGACAGCTTCGCGGCCAGCCCTGCGCAGGGGGCGATGCACCGCCGCAGCCAACGCGGACGGGACTTTTCAGCCGACCCTGCATCGGCGGCAGGGGGCAATGATCATGGTGAGGAGGAACTCTGTTCCGGAATATGTTCCCGTTCCGGGACACGGTCCCCTTGTCGCCGCGTCAGCGCTCCTCTTCCAGACAGTCTACGAAGACCTCGCCGCGCGCCAGCACGCGCACCGGCCCGCCGACCCACGCGGCCCAGCCGCCGGGATGGGAAGGTTCGGCCTGCGCCACCCGCAGCGCTTCGCCGCCCGGCTGCATCAGAACCAGTTCGCCCGCATCGCCGTACACGGCGCGGCAGACGACCGACGCCGCCAGCGTCCCGGACCCGCAGGCCGTTTCCGCATAGGTCGTCCCGGTTTCGCGGACCCGGACAAAGGGTGTGATGCTCGGGCCGGACGGCCCGCGGCGCAGCCAGATACACCCGGCGGCGTCCTCGTCCAACAGCCCGAACCGGGCGAACAGCGCGGCGGTGTCGCGGTCCTTGTCGACGGGGAGCGGATGCGCGGCGGCGTCCAGCACCAGATGCGCGATGCCCGGCACCCGCACCAGATGGATGCCCGGAGCGACGCGCTCCAGCGGCGGGGCCTCGGGCAGGTCCAGCAGCACGGCGGACTCGAAGCGCCCCGGAGCGACGCGCCGCACCCGGACGCGCAGGCGTTCGGGCATCCCGGACACGCTGACCACGCCGCCGGACGCCTCCCCTTCCGGGGTCAGCCGCCCCTCTTCAAACAATTGCGCGGCAAACGCGCGCGTCGCGTTGACGCAGAACTCGCCGCCCATCATGTCCAGCCTCGGAAGCGCGGCTTCCGTGTCCGCATACCCGGCCTGCTCCGCCTCCAGATGCCCGGACGCGATCATCTCGGCGGCCGCGCGGGCGCGTTCCGCCGGAGACAGCGGCACGTTGCGGACAAGAATCGTGGTGTTCCCGCAGGGGGAATATTTGAGGAAAGGCAGAATGCGCATGGTGGGCCTCAAGGACGGAATCAGGCTTCCGTATAGTTCGCCACTTCAATCATGTTGCCGTCCGGATCGCGGAAATACACGGACGTGATCGGGCCGAGCGCGCCTTCGCGCCGCACCGGCCCCTCCTCCACGGACACGTTGTTGGCCTTCAGATGATCCAGCAGTTCGACCACGGGCGTGCGCGAGAGAAAGCACAGCTCCGCCGTGCCGGAAAGCGGCTTGTCGGGCTGCGGCGAATAACGCTGTCCGACCTCATAGAGATTGATTTTGCGGTTGCCGAAGGAAAGCGCGGTGCGCCCGTTGCCGAACGTGAACGGGGTCATGCCGAGTACCCGCTGGTAAAAACGGCAGGTGGCCCTGATGTCGGAAACGTTGAGGACAAGGTGATCGAGGTCTTCCACGCAAAGAGCGGCCATAGGCATCCCATCCTGTTGCTGTGATGATACAAAACGACGCCGCAAAGGGGAAACGCCCGCAGGCGCTCCGCAATCGCGGGATACCTATCCGAACAGGCCCTCAAAGACAAGGGAACGGAGGGAGGCGCACCCCGCCGGACGACGCGGGGGCAGGGGCGGCGCACCGTGGCGCGCCTTTCGTTCCGGGTCATCCCTTATACCCCGAAAACGGAGCGGAGGCCAGCCTCCCGCGTCTCCGCGCCGGTCTTGTGCCGGAATGCGTTCTGACGTAACCTTATTCGGATAGCCACCCCCAACGCAGGAAGGAGGAGTTCGTATGCTGCGCAGCATGACCGGCTTCGGACGTTGCGTCATGGAAGACGCCGACTGGACGCAAACCTGGGAAATCCGAAGCGTCAACAACCGCCATCTGGACCTCAAATGGCGGCTTCCCCTTCAGGCGCGGGGACTGGAATCCCGTCTGGAACGCGTGGTCCGGCGTTTCGCCGCGCGGGGCCGCATGGAGGTTTCCCTCACGCTCCAGCAGCGCGGGACCGCCGCGAGCCTCCGCTTCGACGCGGCGCAGGCCTCCGCGATGCTCGATCAGGTGGCGGCTCTCGCCGATCTGCACGGGGATGCCTTCGAGCCCGACTACAACGCCCTGTTCGCCATCCCCTCGCTCTGGGAACGCGAAAGCGAGGACGGGGACGACGAGCTGGAGGAACGTCTTGAAGAGGGCCTCGTCGCCGCCCTTGAGGACTGGAACGAGTCCCGCGAGACGGAAGGGGCCGCACTGGCCCGCGACATGGCCGCCCGCATCGGCAAGATGGAGGCGTGGGTCGAGCGCATCGACGAACGCGCGCCCCAGATCAAGGAGGAACGGTTCGCCGTGCTCCGCGAGCGCCTTTCCGAAGCCCTCGCCGCCGTCAACGGCGAGCTGGAGGAAGGCCGCTTCCTTCAGGAAGTAGTGATCCTCGCGGACAAGCTGGACGTGAGCGAGGAGCTGACCCGGCTGCACGCCCATCTGGAACGCCTGCGCGCCCTGCTCGACCTCGGCACGGACGCCGGACGCCGCCTCGACTTCACCCTTCAGGAATGCTTTCGGGAAATCGCCACCTGCGGCAACAAGATACAGGACGCGCAGACGTCCCGCCTTGTGGTCGATTTCAAGAACGAGCTGGAAAAATGCCGCGAACAGGTCCAAAATCTGGAATAAGCATGCAACGGGAACGGTTCATCAACCTCGGGTTCGGCAATTTCGTGGTCGCTTCCCGCGTCGTGGGCATCATCAATCCCGCGTCTTCGCCCATGCGGCGCCTGCGCGAGGACGCCCGCACCGCGGGCCGCCTCGTGGACGCCACACAGGGCCGCAAGACCCGTTCCATCATCATAACCGACTCCAACCACGTGATCCTTTCCGCCATCCTGCCGGACACGCTGGGTCAACGATTTTCGCAGGAGGAGGACGACAATGCCTGACCAACGATCCGCGGCGTCCCGTTCCGGGGTGCTGCTCGTCATCTGCGCGCCTTCGGGCACCGGCAAGACGACGCTCGTGCAGCGCCTGCGCGAGGAATTCCCGAATTTCGCCTACTCCATCTCCTGTACCACCCGTGCCCCGCGCGGGCGGGAAGTGGACGGCAAGGACTACCATTTCCTGTCGGTGGAGGAGTTCCTCCGCCGCCGCGAGGCCGGGTACTTCGCGGAATGGGCCAACGTGCACGGCAACTATTACGGCACGCCGCTGGCTCCCGTGCTCGAAACCCTCAAGGCGGGCAACGACGTCCTGTTCGACATCGACGTGCAGGGCGCGGCGCAGCTCCGGCTCACCCTGCCGCGCGGGCAATACGTCTTCCTGTTCCCGCCGTCCATGAGCGAACTGGAACGCCGCCTGCGCGGGCGCGGCACGGACGACGAGGCGAGCATCACCCGCCGCCTGTCCAACGCCGCCGCCGAAATCCGACAGGCGCACTGGTTCGACGCGTGGATCGTCAACGACGATCTGGACAAGGCGTACGACGAACTGCGCGCGGCCTACCTGACCGCGACGCTCCACCCCTCGGCCCGTCCGGGGCTGGCAAACACCATTCTTGAAGGATAACCGCATGGCTCAGCTCATCGTAGCCCTCGATTACACCAACGCGAAGGACGCCCTCGCCACCGCCGAATCCCTGCGCGGATGCCCCATCTGGATGAAGGTGGGCCTCGAACTCTTCACGCAGGAAGGCCCGTCCGTGGTCAGGCGGCTCAAGGACATGGGCTTCAAGGTCATGCTCGATCTCAAGATGTTCGACATTCCGAACACGGTGGCGGGCGGGGTGCGCTCGGCCTGCCGCATGGGCGTCGATCTGATCACCCTGCACGCGCTCGGCGGCGAGCGGATGATCCGCGCCGCCGTGGACGCCGTGGCCGAAAGCGCGGCCTCAGGCGGCGCGAAGCCCCTGCTTTTCGCAGTGACGGTGCTTACCAGCATGGCCCCCGGCGAGCTTCCCGGCTACGGAGAAAACCTCTCCGGCCTCGCCGCCGATCTTGCGGCGGGCGGGCAGTCGTGGGGGCTGGACGGCGTGGTCTGCTCCGGGCACGAAGTCGAGGCGATCAAGTCCCGTTGTCCGGGGCTTCTCTGCCTGACGCCGGGCATCCGTCCGGCTTCCGGCTCCGCCGCCGACGATCAGCGCCGGGTCATGACGCCCGCGCAGGCCGTCCGCATCGGCAGCGACTTCCTCGTCGTAGGCCGCCCGATCACCAAGGCTCCCGTCCCCGCCGAGGCGGCTCGCGCCATTCTGGATGAAATGGAAGGGAAATAGGAGATTGGGGAGGGGAGAGGGGACCTTTCTGGAGAAAGGTCCCCTCTCCCCTCCCCAAACCC
>CABKMN010000028.1 GCA_902373525.1 uncultured Bilophila sp. | reverse complement strand
GGGAAAGGGGAGGGGTTTGGGGAGGGGAAGGGGAAACTTTCTCCAGAAAGTTTTCCCTTCCCCTCCCCAATCTTCTATTTCCCTTCCTGCTCCGCGATCCAGCGCATGGCTTCGCGGAGGTCGAGCGTACCTTCGTAGATCGCGCGCCCGCTGATCGCGCCTTCGAGATTGGCGGACACGGACAGAGGATACAACGCCTTCACGTCGTCCAGCGTGGCGACGCCTCCGGCGGCGATCACCGGGACCTTGCTCGTCCGGGCCAGATGCGTCAGCGCGGGCACGTTCACGCCCGTCTGCATGCCGTCGCGCTCGATGTCCGTGTAGACGAGGAACGCCGCGCCGTCTTCGGCCAGACGGGGCACCACGTCGTCCACGGTATACGGCGTGTCGCCCACCCAGCCGCGCGTCTTGAGACGCCCGTTCTCCGCATCCAGCGAAACGCCGATGCGTCCGGGGCAGGCATGGCACAACGCCGCAAACCGGGCGGGGTCCTCCAGCGCGAGGGTCCCGATGATCAACCGGGTCACGCCCGCATCAAGCCAACGGTGCGCGGTTTCCTCGTCCCGGATGCCGCCGCCGAGCTGAACCGGAATGGAAAGAGCCTTGCACAGCCGTCCCACCAGCTCCGTGTTGGGCGAAACGCCCTGAAACGCGCCGTCGAGATCGACGAGGTGCAGGAATTTCGCGCCCTGCTCCTGCCATTGCAGCGCCGCCGCCACCGGATCGTCGGAAAAGACCGTGGAGTCGTCGGCCCGGCCGCGCCTCAGACGCACGGCCTGTCCCCCCTTGATGTCCACCGCGGGGAAAAGGATCATAACCCGAACTCCTTGATCATCTTGTCCATGCCTTCCTGCGCCAGTTCCTCGGTGGTCACCCACTTGGCGCCGCGCTTGATGAAGGTATTGAAATTCATGAGGTTGTCGCTCAGGCCGACCTGCTTTTCCTTGAAGTGCGAGCGGGCCACCAGCGCGCCGCCCGGTTCGCGCGTATCGATCAGATAAAAGTCCATGTTCACGGCGGCGGACGTGGTCACGCCCGCACCGCTTCCGGCCCGCTCGCGCCAGTCGAGAATCTGGGGCACGATGATCAGGTCAACGCCCACGTCCTTCCCGATCTTGGCCCAGTGCGCCAGCGCCCCGTTGCGGCCGCGGGGATCGACGCCCGCCGCCTTGGGGATGAAGACGTAGGCGCGCTTCGTCTGCGCCTTGAGCGTCTTCATGAGGTCCGCATTGAACGTCGCCACGGCTTCCGGAGAAGCCAGCACGCGGTCGTCGGGGATAAAGCCCGCCAGCAGGTCCGTCGTGCCCGTGGGCTGCACCACGCCGACCACGCCCACCTTGAGATCGGGAAGCTCGGGCGCGGCGGGCATCGTCTTCTGACAGGCCACGAGCGTAAACAGGGATACGGCCAAAACCGCGAGGCAGAAAAAACGGCGGGTCAGTCTGCGCATCAGTCGAGACTCCCTTTGGTGCTCCGCACCATGTTGCCTGTGAGAGAAACGGCCTGCGCCAGAGCGAGGCCAAGCCCTTTGGCGGCGGACTCCAGCAGATGATGCCCGTTCCGCCCGTACAGGAACGCCACATGGACGTTCATGCGGGCGGCCGAGGCGAAACTCTTGTAGCATTCGCGCCAGATATCCCGCTCCTCGCCCGCCAGCACGGGCGGCAGCAGTTCGTCGCCCCGCCATTCCAGCCACGGACGCCCGGAAATGTCCAGCGTGACTTCGGCCAGCGCCTCGTCCATGGGGACGCGGGCGAAACCGACGCGGGCGATGCCCTTGCGGTCGCCCACGGCCTGCGCGAGCGCCTGCCCGAGGCACAGGGCGATGTCCTCCGCCGAATGGTGGGCGTCGATGTGCATGTCGCCCCTGCAGGTCAGGGTCAGGTCGAACCCGGCCCAGAACGCCGTCAGGGTCAGCATGTGATCGAGCAGCCCGAATCCGGTGGAAACGGAAGTTTTCCCGGAACCTTCAAGGGTCAGGGTCAGATCGATGTCCGTTTCCGCGGTCGTCCGCGCGACGTGTCCGGTGCGGATCATGCTTCCTCCTGCGCGGCGGCTTCGGCTTCCGCTTCGGTCTTTTTGGCCTTTTTCTTGCCCACGAGCGCGGCGACCCAGATGCTGATTTCATAGAGGACCAGCATGGGACCGGCCATCATGAGCTGCGAAAACACGTCCGGAGGCGTGAGGATCGCCGCAATGACGAACACCGCCAGCACCGCGTATTTGCGGACGTCGCGCATCTTCTGCGCGGTGATGAGGCCCATCCGCGCGAGGAAGAAGCTGAACAGCGGCATCTCGAAGATGAGCCCGAAGGCGATGAGCATCTTGAGCGCGAAACCCAGATATTCGTCAATCGACAACATGGCTACGATGTTGCCGGTCGAATAGCTCATGAAGAATTCGAACGCGAACGGGAACACGCCGAAATAACAGAATACGCCGCCGAGCAGGAAGAAGAAGGCCGAGAACAGGGCCAGCGGCAGGACGTAGCGTTTCTCCTCCTCGTACAGGCCGGGCGCGATGAAGGCCCATATCTGATAGAAGAGGAACGGGCAGGCCGCGAACAGACCGGCCACGAACGCGACCTTCATGTCCACGAAGAAGCCTTCCGCCACGCCCGTATAGATGAACTTGGAGTCCGCGGGCATGACCTTGAGGAGCGGCAGGGACAGATAGTAGAACAGTTGCTGCGCGAAGCCGTAGCAGGCGAAGAAGCCGATCAGGACCGCCAGAAAGCCCCGCACGAGCCGCTTGCGCAACTCGCCGAGGTGATCCAGCAGGGTCATGGGCTTCTCTTCCTCCTCCGGCTCTTCCTCTTCGGAAGAGGGAGGATCGACGGGTGCGGGCGGTTCGCCGCCGCCCGATGCCACGGGCAACGTGGCCTCGGCCTCCGCACCCTCGCCGCCGTCCTCACGGGGCCACGGCGACGACGCGCCTTCGGCGGGTTCGGGCGAAGGTTCGGGACGTTCGGGAGCCTCTTCTCCGGACGGCGTTTCCGCCGCCTCGGCGGGCTCCGCTTCGACGCGGGGTTCCGGGCCGGCGGAGGACTCCGAACCGGCGACGCCCGGAGCGTCCTCCGCTCCGGGCCCGTCCTCGGATTCCAGAATCGGGGAATCCAGCAAGATTTCATCCTCCGCCGCGCCCACGGACGCGGCGGGGGTTTTGTCTTCGCGTTCTGTCATGCCTAACCCTTTACGGAAGCATCGGAAGGTTCCGTCCGGGCAGCCGCCTGTTCGGCGGCCGGTTTGGCGGCGGGCGAGGCCGTTTCAGCCGGCTTCGCAGCCGCGGTGGCTTTCTGCTCGGTGCCGAACAGTTCCTTTTCCGCTTCCTGCTTGCGCTTTTCGTGCTCTTCGAGCTCGATTTCCGTGTTCAGGGTCCGCTGGAATTCAGTGGAAACCTTCCGGAATTCGCCCATCGCCCGTCCGAGCGTCCGCGCAATCTGGGGGACGCTTTTGGGGCCGAGGACAATCAGGGCCACGACAAGAATCACCAGCAGTTCCGTACCGCCAATACCAAACATGACAGTCCCTCGCTATTCCCATTCAATGGTGCTCGGCGGCTTCGACGAAACGTCGTAAACCACGCGGTTTACTCCCTTTACTTCATTGATGATCCGTCTGGAAATCCGTTCCAGCAGATCGTAGGGCAGGCGCGCCCAGTCGGCGGTCATGGCGTCCACGCTGTCGACGCAGCGCAGGGCGATGACGTGTTCGTAGGTGCGGCCGTCGCCCATCACCCCCACGGTCTTCAACGGAAGCAACACGGCAAAGCCCTGCCAGATTTTGCGGTACCAGCCCGCATCGCGCAGCTCCTGCTGCACGATGGTGTCGGCTTTGCGGAGAATATCCAAACGCTCGCGGGTGACTTCGCCGATCACGCGGATGGCGAGGCCGGGGCCGGGGAAGGGCTGACGCCAGATCACGGATTCGGGCATGCCGAGTTCCGCGCCCACCTGACGCACTTCGTCCTTGAACAGCTCGCGCAGCGGTTCGATCAGTTTCATGTTCATCTTTTCCGGCAGGCCGCCCACGTTGTGGTGGCTCTTGATGACCGCGCTCGGCCCCTTGTGGGACACGGACTCGATCACGTCCGGATACAGGGTACCCTGCGCCAGCCATTCGACGTTTCCGATGGCCTTGGCTTCCTCGTCGAACACGTCGATGAAGGTGTGGCCGATGATCTTGCGCTTCTTCTCGGGGTCCTCGACGCCGGCGAGCAGGTCGAGGAAGCGATCCTGCGCGTTCACCAGCTTGAGGTTGAGGTCGAAGTGCTCGCGCAGGTAGTTGACGACTTCGTCGCCCTCGCCGGAACGCAGCACGCCGTTGTCCACGAAGATGCAGTGCAGGTTCTTGCCGATGGCCTTGTGCAGCAGCACGGCCACCACGGTGGAATCCACGCCGCCGGACAGGGCGCAGACCACATGCCCGTCGCCCACGGTTTCGCGCACGTCCTTGACCACCCGCTCCACGAAGGAGGACATGGTCCAGTCCGGCGTGATCTTGGCGATTTTGAAAAGGAAGTTGCGGAGCATGGTGTCGCCGTCCACGGAGTGGTGCACTTCGGGATGGAACTGCACGGCGTAGATGCGGCGGGCCTCGTCGGCCATCGCCGCCACTTCCAGCGTATCGGTGCTGCCGGTGACGAGGAAGCCCGCCGGAGGCGTCTTCACGGTGTCGCCGTGGGACATCCACACGCGCGAGGCCCTGGAAATGTCGATGCCGTCCCACAGGGCGCAGGAGCGGACGAACTTCAGGTCCGCCGGACCGTACTCGCGGGTTTCGGACTGTTCCAGCCCGCCGCCGAGGTTGTACGCAAGGAGCTGCATCCCGTAGCAGATGCCGAGAACCGGCACGCCGAGCTCGAGGAAGCCCTTGTCCAGAGCGGGGGCGTCCTTTTCGCCCACGCTGGCGGGGCCGCCCGAAAGGATGATCGCGGAAGGCCGCATGGCCTTGACCTGCTTGGCGGTGACGACGCAGGGATGGATTTCGGAATAGACGCCGGCTTCGCGCACCCGGCGGGCGATAAGCTGGGTGACCTGGGAACCGTAGTCTATGATAATGACTTTGCTGGGCATCGTATGTCCTTTTGTTCGAGAAACAGCGTTGTCGCAGAGTGTATCGGCCGTCAATGAGAATCCGGCCCCAAAAAGGAAAAAGGACGGGAAGGGAGCCCCTCCCCGTCCAAAGACCGGCTAGGCGTTGTCCACGCGGTAGTTCGGCGCTTCCTTGGTGATGATGACGTCGTGGACGTGGCTTTCGCGCAGGCCCGCGGCGGAGATTTCCACCATTTGCGCCTTTTCGAAGAGTTCCTGAAGGTTGGCGGCCCCGCAGTAGCCCATGCCGGAACGCACGCCGCCCACGAGCTGATAGACGGTCTCGCTGACCATCCCGCGGAAGGGCACGCGGCCCACGATGCCTTCGGGAACGAGCTTCTTGCTCTTCTGCTGGAAGTAGCGATCGGAGCTGCCTTCCTTCATGGCGTCGATGGAGCCCATGCCACGATAGATTTTGTAGGTACGGCCCTGATAGAGGATGGTTTCGCCGGGGCTTTCCTCGGTGCCCGCGAGCAGGCTGCCGATCATGATGCTGTTCGCGCCCGCGGAGAGGCCCTTCACCACGTCGCCGGAGAACTTGATGCCGCCGTCGCCGATGCAGCAGCGGTCCATCTCGCGGGCCGCGCGGGAGCATTCCATGATCGCGGTGACCTGCGGGACGCCCACGCCGGCCACGACGCGGGTGGTGCAGATGGAGCCGGGCCCGATGCCGACCTTCACGGCGTCGGCTCCGGCCTTGAGCATGGCCCGTGCGCCTTCATAGGTCGCCACGTTGCCCGCGATGAGCTGACAGTCGGGGAAGGAGCCCTTGATGGCGGACACGGCGTTCAGGATGTTTTTGGAATGGCCGTGCGCGGAGTCGAGCACCAGCACGTCCACGCCCGCCGCCAGCAGCGCGGCGGCGCGCTTTTCGCCTTCCGGGCCCACGCCGATGGCGGCGCCCACGCGCAGACGGCCTTTGCTGTCCTTGCAGGCGTTGGGGTACTTCTGGACCTTGTCGATGTCCTTCATGGTGAGGAGCCCGGCGAGACGGCCCTGCTCATCGACCACCAGCAGCTTTTCGATGCGGTGGGCGTGCAGGTGGTGCTTGGCTTCCTCAAGCGTGGTGCCGGTGGGGACGGTGATCAGGTTCTCGCTGGTCATCACGTCGCTGACCTTGGTCCCGGCGAGGTCCTCGACGAAGCGGACGTCGCGGTTGGTCAGGATGCCGACCAGCTTCTTTTCGCGGACGACGGGCAGGCCGGACACGCGGTAGGCGTGCATGAGGTCCAGCGCGTGCTCCACGGTGTCGTCGGGTTCCACGGTGATGGGATCGATGATCATGCCGCTTTCGGACTTCTTGACCTTTTCGATCTCCAGCTTCTGGCGCTCGATGCTCATGTTCTTGTGCACAATGCCGATGCCGCCGGCGCGGGCCATCGAAATGGCCATCGCGGACTCGGTCACCGTATCCATCGCTGCGGAAACCAGCGGAATGTTCAGGGAGATGGACGGCGTCAGCCACGCGGTCACGTCAACCATGTCCGGCGTGACTTCAGAATAGGCGGGCACCAACAACACATCATCGAAGGTCAGGCCTTTGCTCAAAATTTTGGACATCGTGCCCTCCTGAGGACAAAGACGCTCCGGGGGGTCGCGCTCACCGGAGGCCATAAATGTAGGATAGAAAAATGGAATGGATAAATGTACTCTGCCCAAACCGCCTTGTCAACGTGAGAGGCTCGGCGCAACGCCTTCCCCGGACTCCGCAACACGGCGGGTTCACACGGCTTTGACGGCGTTCCCCTCTCTTGCGCGCCCGGAGAATAGAAGCCTTGTCTCTTCGTTCCGGCCCGTGTACCATGTTCTACGATCCCATCAAACAGACGCTCTCGCGTCAACAAGGAGCAACTATGGCTTACAATCGCATCCTGCTGCCTGTCGATGGTTCCGAGCATTCCATGCACGCCGTGGCCCACGCCGTCACTCTCGCCCGCTGCGGCGGCGAAATCGTCGTCGCCACGGTCCTCCCGCCCATTCCCAACGTCATCGGCGGCGACGCGCGCAGAGAGGCCGAAGAGGCCGTGAAGAGCGACGCCGGCCTGATCACCAAGCCCATCATGGACGTCATCGCCAAGGAAAACATCCCCTGCACCGAGAAGATCGTCCTGAACACCTCCACCGCCGAAGGCATCATCGAAACCGCCGAAGACCTCAAGTGCGATCTCATCATCATGGGTTCGCGCGGCCGCAGCGAAATCGAAGGCCTGCTCCTCGGCAGCGTCACCCACAAGGTGCTGACCCTCGCCAAGATTCCCGTGCTCGTCGTACGCTAAACCATATCCGGAGGGGGGCCTCCCCCTCCACCCCTCCCGCCCATGCTCTATATTTCCATCCTGCTCACGCTGCTCGCCGTGGCGTGCCTGATTTTCGTCCCGAACACGGTGATCATCCTGACGTTCGTGGCGATCATGCACGGCTTCGCCGTGTTCAGCGCCTGCCACGCCCTGCTGCACAAGCGCGACTCGCGGGCCGCGCTCGGCTGGATCGCCATCATCCTGTTCATGCCGCCGGTGGGCCTGCCGCTGTACTGGCTGTTCGGGATCGCGCGGATCGACAGCCAGGCCGTCCGGCTTATGGAAAAGGCCGCCCAAAACGTCATGGGCGGCCTCGTGGACCTGCACGGAAAATCGCTGACGGAGAAACCGGAAGGCTTCATCCGGGAAGAGGAGGTGCCGCAGGCGTTGCACTACCTCGCCGCCCCCGGCTCCAGCATTTCCGGGCGGTGCATGACCGAGGGCAACGCCCTCACGGTGCTGCACAACGGCGAAGCCGCCTACCCGGTCATGCTCGCGGCCATCAATGAGGCGTCGGAGCGGGTCTACCTGTCGAGCTTCATCTTCGGGTTCGACGAGGTGGGGAAAGCCTTCGCCGCCGCCCTGCGCAAGGCGGCGGAACGCGGCTGCGACGTGCGGGTGCTTATGGACGGCGTGGGGTCCTTCCACCCGTGGGCGAACTGGCGCAAACGCTTCGGCCCGGACGTGAAGCTGGCCTCCTTCCTGCCGCCCCGGCTCATCCCGCCGCAGTTTTCCATCAACCTCCGCACTCACCGCAAGGTGCTGGTGTGCGACGGCACAACCGGCTTCACCGGCGGCATGAACGTCTCGCAGCACCACCTCGCCAATCTGAAACGCCGGGCGCGGGTGCAGGACATCCATTTCCGCTGCGCCGGGCCCATCGCCCAACAGCTCGAAATCGCCTTCCTCATGGACTGGAGTTTCGCCACCGGCGACAGCACGAGCACGCCCATGGGGCGGGTGGAAAAGCAGGGAAGCTCGCTGTGCCGCCTGCTCATGGACGGCCCCGGCACGCCCGAGGACACCATCCTCGACCTCGTCTGCGCCCAGATTTCGGCGTCCCGGCATTCCGTGCGGATCATGAGCCCGTACTTCCTGCCGCCGCACCGGCTGCACGGCGAACTCGTGAGCGCGGTGCTGCGCGGCGTGGACGTGAGCGTCGTCCTGCCCGACGAGAACAACCACCGGATGGTGGACTGGGCCATGCGCCACCAGATGCCCATGCTGGCGGACAGGGGCATCAGGATTTTCCGTCAGCCCCCGCCCTTCGCCCACACCAAGCTCCTGCTCATCGACGGCGAATACACCCTGCTCGGCTCGGCCAACCTCGATCCCCGCAGCCTCAACCTCAACTTCGAGCTGGTGATGGAAGTGCTGGACCTGCGGCTGACCGAACAGCTCAGCGCCTTTTATGACGAGGTACGAAGCCGTTCCGTTTCGGTCCCGACGACCTACCCCGCGCTCCCTTACCGCCTGCGGAACGCCGCGAGCTGGATTTTCTCGCCGTATCTGTAGTCCCTTCCAGCTCAAGGTTCACTTCCAGACGCCCGATGTTCACGTCGGTGAGGCGCACGGTCACGGCCTGCCCGAGGCGGAAACGCCGTCCCGTGCCCACGCCGATAAGCTCCTGCCGATCCGGGTCGAACTCGAACCAGTCGTCCCGGAAGCTCGTCAGGCGCACCATGCCTTCCACGGGCATCTCGTCGAATTCCACGAAGAAGCCGAAGTCCGACACCCCGGAAACGACGCCCTCGAACGTCTCGCCCGTGCGCTCCCGCAGCAGCAGGCAGCCGAGACGGCGGGCGATCTCCCGTTCGGCCTCGGTCGCGGCCCGCTCGCGCGCGTTGCACTGATCCGCCGCCATGAGCAGCTTGTGCCCGGCGAGGATCGGGCCCGCCGTCGCGCCCAGCGTGAAGGCCAGCGCCCGGTGCACCAGCAGGTCGGCGTAACGCCGGATGGGCGAGGTGAAATGGCAGTAGCAGGGCGAAGCCAGCCCGAAATGCTCGCCCGCCTCCGGCGAATACCGCGCCTGCATCATCGACCGCAGCACGAGCCGCCCCACAAGATATTCCTGCGGGGTCCCCTCGGCCTGCGCCAGAATCTCCCGGAGCCGCGCGGGCGAAGGCGTTTCGCCCTTTTTCAGGGACAGGGCGTCGCTGCGGGCCAAATCCGTCGAGGCCAGCGTGCGGAACAGGGTCGCCAGTCGATCCGGGTCGGGCGCGGGGTGGATGCGGTAGGGGAACGGCGTGCCCTTTTCCGTGAGGAAACGGGCCACGGCCTCATTGGCCGCCAGCATACATTCTTCGATCAGCCGGTGCGCGAAGAAACGCACCCGCCGCCGGATGTCCCGCACTTCGCCGGTGGTCCGGTCCACGATGAACTGCGCCTCGGGCAAGTCGAAATCGAGGCTGCCCCGCGCCTGCCGCCGTTCGAGCAGCAGACGGGCCAGCTCCTCGGCGTCCCGCAGGTACGGATGGCGCTGGAGCAGTTCGCCGCCGTGGTCCAGCGCCTCCTGCACGCCCTCGTAGGTCAGCCGCCCCCGCGAGCGGATCAGGCCGGGGAAAAAGGCCGAGGACACCGGGAAGCCCCGCCCGTCGAAACCGATGCGGGCCGCCATGACCAGCCGGTCCTCGTCCGGGCGCAGGCTACACAGGCCGTTCGACAGCACTTCCGGCAGCATGGGCTCCACGGAGGTGGGGAAATAGTAGGAGTTGCCGCGCTCGCGGGCTTCCCGATCCAGCCGCGATCCGGGCAGCACGAAATGGCTCACGTCCGCGATGGCGACCCACAGCTCCCACGCCGCGCCGGAACCCTCGGGCAGCCGCCGGACGTACACCGCGTCGTCAAAGTCGCGGGCGTCCTCGCCGTCGATGGTCACGAAGGGCACGCCGCGCAAATCCTGCCGCTTCGCCGTGGGGGCCTTCGGAAGCCGTTCGAGGGACGGCGCGTCCTCCACGCCCGAAAACGGGGGCAGGCCGCCCAGATCGGGGGTTCCGGCGGCGCGCGTCTCCAGCTCGTCGGCCTCGGCGAGCACGTTGGGCGGGAAGTCCAGCGGGATTTCGTGGTTCAGCTTGGTCAGCCGTTCCTGCACCATCGCGTCTTCCTCAAGGCCGAGGGACACGCGGGCGGTGCCGTTCCACAGCCCGTCCTCGACCTTCTCCTCCGGCGTGACCAGCAGGAGCTCGCCGAGCTTGGGGACGGCCTTCAACGCGGAAACGTCCGCATCGATCAGAAAGTCCAGCCGCGGGTCCGCCGGACGGCACAGCACGCCGCGCGGCGTCCGGTTCCGGGTGACGTGCACGGCCAGTTCCTTCTGGCGGCGTTCGAGCACGCGCAGGATGCGCCCCTCGGGGTTGCGCGGCCTGCCGCCCCGGTGCTGCGGAGCCGGTTGCAGGGCGACTTCCACGCGGTCGCCGTGCCACGCGTCACCCAGAAAGCCGGGATGGATGAAAATGTCGGGCTGCAAGCGCGGCTCCGCGCGTTTCCGCCCGCCGCCGTCCACAGCCTGCGGCGCGTCTTCGGGGGAGTCCTGCACGGCGTCGGGAGTCACGAATCCCGCGCCGGAACGCTGGATGGACAGGACGCCGGTCACGATGCGGGCCTGCGAGGCTTCGACCCACTTGCCCCCGCGCAGCCGGATGACCCGGCCCTCGGCCTGCAACGCATCAAGGAGGAGCTCCAGAGGCTTCTTGTCCCGGCGGGACAGATCGAGGAAGCGGATCAGATCGTCGAGACGGACGGGATGGCGGACCTTGCCCATGAGTTCGAGCACTTCCTTGGGATCAAGGCCTCCGGGGACGCTGACGAAGGCGTGATCTTCCGTATGGCGGGAGGATTGCCTGCCGGATCGGGCCGGACGCGAAGCGCCCTCGCGGACGGTCTCGCCGAAGTAGCCGCGCTGGCGGGAATGTTTTTTCATATGGGGAACCTTATTTGAGGGAGAGAAAAGGGGAAAGAAACCGGGGATGGGGAGGCCCCCTCCCAGGATTTTCCAAGCGGGCGCCGCGTCAGGGCACGATGCCGGTACGGGCCGCTCGAAACGGTTGTTTCACGACGAAAAGGGAAGGACAGGAAAAGTATGACCCAGAAGCGGGTGGCTGGCAATGCATGAGAACACGAGGAAAAAGACGACGTTAGACGCGGGACGGCGTGTCTTCCGCATCACGGGCGAGCTGTTTTTGGCCCCATGCGTAGAGTTCGCGCAGTGCGGGAAGGAGTTCCCGGCCCCGTTGGGTCAGGGCGTATTCCACGCGCGGCGGCACTTCCCCATAGTCGATCCGGCGCACGAGGCCGTCGCGTTCGAGTTCCCGGAGACATTGCGTCAGCATGATGTTGGTGACGCCGACCACGCTCCGTTTCAGCCCGTTGTACCGCACCGTCTCGGCGTCGAACAGGTGCCAGAGGATCGGCAGCTTCCACTTGCCGCCGATGAGGCGCAGGGCATGGAGGATCGGACACGGCACGGTGTAGATGTCGGCATCGGGGAGCGCCGTACGGTATCCGGCGCGTCTGGTTCCGCTCATGGCGTCGTTCCTTTTCAAAAACTCCGTTGGGAATCAACAGGTTCCCACACGGGACAGGGCAGAAAAAACTGCGTACTTGTTTTCGGGAACCCGATTGGCGATAGTCTGGACTCCAATCCCGCCGGATATCCCGGCCCCCCAAAAGGAGAAACGCCATGACCTATTACGCCGTCAACGGCAGCCCGAGAAAAGCCAACAACACCGCCACCATCCTGAACCACGTCCTTGAAGGCGTGCGCGAGGCCGACCCGCAGGCGCAAACGGAACTGATCCACCTGTACGACTACGACTATACCGGGTGCGTGAGCTGTTTCGGATGCAAGCGGCTCGGCGGCGGGAGCTATGGCCGCTGTGCCGTCCGAGACGCCCTGAGCCCGCTCATGGAACGTCTTGCCGACGCGGACGGCCTCGTCTTCGGTTCGCCCGTGTACTTCCACGGCATCACCGGCAAGCTGCGGATGTTCTTTGAACGCTTCCTGTTCCAGTATCTCGTCTACGACGCCGACTATTCTTCGCTGGCTCCCAAGAAGATGCCCACGGCGTTCGTCTACACCATGAACGTCCCCTACGAGGTCATGATCGCGGACCGCTACCCGGACGGGTTCAGCCGCATGGAACTCTTCATTCAAAAGGCATTCACCAAACCCGAAGTCCTGTACGTAAACGATACCTACCAGTTCCGCGACTACGCCAAATACAAGGTCGAATGCTTCTCGGAAGCGCACAAGGCGCGCCACCGGGAACACCAATTCCCCATCGACTGCCAAAAAGCCTTCGAGCTGGGCCAGTCGCTGGCGGCCCGCAACGACCGGAACGGCGGCTAGGGCCTTTCCGCTTCACAACGCCGGGAAAGGGAATCCGTCTCGATCAGCCCCTTCCCCCTCGCCCATGCGTCCAGCCAGCCGGGGAACGCGGCCTCGGACCACAGCCTCGGCCCGAAGGCCGCCTCCACGCGCAGCGCCCATACGTCGGACAACGGCAGGTCCCGCAGTTTCACGGCGTCCTTGCAGGTGCAGATCACGGGCATGCCCAGCCGCTCCAGCCGGGCGGCGTCTTCGGCCCCGTAGGCATGGTGATCCGGGAAAGCCACCGTCTCGGCGGGCGGATACCCCATGAACGCGGCCACGGTCCGCACGACCTGTACGGGATCGCCCACGCCGCTGGCGACCGCGTAGGAGCCCCCGGCGAAATCTCCGGCCTCGCGGCGTTCGTTCCCGTGCAGACTCCGCAGGCACACGGGACGCAAGGCGAACGTAAACAACGGGCGTCCGAAGCCCGCAAGCCGCCGCTCGCACGCCGGACGCAGGGTTTCCCACGCCTCGGGCGGACACTTGATCATGAAGGCGTCGGCCCGGTCCAGCGTCTCCCGCCCTTCGCGCCACGCTCCGGCGGGGATCACCCTGCCCCACCCGTCGCCCAGATCGTCGGGCCGGAGCAACACGAGGTCGAGGTCGCGCCGCACCTTCACATGCTGGAATCCGTCATCAAGCACGAACAGATCGGGCCGCAGGTCCTCCTCGGCCCGGCGCCCGGATCGTCTGCGGTCGGGGTCCACCATGATCACGCTCTCCGGGTGCTCCAGCGCCAGCATCAGCGGTTCGTCACCGGCCTCTCCGGGAGTGTGCGACGTCCGCACCCGCAGCGGCAGTTCCGGGGGCGCGGCCTTGTACCCGCGCGACAGCACCACGGCCCGCAGGCCGTGCGCCTCGCTCCAGCCGAGGAGCCAGTCCACGATGGGAGTCTTGCCCGTGCCGCCCCACGCGATATTGCCCACGGAGACGCACGGGCGGGAAGGCCGGAACGCGGGCGAATCCGCCGCCTCCCACTTCGCCCTGCGCGCCGCCATCAGGCGTTCGTACAACCGCGAAACCGGCGTCAGCACCGGCCTCAGCCTCTGTTGCCATTGCAGCGGGTCCATGCGTGCGCTCCTTTTTGGGGGAGGGAAGGACGAGGAAGCCTCACGGAAACGACGCCAGACGTCCAAACTTTCGCCCGGACGCCGCTTAAAAAACCGACCTCACCCATAACAATGAAAAATCCCCCATAAGGGATTCGATCAAGCCAAAAGTCTTTGGAGGGAGAAGGGAGGGGGCCGGGGGAGGGAGGAAGCCTTTCTTCGGAAAGGTTCCCTCCTCTCTCCCCCGGTTCTTCTACCCTTCAACCTTCAACAAAATATTGTCGATCAGCCTCGCCTTGCCGAGACGGAAGGCGAGGGCGCAGAGGGCGTCGCCTTCAAGCCGCTCCACCCTGACGAGCGAGGCGGGATCGACGACGGCAATGTAGTCCTCCTCCCCGGCGGGGAGATGCGCGGTCAGATAGGCCCGAACCGCCCCGACGATCACGGCGGCGTCACGTTCGCCGTCCGCCGCCAGGCGGGCCGCCATCTCCAGCGACTTGCGGAGCTGCGGGGCCTGCGCCCGCTCTCCGGCGGTCAGATAGACGTTGCGCGAACTGAGCGCCAGCCCGTCGGCCTCGCGCACGATGGGCCGCCCCACGATTTCCACGGACACGTTCAGGTCCGCAACCATTTTCCTGATGATGGCGAGCTGCTGCCAGTCCTTCTCCCCGAACACGGCAAGCGACGGCTGCGCCAGCATGAACAGCTTCATGACCACCGTACACACGCCCCGGAAATGGATCGGGCGGCTCACTCCGCACAACGTACCCGCGAGCGCGGGCACCTCGACCCATGTGGCGTGATCGGACGCGTACATGCCCGCCGGATCGGGAGCGTACAGCAGGTCGCCGCCAAGCTCCCGGACAAGGGCGGAATCGCGCTCAAGATCACGCGGATAGGCTTCGAGGTCCTCGTTGGGGCCGAACTGCGCCGGATTGACGAACAAGCTCACGATCACCTTGTCCGCCACCGAGCGGGCGTACCGGATCAGGCTCGCATGCCCCTCATGATAGTAGCCCATCGTGGGCACGAGGGCCACCTTGAGGCCCTGACGGCGCCACTCCATGCCCACCGCCTGCAACGCTTCCGGAGTATGAACAATCCGCATTATCTTATCCCAAGTCTAAAGGTTGAAACATTTCAACATGAAAAACTGAAAAGCGAGGCGACGGAATCCGCCCGCCGCAACGTGCGCGGATGCCGCCGGAAACCGCGCTCTTCGGCGGAAGAAACCTTTGAAGGCGAAACGTTTCAAAGCGAATCCGTTCCGGAGCCGTCCAGCAGGCTTTCCAGCCGGGCGAGCTCCTCTTCGTCCATGCCGAAACCGTGGGCGGGCGTCGGAAACGTCCCGCCGCGCACCTCTTCGGCGTAGTCTCGCACGGCCTGTTCCATCAGCGCGCCCAGTTCGGCGTAACGCTTGACGAAACGCGGCGTAAATTCATTATAGAGCCCGACCATGTCGTGCAGCACGAGCACCTGCCCGTCGCAGTCGGCCCCTGCTCCGATGCCGATGGTCGGCACGGACACACGGGCCGTAACGGCCTTGGCGAGCGGCGCGGGGATGGCCTCCAGCACGATGGAAAAGCACCCGGCCTCTTCCAGCGCGGCGGCCTCATCGAGCAGCACGCGGGCCGCGTCGGCGCGCTTCCCCTGCACCTTGAAGCCGCCGAGCTGCGCCGACCGCTGGGGCGTCAGCCCGATGTGCCCCATGACGGGAATCCCGGCCCCCACCAGCGCACGGACCTGCGGAAGGAACGCGCCCTCCAGCTTGACGGCCCGGACGCCGCTCTCGCGGACCAGACGCGCCGCGTTCGCCAGCGCGGCCTCCGGTCCGGGCTCATACGTCATAAACGGCATATCCGCAATAACGAGAGCGTGGTGCATGCCCTGCACCACGGCCCGGCAATGATGGATCATCTCATCCAGCGTCACGGACAGGGTGTCCTTGCGCCCGAGCATGACCATGCCCAGCGAATCGCCCACCAGCACCATGTCCACGCCCGCCCGGTCCACGATGCGGGCCGACGGCGTGTCGTAGGCGGTGACCATCGCCAGTTTGCGTTTGTTCTTGGCGTTTCGGACATCAAGAATGGTAAGCGGTTTTTCATCCGCCGAAAAGGTCTGGTACGTGCTCACAACCGTCCCCGTCATGGTGAAAAAGTCTCTGAACCGCCTCCGCGGCCAATGCGGAAGCGGAGAAACGGTGCGCGGATACGGAAAAAATGTCAACAACCCTTCGTACTTTACAGCGCCCGGCGGCATGGCTACACTTCCGGCTTTACGGGCATACCGTCCCGAACCCTTTCGCCGGAGCAATCCATGTCCAAGTATACCGAACTCCTCCAACGGCTTGAAGCGGAACCCCACACGTGGCTCGTCACCGGCGTGGCCGGGTTCATCGGTTCCAACCTGCTGCAAACCCTGCTCTCGCACGGCCAGCGCGTCGTGGGCCTCGACAATTTCCTCACCGGGCATCAGCACAACCTCGACATGGTGCGGGAGCTGGTGACGCCCGAACAGTGGGAACGCTTCCGCTTCATCGAGGGCGACATCCGCGATCCCGGCACCTGCCGTCAGGCCTGCGAAGGCGCGGACCACGTATTGCACGAGGCCGCGCTCGGCTCCGTGCCCCGCTCTCTTGAAGACCCCGTCCTGACCAACAGCTGCAACATCGACGGCTTCCTCAACATGCTGGTGGCGGCGCGCGACGCCGGAGCGAAGAGTTTCGTCTACGCGGCTTCAAGCTCCACCTACGGCGACGAGCCCACCCTGCCCAAACAGGAGGACCGCATCGGCAAGCCGCTCTCCCCCTACGCGGTGACCAAATACGTGGACGAACTGTACGCCGAAGTCTTCGCGCGCAGCTACGGCTTTACGACCATCGGCCTGCGCTACTTCAACGTATTCGGACAGCGGCAGGACCCGAACGGCGCCTACGCCGCCGTGATCCCGCTGTGGTTCGCCTCGCTCACCAAGGGAACGCCGGTCTACATCAACGGCGACGGCGAGACCTCCCGCGACTTCTGCTACATCGACAACGTGGTGCAGGCCAACCTGCTGGCCTCCTGCGCCGACGACGCGGCCCGCAACAAGGTCTACAACGTGGCGTTCGGCCAGCGCACCACGCTCACCGAGCTGTTCGCGCTCATCCGCGAGGAAGTCGTCCGCCACAAGCCGGAAGCCGCCGGAGCCGAACCGGTCTACCGCGACTTCCGCGCCGGAGACGTACGCCATTCGCTGGCGGACATCACCCGCGCCCGCACGCTGCTGGGTTACGAACCCGCCTACGACGTGCGGCAGGGCCTGCGCCTCGCCGGGGACTGGTACGACGCCCATCTGTAGCCGAAAAGAGCTTCTCGGCTAACATAGTGAAATAACAGAACCCTACTCCCCGGAGCAAGAAAAAAACATTTTTTTCGCAAAAAGTTGTTGACAGAGGCCCCCGGTAAAGGTATCTCCATCTGCGTGCCGGGATGTAGCGCAGTCTGGGAGCGCACTTGAATGGGGTTCAAGGGGTCGAAGGTTCAAATCCTTTCATCCCGACCAGTACAATCCTTCGGGATTACACGAGATTACCCCAAGGGGAGCAAGTTTATCGCTTGCTCCCCTTTCTCGTTTTTATCCTTCTGTGCCAAACCTGCGCCAGCCTTTTATCGTGTGACCCGTCGTATCAGGAGCTCCACGGAAGTTTTTCTGATGCGTACACTGGAAGTTCCCACCGTCAACTTACTACGCAACAAACCGGAAGACATACATGAAGAGCCCGAAGGGATATCCCTTCGGGCTTTTCTATACGGGCACATCTTACTTTTCGTTCCGGGGAAATCGAGCCATTTCCTTTCTCACCAGTTCAAGCCCCACCATGATATTTTCTTTCAATGTCTCAACAAGTCTATTTTCATTCTGATCCTTGAGCGATTGAATGATGACAGAATGCTGTTTAATAAACAATTCCTTATCCGTATTGGCATAGTGGCGAAGATTCAAAAAGGCTTCCACATAATCCAGAAGGTGATCGACGATTGCCTGGAGATGGTCCATCTTTGAAATGGCATACAGGGCTCGGTGGAACTCTCTGTCCTTATGGAAAAAATAAGGCTCATCAGGAGAAGAGTTCTCCATCGCTGAAGCTATTTCTTCGAGCTGGGCAATATCCGAATGGGAGGCGACGCGCATGGCCTCTATGGCCAAAACGATCTCAACTTGAATGCGCAGCCGATAAATGTGTTCCATCTCCCGGAATGACGGCGGAAGCGTCACCACGGCTCCTTTATAGGGAATGTTCTGTACGAGTCCCGACTTGTCCAAGCGCATAAGGGCGTCACGGATAGGGCCGCGCCCGACACCCGTCTTTTCCTCAAGCTCAGTCAAAACCAGCCGCGTTCCGGGGAGCGCCTCCCCCGAGAGGATCATGTCCCGAATCATCTCGTAGGCGGTGAGGGATTTTATTTTTGAAGCGATCTTGTTCATATCATTTCCTTTATTGATTGTCGCATATACGCGGTTTTCTCTTCCTCGTCAACGGGTAAAAAATATTTCATAAAATATTTCATGAAATGTTGACAGTCTCAAAGCCCCCCTATATGATGCCTTCATGTGAAAAAAGGTATCTTCGCTCAAAGGCATTCAAAAAGACGTGTGCCCTAATGTTCTTTGAGATAAATCCCAATAAAAGGAGGCCCTACAACGTTCGCACGGCAGTTCCGATTGTTTTTTTGATCAAAAAAACAACATGGAGAAGAACATGAAAAGAACACTCAAGAACCGGGAGGAATTGGACATGACGACTCCAAAGCAACTGATGGCGCCTGCCGTAAATGCCGTCAACAGCCACGCTCACAGCTGGAAGACAGTATACGCGTTTTTTGTATGTGCGCTGATGCTTTTCATCTGTTGCCCACAACCTTCTCTCGCAAAAGACGTCTTCAAGATGGGGATTGGCGATCCCATCGACTCGGGCGCGGGGGAGTATGGGAAAGAGTTCAAGAGAATCGTTGAAGAAAGAACCGCCGGCAAGGTGACGATCGAGCTTTTCCCCAATTGCTCGCTGGGGGACGAGTCCGAGATGCTCCAGAACACCCGCCGTGGGACGCTTGACATGTGCGTGGTCGGCATCGGAAATGCCGTTCCTCTCGTTCCCGGGCTCGGTGCCTACACGCTGCCGTATCTGCTTGATACCGAAGAGGCCGTCGTCAAGGCGACCACTGGACGGCTGTTCGACTATTTCAATGCCATGTCTGTGAAAACGGGCGGCCTGCGCATCCTTGGGCACTGCTATACGAACTTCCGGCATCTCACAAATTCCAAAAAGCCGGTGACCTGCCTCGCGGACCTCAAAGACATTAAACTGCGGGTTCCCAACAACAAGATTTTCGTCGCCACGTTCCAGGCTTGGGGAGCCAATCCTGTCCCCATGGCTTGGGCGGAAACGTTCACGGCTCTTCAGCAGGGCGTCATTGACGGGCAGGATAACCCTTATGTGGTGAACCACACCATGAAGTTTGAAGAAGTTCAGAAGTATCTGACCGAGCTCCATTACCAGTATTCCCTGCAACCGCTTTTCATCGGCGAACGCACATGGAAGCAGCTTGATCCCGCTGTGCAGAAGGTCCTTGCCAGCGCGGGCATGGAAGCGCAGATGCATGTCCTCAAGTGGGAAAACAAACAGAGCGGGCTGGCCCGTAAGGCCATGGAGGAAGCGGGAGTGACCGTCTCCGTCCTCAAGGATGAGGACGAATGGAAGAAAATTGCCGTCGAAAAAATCTGGCCCGATTACTATGAATTCATTGGCGGGAAGGCCGTGATCGAGATGATCCAGAAGGAGCTTGGAAGATAATCACATGCGCGCGCTGCCTTTCTCCGGCAGATTCCCCCAATGGAGAAAGGCAACGCCCATAGCTGGAGGTTTTTATGAGTGCACACGGAATCCTGCGCATCTTGGACAAGCTTGAATGCTATGTTGGCCAATTCCTTCTCGTGTTTTTCATATGCCTGATTTTCACCCAGACCGTGCTCCGAAGCCTTTTTTCCATCGTAATTCCGTGGAGCGAGGAAGCCTCTCGATTTGCCTTCGTCTGGTTCGTGTTCTTTGGGGCGGCCTATGCGGCCCGTCTTTCAGCCCACAACCGGGTCGTCATCCAATTCAAGTTGTTCCCTGAATGGGTTGGCAAATATTCTATGCTGATCACCGATTTCCTTTGGCTCCTCTTCAACGGGATGATGGTAAAAATGACTTTCGTCATTATCGACGATCTGCGTGAATTTCCCTATATGTCCCCAGCGATGAATCTCTCAATGGAATATGTCTACTGGATTTTCCCCATAGCCTTTACCTTGATGAGCTTCAGGATACTCCAGGTCGACTATATCCGGTACATCCTGAAACAGGAGATCAAGGATGTCGACAAAATTGAGGCGGAATACTACGAAGCCATTGTAGAAGGCGGCCCGTTGGGCACTGACGGGCTGGCTGGCAAGAAAGAAGAGGTACGAGTATGAATGCTCCCGTTCTCCTTTTCGGTGCGTTCGGCATTCTGTTAATCATGGGAGCTCCCATAACTCTTGCTTTGGCCCTTTCCGCAACGGTGACCTACCTCTATGTAGGTCAAGAACTGACCACGCTCGTTCAGATCGCCTTCTCCTCCGTGAACAGCTTCCCCATTATGGCTCTGCCTGCCTTTGTTCTGGCCGGTGCGCTCATGGAATGCGCAGGCATTTCCAGACGGATAGTGACCGTGGCCGAGCATATGGTCGGCCAGATGAGCGGGGGGCTGGCCATCACCGCGGTTCTCGCCTGCGTCTTTTTCGGCGCCATTTCGGGTTCGGGTCCGGCCACTACGGCGGCCGTGGGCATGCTCATGATCCCGGCAATGACTCGCCGCGGCTATAATGAAGACTACGCAGCGGCGGCTGTCGCCACGGCAGGCGGCATCGGGATCATTATCCCTCCGAGCATCCCTATGGTCATTTATGGGGTTACCGCTCAGGAATCAATCACCAAAATGTTTCTTGGCGGAGTCATCCCCGGGTTTCTGTTCGCTTTCAGCCTGATCGTCCTCCATTACTGTTTCTGCCGCGGCAAGGACCTTGCATCAGGACTGCCTTCCTTTTCTCTGCGTAACCTGTTCAAGAGCCTAGGTGACGGCTTTTACGCGGTGATGGCTCCCGTCGTCATTCTCGGCGGCATCTATTCGGGAGCCTTCACCCCGACGGAAGCGGCGGTCGTGGCCATCTTTTACACAATGATTGTCGGCGTTTTTATTTACAAGGAAATGTCATTCCCGGCATTCATGAAGTCTCTGGAAACCACAGTCTGGATTACCGGTCGCGTACTCATCATTATGTTCGCGGCCTACGCGTTCGGGCGGCTTCTCGTCCAGTATCGCATTCCTGAAGTCATCGCGAAGGGAATGTTGTCGATTTCATCCAATCACCTCGTGATATGGGCTATGGTCACCGTTTTTCTGCTTTTCCTCGGCATGTTTATGGAAACCCTGGCCATCATCATGTTGGTGACTCCCGTACTGCTGCCCGTCATGACGACTATCGGCGTTGATCCCATCCACTTCGGCGTCGTCTTGGTGTGCTGTTGCGCCATCGGGTTCTCGACGCCGCCGTTAGGAGAGAATCTTTTCGTCTCTTCAGGAATATCAGGTGTTTCCCTAGAACGGCTCTCGATAAAGGCTCTCCCGTTTTGTGCCGTAAATATCCTTTGCATCATTCTAATGATCCTCTTCCCGCAGATCATCTTGTGGCTGCCCAACTTATGATTGTTGGACCATTTCAGGCCGGTTCCCGTCCGCTCCCTTCTCGGCCTTCACCATCCCGCCTAAACGGAAGTCGTTCGCCAGTTCCGCAGGAATCCGTTTTACAGTAACCACGAAGTTCTTTTTTACACAAAAAATATTTCATGAAATATTTCATGGAATATAAAAATCCCATCAAGGAGAACCACTATGGAATGGCTCAAGAAAGCAGTCAAAACCACTGAAGCCAATAGTCAGGAAGCCCGGGAAGCCGTCGCAGCCATGCTTCAGGAAATCCGAGACGGGGGAGAGCCGATCGTACGCGAACTGGCGCATAAATTCGATAAATGGGATGCCGACTTCATCCTGTCTCCGGAAAAACGGCAACGCCTCATCAATTCGGTCCCGGAAAGCGTCAAACGGGATATCCAGTTCGCCCATAGGCAGGTTTCGAACTTTGCCAAGGCGCAACGGGAAAGCCTCCATGACTTTGAAACCGAAGTGACCCCGGGCATCGTACTCGGCCAGAAGGTCATTCCCATGTCTGTTGCGGGCTGCTACGTCCCCGGCGGCCGGTTTGCCCATGCCTGTTCCGCCATCATGAGCGTGGCAACCGCCAAGGCGGCCGGCGTCTCCACGGTCATCGTGGCTTCCCCGCCGCGCGGCGAAAGCATCGACCCCGCCGTATGCTACGCCATGGACATCGCGGGCGCGGACATCATTCTTGAAATGGGAGGCGTTCAGGCAATCGCCACTATGGCTTATGGCCTGTTCACCGGAAAGCCCGCGAACATCATCGTCGGCCCCGGGAACGCCTATGTGGCCGAAGCCAAAGCCCTCCTCTGCGGCTCCGGGCAATGCGGCATCGACGTATTCGCCGGTCCCACGGAATCCGCAGTCATTGCCGACGACAGCGCCGATCCCATGACCGTGGCCGTCGACTTGGTATCACAGGCGGAGCATGGGTATAACTCCCCGGTCTGGCTGTTTACGACTTCAAAAGAACTGGGCGAAGAGGTGCTGCGGCTCATCCCCAAGCTGTGCGCGGACATGCCCAACCCCGACGTGCCGCTGACGGCCTGGAACGATTACGGCGAAATCATCTATTGCCCCGATCGTGAGGAACTTGCCAAGGCCAGCGACCAATATGCCGCGGAACATGTGCAGGTCATCGCCCGTGATATGGACTGGTGGCTCGCTCGCCTGACCTCCTACGGTTCCCTCTTCCTTGGCGAAGGCAGTACCGTACCCCATGGCGACAAGTGTTCCGGTACGAACCATATCCTCCCCACCAAGAAGGCGGCACATTACAGCGGTGGGCTCAATGTGCACAAGTTTTTGAAGATATGCACCTATCAGCACATTGACGAAGCCGCCAACGCCGTCATCGGCCCTGTGGCATCACGCCTCTCCCGCGTAGAAGGTATGGAAGGGCACGCCAGAGCCTGCGACTGGCGACTGCGCAAATTCTTCCCGGAACAGGAATGGGATTTTACAGTGTACCAGCATCCCAAGTACTGAGCCTCCCCCCCCACATCCGGAGAGGCGTCCTCCTCTGCGTCTCTCCGGAAAACAATTTCCCCATGGAGTAACGCTATGTTGACATTCAACAAGGACTTCACGCTTCAGGAACCCATTCCTCAAGAAGGCATCGACAAGGCTCTGGGCGTACTGTCCACAGGCAGGCTTCACCGCTACAACACCATGAAGGGCGAAAAAGGCTATGCCGCCGAACTTGAAGAGGCATTCGCGGCCTATATAGGTTCCAAGTATTGTCTTGCCTGCGCCTCCTGCGGCAGCGCCCTGTACATCGCGCTGAAGAGTCTCGGCGTCCAGCCGGGAGATACCGTTCTCTGCAATGCCTACACCCTGGCACCTGTTCCCGGAGCTATCCAAAACGCCGGAGCGCGGATCGAACTCGTCGAAATAGAGGACGACTACACCATCGATCTCGCCGATCTGGACGCCAAGGCCACCCGGACGGGAGCCCGGTATCTGCTCCTTTCCCATATGCGCGGGCACATGGCCGACATGGACAAGGTGATGGAGATTTGCCGCAAGCACAATCTCATCCTTCTGGAAGATTGCGCCCATACGATGGGAGCCAACTGGAACGGCAAAAAAAGCGGCAGCTTCGGGCATGCCGCCTGCTTCAGCACACAGACCTACAAGCACATGAACTCCGGGGAAGGCGGACTGCTCGTCACCGACGATCCCGAGGTGATCGCGCGTGCCATCATGTATTCCGGTTCCTATATGCTTTTCTCGGCCCACACCTCCCGCCCCGGAATCGAATCGTTTGAAAAGATAAAGAAGCTCACCCCCAATTACAGTTCCCGGATGGACAACCTCAGGGCCGCCCTGCTCCTGCCTCAGCTTGAACGCCTGGATATCCAGTGCGCCCGCTGGAATGAACTGTACCGGCACACGGAAGCCCTGCTGAAGGCCATCCCCGGCGTCAGTTGCCCGCCCCGCAAGCCTCTTGAATACTATGTGGGAAGCTCCATCCAATTCAATTTGGGCAACGCTTCCTATGAGCAAATCGAAACCTTCCTCATGGAAACGGGAAAGCGCGGCGTCCAGATCAAGTGGTTCGGAAACAAGGAACCCGCCGGATTCACCAGCTCTTATGATAGCTGGCAGTATTTTGAAAACCTTCCCTACCTTCCGAAGACCAAGAAAGTCCTCGCCACCATGTGCGACATGCGCCTCCCCCTGACCTTCACAAAGGATGACTGCACGCTGATTGTGGAAATCATCTCCGAGGTCATCAGCGACATGGGGCTGGACAAGGCATAGCTACCCCATCAATCCAGAATAATCATTTAAACTATATGGAGAAATCATGAATCTCGCCCAATTTCCCCGTCGCGGCTATGTGCAGGTCCCCACACCTCTTGAAGCCCTCCCCCGTTTCTCTCAGGCTCTCGGCGGAAAGGTCAACATCTTCATCAAGCGCGACGACATGCTTCCCGGAACGGCTGGGGGCAACAAGACGCGCAAGCTCGACTTCTGCATGGCGGATGCGCTGCGGCAGGGGGCGGACACCATCATTACCTGCGGAGCCGTACAGTCGAACCACTGCCGCCTCACGCTGGCTTGGGCCGTCAAGGAAGGGCTGGACTGCCACCTTATTCTGGAAGAACGGGTCAAGGGGAGCTACAAACCCGAAGCGTCCGGAAACAATTTCCTGTTCCAACTGCTTGGCGTGAAGTCGATTTCCGTAGTTCCCGGCGGCTCCGACATGATGGGTGAAATGCAGAAGCTCGCCGACACGTTGCGCGCCGAAGGCAAAAAACCCTACGTCATCCCCGGCGGCGCATCCAACAAGATCGGTGCGCTGGGCTATGTTTCCTGTGCGGAAGAAGTCCTCCGCCAGCTTTTTGAAACCGGATTGCGTATCGATCACATGGTCGTTCCCAGCGGCAGCGCCGGGACCCATGCGGGAATCATTGCCGGGATGATCGGCAACAATGCGGGCATCCCCGTAACCGGCATCGGCGTGAACCGCAAGAAAGAAGTCCAGCAGGCCGCCGTGCTCAAATTGGCGCAGGAAACGCTCGATTATATCGGAACCGGCGTGACCATGCCCACCGAAACCGTGGTCGCCTTTGACGACTATGTCGGCCCCGGCTATTCCCTGCCCACGGACGGCATGGTGGAAGCGGTCAGACTGCTGGCTCGCACCGAAAGCATCCTGCTTGATCCCGTTTATTCCGGCAAGGCCATGGCCGGACTGATCGATCTCGTCCGCAAGGATTACTTCCCCGAGGGCTCCAACGTGCTCTTCCTCCATACGGGCGGTTCGCCCGCCCTGTTCGCCTATCTTGACACCTTCCGGTCCTAATCATCCGTTGGCGTGATGGGGCGGCGCCTTGCCGCCCCATCACGCCAGCAGCGCGCCATGCCTTGGAAGTGCGGGCCGCGCAACCTATCAGGCGGAAGGCACAGGCTTTGAGCCGAGGATGCAGCGAAAGGCCTCTGGCATTCACAAGGGGACATTTTCAAAAGGGACCACTCCTCAATGCTACGGATAGCCAGCAAGGTCCCTTATACGGACGTTTGCCCCTGACGGACTTCACCGGCTATTCCCTTAACGTGCCTTAAAAAGAAAGGAAGGCCGCCATTATGACGCTCGATATGACTATCTTGATCGTTTCCCTGGCCTGGTTCCTTGGCGGATTCGTCAACGGCGTGAGCGGAATGGGTGCGGCAATGGTCGCCCTTCCCATCGTCGCCGGTTTTATGGATATGAGCGAAGCGGTCCCTTCCAGCTGCCTTGTCACCTGCATTGTGGCCGGTTATGTGGCATGGATGTATCGCCGCAGCTGTCGTATGGCTTCAGTATGGCCGATGCTGCTTGGCTGCCTTCCCGGAGTACTGGCCGGAGTATGGGTGCTCAAATTCGTTCCGGGGACATGGTTGCAGGCGGGTCTCGGCAGCCTGTTGCTCGTCTATATGCTCTGGCAATACCTGTACATCCCATCCGGTCGGCATAGGGAATCCCTGCCATCCGGCCTGCTCGCGGGCTTCGGGTCCGGTTTTGCGAACGCAGCCATCAGCTTCAGCGGCCCTCCCGTGGTCATTTATGCCCTCATGGTCGGCTGGGACAAGGAAACCACTCGCGGAACGCTGGGGGCGTTCTTTCTTGCCATAGCCATCGTCACGTGCATCGCCCAAGCCTTTGCAGGGTTCTTCACCTCGTCCACTCTGATGGCCGTCGCATACGGTATTCCCGGGGCAATCGCAGGCCTTCTTGCGAGCATCCCCGTCGCCCAAAAAATCCCTGAAAAACAATTTAAGATTGTCCTCAAACTGATGATCGCCTTTGCCGGTTTCGTCTGCATTTACAGGACAATTTAACCAGTACTCGTCTGAAGACCATAAACGGATAGGCAACTTCAACGCAAACATCTTAACAAATATCCGAAATATTCTCATGCATTTCAAAAGAACGACATATTCCAATCAAATCTATGAATACATTAAAAAGCAGATTATGGATGGAGAATTACCTCCGGGAAGCCCAATAAAAGAAACCACACTGTCAAGTTATTTAGGGGTAAGCCGTGCCCCCATACGAGAAGCATTACAAAAATTATGCTATGAAGGAATTGTGGTATCTGAAGCGCAGAAAGGGAAATTCGTACGTTCTCTTTCCTCAAAAGATATTGTAGACAGCTATACACTCACCGGGATTCTGGAGTCTTCCGGGGTATTGTATTCTCTGGAACTGTGGACGGATTCGGATATGGCCCGGCTTGAACAGATTGTGGAGGCCATGCACCAGCGTATCTATAATGATTCAAGAATCAAACAGCTTGTGAATTTTGAAGAACTTTTTCACGAAACGCTCCTCCAACGTTGCGAAAACGACAAATTAGTAAAAATGACAAAAGACTCCTGTGCGGCAATTTCCAATACGTTGCTCTATCATCAGAGAATCAAACTCTTCACTCCTCAGGAATTTTTCAGGCAGCACGAGACGATAGCCCAAGCCGCATATACACGTGATCCCGCAGCGACCGCAAAGGCAATATTCTTGCACTACCAAGATACGGGAAAGTCTATGGCGAGATTCGGACAACGGTGACCCTCTACATTATCTGGTAACTGCAAAATGACGTATCCATAACACTTGCAATTCCAATTTGCGTGGTCCGAACTCTGGACGTCATCCCTTGCCACCTCCTTTCGATTTGTCCTCGATTGCTGTTGCCAGACCGCAGCTTCTTTCTAACAAATCAATTCGTTAGACCATATAAAAACAGAACATTTCTAAGAACCTCCCACCTTGACGGAAGTTCTTCCTACCACACAAAAAAGGGAACCCTTCCGGATTCCCTTTCGTTTAGTCATGGCATTCGGGCTAGAACGTATACCGCATCGCTATGCTGAAACGGTAGGAGTTCTTTTCGGTATCATCGACGATCTTCCGGCCCCATGTCCCTTCGTCCAGATTGAGGCGGACGTACCCGGCCTCCAAATCCAGTTCGAGGTTGTCGTAGAGCTTGTAGCGCGTGTCCGCGTTCAGTTCCCACGCGTCGTCGCTGGTGGTCAGGTAGGCGAACGGCCCGTCCACGCGGGTGGGATAGGCGGTCATGTTCGCGGCCTTGGGCATGTTGGAATTGTTCGTGCCCCGATAATACCCGGCGCGCAGCGTGTGCTTCAGCTTGTCCATGAAGGACATGTCCTTCAGGTGCGCGACCACGCCCCACAGGCCGCCGGGGTTATGCCCCAGCACTTTCCACGTCGCCATGTCGTTGTATCCGCCGCCGAAGCCGAGGGCGCTGACGGCCCACGGCGTATTGTACTGCGGCATGCGTTCGGAGCCGTTGTACGGGTTGCCGTCGTCGCCGCTGCCGTACCAGGCGATGACGCCGGGCGTACCCCAGCCGAGATCATACTCCACGCGCAGCGCCGCGTACCAGCCCGCACGATCCAGCTTGAAGGTGCCGGGGCCGTCCTCAAAGCCTTCGTAGTCGGGAATCTCGCCAAGCCTCACGCTGCCGTAGGCGAAATCCGCCGCGACCGTAAGCGGAGAGAAGAACTTGGATTCGCCGGTCACGCCCAGCCACCAGCCGTCGCCGTGCTCGTCCGTGTTCCGGCGAAAGGGGAAGGAGTCGAACGTGTACCCGCTGCCGAGGATGGGATACAGCCCGGCGCGGGGAGCCCATGTGGCGGGCTCGCTGCCCCGAATGTTGCCCATCAGGCTCCGGGTGCCCAGAAAGCCGTACATGCCCCACGGCGACACCTTCACGGCCTCCGTGTTCACCGGGACGACGAGGCCGATCATGTCCATCGCGTCGCCGGAGATATGGCGGGCCGCCCCGTTGGCCGGGCTTCCGTCCTCTTTCCAGCCGCCGAAGTTGTCGTTGTAGAGCCGCGCCCAGAACAACGTGGTGCCGACCTCGTCCGACCATGTCTGAGACACGGTGACGCCCGCCATGTCGTGCCCGAACACCGGACTGTGGGCCACGAATCCGGGCAGACGGATAGGCTGAAGCCCCATCCGCACCCGCAGTTCGGTATCCGGGACCTGCCAGTCGATGTAGGAGTAACGGATTTCAACCATCTTGCCGTCGGTTCCCAGCGCGCCGCCCTCGGCGGCGTTCCCCCAGCCGGTATTGCCGATTTCAAAGAACACCACGCCCTTCAACGCCTTCGAGGCAATGACGTCCACCTGCGTGCGCAGACGCTGCATGGCGCCGAAACGGTCGTTCCTGTCGTTGCGGGGGGCGACGTTGCTCCACTCGCCCAGAAAATCCCATACGCCCTTCGCCCTGATGTCGGCGGCCTCCGCCGTCGCCACGGTTCCGCAGGCCATCCCCAAGGCCAGACACCATGCACACAATCGTTTCATACGCTCTCCCTTTTTTCTTTCGGCAGGGCTCCGTCCTGCCGGGCGCACCGGCCCGCACGGAGCGGAAAGGTTCTCCGCCTTGCGGCGGCCCATACGGAAAACGGCCCGGACGAAAGCAAGAGCCTTCATCCGGACCGCGTTCACATACCGTATCCCGTGACGGCTATTCTTCGATGTCGGCGGCCACGCACATGGCGGAAAGGCCGAAATAGCCCTTGGCTTCCTTGATCTTCACGGCGCTCTTCACGCCCGGAGCGGCGGCGCCGGGTACGCGGAAGGTGGTCACGTCGAGGCGCTCGATGGGCGATTCGACGGGCTTTTCAAGCTGCGGCACCCATTCGTAGGGCAGGCGGTAGGAACGGTACACCATGTTCATCGGCAGGGCCGATCCCCAGTAGGGGCACACGTATTCCCACACCAGTTCGTGTTCCGGGGTCACTTCGAAGATGCGGCCGTGGGAACCTTCGGTGATCATGGTGTTGCCGTTGGGCAGACGCTGCATGCCGCTGATGAAGGGGCTGTAGAAACGGTT
>CABKMN010000027.1 GCA_902373525.1 uncultured Bilophila sp. | reverse complement strand
CTCCCCAAACCCCGCCCCCTTCCCTTCAAAGACGTTCATCCTTATCGAATCCCCGCTTCCGGTTTTCCCTGTCTGCGGAGGCATGACGTTACCGCGTCGGGTCTGGAAAGAAGTTTCCCCCGTTCCGGGCTCAAGGCCGTCGCCCCTCCGGCTTTGAAGACGAAAAGGCAGGGGAGTCAACAGATTGGCGGCTTCCGAAACTTTTGTGTTTTGGGAGCGTTTGTGTTTGTATGGGGAATACGTTTTCTTGAAACCAACTCGGTGAAGGACGTTTCCGACGCCACCCGTACCGCCAAGCCGCGCCGCAGGGCGAAACGCCGTTTCAGCCTGCGGCGCGGCTTGGCGGCTTCGAGGGGGCCCGGTGTGCATCATGCCCGCCGGGCAGCAAGGGGGCGGCAGCCCTCCTTGCCGCCGGAGGCGTCCTTCCCACGGAGTTCCCGTGATAGACATTTCGACATTGAACCCGGCGCAGCTTGAGGCGGTGACGGCCCCGGACGGTCCGGTGCTGGTCATTGCGGGCGCGGGGAGCGGCAAGACCCGCACCATCGTCCACCGTCTGGCGTGGCTGGCGGAACAGGGCGTGCCTCCCGAGGCCATGCTCCTGCTCACCTTTACGCGCAAGGCCAGCCGCGAAATGCTGCTCAGGGCCACGGACCTGCTCGGCTACAGCCTCGGCGGCGTCCACGGCGGCACGTTCCACGGCTTCGCGTTCTCGGTGCTGCGCCAGTACCGGCCCGCATGGGCGGAAGGCCCCGTGACCGTCATGGACTCGGCGGACAGCGCCTCCGCCATCCAGCAGTGCAAGGAACGGCTCAAGGTCGGCAAGGGCGACCGCTCCTTCCCCAAGACGCAAGCCGTCATCGGCCTCCTCAGCAAGGCGCGGAACAAGGAAATCTCCCTTGGAGACGTGCTCCAGCGCGAGGCGCAGCACCTCCTGCCCCACGCCGACGCGCTGGAAAGCATCGGGGAGGCCTACAAGGCGTTCCGCCGCCGGCACGGCCTGCTCGACTACGACGATCTGCTGTTCGAGCTGGAGGACCTGCTCAAGGGCGATCCCGAAACGGGCCGGGAAGGGCTGGCGCCGCTGTTCCGGGAACGCTACCGCTACATCATGGTGGACGAATATCAGGACACCAACCGCGTGCAGGCCCGGCTGGTGCGCCTCCTCGCCGGGGAAGCGGGCAACGTCATGGCCGTGGGCGACGACGCCCAGTCCATCTACGCCTTCCGGGGCGCGGACGTTCGCAACATCCTCGATTTCCCCAAACTGTTCCCCGGCACCCGCGTCATCCGTCTGGAGGAGAACTACCGCTCCACCCAGCCCGTGCTCGACGTCGCCAACGCCGTGCTGGCCCCGGCCTCGGAAGGCTTCCGCAAGAACCTCTTCACCCGGAAGGAACGCACCGACAAGACGCCCCGCGTGCGCCTCATGCGTCCCATGAGCGATCTCACGCAGGCCAATCTGGTCGCGACCCGCGTGGAGGAACTGCTCGACCGCTATCAGGCCAAGGAAATCGCCGTGCTGTTCCGGGCGGGCTATCAGTCGTACCACCTTGAGGTCGCGCTCGCGAAACGCGGCGTCAAGTTCCGCAAGTACGGCGGCCTGCGCTACACCGAAGCCGTACACGTCAAGGACGTGGTGGCCTTCGTCCGGCTGGCGATCAATCCGCTGGACATGCCCTCCTTCGAGCGCGTCGCCGGGCTCTCCAAGGGCGTGGGCACCAAGACCGCCCAGAAAATCTACCAGATCGCCGCACAGGGCGACTTCGACGTCCTGCGGAAAGCCTGCGCCAAGTATCCCGACCTGTGGTCGGACATGCTCCTGCTCGACAAGCTGCGCCAGCACAACCTGACGCCCGCCGCGCTCATCGAAATGGTCATCGAGCACTACACGCCCCGGTTGCAGGCCATGTTCCCCGACGACTGGCCCCGCCGCCAGCAGGGGCTTTCCGAACTCGCGCACATCGCCTCGGCCTACACCGATCTGGAACAGTTCGTGGCCGACCTCTCGCTGGAAACGCCGGAAGACGAGGCCGACGAAATCGACGAGGCGGGCCGGGTCGTGCTCTCCACCATCCACTCCGCCAAGGGGCTGGAATGGGACGCCGTGATCGTGCTTGATCTCGTGGAGGACCGCTTCCCGTCGCGCCACGCGCTGGTGCGGCCCGAAGACTTCGAGGAGGAGCGCCGCCTCATGTACGTAGCCTGCACCCGCGCCCGCGAGGACCTCGAACTCTCCGTGCCCGCCACGCTGTACAACCGCCAGAACGGCGGCAACGAACCCGCCGTCCCCAGCCCCTTCGTCCGCGAACTGCCGTTCGGCGCGCTTGAGGAATGGCAGGAAGGCTACACGGGCCGCCTGTCCAGACGCAACACGTCCTTTGCGGGCGATCCCGCCTTCGCGCGGCCCGCGCCGGACGTTCCGCGCGCGCTGGCGCATCCCGACGCCGGACGCGTCAAGGGCGTGTTCCCGCCCCCGGTGGCACCCGAAAAGGTTCCCGCCGCAAAGGGCAAGGGCGGCGAAGGCTGCGGCTACTGCCGCCACAAGGTCTTCGGTCGCGGCAAGATCGTGGAGCGGCTCCCGCCCGACAAGTGCCGGGTGAACTTCCCCGGCTTCGGGCTCAAGGTCATCCTCAGCGCCTTTCTGACTTTGGAGGAATAAATGTCCGATCTCGTTTCCGAAGATCATATCCTCGCCCGCATCGCCTCGCACTTTCCCGACGGCGGCCCGGACGTGCTGCTCGGGCGCGGCGACGACTGCGCGGTGCTCGGCGTCACCGGGCCGCTGTGCGTGAGCACGGACCTGTTCATGGAGGACGTGCATTTCCGCCGCTCCTACTTCACGCCCGGCGACATCGGCTGGAAGGGGCTGGCGGTCAACCTGAGCGATCTCGCCGCCGACGGCGCGCGGCCCGTGGGCTTCACGGTGGGGCTGGCCCTGCCGCCCGACGCGGACACGGCGCTGGTGGACGGCCTGTGCGCGGGCATGGCCGAACTGGCCGCCGCATTCGACGCCCCGCTCGTGGGCGGCGACCTGTCCCGCGCCGACAAGCTGCACCTGAGCGTGACCGTGTTCGGGCAGGCGGAAAAAACCCTCCTGCGCGGCGAAGCGCAACCCGGCGACGTCGTGTTCATCATCGGCAGACCGGGCCTTGCCCGCACCGGGCTGATGCTGCTCGAAGAACGGGGCCGCGCCGCCCTCCCCGACTGGGCCGCGCCCTGCGAGGCGCACCTGCGCCCCGTCCCGCGCCTCAAGGAAGGCATGCGCCTGTCCCGGCTGGCGGCGGACTGGGGCCGCGAACGCAACGACCCGACCTGCGGACGGCTCGGGCTGATGGACCTTTCCGACGGACTGGCCCGCGACCTGCCGCGCCTGCTCGGCCCCGGCCTCGGCGCGGACATCGACTTGCCGATGCCCCATCCCGACGTCCTGCGCTTCATGCGGGTCCGGGGCGAAACCGATCCCGTCGCCGCCGGAAAGCGGCACGCCTTCCTCGGCGGCGAGGACTACGCGCTCATCGGCACCTGTTCCCCCGAACTCGCCGTCCACGTCATGGTCGCCAACGCCGAAACCACCATGCTCGGCAAGGTCACCGAAAACGGCGGCATCCGCGTCGACGGAGCTCCCTTCTCCGGCGGCTTCGACCACTTCGCGGACTAGAAAGCCAAGGGGAAAAGGCTCGTTCGCCCGGACGCCTTTCCCCTCCCTCCGTCGACGGAAATCGGTTCTCCGCCGTTCCCCTGAAAGCCTCCGACGCAACCGCCTCTTCGGGAGCGGAGAAACGTTCGACGGGAAGACGCCTCGCCTCCCGTCACAAGGCTCGGCTTGTCGCGCGGATAAAAAAGCCCCCTCCCATTTCTGAAGAAGCGGGAGGGGGCAGGTTTATGGCACAGGGAAATGGAACGTCAAACGTTACGCCAGGACAGTAAAGTCGCTGGCCTCAATGTTCCCTCCGGTAACAGTGCCGATGAGATGGATGGCGTCGCTGGCGTCAACGCCAGCAGTCCCGTCATTCTCAACATACCAGATATTGGCCGCCGTACCGTCTTTCGCATAGCTCACGACAACAAGTTCTGCACCACTTCCCAAGTTCACACCGGACAAAGCATCGACAAGAGCAGCGGCGGAGGAAATAGGCTTAGCGTCAGACTCCAAGGTGTAGACCTTGTCACCGGAAGCAGCTTCAGTGCCACTCGACGTTACCGCGAAACCGGAGAAAGCTGCATCTGTGGTTCCGTCAAACTTGATACTATCGCCGGAGCCAAAGTTGGTGATGACATCCTTGAATCCGGTATCGTTGAAGATTACGGTGTCCTCTGCATTCGTCAGCTTGATGGTGTCGGCCTTGTCGCTCAGGTGAATCGTCACGGTGTCGCCCGAATCAAGAGCGGTAGGGTTGGTCAGATTCTTGAACTGAGCGGCGCTCAGGGTCAGATCGTAGTCGGACGCCTTGGCTTCGCCTTTCTCAAGCGTGATCTTGCCCGTGAACGTGTCGGCAGTGTGCAGATCCACACCGGACGCATTACTTTCAACCGCACCAACGACGACGAGCGTGTCAACCAGGTTGAGCTGGTCGTGCATATTGTCCTTGGTATTAGCAGCGGCGTCAAAACTCACACTGGGAGAGAGCTTCACGGTGATATGGTCCTGGGAAGTCATGGCGTGAATCGCATCATTCACTTCCGTGACGTTATTGAACTGCTCGTCCGTCATGGTAACGGTCTGGATCTTGGAGTCGGCGAAGTGGATTTTGGCAGCACCAAAGTCCTGAGCGGAGATGTCCATCGTGGAACCGGTCAGGGTCAGTTCGTCAACCTTGGCGATCTGTTCCTTGACGTTCTTGATGTCCGTAGCCGTGGCGACGTCGACCAGAACGGTGCCGGAGGCATCAACCAGGTTGGCGAGCTGGCTGATCGCCAGTTTCACCTTGATGTCGTCGCTCCCCATCTGGAGCTTGCCGGCATAGCCGGTGGCGTCGATGATGGCGTCGGCCTTCTCAAGAGCTTCATTAAGGATAACAGTGTCGCCGTCCTTGGCGGAGGCGACGATGTCGGCGCCGTTTCCGAAGTCCACAAACTGCTGGGCAGTCAGCGTGGCTTTCTGGGCGCCCTTGGCGGACATGTCGAGGGATTCGACGTTGGTGATCGTATCCATGCCGGACAGATCGACGTCAGCCTTGATGACGATCTTGTCCTTGCCGGTGCCGCCGTCGATGTCGCCGGTATACGCCCCGTCCTCGGAGAGGATCACCTGATCGTCGCCGGCAAGCCCCTTGATGTCGACGGCCCCGGCGGCGGGCACGAGAATCTTGTCGTCGCCGGAGGTGCCCGTGAACTCAGAAGCGGTGATTACGCCGGCGTAGGGATCGAAGTCGTCGGCGGCGGTGGGGTCAGTGGCAGACGGCGTCACGTCGATCTTTTCCGCCTTGGCGAAGGCGGCGGCGTGCTCGGCCGGGGTTATCCCCGCCTCGGCGAAGGATTCCTTCACGTCGGCGACGGTCCACTGATGACCTTCGAAGCCCTGGCCGTCTTCCAGGCCGTTCAACTGTTCCATCTTGGCGGCATAGTAGGCTTCGGCGTCAAAATTGGCGCTGGGGTTGATCCCTTCGCCCGCACCGGCCTGCACATAGTGATCCCACGCGGTCAGACCGGCGTCGGTGAAGGCTTTCTGAACGTCGGCGGCGGTCCAGTCGGCTTTGCCGTCAAACCCGATGGAGCCGTCTTCGTTTTCGTAGTTGTTCAACTGATCGGCCTTGGCGCGCAGATAGAAGCGGACATCGAAATACGCGTTCGGAGCGACGTTTTCAGCTTTGCCGTACTCAAGGAAATGCTGATAGGGGTCGATGCCTTTGCTGATGAAGAAATCCTTCACCGTACCGCCGTCCCAAGTGCCGTAGTTGTCGGGATCGACGGCATTGAGCTGGTCGGCCTTGTTCTTGTAATACTCGTTAGCATCAAACCAAGTGGGAGTTTCAATAGCCATAATAGTCTTCCTCCGAAGAGAGTTGAGGTTGCCCCGGGACCGCCAACACTGTCCCGACGGGCTTTATCTGAAACCGCCTCGACGAGACGGAACAGACCGCTGAGTGCTTACATCCAACCAAGAGAAATCACGTATTTTTTTCTTGGTTGAATGTTGCATTAGGGTACACCTCATTGTAACGTTTAGAACGAAGCTTTTGTGGGGGAGTTTCGATCTAACAGCTTGCGGAAAAAGACTAAAAAAGCTCTCGAAAATAGTTCGAAGCCCAATAGTTATTTTTAATCAGAAATATAAAATCATATCTAGGATTTTAACTTGCTTTGGAATATTACTATAATTGTGCAATATTGATATAAATTGCAATGTCCGCGATCTTTCACTATAAAACATATATTGGAGAATTCTACAATATAAAAAGTCTCCTGAGTTAATTATTTATCAACAATATAACTTATAAATTAATATAAACATGTCCGCACATATTCCCTTTATTTGTAAAACTGGCACTCAATTTCAAATAATATAATGGCAAATTGTTTTACAAATCTATTGAGTCAAATTCTGTCGGAATAAATCTGATATTACTTATCCTATTTCCAGTAAAAACATCTCTGAAAAGCTCGTTATTCCCCGGTTGCCTTCCGCCGCTGGACAGCGTAGTAAAGCATACTTATCTTGAAGCGCCGTCCGCATGATTCTCATGCCGCACGGTGCCCCGGCCGGTTCGGCAGGATCGGCTGGAAGGTTAAGGTGCGCCTTCCAGGACTGCGGAAGACGCGTTCCGGCACGCCCGTGTTCCGCGGGCCGCAACTACCTGAGAAGAGAGCCTATGCAAGAATTCTTACGCTCCTGCAGGTACTTTTTCGGATACGCCTTTTTTTTCAGTATGTTCGTCAACGTGCTCCAGCTCACGTTTTCCATCTACATGCTGCAGGTGTACGATAAGGTACTGACCAGCTACAACCTGTCCACCCTGGCCGTCATCACCATCGCCGCCGTTATCGCCCTCGTCGTGCTGGCGTTGCTTGAATGGATACGCTCCCGCCTTCTCGTCCGGGCCGGCATCGAGTTCGACCGGATGCTGAGCCTTCCCGTGCTCAACGAAAACCTCAAAAACGCCACGGTTCCGGCCGGCGGAGCTTCCGCGAAACAGGGCAACCTGCGCGACGTGCAGATGCTCCGCAACTTTCTCGGCGGCAACGCCGTGTTCGCCTTTTTCGACGTTCCGTGGATGCCCATCTACTTTGCCCTGATCTTCATCCTGCATCCCGATCTCGGACTGGTCGCCGTCTTCGGCGGGGTCATGGTCTTCGTGCTGGGCTTTCTCACCGAGCGATTCACCCGCAAACGTCTTGAATCCGCGACCATGCTCAACGCCCACGCCTCCAACTTCCTCGGCGCGACCATGCGCAACGCCAGCATCGTGCGCTCCATGGGCATGATCAACAACGTGGCCGGACGCTGGTCCAAAATGAACGACATCGTCATCGAACTTCAGACCCGCGCCAGCCGCAGCGCCGGGCTGCTCCACTCGGTCAGCAAGTCCCTCCGCGTCGGGCTGCAGGTTCTCATCTACGCCGTGGGCGCCTACCTCGCCGTGACGCACGAGTCCACCGCGGGCGTCATGATCGCCGCATCCATCGTCATGGGCCGCGCGCTCGCGCCTATCGATCAGGCCATGGCGACCTACAAGCAGTCGTTGGAGGCCAGCGGCGCGTACAGACGCCTCAAGAAAATGCTCGATTCTCCCAAGGCTCCGCCGTCCATGAATCTGCCTGATCCCGTAGGTGAACTTTCCACTGAAAACCTCGTGTTCGCCGCCAACGGACGCCACATCATCAAGGGCATGTCCTTCCGCCTGCCCGCCGGACAGTCGCTCGCCATCATCGGCCCCAGCGCGGCGGGCAAGTCCACGCTGTGCAAGCTGCTGCTCGGCATCTGGGCCCCCACGGGCGGCAAGGTCCGCATCGACCGCGCCGACATCGCCACATGGGATTCCGAAAAGCTCGGGCCGTTCATCGGGTATCTGCCGCAGGACGTGGAACTGTTCGCTGGCAGCATCGCCGAAAACATCGCGCGTCTTGGCGCCGTGGATTCCGAAAAGGTCATTCTCGCCGCCAAGCTCGCGGGCGTCCACAACATGATCCTCTCGTTGCCCAAGGGCTACGACACGCAGATCGGGGATCAGGGCGCGGTGCTTTCCGGGGGCCAGCGTCAGCGCATCGGCCTCGCCCGCGCGCTGTACGGCAATCCCCGGGTGGTCGTGCTCGACGAACCCAACTCCAACCTCGACGAAGAGGGCGAAGCCTGTCTGCTGCAGGCCGTGCTCAACCTCAAGCAGTTGAAGGCCACGGTCGTGCTGGTCACGCACAAGCCCAACATCCTTTCCATCGTCGACAACATCATGCTGGTTCAGGACGGGCAGATCGCCATGTGCGGCCCGCGTCAGGAAGTCCTGACCAAACTCGCCAACCTCCAGAAGCAACAGCAGGAGCAGGCCGCCAAGGCCCGTCTCCAGCATGAGGAACTGGAGCGGCAAAAGCAGGAAGCGCTGAAGGACGCCGGAGGTGAAGCCCATGTCTAAGCCCGAAGGCGTGAAAATCGCGACCATCGAAACCAAAGCCATTCCCGCTTCGGAAGCCAAGAAGGGCACGCCCGCGCAGCATCCGCAGCGCGAAAGCATCGAAGATCCCCGCAAGATCATCCGACAGGGGCTGCTCGTCGTGTTCCTGTTCTTCGGCGTGCTCGGCACGTGGGCCGTGTTCGGGGAAATCAGCGGCGCCATCGTCGCTCCCGGCAAGGTCAAAATCGAGACGGAACGCAAGACCGTCCAGCATCTCGAAGGCGGCATCGTCGAGTCCATCCTCGTCCGTGAAGGCGAGGAGGTGCAGGAAGGACAGCCGCTCATCGTGCTGGAAAGCGTGCAGGTGGACGCCTCCGAAAACATGCTGCAAAAGCAGCTTGTGGCCCTGCTCGCCGCCCAGACCCGTTCCGCTGCGGAAAAGGAACTCAAGACCGACTTCACGTGGCCCGCAGAACTGGTCACGCTCGCCGCGAACATCCACAGCGAAGACGTTCTCGCCAACGAAAAGAAAATCTTCACCGCGCGCCGGGAGGCCCTCGACGGGCAGATTTCGCTGCTCAAGTCGCAGATCGCCCAGATCGACGCCCAGATCCTCGGCTATCAGGATCAGATGCAGGCCGAACAGGCGATCATCGGAACCCTGAACGAAGAGCTCAAGGCCAAACGCCAGCTGTACGCGGAACGGTATCTGGAAAAATCGCAGATACTGGAACTCGAACGGATGCTGGCCAGTCACGAGGGCAACCGGGGGCGCATGCGGCAGTCCATCGCCGAAGCCCGCCAGAAAAGGGCCGAACTCCTTCTGCGCATTGAGGACGCGAAAAACCGTTTCGTCGAAGAGGCCACCAACCAGCTCGGCAAGCTGGACAACGAAATCCTCCAGACCCGCGAGCGTATCCGTCCCCTGAAGGACGCCAAGAAGCGGCTGCAGGTCGTCGCGCCCGTGAAGGGCCGCGTGGTAGGGCTCAAGGTCCACTCCAAGGGCGGCGTCGTGCGGCCCGGCGAGCCGCTGATGGACATCGTGCCCGAAAACACCCCGTTGATCATCGAAACGCAGGTGCCCGTCAACAAGATCACCGACGTGTACATCGGGCAGGACGCGCTGGTGCAGCTCGACGCCTTCGATACGCGCATCACCCCGCACATCTCGGCCAAGGTGTCGTACATCTCGGCCGACCGTCTGGAGGAGCGCACGAACATGGGCGTCATGCCGTACTACCTGTGCTATGTGGAAATCGATCCCTCCGCGCTCAAGGATGCCAAGCTGTACCTCTCGCCGGGCATGCCCGCCACGGTGTTCATCACGACCAAGAAGCGCACGGTCCTTTTCTATATGATCGAACCGCTGCTGAAAAACTGGGAACGCGCGCTGCGCGAATAGCTCATGCGCGTGGTGTTCTGGTTGATCTTCCTTTGTGCGGCCGCTCCTGCGTTGTGCGGGGCGGCCGCCTTTCCTGTTCTGGAAGCCCCCGCCGTCTACTCGGGCGGCGTGGAGTCCGAAGGCGCGCGTTACGACGTCACGCTGCTGTTGAAAGCGGATCACCTCTTCGTCCTGCGCGAACGGACGGCGCGGGCGGACGGGAGGCCTTCGGAGCGGACCCTGACCGGGTTCTGGTTTCAGGTGAAGGAAGGTTCCCTGTTGCGGCTTACGAACCGCAACGGTCTGGATCGCGTTCTGAACATAGGCGGCTCCGGGAGCCTGTACTGGGGGGTCCAGTCCCCGTTCCCCAAATATATGAACGTCACCTTGCGCAAGGGCGGCGAAACTTTCCCTTTTGCGATGATGGGCACGCTTGCGTTTGAAGGCTCCGCCGCCGTGCTGCGGGATGCCGCCACAAACAGGAACTATCCCCTACTTCCCGACGCGCGGCTCGAACAGCTGCGCGGGCGCGGAGAACGGCTTTTCGTCGATGCGGACGTGGAAGAACGCGGGGATTCGCTGAGCGTCCTTCGTTTGCGGAGCGCCACGGACGTCCTTCCGCAGCTTCCGCAGGACACCCCGGAACGGTTTCGGCGGCTTGTTTCCGGCGGGCACTGGCGCGCAACGTTCGACGGACGCACGTTCAACTGTACGTTTCAACAGGAAAAAACGGATCGAGGACGGGTTGATATGGTCATGGCCGATCTGTCCGTCCGGATTCCCTACGGGCTTGAGGCGGACCGTATCGCGTTTCACCCGGACAAAAAAACGCTGCGAATGGCGGAGACTTTTGGCCTCAAACCCCTTGCGGCAACATTCAACAGCTTGAGAACATGGGAAATCCACGGGGATCTGCTGGTCCTCCGGGGGGCGGATGGGCCGCTGTGCGTTCTGGAAAAAATACGCTAAAAGAACAGGCACGCCTTCTTACCGAGTAACCGATATGGAGTCCGATATGGATCGTTTCAAATACGGATGGATGTTTGTGGCCGTCCTGTGGCTGTGCGCCCCGGCGCAGGCGCAGGAATTCACGTTGGAACAGGCTGTGGAGCACGCGCTGAAGGCCAACCCGAGCGTGGAATCCAAGCTGTTGACGCTGGAGCAGGCCAAGATGAACGTCGGCGTGGCCCAAAGCTATTTCTGGCCCCGCGTGTCGCTGGTCTCCAGCAACAACAGGCTGGAAAACTCCGGCGCCGCGGGCAGCACGGACGATCTGTCCAGCCGCTCATGGTCGCGCGGCCTCCGGGTGGGCCTGTCGCTGTTCGCCGGCTTCGCGCACCTGAACAATCTGGACAAGTCGCGTCTTTCCGTGGACATGGAGGAAGCCAGACACCGGCAGGCCAAGCTGGAGCTGATCGCCAACGTGCAGCTTCAGTTTCTCCAGTTGCTCAAGGCCCGCGAGGACTTGAAAAGCGCCGAGGAATCCATTATCCGCATTGAAACCCAGCTCAGGGCCGCCGAGGCTTTCGTCAAGGTCGGCATGGCCCCCTACCTCAACGTGCTTCAGAACCAGGTGGAGCTGTCCAAGGCCAAACAGCAGGAGATCCGCGTCCAGAACACCATCCGTAATGCGGAGGTGCAGCTGAACAAGTATCTGAACTATTCGCCGGACGAGCCGGTCCGGTACAAGGGCGATCTGCGCGATTTTTCCGGCGTGGTGAGCTATTCCGAGGAACAGGCCATCAAGACCGCGCTGTTCAGCCGTCCCGATCTGATCATGGCCCAGAAGTCCGTGGCCATCGCCTTCAAGGACGTAGACATCACGCTCGGCGAATACCTTCCCCGCGTCGACGCCACCTATGACAACATGAAGTATCACAAGGACTACAAGGAAGAACGCTACACGGACTATTCGCGCAGCTACTGGGCCGTCGGCCTGAACGTGTCGTGGGACGTGTTCACGGGCGGCAGCACGACCTTTTCCTATCTCGGGGACAAAAAGCGCGTGGAAGCCCTCCAGAAGGACTACGAAGACGCCATGTCCGGAGCCAAGACCGACGTGATCCGCGCGCTGCTGGACATCAAGGCCGCCAAGGACCTGATCACCGTCTCCCGCAAGGGCGTCGATGCCGCCAAGGAAAGCTACGACATGGCGAACAAGCGCTACATGACCCACACCGGCACGATCACCGATCTCCTGGACGCCCAGCTCAAGCTGACCCAAGCCGAAACCGACGCCAGCCAGGCCCTGATGGAATACCACAGCGCCCGTTCCAAGTTCTTCTACTATATCGGACGGGAAAACGTTTCGCTGGAGTAGGTTAGCATACGCCTTTTTAGAACTAAAAAGTGAAGTGTATTATGAAAAAATATAGTTTGTTCAACCCACTATTGAGTATTAATGTTCTTATTCAAAACTGGGATCTTCTTGTTCAGTTGACGAAACGAAATATTGCCATGCGCTATAGAGGATCCGCTCTTGGCCTCTTCTGGAGTTTTGCGCAGCCTCTTATGATGCTAGGCGTTTATTCTTTTGTTTTTGGGATTGTTTTTAAAGCCAGATGGGGAGAAGGTATAGAAACGGGCGGAGCTGCTTTTCCTGTAATCATGTTCTGTGGCATGGCGGTATTCAATATTTTCTCTGAGAGCGTCAATAATTGTACGAGCGTTATTGTTGGTAACCCCAGCTATGTTAAAAAAGTTATCTTTCCTTTAGAAATACTGCCTCTAACGGTCGTAGCCGCATCCTTTATCTTTGGATTGGCATGGTTTTTTATGTTATTATTGGGTGTTGCCTTTTTTATGGGGCATATCTCATGGACGATGATTCTTTTTCCTATAACCTTTATTCCCCTGCTTCTCCTTACGGCAGGCGTTTCCTATTTTGTTGCATCTCTAGGCGTCTACTTGAGAGATATTCAGCAGGTAGTCGCTATCATAACACAAGTACTTTTTTTTATGACGCCGATCTTTTATCCCATTTCTATCGTACCTGAAAAAATCCGATGGGTACTGGAATATAACCCTCTTTCTTCTCTTGTAGAGCAAACTCGTATCATTTTTCTATACGGAAGACAGCCTGATTGGCTTATTTGTAGTATCATATTTTTAGCTTCTTATCTTGTTTTTCTTATAGGCTTTGCATGGTTCAGCAAAACAAAAAAAGGATTCGCGGATGTCATTTAACGATGATGTGATCATTGACGTCAAAAATATCAGTAAATTTTTTGAGATATATGAAAAACCTTCACATCGACTCTGGCAAATGCTTTATAGAGGCCGAAAACAGTTCTACCGCCCTTTTTGGGCTCTGAAAGATATTTCCTTTAAAGTTAGACGCGGCGAGTGTGTAGGGATCGTAGGCAAAAACGGTGCTGGAAAAAGTACACTTCTACAAATTGTTACCGGAACACTTTCTCCATCATCAGGTTCGGTAAGAATCAATGGTCGGGTGGCTGCATTATTAGAGCTAGGAAGTGGTTTTAATCCTGAGTTCACGGGACGCGAAAATGTTTATCTGAATGCGTCAATTCTTGGTTTAAGTGAAAAAGAAATTGAAAAGCGATATAATGATATTGTATCTTTCGCCGACATCGGTGACTTTATAGACCAACCGGTCAAAAGTTACTCCAGCGGCATGACGGTCCGACTCGCTTTTGCTGTGGTAGCCCATGTAGATGCTGACGTTCTCATTGTTGACGAGGCATTGTCCGTTGGTGATGCCTTTTTTACACAAAAGTGTATGCGTTTTTTAAGAAATTTCATGGAGACGAAGACAGTTCTTTTTGTCAGCCATGACACCGCTGCTGTAAAAAATCTTTGTAATCATGCCATATTATTAGAAAAAGGTTCCATAAAACTTACAGGAACCCCAAAAGAGGTTACAGAAAAATATCTTGAGGACATATATGAATCAGTACAAGGAGAAAGCACACTTACACTTCAAGAAGAAGTAGATATTCCGGAAAAATTGTGCCCTGAAGAGTTAGACTTTTGTGACATGCGTCGTGACTTCATCAATCATAGTCCATTGCGTAATGATATAGAAATATTTCACTTTTCAAATGTAGGCGCTGCATTTGGCAAAGGCGGTGCCGTTATTAAAAACGTTTTTCTTACAGATTTTCAAGATAAGCCCATGAGTTGGATTATTGGAGGAGAGATTGTCAAATTAAAAATCATATGCAGTGCACATAAGGAACTTTTCAGCCCTATTGTTGGTTTTATCGTAAAAGATAGACTAGGACAAACTTTATTTGGGGATAATACATATATTTCTTGTAAAGAAAAACCATTAACTGTCGAGAGAGGAAAAATTTTTATCGCTGAATTTATATTCAGAATGCCTATTCTTCTCACCGGAAATTATAGTATCACAGTTGCCATCGCTGAAGGAACGCAAAGCGAACACATACAACATGAATGGAGGCATGATGCTTTAATGTTCCAGTCACATTCCACGAGCTGCACCACAGGTCTTATAGGTATTCCAATGAAAAATATTACGTTAAAAAATATCTAAGGATATACTATGAACGAGCAAAATACTTGGCATATTCTTGAATATGCTTCTTTCAAAAGCAAATATGAAGAGGAGGTTCCTTGGAGCAATCCTTGGAAAGGTCATGTTGCCTTCGCACAACTGCTGGTTGCCGAATTTAAACCACAATTGCTCGTTGAACTTGGAACATTTCGTGGAGTTTCTTTCTTTTCCTTTTGCCAGTCCGTTAAGGAACATAGATTGTCCACGCAGTGTGTTGCTATCGACTGTTGGAATGGCGATATGCAGTCTGGTTTTTACGATGATAGTATATATAATCTTGTAAAAAAATATACAGATGATAATTATCCTGAGTTCACAGTATTAAAAAGAATGTATTTTGATGATGCAATTGATGATTTTAAAGAAAATTCAATTGATATTTTACATATTGATGGCCTCCATACATACGATGCAGTTCGTCATGACTTCGATACATGGCTGCCTAAAGTAAAACCGGGGGGGATTATTCTTTTCCATGATGTTAATGAATATCAGGAAACATTCGGCGCGTATCGCTTGTGGGATGAAATCGTCTCACTTTCTTCAGAAACACACCTCTTTCGACATTCTCATGGATTGGGAGTATGGAGAAAGCCTGGTGGAGAGCCTTTGAAATCCCCCATATTAACAACTTTATTTCAGCAGAATTCATATTCATCATTTCTTATTGATAATTACACAACTATGCTTGCTGAAAAAGATGGTTTTCATAAGAAATCAGATCGAATGGAAAAATGGCTATATGAAAAGGAACAAGAACTGGCACAATCGAAAGATATCATAAAAAATCAAACCGAAAAGATTGCTGATCTCGAGAAGATACTCAAAACGTCTCAAGAAGAATTTAAGCTGCAGGAAAAAATTTTCCACGAAAGCATTGCGATGGAGCAAAGGCGTACGCAGAGTGCCGAAGAAGCGCAAAGTGCACTGTTGAATTCGCGGTCAATGAAGCTAACTTCTCCATTACGATCATTTGCTAATGCTGTCAGGCGGATGGGAAAACAAAGGAAATGTAATTTTTTTAGTAAACTGTTCATTGCCTTATGTGCGTTGCCGGCAGCAATTTCCGATCATGGCATAACAGCTTTTTCTTTCAAGAAAAATTTATACAAAGAAACTCTCGACAATAAAGATACCAATCGTTTTAAACGCTATGGCGTATTCAGCTTTTTGTGGGAATTTTCCTTCCGCATAGCTTCCGCCATCCGCACCTATGGAGGAATATTTCCCGCAGTATGGAGTAAGCGGCATTCTGTAAAAATATATTGTACGTTCGTAAGAAAAACTCTTACATCTCCTAAACGCTTCATGCGGGGTATACACTACGCCTCTACCCATGGATGGAAAGCTGCTTTTGATAAAGCATATCAAACTATTGTTAACCAACAAGCTTTGGAGCCCATTAAAAACGGAACTTTTAATCTCCGCTGCTCTTCTCTAGTTGGCATTTTAACGACACAACATTGTGTTTTTGTTGCTAAACTCATTCAGCAAAATTTGAAAAAAGTAGGTATTGATTCAGAAATATTTTTTGAATACCCGGTGCCAGATAATTTTTCTGGTCCGTATTTTGTGATTTGCCCACAAATGTTTAGTTCTTTGCCTGAACAGTATATAGCTGTTCAAATGGAGCAATCCGTTAGTTCTCGCTGGTTTACCGAAGATTATTTCAGCAGATTAAAAAATGCTTATGCAATACTGGACTATTCTCTTGCGAATATCGACTTCATGTTAAAGTCAGGTATTTCTTTTAAACAAGTTTTTTATACTCCACTTGCCTTCCTTGAAAAGGAAGATAGCCTTGATAGAAAAGACAAAGATATTCTTTTTTATGGAGATACGAATTGTCCTCGACGGCAAAAATTTCTTCATGCCATTCAAGAAAAATATCCAATAAAAATTGTTAATAACCTTTTCGGGAATGATATGCAGATTGCTCTGCATCAAACTAAAATCATTGTTAACATCCATTATTATGAGGGAGCTCTTCTTGAAACTACGCGTATCTATGAGGCGCTATCGGAAGGGTGTCTAGTCATTTCAGAAAAAAGTACGGATAGTTCAGAATATCCTGAACTGGAATCCCTTGTTGATTTCGTTGAAATAGGTGATATTTCGGCGATGTGCGAGCGAATTGATTACTGGCTATCTGATCCAGATCGATTGAGTGCCAAGCTCGAAGAAAATAAAGAAAAATTGAAAACGCAGCCGAATCGTTTTGAATATTTCTTTATGCGTTTTTTATTGGCGCATGATATAATTGATTTTAATACATTTTATTCCGTTGCCAGCCATAATATTACTTTCAATGGTTCCAGAGTGTGCCTTGGTCTGCCAGAATCTATAGAACGACATAATACATTTGATGCTGATAACACGTTCGGTTTTGAATATTTCCCCGGTTTGCGCCATTCCATTGGCTGGGTTGGGTGCGGGATGAGCCACAAATTTATTCTTCGCCGACTGCTGGATCTCGGTTGCGAACAGGCAATAGTTTGTGAAGACGATGTTGACTTTCTTCCCGGATGGGACAAGCGTCTATCTGTTGTTTTAGAATATCTACAAAACAAACAAGGAGAATGGGACATATTTTCTGGACTTAATGCAGATGTGCATAGTGATGCCCAGATATTACAAGTCGAATCATATAAAGGTATTGAATTTATAACTATGGATAAAACAGTAAGTACTGTACTAAATATTTATCCGAAATCATTCTGCAAAAAAATGCAAAATTGGGACGATAGAAACCATCATGTCGAGAATACTATTGATAGATTTATCGAATCGTTAAATGGCCTGCGCGTCATTACAACACATCCATATCTGATTGGGCATAAAGAAGAACTCTCTTCGACTTTATGGGGAATCGGTAATGACGTTTATAAAGACTTGATCCAAAAAAGTAACAAGTTGCTCAAAAAGAAAATAGATGACTGGAAAAACAGGTAAAAGGACATTTTTTTATAAAAATGTCACTTTACCTCGAGCCAATGATTTGATTCCGTGTGTGCGCAAATGTAAGTGCAGCGTTCGATAACTCATTTATTTGCGTTCTATTGAGGTCTGAAATGGATATCGGTTATATTCGGGTCAGTTCTCTGGACCAAAATACACATCGGCAGTTACACGAAATTCAGCTTGATAAAATTTTTATAGATAAACAGAGCGGAAAAGATACAAGAAGGCCTGCATTGCTGAGTTGCCTACAATATCTTTCTGAAGGGGATATACTGCATGTGCACAGCATAGACAGGCTCGCCCGTAATCTCCAAGATTTGCTTTCACTTCTTTCGTGTCTAACGGGGAGAGGCGTTACTGTTCGATTTTACAAAGAACATCTTGTCTTTTCTGGGGATGAAAATCCATTTCAGCGCCTTCATTTACAAATCATCGGTGCTGTTGCGGAATTCGAGCGTGCCATAATCAGAGAAAGGCAGCGTGAAGGTATCGCTCTTGCGAAGAACAAAGGAAAATATAAGGGGAGAAAGAGCTCTCTGACCCCCAAAGATATTGAACTCATTCGGAAGCGCCTCTCGGAGCAAGAAAAAATGTCGGTGCTTGCGCGGGAATATGGAGTGACGAGGCAGACAATCTATAGAAATATGAGAGAGCTTGAGTAATAAAAAATATCTTTATGAAAGAATTCAATACGGCTTCATCACGAATTTTAGGATTGGATATAGCGCGCACCATTGCGATACTATTTGTCCTTTGCGCCCATACTCTTTTGTTTTCATTGGCAATATGGGGAAATGTTTCACTTCAATTCATGTCTGTCTGCACTGTGCTGGGAGTTTTGGGAGTAGAACTTTTTTTTACTTTAAGCGGTTTTCTCATCGGAGGCTTATTGTTTCGGGACGTTTATGCTCCCTCTTTGAGAAAGACCGGTATTTTCTTTCTTCGCAGATGGTTCAGAACATTACCCGCCTATTATTTCGTATTGCTTGTCCTAGTTGGTTTCAATTTTTTGAACCTGAACGGCTTACCAGACAATATTTGGCAATATTTCTTTTTTTTGCAAAACTACAATCAGGGAGCCTCAGAATTTTTCCCCGTGAGCTGGACGCTTTCCATCGAACAATGGACATACATCTTGGCTCCGATCGTCTTTTTTTTACTGCCACGCCTCTTTCATAAGCTCAAGATACTTCCTCAACGCTATGCCACCTTGAAATATGAATTACTTTTTTCCCTCTTGCTGGTGTTCGCCTTTTTCCTTTTTTGGCGTATGGCGACCGTATGGCTTTCTGCCTCCACATGGGACACGGACATCCGAAAACAGATACACCTCAGACTTGACGCCATCTTTTTTGGCGCCGGCATCGTATATTGCAAAAAATTCTTCCCACAACTATATTCCATACTGGGGAAATGCGTATTTTTTGTTGCCGCACTTTTGGGAATAGGCCTTTTTTCATGGCAATTGGGTGTTGACGACATCAGTTCACTGGACAGCTCATTCTTCCAAAGAACCATCGGATTTTCCGTATGCGATCTGCTTATGGCAACCCTGCTGCCGTTTTTTGATCAAAGCCCTTTCCTCAATTCACGTCTTGCCCCGTGCGCCCCAGTACGAAACTTTTTTACATGGATGAGCACACACGCCTATTCGCTATATCTTGTGCACTTCAGTTTTTATTGGCTTGCCTTCTGGAGCGTGGACAAGCTGGAGTCGTCTTGGGTCCGTCTCCTTGCGGGAGGCGTGGCCAGTGCCGCCGCACTCGGTGCGACTTTCATCACCTCCACGCTGCTCTATCGCCACATCGAAAAACCGGGAATGGATTTGCGGCGTTTTTTGCCGTAACAGAGACGAACCCCCCTGCGGATTTTTTCCGCAGGGGGGTTCGTCTGTTGACTAAGCTGAAGACCACCGGCCCTAAAACTCTGTAGGGAAGGCTATCCAAAAAAACCAGAAGTTGCAAGCTGCTTGACCGGAATTCCGGTATGCACAAAAAAGTGGCGCTATCGAATCAAAATGACGAATATATCGATTAACATATTGAAATAAAAATATATTTTAAAATACTCATCCAGAAGACAGATAACACGCTCAAAAGGAGCACCCTGAGATATTCTGTATATCTTTTCCGTTGGTTAAAAAATATTTACTTTTTGTGGCTCTTCGTGTAAAAGTCCCCAACAAGAAGGTTCCTCCAGTGTGAAGGGTAGCCGAAGCCATCCGTGAAAACTTTTTTGGAAGAGACCAGCGAGCTTGCCTCGATGAACCGAACATGAATTATGGTATAAAAATTTTTCCGAACACCGGGAAAGGGATTTTGAAGTCCAATTTTTTGTATCATACTTTCTTCACAAGAAAATTTCTTCCGGATTTTTCATAGAAGGAAACGGCGAAAGTACTCTCCCCCTCTGGGCGTATTTTTCTATGCCCAACATGGCTTGAAGCTTTTCTCAAAAGAGAGTAGTTTTAAGGCATCTGTATTTTGGGGTATGGTGACGACAGTTACATGGAAGTGTACCCTAATGCGACATCCAACTAAGGAAAAAATATGTGATTTCTCTTGGTTGGATGTAACCACTCAGCGGTCTGTTCCGTCTCGTCGAGGCGGCTTCAGATAAAGCCCGTCAGAGACATGTTGGCGGTCTCGGGGCAACCTCAACTCTCTTCGGAGGAAGACTACTATGGCTATTGAAACTCCCTCTTGGTTTGATGCTGACGCCTACTATGTGAATAAGGCCATCCAGCTCAAAACTGTCGATCCCGACAAGTATGAAAGTTGGAACGCCGGAACGGTGAAAGACTATTTCATCAGCAACGGTATTGACCCCTACCAGCACTTCGTCGACTACGGCAAGGCCGAAAACGTCGCCCCGAACTCGTATTTTGACGCCAATTTCTATCTGCGCGCCAAAGCGGATTGGCTGAACAACTACGAAAACGAAGACGGCAGCCTCGGTTTCGACGGTAAAGACGACTGGACCGCCGCCGACGTGCAGAAAGCCTTCAGCGACGCTGGCCTCACCGCGTGGGAACATTACCTTCAGTTCGGCACCGATGAAGGCGTGAACCCGAACGAAACTCTCGACGTTCAGGCTTATTATGAAGCTAAGGCCGCTCAGCTGAACGAAACGGAATATCAGGATCGGACCGACTGGACCGCCGACGACGTGAAGGAAGCTTTCAAGGAAGCCGGCATCACCGCCGCTCAGCATGCCGCCGCCTACGCCAAAGCCGAAGAAATCACTGTTCCTGGCGCCTCGGACCCCATGGCCGATGAATCCTACGATGTCTACACCGGTGAGATCACCGCTTCGACCTTCACGGGCACCGACGCTGCCGATAAGATTCTCGTGAACGGAACGGCCCTGGATATCGCGGCCATGGGCGGCGACGACCAGATCATCTTCTCCAGCGGCGACACTTACACTGGAGAGATTGACGGCGGGAAGGACACCGATACCCTCGTGATCAAGGCTGATGCAGATGTGAATCTGTCCGGCGTGACCCTGACGGGCGTAGAAGCTCTGGACATGTCCGCCAAGGGTGGGCAGTCAGTGACCCTGACCGGCGATCAGTTCGTCAAAGACTTCGCCAATGGCACCGCTATCGTCGCTTCCGCCAAGGATGGGGATACCGTAAACCTGTCCAGCGCTGCCGCCGATCTGATCGACGCCACCGCCTTTACCGGCAAACTGGTTCTTGGTTCGGACGTTGCCGCCAAGGTACTGGTCAGCCAGCTCGATGATGTTGAAGGCGGCAAAGTGCATGTCGATGTGAACAACGCCGACATCAAGGGACTCGACGACGCGGACATCGCCAAGATCGACATGATGCATCTGGCTGGCGCGACGATGGACATCTCCGGTGCTCCGATCACTGGCGACAAGGTTGCCTTTGGCGACAGCATGGTCCAGTCCGTCACCATGACTTCGGATCAGTTCGGTGCTCTTGCCAATGCCAGTGGCGTGATTTCCGACGAAAACCTGACGATCATGGATACCGTCACCGTCAAAATTGATGGTGCGGATGGTCTCTCCGGCCTCACCACCTCCGGTAACCTCGTCGCGTCCGCCGAGCTCATCGACAACATCGTGATCTCCGGAGCTGGCACTGGCGCCGCTAAGGCCGTTGATCTTACGACCATGACCGACTTCGACGGAGCGATCAAGCTGGTCAGCTCTGCGAATGCAGGAACGTATGACCTCACTCTGAGTGCCGATCAGTTCAACATGCTCAGCAGCACGACGCCTCTGAAGGCTGGTTCTGAGGTAACCATCAAACTGAGCGACAAGGCCGACACCGTCACGCTGACCAAGGCAACTGATACTGTGGTCTTTGAAACGAACGCGGGGAACAACACCGACGTCATCAAGGGCTTCACCGCCGGTAGCGGCGGTGACAAGCTTGATTTCAGTAGTGCGTATACGTACAGTAAGCTGATTGAGGGTGATAATAATGCCTCCGCCGCGGATGCTCTCTCGGCTCTGGCTGACGCTGCCGCTAATGGGTCCGGACATCTTTCTGGTGCCACCTTCGTATTTAACGGCACTGTGAACGAGCTTCAGGATACCATCAAATCCGCTTCGGGTACTGCGGGCACCGACTGGTACCTTGCTAGCGGGGACAGCGCGTTGGCGTTCGTTGGTAACGTGGTCGATGGCGCCACGACCTTCTCGGTATATGAAGTCACCGGCAAGGGCGGAGACGCTGAAGAGATTCATCTCGTTGGTACCGTTCAGGTCGATCACGGTACGGCGCTTGATGTTGCCAACTTTGCTTAGTAGCGTTTGACGTTCCATTTCCCGTGTTTTACTCTGACGTCCGTCCGTTTCTCCGGAAACGGGCGGACGTTTTCTATTCCCCACCTCAACACCGCGAGTTGCCTCGATGATAGCACTGAATCTTTTGGAATCCGCCACGCTGAACACGCCCCGCTTCTTCCGCCGATACGAGGGGGAAGCGGACAACGAAGTTTCCATGGACAAGCTGATCGTCGTGACCGGAGGCGAAGGCCGCCTTCTCAACGAACGGTTTTCCGGTTCCGCCGAAACGGGCGACGAGGCGGCCAGCGAAACGGAGAAGCAGGTGGGGAAACTGCGCGCCGCCGGAGAGGAGGCTCTGCTGTCGTGGGAGCCCTTTCCCGCGCGGATAGGGCGGGTCTCCACGCGCTACCGGGGAAATGCCGTCCTGTTCCATGAAGAACCCGCGCCGCTCGCGGATCAGCTTGAGGCGTTGCGCGAGCGCAAGCCGGGAAAGCGGCATTTCCGCATCGCCGTCATCAACGGATTCGGTGGAAATCTCGGAGACAACATCGTCGGCATGACCGCGATGCGCGAAGCCGCCAAAGTTCTGGGCGAACATCTGCCGTCCTTTTCGGTGGACATTCTGTTCGGCCCGGACAACCGGGAGGCCTGCGCAGATCTGCTGCACGAGCCGTGGATGGAACGGATATCGTACCTTGCGCCGACCGTCCGGGAGTTCGCGAGCTACGACGCCTACTTCGACTTTCTCAATCTCATCACGTCCCCCAAGTACAATACGATGCCTTCCACGGACTGGTATCTGTGGTGGCTGGGACTGGACCCGGTGGCCGTGCCCGTCGGGAACAAGCGCAACCGCATGGCCCTACGCTGGAAGGAGTGGCATGAGGTGGAGACGTTGCTTCGCAAGGCGGGGGGCACGAAACGGGTTCTGTTCAATCCAAAGGCTTCGGTTCCACTGCGTTCCATGCCGGAGGACGTCGCGGTGAAGCTCGTCAAGCAACTGCTGGACCTGGACACGTCCCTTTCCATCGTGCTGGATCGTCCGCTTCCCATGGAACACCGGCGGGTGTTTTCCCTGGGGGACGCGATCACGTCTCCGGAACTCCACAAGGCGCTGGTGGCCCAGATGCAGGGCGTGATCTCGGTCAATACGCTCACGCCTCACGCGGCGGATGCGGCGTCCGTTCCCTGCGTGCAATTGTGCACCGTTTACCCGCCGGAGATGTACCCTTACTACCGCTATGCCCGGAACCTGAACGTTCCCGGCTTCGAGACGCTTCCAGCCTTCCGTCGACCCAAGGTTTCCGAAGAGGAGTGGAAGGGGATGGAGGCGGCCTATCACGAGGCGTGGAAGGGCGTGAAGGCCAAGACCGTGCTCGCCTCACTCAACGAGGCCATGCGCCGACGCGAGGAGGCGGAACGCGAACCGCAGGGGCTGACGCTCGTGCACGGCATTCCCGAACGTCGCTGCGTGACCGAGGGAGCGGACCCGGCCTTTTTGCACGAACGGGAAACCGAACTGTGGACGTTTTCGCAGCAACGCCTGGAATTCGTGACGAAGAGCCTGCTCCGTTCCGGAATGACCGTGGTTCTCGCCGGAGCCGGACGAGCGAAGCTGTGTCGGCATCTTTTGGAAACGGTGGGAGCTTGCGGGACGCTACATGTCTTCGAGCCCCGGCGTTTGCGCGCCCGTCTGGTTTTCGGAGCTCTGGCGGGCTATCCCAACGCGGAGTTTCATACGACGGTTCCGCTCTCGGGAGCCAAACAGGCCGAAATCCCCGAAATCGACCCGTGGTCGGAAACGGACCCTCTCTCGTGGGGCAACACCACCGGAAAACGAAGCGTCCCCATACAGAGCGTGGACGCCTTGAGTCTGCGGGACTGTCATATGCTGATCGTACAGCCTCCGCTGCCTTCGCTCTCCGTTCTGCAAGGCTGTCTCGAAACGTTGAAACGCTGCCGCCCCGTCCTGCTCGTTTCCGCCGAGGAACGGGAAAAGGCCGGTCCTCTGTGCCGGGAAATCATGAACTCCGGCTATACGTTCTGGGGCCAGCCCGCCCTGAAGGGCGACGGCTCCCGCCTCCTGCTCATCGGAACCCCGAACGAGAAGGAAACGGAGCTCGCCGGATTCGCTAAAATAACCGTGGACTAAAGAGAGGCACATAAAATGAGAGAGAGAGAGAGAGAGCATCCGCCTGCACCTCGGATGTGGGAACAAGCGGCTTGAGGGCTGGCTGAACGTCGACATCGAACCTCATTGCCATCCCGACATGGTAGTCGATTTGGAACAATTGCCCTGGCCTTGGGAGGACGACAGCGTTGAGGAAGTAATGCTCAATCACGTTCTTGAGCATATAGGGGAAACCCGAAACCTCTACCTCGGCATCATTCGGGAGCTGTACCGCGTATGCCGCAATGGAGCCCTGATACATATCCGCGTGCCGCACCCACGCCATGATCACTTTTTGACGGACCCCACGCATGTACGGCCCATTCTCGTTGAGGGGCTGCAAATGTTCGACAAGGAATTCAACCAGCAATGCATCGACCGAGGGTGGGCCAACACGCCGCTCGGCATCTATCTCGACGTTAACTTGAAAATCCTTTCACATCAGTATGTTCTTGAGGAACGTTACCTTTCCATGCTTCGGGAAAAACGGGCGACGGCCGAGCAGATTATGGATATGGTACGGACGCAGAACAACGTCTGTTCCCAAATCAATATCGAGATGCAATGCATCAAATAAGACCGGCCTGCCGCAACAGTCTCAGTTCCGTGCATTTGTCCGTTCGTAAATCGTGCGTAATCGCTACCGAAAACGCCGAAGGATTCTTGAAAGACAATCACATCTCGGCACGCCAAAAGGAATCAAGAATGGAAAAGAAAAAACGCGCGCTCATTACGGGACTCACCGGACAGGACGGGGCCTATCTCGCCAAGCTCCTGCTTGAAAAGGGCTATGAAGTCTACGGCACCCACAGGAGAACCAGCACCGACAACTCGTGGCGTATTCGGGAGCTGGGCATTTACGCCGCACCCCACTTTCATCTGGTGGAATGCGATTTGACCGATTTGGGATGCTGCATACGTACCCTCGAAAAGACGGAACCCGACGAGGTCTACAATCTCGCGGCGCAGAGCTTCGTCGCTGTATCCTTCGCCCAGCCGGAGATGACCGCGCAAATAACGGCGTTGGGCGCACTTCGGATGTTGGAAGCGATCCGAACGGTCAATCCCCGCATACGCTTTTATCAGGCAAGCACCTCGGAACTTTTCGGCAAGGTCCAGGAAGTTCCGCAAACGGAAAACACGCCGTTCTATCCCCGCAGTCCTTACGGCGTCGCCAAGCTCTACGCACATTGGATTACTATGAATTATCGGGAAAGCTACGATATGTTCGCGTGCAGCGGCATCTTGTTCAACCACGAATCCCCGCTGCGGGGCATAGAGTTCGTCACCAGAAAAATTACGGATGCCTTTGCCAAAATCAGCCTCGGTCAGCAGGAATATGTGGAACTCGGAAACCTTGATGCGAAACGGGACTGGGGCTATGCGCCGGAATACGTCGAAGGCATGTGGCGCATGCTTCAGACGCCGACGCCCGACAACTTCGTCCTTGCGACGGGAGAAACCAAGAGCATTCGCGATTTTGTCGAACTAACCGCCAAAGCCGTCGGAGTGGATTTGGAATGGCGCGGGAAAGGCGTCGATGAAGTCGGAATCGAACGCGGTACGTCGAACATTAGAGTTCGCGTCAATCCCAGTTTTTATCGTCCTACCGAAGTCGATATGCTCGTCGGAGACGCCGAAAAGGCGTACAGAATCCTCGGATGGAAGGCAAAAACATTTCTTCCGGAAATCTGCCGGATGATGCTCGAAGCGGATATGCGTCGAAATACGCTTATGCAAAAAGAGAGGAGATTCTCATAATGGCTTATCCTTCCGTGCCGCTGCTTCCCGTGGCCTGGGGAGAGGTGTTCGACAAGCTGACCATTCTTCAGATCAAAGCCGAGAGGCTTCACGATGAGAAAAAACGCGCTCATGTGCAGTATGAACTTGAAGCCATCGAAAACGTAGTGGGAGACCTCACCAGGTTTCCCGATTCCCTGCCTTCCCTTATTGCTGAACTCAAAGAGATCAATAGCGAACTTTGGGAAATCGAAGACGGAAAAAGAGAATGCGAGCGTCGCCAATGCTTTGACGACCATTTCGTCCGTCTGGCGCGAAGCGTCTATTTCGGCAACGACGAACGCGCCGCCATCAAAAAAGCCATCAACATCTTGCTCGGAAGTGCCATCGTAGAGGAAAAGTCTTATCAATCTTACGGTACTGTGGAGGAAACATGGAAGAAATGAACTGGGGTGCGGTCGTTCGCGCTCTTCTAGCCCAAGAACAGCGCACGGCAGGCTATCTCGCCAGACAGGAAATCGAGCGGTTATTGTCCCCCATTCGCAATGATGCCACTCGATTGGAGCCGTTCGGCTTCAAGGTGTACTCTCAAGCCGATGAGGACGGCATCCTGGAAGAGATATTCTCCAGATTAGGGATTACGGCGGGAACGTTTTGCGAAATCGGCGTAGAAAACGGACTCGAGTGCAACTCGCTATGGTTACTGCATAAGGGATGGCGCGGAGCGTGGATTGAAGGCAACCCCAATCAACAGGCTCCCATTACAAAAACCTTTTGCCGTCTGATAGAGGAACAGACATTGAAGGTCGGCATTGGTTTTGTCACCAGAGACAATATCAATAGCATACTGGAAAGACTGGGACTCCATTCCGATGCTCTCGACTTTCTGTCCATCGATATCGACGGGAATGATATCTACATTTTTGAATCCCTGGATATCCTTCCCAAAGTCATTTGTATAGAATATAATGGCAAATGGCCTTCCTCCGTTCCGCGCCAGCAAGTATATCAAACAAGTCGTCCATGGAAAGGCACAGACTATATGGGCAGCAATCTCCTCGCCCTCAACAATGTCGCGGTCGCAAAAGGATATCGGTTGGTCTCCACGAATCTCACGGGCACGAATGCATTCTTTATTCGGGAAGATCTAGCGGAGGCCGGCAAATGGCCCGAACCCGATCCTCGTATTTTGGGACATCCCGCCCGATACTGGCTCATCTGGGACCACTATGCGCACATCGGCCATCCCCCGGATTTCGGTGATTTCGTTCCACTAAAGAGAGAGAGAGAGAGAGAGTAATTCCCCCGTTCCTTGCCGATTTTCCCAGCGAATGCGCCGTAGCACTCCGAAATGTATGTGCCAGGGCCACATGTTTTCATGTGGCCCCTTTTTGTTTCTCCAACGCGTTGTCGTAAGCATATCTCTGCTTTTCCACCAATATAACGAACGATGGGCAATGAATAGGCCCGCAATAGAGTGGGTTGCCTTCGCCTTTTTCCTCTTTCCCCCGCCGGAACGTCCCCGATTGTTCCTGTGGACACAAGGCCCGCTTTGTATGAAAATGTTTCCCGGCTTTTTCTTTAGCACTCCGTCGCCTTCCTCTCCAAACGCTTCGAGGCGGAATGTGACGGTTTTCGAGGAAAAGGCGGCTCGTTCCGCCTCTCCCCAACTCCCGAGATTTCCCTCCAAAAAGGATTTCCTATGACTACACTGATCCTGCTGAACAAGGCGGAACTGCCGAACGACGCGCCGTCCGACGCGCTGGTGGCGGTATGGGACAAGGGCAGCGTCCCCGACGGACGGATTTCCATTCCGGTGGAGCTGAACAAACGGCTGCTCCCCATCCGCGACGAGCTGGCGGCGTGGACCTACGAAACCGGCTGCGTGCGGGTGCAGGGTTCCATGCTGGAAGAGCACCTCCGCGCCGGGGACAACCTGTCCATGTGGTGGTGCTCCACGCTGGTGGAAAAGCATCCCAAGGTGACGCACAACCTTTTCCCGGCCCTGAAACTCCGGGCGCTCGAACAGCTCATGGACGAAAGGGGCGTCACCGACCTGCGCGTCTACGCGCCAACCGGGACCGATCCGTGGATGCGGGACGTGCTGTCCCGTTTCTGCCGGGAGACGGGCCGCACGTTCGCCATGAAGGACATCCCCGGCCCCGAGGAAACCAGGCCCGAGGGTCTGAAGGCCAGGCTCAAGGCGTACTATTACGGCCTGCCCGCCCCGGTAAAGGCGCTGGTGCGCTTCCCCGCATGGCTGTGGATCGTGCGCCGCCGCCTTCCCCGTACGCGGCTCGCCCGCCCCCTTCTGCCCGAAGGCATGAAGCCCGCGAGTATCGTGACCTACTTCCCCAACATCGACATGACCGCCGCCAAGAACGGGCGGTTCCGCTCGCGCTACTGGGAAAAGCTGCACGACGCGCTGGCCCCCTCGGAAGGCGGGCCCAACCGCGTCAACTGGGTGTTCCTCTACTTCCCGGCTCCGCAATGCTCCTTCCCGGACGCCGTCAGGCTGCGCGACCGGTTCCGCGAAAACGGGCGGGACGGCGCATCGTTCCACTTTCTTGAAGAATTCCTGACCAACGGCGACATCTGGAAAAGCCTCGTCCGCTTCGGCAAGCTCCTCCTGTCCAGCCGGGCCGTGGAGCCGCAGGTCCGGGACCTGTTCCGCTTCCCCGGCTCGCGGATGGACCTCTGGCCGGTGCTCAAGGACAACTGGGCCGACTCCACACGCGGCTGGCGGGCGCTGGAACGCTGTCTGATGCGCGAAGCCTTCCGCCGCTACGCCGAATGGGCCGGGCCGCAGGACTGGACGACCTTCCCGCAGGAAAACTGCCCGTGGGAGCGCATGCTCTGCCAGTCCATGCACGACGCGGACGCCGGGCCGGTCTACGGGGCGCAGCACTCCACGGTGCGGCCCACGGACTTCCGGTATTTCGACGATCCCCGGATGATCAACGACCCCGCCTGCCGCCGGGCCATGCCCGAACTGTGGCTGTGCAACGGCACCGGCGCGCAGGACGCCATGCTCGTCGGGCACATGCCCAAGGACCGCACCGCGCTGGTGGAGGCCCTGCGCTATCTCTATCTCGCGCCCAAACCCGGCGAGGCCGCTCCCGAAGCGCCCGCGAAGCCCACGCGCCTGCTCATCGTGACCAGTTTCTTTGCGGACGAAACCGACGCGCATCTCGCCACCCTCGCGGCTTCGGCCAAGGCCGGGGTTCTGGACGGGTGGGAAGTCGTCGTGAAGCCGCATCCCTATCTGCCCGTGGTGGAACGGCTCAAGAACCTCTATGGGACCGCCGAACCGCCCCGCGTGGTGGACGGCCCCATCGGCAATTTCCTCACGCCCGGCACCGTGGTCTGGGCCTCGAACTCCACCACCGTCGCGCTGGAGGCGGCCTTCCGCAAGCTGCCCGTGCTGGTGCAGGCCGCCGAGGACGACGTGGACCTCTGCCCCTTGCAGGGCCTTCCCGGCGTAGTCAACGTCCGCACCGCCGAGGACGTCGCCGCGGCTCTCGCGGCCCCCAAGGCCCCCGATCTGCCCCCCAACTACCTCGCCCTCGATCCCGAACTGCCGAGGTGGAAGGAACGGCTGGGCTTGTAAAGATTGGAGGGGGCGGGGAGGACTTTCTTCAGAAAGTCCTCCCC
>CABKMN010000026.1 GCA_902373525.1 uncultured Bilophila sp. | reverse complement strand
GAGGAGGGGCCTTTCTGAAGAAAGGCCCCTCCTCCCCCTCCAAGTCCCGTAATCCTTCCTCTTACAGCTCCCCGGCCTTCAGCAGGGCTTCCCGCGCGTCCGCCAGACGCCCCTGCACCTCAAGGGCGCGGGAAAGGGCCAGCCAGCCGTTCTTGTGTCCGGGCCGGAGGGCGACGCTCTGCCGGGCCAGCGACTCCGCCAGTTCGGGGTCTTCGCCGCCATCGAGGTAAAGGGTCGCCATGAGGCTGAGCGCCGCCACGTCGCGCGGATTGCGGAGCAGAGCCTGATGCAGATGCTCGCGGGCCTTGTCCGCCTTGCCGAGCCGCAGGGCCAACCGGGCCAAATGCCGGTAGGGAAGCGGGCTCCCGGTGTCGAGCGCCGCAGCGGCCTCAAACCGTTCGCGGGCCTCCTCCAGACGGTCCTCAGCCTCGTTGAGCTGCCCGAGACGGATCAGGGCGTAGAGATGCGACGGCGAGAGGCGGATGCAGTTGCGGAAATGCTCCGCGGCGGCCTCGTTGTCGTGCAGGCTCTGGCAGACCGCCCCGAGATTGTAGGCCAGCGCGGGATCATCCGGCGTACGCTGCAACGCCTCCTCGAAAAAGCGCCGGGCCTCGGCATGCCGCCCGAGCGTGGCGAGACACACCCCGAGGGAGTTCCACGCCAACACGTTGTCCTCGTCCGCCAGCAGGGCCAGCTTGTATTCCTCGATGGCCCCGAAGATGTCGCCCCGGCAGTGCCGCTTGTCCGCGCTGATGTTCAGGGCCAGCGAACCGAACGCCCCGATGCGCGGGGCGGGCAGCAGAAGCGCGTACTCCAGCGCCTTGCGCGCGCACTCCAGCATGTCCGAAGGCCGGAAGTCGAGGAACGGCCAGCAGGCGAGGCCGACTCCCGTACGGACGTCCAGACGCGAGGCGATGTCCGCGCTCAGGGTTTCGTAGAGCTTGCGGAGCGGCTCCGCTTCAAGATCGGGATGGAAAAAGATCAGGCTGTTGAGGCCGAAACGCCCGCCGAGCACCTTCTTGTCGCAGGCCGAACGGCACAGCTCCGCCACCCGCGCCATGATGTGCTCGGGCTGCGTCATGGGCTGCATGGCGGCGTCGCCCTCGCCTCGCGTCAGGTCCACGTGCAGCAGGGCCAGCGAAAACCGCTCGCACTCGCTGCACGCCCGCGCCAGATGCGCCAGAAAGTCGCCGTGCCGCAGGAGCCCGGTCAGGGGATCGGGGCGGTGGAACACGCCGTCGTCCTGTCCTTCGGGCGCGGCGGTCACGCTCAGACGCTGCTCGTCCTGAAGCAGGGTCAGGGCGTCGTCCGGTTCGAGGGGCCATGCCGGATCGCCGAGGTGCAGGATTTCGGCCACGGATTCGGACTCCCGCACTTCGAGGAGCACGATTTCCCCTTTGTACAGGGGTTGCAGGGCTTCCGATTCGTCGCCCTTCACCGCGTAATTCACCGACCACACCGAAAAGTGCTGGCCTTCGCGCGCGCCCACGCTCCTGCCGAGCGAGGTCAGCACGCGGGACAGCGGCATCACCTGCCGGATGTGCCCGCCTTCCAGAAGCAGCCTGCCGTAGCCCATGACCCGGCCCGTCTGAAGACCGCCGGGGCCGCGCGTGCGGGCCACCTCGGCGGCGAGTTCGGCCTTGTGCAGCAGGATGCGCCCCTGCTCGTCCGAACCGCGCTGACGGGTGCCGTCCATGTCCTGCGGGTAGAGGGCGTACCCCGCGTGCGGCTGCACGCCGAGCTGCCGTCCCGTCAGGGGATCGGGCAGGCGCACCTGCTCCATCGCCCGCAGGATGGCGGCGGCGAGGCTCTCGCACTGGGGCCGGGTGGCCTCGGGCAGCAGCGCCGCGAAGGCCCGGTCCGCAATGCGCGCGCCGAGGGCCTGTTCCGGCAGTTCCCCGGAAAAGGCGTCCACCAGCTTCTCCACCAGCCTGTCGGCGAACCCGTAGCTGATGGTCTTCGCCAGTTCGCGCACGCCGTCGAAGCGGATGACGACGATGCCGAGCGTGCCGCTGCGGGTGCTGGCGTCGCTGCCCTCCTGCCCGAAATCGCGGGCGAAGGCGGCCTGTATGCCTTCGGTTTCCGAAGCCAGACGCTCCAGCAGCACTTCGCGGGTGGCGAGGCCGGACCGGGGATCGAGCCGTCCGGCCTTGTACAGTTCGAGATTGTCGAGACACAGGCCCACGATGCCGGGCAGGGACGGCAGCAGGGCCGCCACCCGTTCCGCATCGGGCACGCGGGCCATGAACACGCCGAGCAGTTCCCCCTGCCGGACGAGGGGCAGCAGCAGCTTGCCCTCGTCCGGCAGCCATTCCGGTTCCGAAGAACGGGTCTGACGGGGGAAATAGACGGCGTGCGCCTCAAAGGGAAGCACGCGGTACAGGCTGTCCCGGAGCCGCTGCTCCAGGTCCAGCAGGTCGCGGCGGACAAGTCTGGTCGTCATGCCTACCACGTCAGGCGGACGGGCACGCCGCGCTCCGCCATATATCGCTTGAGCTGTTCGATGGTGTATTCGCCGTAATGCACGATGGAGGCGATGAGCGCGGCCGAGGCCCGGCCTTCGGTCACGGCGTCCGCCATGTGCTGCGGGCCGCCCGCGCCGCCGGAGGCGATGACGGGGATACGCACGGCGTCGCAGATGAGACGGGTCAGGTTCAGTTCGTAGCCGTCCTTGGTGCCGTCCGCATCGATGGAGTTGACGCACAGCTCGCCCGCGCCGAGTTCCTCGCAGCGCTTCGCCCACGCAACGGCGTCGAGGCCCATAGCCTTGCGCCCGCCGTGGATGACGATTTCGTAGCCGGAGGGGATTTCCGGCGTGGCCGGAACCCGCTTCACGTCCATGCCCACCACGATGGCCTGCGAACCGAAGGCGTCCGCGCCCTGCGCAATGATCTCGGGATGCTTCACCGCCGCCGAGTTCACGGAAATCTTTTCCGCGCCCGCGAGCAGCACGGCGCGCATGTCCCGCACGGTGGCGATGCCGCCGCCCACGGAGAAGGGAATGAAGATTTCCGAGGCCACCTTTTCCACCACGTCGAGGAAGATGCCCCGCGCCTCGGCGGAAGCCGTGATGTCGTAAAAGACGATCTCGTCCGCGCCCGCCTCGTAATACCGGCGCGCGGTTTCCACCGGATCGCCGATGTCCTCGTTGCCCTTGAACTTCACGCCCTTGGTCAGCCGCCCGTTCCTCACGTCGAGGCAGGGGATCACCCGTTTCGTCAGCATGCCCGGCCTCCCGCATGGCGCGTCATGCACCATTCATAAAAATTGGAAAGGATTTTCAGGCCCGGCCTGCCGCTCTTCTCGGGGTGGAACTGGATGGCCCACAGGCCGTCCTGCCCGTACACGGCGCAGAATTCCGTCCCGTAGGCGCTGGTGGCGATGACCTTTTCCGGGGCCGTCTCCACGTAATAGCTGTGTACGAAATAGAAGGCCGCGCTCTCGGGGATGTCCTTCAGAATCGGGCTCTCCTGCTTGCGGGAAAGGGTGTTCCAGCCCATGTGGGGGATGCGGATGGGCGCGCCGCCCTCTTCCAGCCGTTCGTCGAAACGCACGCAGCGGCCTTCCACGAGGCCGAGGGTCCGCGTGTCGTTCTCCTCGCTGCGTTCCACCATGATCTGACAGCCCAGACAGATGCCGAGCAGGGGGCGTCCCGAGGACACGACGTTCCGCAACACCGCGTCGAGGCCGGAATCCTGAAGGTGGCGCATGGCCTGTCCGGCCGCGCCCACGCCGGGGAAAATCACGCCGGCGGCCCCGTCCACGACGGCGGGGTCGGCGGTGATGGCGCAGGGAATGCCCAGATGATCGAGCGCGCGGCGCACGCTGGTCTGGTTCCCCGCCTTGTAGTCGAGTATCGCAAGCATAGTTCTTCCCGGTAAGCCGTTGTCCGGCGCGTCCGCGCGGAAGCAATCCTCCGGCGGGCGGCGACGGGTGAAATCCCTCCGAAAAGGGCCGAAAAGACAATACGATCCGGTTCCGCCGCAGGTCAAGGCCCGCCCCGCCTCCCGGACCCGGAAAAACGGCCCGAAACCCGCTTCCGGGAACGCTTCCGGCCAGTCGGGAGGGGCGGGGTTGACAGAATCCCCTCTCTGGGCGAAAAAGAAGAGAATACCATATTCCATCATGAGGTAAACCAAGGCCCTCCCTTCTCCGGTTGCGTTCGGAGACCCGCCGTCTTTCGAGGGCCGCAGCGCCAAGGATACGCATGCTTCAACGAGCCATAACCCTGCTGCTTTTGGCTCTTCCCTTCTATCTGGCCGCCGTCCCGCAGGCGGAAGGCCGATCGCCGGGCCCCATGTTCGAGGTCTACACCGGGGGAGCCACCTTCTACAGCGACTCATTCCACGGCAAGAAAACGGCCAACGGGGAACGCTACAACAAACACGAACTCACGGCGGCGCACCGCTCCCTTCCCCTGGGAACCGTGGTCCGCGTGACCAACCTCTCCAACGGGCGCCATCTGCTCGTCCGCATCAACGACCGGGGGCCGGGCAAGAAAAAGCTCATCCTCGACGTTTCCCGGGCCGCCGCCAGCAAGCTGAACATGATCCGGCGCGGCGTGGCCTCCGTGCAGGTGGAAGTCGTTTCGGACAGACGCGGGGTCCCGATCCACAAGGGCAGCGCGTTTTATCTGCGGCTGGCCGACGCCAGAACGCTCAAGGACGCCCGGAACAAACTCCACGCGCTCACGTCCGACCGCTCCTCCAAGCACGCCAGACATCCTTCCCGCTACCGGGCCAGCGAGCTCAGGCTCCTCTCGGAAACCCTTCCCAACGGCCGCAAGCACTACTTCGTCGGCCAGGGGCCCTTCACCCGCTATCGGGACGCCGTCAACGCCCTGCACAAGGTCCGCGACAGGCACACCGAGGCAAGCGTCGCCTGCCTCCCCAAGATGGTCGCCGAAAACACCTTCTGATCGCCGGTCCGCCTCCCCTTTTCCGAGGCGTCTTTTCGCGCGTCCGGCGTCCGCCTTCACCCGGCGGCGCACCGCACTTTTGGGACAATCTCCCCGCTTTTCCCGGCTCCTCCGCGCGCGTTTCCGCGGACGCCGAGGTCCGTAATCGGGCAACATCGCGAAATCACGGCCGAACGGCTTTACTGGACGTCAGGATTGTTCAAAAAATCACTATATCTTTTTTGTTCTTCTTTGCACAGGATTTCATCTGTTCATATATCATACTTTTTTTATTCTCTTTTTACGGAAAAAAGAGGAAAGGGACAACCGTTTTCAACTCCCCGGAACCCCCTTTTCGAGTGGTGCGGAAATTCACTCCACCCCCTATGATGCCCGAATCACGCGCCATTTGCGCGAACTTCCGGCCCCGCGCGGCCAAATGTGCACAAAATCCTTTGATGACACCGTATTTCCGGGCCCTTCCTTGACACGATCAAGAACGGCATGGTATTTTTCACAAGAAGTAAGATAACTGAGATCAGGCACGGACGTTCGCGCCCGGCCGTCTTAGAATATCCCGCGGCTTTCAGCCGCACCACAATGCGGTTACCAACCAAACCAAGTGGAGGTAAGGCAATGGCAATCAAACATCCAACTCCCTTGTTGGATCAACTCGAAACTGGCCCCTGGCCCAGCTTCGTGTCCGACATCAAGCAGGAAGCTGAATACAGAGCGGCCAACCCCGACAACGTGGAATTCCAGATTCCCGCTGACGCTCCCGACGACCTGCTCGGCGTGCTCGAACTTTCCTACAAGGAAAAGGAAACGCACTGGAAACACGGCGGCATCGTGGGCGTGTTCGGTTACGGCGGCGGCGTCATCGGTCGTTACTGCGACCAGCCCGACATGTTCCCCGGCGTGGCTCACTTCCACACCGTGCGCGTGGCCCAGCCTTCCGGCAAATTCTACTCCACCGAATTCCTGCGCGGCCTGTGCGACATCTGGGAACTGCGCGGTTCCGGTCTGACCAACATGCACGGCTCCACCGGTGACATCGTGCTCATCGGTACGCAGACCCCGCAGCTGGAAGAAATCTTCCACGACCTGACCCACAAGATGAACGTCGACCTCGGCGGTTCCGGTTCGAACCTCCGTACCCCCGCCGCCTGCATGGGCCAGAGCCGCTGCGAATACGCCTGCTACAACACGCAGGACGCCTGCTACCAGCTCACCATGGACTACCAGGACGAGCTGCACCGCCCGGCCTTCCCCTACAAGTTCAAGTTCAAATTCGACGGTTGCCCGAACGGCTGCGTGGCCGCCATGGCCCGTTCCGACTTCGCCGTCGTGGGTACCTGGAAGGACGACATCAAGATCGATCAGGAAGCCGTGAAGGCCTACGTTGCCGGCGAATTCGCCCCCAACGCCGGCGCTCACTCCGGTCGTGACTGGGGCAAGTTCGACATCGAAGCCGAAGTCGTCAACCTGTGCCCCTCCAAGTGCATGAAGTGGGACGGAAACCGCCTCTTCATCAATAACGCCGAGTGCGTGCGCTGCATGCACTGTATCAACACCATGCCTCGCGCCCTGCACATCGGCGACGAACGCGGCGCCTCCATCCTCTGCGGCGCCAAGGCCCCGGTCGTTGACGGCGCTCAGATGGGCTCCCTGCTCGTTCCCTTCATCCCCGTTGAAGCTCCCTACACCGAACTCAAAGACCTCATCGAAAAGATTTGGGACTGGTGGATGGAAGAAGGCAAGAACCGCGAACGTCTCGGCGAAACCATGAAGCGTCTGTCTTTCCAGAAGCTGCTTGAAGTGACCGAAATCCCCGCTCTTGCTCAGCACGTCAAGGCCCCCCGCGCCAACCCCTACATCTTCTTCAAGGAAGAGGAAGTGCCCGGCGGCTGGACCCGTGACCTGGCGGCTTACCGCTCCAGACATCAACGCTAAAGAGAAGGGAGAATTACCATGGCGTTCATTTCTTCCGGCTACAATCCTGAAAAGCCGATGGAAGGCCGTATCTCCGATATTGGCCCTCGCAAATACGATTCGTTCTTCCCTGAAGTCATCAAGAAGAACTTTGGCAAATGGCTGTACCACGAAATTCTGGAACCCGGTGTGCTCGTCCACGTCGCCGAATCCGGCGATAAGGTGTACACCGTGCGCTGCGCCGGCACCCGTACGATGTCCGTTACGCACATCCGCGAAATCTGCGACATCGCCGACAAGTACTGCGGCGGTCACGTTCGCTGGACGACTCGCAGCAACATCGAATTCATGGTGACCGACGAAGCCACCCTGAAGGCTCTGAAGGAAGACCTGTCTTCCCGCAAGTTCGCCGCGGGTTCCTACAAGTTCCCCATCGGCGGCACCGGCGCCGGCATCTCCAACATGGTGCACACCCAGGGCTGGGTGCACTGCCACACCCCCGCCACCGACGCCTCCGGCCCGGTGAAGGCCGTGATGGACGCCATGTTCGATGACTTCAAGTCCATGCGTCTGCCCGCCCCCGTGCGCATCTCCCTGGCCTGCTGCATCAACATGTGCGGCGCCGTGCACTGCTCCGACATCGGTATCGTGGGTATCCACCGCAAACCTCCGATGATCGACGACCAGTGGGTTGACCAGCTCTGCGAAATTCCGCTGGCTGTCGCCGCTTGCCCCACCGCCGCCGTGCGTCCGATCAAGACCGAACACGACGGCAAGAAGGTGAACTCCGTGGCCATCAAGCAGGACCGCTGCATGTACTGCGGTAACTGCTACACCATGTGCCCCGCCCTGCCCATCTCCGACGGCGAAGGCGACGGCGTGGCCCTGATGGTTGGTGGTAAGGTTTCCAACCGTATCTCCATGCCCAAGTTCTCCAAGGTGGTCGTGGCCTACATCCCCAACGAACCGCCCCGCTGGAAGACCCTCACCGACACGATCAAACACATCGTGGAAGTGTACTCTGAAAACGCCAACAAGTACGAACGCCTGGGCGACTGGGCCGAACGCATCGGCTGGGAATCCTTCTTTGAACTGACCGGCCTTGAGTTCACCCACCACCTGATCGACGACTTCCGCGATCCGGCGTACTACACCTGGCGCCAGAGCACCCAGTTCAAGTTCTCCGAAGTGGCTCTCGCCATCCACGAAGGCTCCGAAGCTCACGCTTCCGCCGCCGCGGCCGAAGTCACCGCCGAAGACAAGGACGTTGTCGTCAACTTCCTCAAGGACAAGATGGCCCGTCCCGGCGCCAAGTCCAAGTACTACTTCAAGGACTTCCTGGAACTCTTCCCCGCCAAGAGCACCCGCGACGTCAAGAACGTCCTGTCCGTGCTCGTGTCCGAAGAAGCCCTGGAATACTGGTCTTCCGGCTCCACGACCATGTACGGCCTCAAGGGCGCCGGCAAGCAGGCCGGTACCGAAGGCGAAAACTAGTCCACACGGCAGCGGGGGGCTTTCCCCCGCCGCCCGTCCCCGCGCTCCGGCGCGGGGACGGATTTCAGGGGAGGGAAGCGATTCCCTCCCCCTTTCTTTTCCGGGGAAAACATGGCGCAGACCATTCGACTCAGACATACGCAGTCCGGCGTCGCCACGACCGGCTTTTACGGCTTCAGTTGGACGACCCTCTTTTTCAGCGGCTTTCCCGCAATTTTCCGGGGCGATCTCCTCACCGGAGTACTCGTGCTGCTCCTCAGCGCCTCCTCCTTCTGGATCGTCGCGATCATTTGGGCCTTTCTCTACAACCGCGTCTACACCACGCGCCTGCTGGAACGCGGCTACGTCTTCGACGACGCGCCGGACAAGGTCGCCGAGGCCAAACGCGTGCTGGGCGTGCACCAGTAGAACCGAGGACGCGCCCGTGACGCCGCATCCCCGCCGGTTCCATCCGCCCGGACGGACGCAACGCCCGAACCGGCGCTGTCCGTCCCTTCCGCGCGACGGCGGGCGGCATATCCCCTTCCTTCCCGTCTCGGCCTCTCTTCCCGGTTCCCTCCGCATCCCGGCGAAGCCCCTGCGGGACTCGGCGGGCACGGGACTCCCCCTACCGGCTCCGCAATCCCCGCACGGGAAAACGGCGACGGGAAAAAGCCCGTTCCATGCGGCGACGCTTGCGGCGAATCTCGCCCGGCTCCGGTGCGCTCCGGCCTTCTCCAGCATTCGCGGCATCCGATTGCCCGGCACGCCCATTTCCTTCGCGCTCCTCGTTCCCGCCTCGTCCGCAAAACGAGCCGCTCTCCCGGCTCTTCTCCGGGGTACGAGCCTGCCGGACCGCATGAAACACAACGACATGGGCATCCCGTCGTTCCCGATGAAACGCACAACCATCCCGTTCGCCTCCGACGCCGCCCGTGCGCGCCTTTACGCGGGCCGCGAAGAGTGTTCCCACATCAAGGAGACTTTCATGTCCGATAACTACGTTCTGCTGCGGCATTCCTACACGGGCAAGGAAATGAAGGGATACTACGGGTTCAGCTGGGACAGCTTTCGGACTCTGGGATTCATCTGGTTCAAACGCGGCGTCCCCCTCGAAGGCATGGAATGCACCGTCCCTCCGATAGCGACCCTCATCGCCTTCGGCCTCTTTTTCGGCGTCCCCACGTTCTCGGAACTTCTTGACGGTACGGAACTTCCCATAGGCGACCTCACGATTTCGGGACACGCCTTCATCGCCTCGCTGGGCCTCGTGGGGCTGCTGCTTCAGGACACATTGATCGCTTTCTTCTGCAACCGCCGGTACACCCGCAGGCTGCTGGACGAAGGCTACGAAATCCTCCCCGGCATCCACGAAAAGGAGGCCCGGAACGCGCTCAATCTTCCGGGAAGTTCCGATGACCGATAACATCATCACCCTGCGGCATCCCTACACGGGCAAGGAAGCGACGGGGTACCGCGGGTTCGGCGGGGAAACGCTCCGTTCCTTCGGTTTCGTTTGGCTCGGGCGGGGCAACACCCGGCAGTTCCTCACCGCGCTGACGCCCCTGATCGATTTCGTACTGCTTCCTTCCGTGCTTCTGCTGCTTCCGGATGTCCGGGAAATCCTCCTCGCCCCCTTTCCCGGCACGGACATTCCGCTTCTCGTGTTTTTCCTCCTGATTCTGGGGCTCCCGTGCCTTTGCGGCGCGCTGCTCGTCGCCGCGCACGCCAACTGTCTCCACACCGCGGAACGGTTCGGACAAGGCTACGCCCTGCCCGCAGCCGCCGCCAACCTTGACGAGGCGCGGGCCGCCCTCAAACTCCCGCCCTCCCGGACCAACACATGATCACACCGACTTTCACGGCCCCCCGCCTCGTCGTCTCCGGCCTTTCCGGGGGCGGCGGCAAAACGCTCGTTTCGCTCGGCCTCGCCCGCACCCTGACGCTTCGCGGCCTGCGCGTGAAGCCCTGCAAGAAAGGGCCGGACTACATCGACGCCGCATGGCTCAGCCTCGCCTCGGGCCGCACGCCGACCAACCTTGATCCCTATTTCCTGTCCGACGACCGGTTGCGGGCCCTGTTCCGCGCCTCGTTCGACGACGCCGACCTCGCGATCATCGAAGGAAACCGGGGCCTGTACGACGGACGCGACCTCGAAGGAAGCTGTTCCACGGCGACCCTCGCGCGCGCCCTCGACGCCCCCGTCCTGCTCACGCTCACCGTCACCAAGATGACCCGCACCGCCGCCGCGGTCGTCGCCGGTCTGGCGAACTTCGAACCCGTCAAGCTCGCAGGCGTCATCCTCAACCGGGTGGCCTCCTCACGGCATGCGGACCTCATCCGCCGGAGCATCGAGACCTACACCGGCATTCCCGTACTCGGGGAAATCCCGCGCCTTGCGGAGAACCCCATCCCCGAACGGCACATGGGGCTCGTCTCCATGCACGACGAATCCCCGGACGCGCCGGGCCGGAGCGAACTGCTTGCGGCCCTCGACGGCCTTGCCGCGCTGGTGGAAAACCACCTCGACATTGAAGCCGTCCAGCGCATCGCCCGGTCCGCTCCCGAACTGGCCTGTACGGATGCGTTTTGGGAAGAGGCCTCTCCCCGTTCCCTCGGCACCGCACCCCTTTCCGAAACGCTCACGGACACCGAACGGTGCGCGCAGCCCGACTCCGTAATCTCCGCCGCATCGGCCCCGGAAACGGGCGGGCTCGTCTCCGGCGTTTCCGCTGAACGGCCCGTGACCATCGGATATGTGCGGGACGCGGCGTTATGGTTCTACTATGAGGAGAATTTCGAGGCGCTGCGCCGGGCCGGGGCGCGGCTTGTGGAGCTGAGCGTGCTCTCGCCGGAACCGTGGCCCGCCGTCGGCGGGCTCGACGGGCTGTACCTCGGCGGCGGTTTTCCCGAAATGGTCCCGGAACGGCTCTCCGGTTCGCCGCATCTGGCGGAAATCCGGGACTACTCGATGCGAAACATGCCCATCTATGCGGAGTGCGGCGGGTTCATGATCCTGTGCGAGGCGTTGCGTATCGACGGGAAGGATTATCCGATGGCGGGACTGTTTCCGGCGCGGGCGGAGTTCCGTCCGCAGCCGCAGGGGCTCGGCTATGTGGAGGCCACCGTGGAGGCGGAAAATCCGTTCCATCCGGTCGGGGCCGTCCTGCGGGGGCATGAGTTCCACTATTCGCGCTGTGTTGCGCTCGGGGACCTTGCTCCGACGCTGCGGCTGTCGCCCGGTGTGGGCATGTCCGGTCCGGGGCATCGCGCCAAAGGGCTGGCGGCGGAAGGGCCGGACACGCTCAGGAGCCGCGACGGGTTGCTGATCCGCAACACCTTCGCCGCCTACACCCACCTGTTCGCCCCCGCCGTCCCGCACTGGGCACGGCGTTTTGTCGCCGCTTGCCGGGGTGTGAAGGAATAGGGGAACACAACGATTGGGAAGGGGAAACGTTCTTCAGAACGTTTCCCCTTCCCCTCCCCCCCCTTCCCCTTCAAAGACGTTCGTGTTTATCGAATCCCTTTTGTGAGGTTTTCCGACTCTGGCGGGCCGTTTCCCTGCGATGGACTTATAAGGAAAAGGGATGATTGATTCTCTGATTTTCTTCTAATCAGGAATCATTTCTATTTACTTCATATCAGGTTTGCGGTAACGTTCTTCAACACCATCGAACAACAATCCCGTTCAGGGAATGGAGGCTCTTATGCTTGAAGAACGTACCGGCGTCATCACCTTTCAGGGCAACCCGCTGACCCTGCTCGGCAAAGGCGTTTCCGTGGGCGATCCGGCTCCGAATTTCCGTGTGCTCGCCAACGACCTCGCCGAACGCACGATGGCCGACTACAAGGGCAAGGTGCTGGTCCTCAGCGTGGTGCCCTCCCTCGATACCCCGGTTTGCGACATGCAGACCCGACGCTTCAACACCGAAGCCGCCAAGCTCTCCGACGACGTGCGCATCCTGACCATCAGCTGCGACCTGCCCTTCGCCCAGACCCGCTGGTGCGGGGCCGCAGGCGTGGATGCCGTGGAAACCCTCTCCGACCACCGCGACCTGTCCTTCGGCACCGCCTACGGCGTCGCGATCAAGGAACTCCGTCTCCTCAGCCGCGCCGTGTTCGTCGTCTGCGCCAACGGCGTCATCGCCTACGAACAGATCGTCAAGGAAGTCACCGACTCCGTCGATTTCGAAGCCGCCCTCGGCGCCGTGAAGGGCTGCCTCGCCCGATAACGCCGCCCGCTTTCCCCGTCCCACGGACGGAGAATACGGCCTTCCCCGAATGCTCACGCGGGGAAGGCCGTTTTTGATTTCCGCCTCTCTTCAAGCGCCTTTCTTGTCCGGCTTCACCTTTCCTCACCCGGCTCTCGCCCTTCCTCTCCTGCGGGCCTTGCCGAAACACGTTCCTCCCGCCTTCTGAGGTACAAGCCTCCGGCATCCCGGACGCATGCTTCTGCACAACGCTCCTTCCCCGTTTTCCTCTCTCAACGGCGGGAACAGCGCCGCCTCCTTCATCCGCCCCCCTCCCTCCGAACAGGAATTCGATAGACTCAAAAGCCGTTGAAGAGGACGGGGGGACGCGAGCCGCACCGGCAGGTGTGGGGAGGGGAAGAGGAAACACGGGGCCGCCCTTCTTCAGAAAGTTTCTTCCCTTCCAATCGGTACGCCCGTTACGATGCCTCTCCCTGCGTCCCGACCGCCTCCAGCACGGCGACGCGGGCCCTGAGGGCCTCCAGCTCGTCCTGAAGGTCGCGCACGACGGCGGAAGCCTCCCAAACGCCGGATGAGGCGTTCCAGACCGGCACATCCCCGGTCACCCGCGTACGGGTGTCCATCAGCGGGAGCAGCTTCCCCAGCCATGTGTTCAGGCGCTGCATGTTCGCCGTAATGACGGCGTTCCAGCCCTGCTGTCCATAGGTGATCGTCTCAAGCCCCGTCGGGGTCAATCTCGCCATATTCTCTCCTTATTCGTTGAAGTCCGCTTGGTGCGGGAAACGGACCGTCAGGCCACATATTCTCCGTCGTCGGAACCTACCCGCACGCTTATCGCGGACGAGCGGTAACCGAGCTGGCGCGCCGCCACGGACGCCGTAAACGAGCCGGACAGCGTCAGCGTACAGGACGTGCCGTCCACGACATGTTCGCTGCTGCCCACGCTCAGAACAAAGTCGCCGGAAAAAGCCGCGGGCACCGGTTCGTTTTCGGTTTCGGGGCGCACGCCCGCACCGCCGAGGGCGCTGTCCACGGGGCTCCAGCTCACCGTCACCGCCTCCCCGGCCCGGACGGCCCGCAAGCCGGCCACGGGCCACGGGACCGCCGCCCTGCCGGTCACGGAAAGAGCCATCGAGCTGACGCGATCCGCACCGAGCACCTCATTGCCCGAAGAGGGCCGCAGCTTCACCCTGTGCGCGCCCACGGAAAGCCCCTGCATCGTGTTGTCCTCGCCGGGAAGCCGGAACAGCCAGATGTCCGCGCCGGACGCATGCGCCCGCACGGGCGTGTTCATGTACCCGCGTACGATGCCGGACAGTCGCACCAGCGAATCGCCTTCGAGCACCACCGTCTGGAACAGCACCAGTTCGTCGTCGATGAGCGCCATGCGCCGGGCCTCGAACAGAGCCGCCCGGCTGACCGGGCCGAACGCCGGGTCCTCCTTGTAGGGCCGGTATGCGATGCCGCGCGTGTCGTCGAGCGCCAGCGTGTTCTCCGGGTACGCCTCCGCCAGCGTCCCGTACTGCGCCCACGGGGCCGTCAGCGACGCCGCCGGAACGTAATCGGCATTCGACCCGGAACGCTCCACCAGCAGGCCGTCTTCAGTGAGCCGTTCCCGCGCCGCCAGCACCAGCACCGTGGGTTCCGTGCCGCTGACGGGGTTCCGGGGCAGTTCGAACAGCCGCACATGGCGCAGCGGCACCGGCGTGAAGTCCGGGGGCGTCCACGCCGGGATGCCGTTCACCGGCGGATAGACGGTCTCCGGCGGAACCAGCGGATCGGGCAACGTTTCGCCGGGCGGCACGAAGGTCCCGGAAAGCCGCTCCACCACCTGCTTCGCCTGAACGGAAATACGGTTCTCCCCCAGCCCGCCGCGCACGACCTCCAGCACGCGCACCCGCGCCCCGGAAATCCCGAACCGGGCGTGGGTGATCTCCAGAATCTGCCCCTGCTCGATGGCGGCGTGATCCCGCGAAACCTCGAACGAAAACGAAGCCGCCGGGTAGGATTCTACGTCCCGCAGTTCCTCAATGCGCCGCTGCGCCGCGCCCCGGTCGGTAAACGCGGTCAGGTCCACGCTTTTCTTGCGCCGCAATCCGAGAAGCCGGATGGAGGCCGCGTTGCAGGCGGTGACGGCGCGCTCGGAAAAATCCTGTGACGCATCGGTAAACTTGCCGGTCAGATCGTTCCATGTGGTATCCCACGACGCCCGCTTGAAGGAAAAGGAACCTTCGAGGAAGTCGCCTTCCGTGAGTACGGCGGCGGGTTCCACATCGGGATCGGGGGCGCGCAGGGACAAGGTGCCGTCGGCGCGCTCGATCAGCCAGCCGCCCACCGTGCCGAGTACCTGCATGATGTGCTCGCGTACCGGTTTCTGGCTCGAAAACACGATGTTCAGGCCGTATCCCTTGTTCTTCCAGAACAGGGCGGCGGCGGAAAAGCTCGGCTTGTCGATGCCCGCCCACGACGCGCCCGCGTCGAGCAGCAGTTGCAGAATGATCGCCGCCGGGTTCACGCCGTTGGGCAACAGGGCGTGTTCCAGCGGGATGTTCCCGCAGAAACGCACCACATAATGCAGGGTCGGCAGCATCGACACGTTGAAGCCCAGAGAGAACTGCCGGAGCCAGAGGTGTGCGACGCCGGGCAGGCGGCTGGCGTAGATGCCCGCCTGCTGGGGATAGAACGTCTCCGTACCGTTGTTCCAGCGCTGTTCCGCGCAGGATATGGCCCCGTCCTCCTCCGTCAGCAGCCGGTCGTCCTGATACGCGCCGACAAGCTCCAGCGGCCCCATGCCGATGCCCTGCCAGACGTCCATGTAATAATGATAGCCTTGCAGGACCTTCTGCTTTTTCTTGCCGCCCTTGCCGCCCGTGCGCGTCTCCTCGTACTCCGGAACGCTGGTGAGGCCGCCGTAGTACAGCAGGTTTCCCGGCAGGCGCACGGTTCCGAAGACGCGGGGGATGACCGTCCCCTCTTCGGCGGTGGTCAGCTTGAAGGCGTCGAGGTTGGCGGGGGCCATGTCCGAGCCCTGCGAACCGCGCGGCCCTCTGGCGAACAACGTGGTCGCCACGGCCGCGCCGATGGTGAGGGCGGTGAGAACCAGACTTACGCCCATGCGGCCTCCCCGTCCGTGACGATGCGGAAATGCCGGGTCAGACGCCGCAGCCACCAGCCGCCCAATGGAGCGAAGGACACGCCCCGTCCGTTGATGGCGTGAAGCATGCGGTACCCTTCCCGCTCCGCCTCGGGCCACACCAGCCCGCAGTGATTGGTGACGCGGCGCTCCGTCGTGGAGAAGGCCAGCCAGTCCCCGCGCAGCAGCGGCGTCTCCGGCGGCAGGCTGATGATCCGCAGGCCGTCCCGCAGGTGGTCGCGGATGTGGAGGCGGCTGGCCTCCAGCACGTATTCCTCGTCCGTATGCTCGTGCCAGTCGCGGGGATAGTAGCCGTATTCGAGGCGCGTCAGCACCCCGACGTCGAGCAGGGTCTGTCCGATGAACAGCGTACAGTCGGCGCCGCGTCCCTTGCAGCGCTGCAAATGGCGGTACGGGGTGCCGATCCACGACTCGGCCTCGGCCCGAAACGCCTCCCACGCATGGGGATCGTCAAAATAGTTCATACACGTTCCTTTGTAAGAAAACCGGGGGAAAACGTTCGGAAAGGGGATGTCCCTCCTCCGGCCCCTCCTTTCCCCCAAACCTTCGCCTGCGGGTGCCGGAACCGCTTCATGAGCCGACGCGGGCCGCGCAGCGTCTTCCGTCCCAGCCGTCCCGCCCGTTTCAAGCCCCGCTTTTCAACGCAATAGCATCTCACAATGCACAATCATGAGTAAAACAATCGCTCATGCCATCCTCATATGAAGGCCACATAACCGTACTCAATAAAAGGGAATACGGCATCATTTCACGGCTCAATGCCGCTCAGGCCACTTTTATCCACAGGAAAACCAAGAACGGGGACTCGATGATGCTGAACGAAAAGGGAGGGGGTGAAGGGGGAGAGAACGTCCCGAAGGACGGCCTTGCAAAGGCCGTGACCGTCAGGCGAGCCGTAGCCTTACGGGCATCGACGGCAGCCTCAAGGGGACGCCGCCGCGCGGCGTCGAGGACTTCGAGCCTTACGGGGGGCGACGGCAGGGCGGCCCTTCTCCGGAAGGGTTCCCCCTCCCCACGCTTCTATTTGAATCCCCACACCGCCGGGTTGCGGCTGGGGATGGAGGCGCATCCGCCGAAGCGGGCCCCGTTGCCGAAACGCTCGCGGCAGGTGACGGGCGAACCGTCGCAACCGGGATAGGCCATGACGGAAACGCCGTTGGAAACCCGCCCGTCAAAGGGCAACTGGAGCGTCAGCACCGCCCCGGCGTGCGCGACGACGAACCGGAAATCCCCCTCCGCCGCCACATACCCGCGCGTAAAATACCCGTCCGGATGAGCCGCGAACGCCGGGGACGACAGCCGGTAGCCGTCCACGGCCACGGGGGCCGCGACGCCCCAGTCCTGCGCCAGCAGTCCGCAGCCGGAATCGAACGGCACGAACTGGCACTGCCCCGAGTAGATCATCCGGGGCAACATCGCATCAAGAATGCAGCTTGAGGACGCGCAGTTGACCGACACCTGCGTGGCGTCCGCGCCCGGCACCACCTCCAGCACCACGCCCCCGAACACCTGCACCGTGTCCCCGCTCTCCGGTTCGTGCTCGTAAATGTTTATCCGCGTAGGCAGGATGGGCAGCGAGGCCAGATACCGCGTCAGCAAGGCGTCCATGCACGCCGTCAGCGTAACCGTGGCCGCCTTGCCGTCCACGCTCCCGCGCAGCTCCCCGCGCTCGACGGCGGCGGGCGTCCACTCCGAACCGCGCCACTGCACGGGTTCGCGCGCCGTGGTCAGCGTATGCACGGCGTCCGCGATGATTTCATACAATTCCACAAGCTGAGGCCATTCGGAACGCATCAGGTTTCCTCCTCCGGTACGGTACAGAACGTCAGGGAGCATCGAGACACTCCGGCGGTATGATACCGGATGGTCACGTTGTCCGTATCCAGCCGGGCAAGGTACTCCCGCCCCACGAACGAGGCCGCCGGTACGCCGACGTCGAGAACGCTCCCCAGACGCAGGGCCAGTTCGCCCGGCGCTCCGGCCTCAACCGCCGTCAGCGCACGGGAAAACGGCTCCCCGGACGGCGGGGCGATCCACAGGCGCTGTCCGGGGGCGAAGGCGTTCCGCGCGCCGTTGTCCCGCGCATACAGCACCGACTCGTTGCGGAACGCTTCCCGCGTCAGCAGGAACGCCCGCCGGGGATCGCGCACGTAAACCGGACGCCAGCGGCCCCGCAGCGCGGTTACCCGGTCCAGCAGGGACGCCAGCTCCGCCCCCCGGAGCAGATAGCTCTGCCGGTGCGTGATCGGAGCGACGGCCCGGCTGCTCCCGAGTTCCATGACCCCGCCCCGCACGGTGCGCAGGGTACGCACCAGCGCCGACGTGCCGCCGAGGCTTCCGGCGTCCGACCAGTCGGCCCGGTGCGTCCAGACCCACGGCCCGCCGCCGGGCGCGTGCGGCAGCGCGCCGAGTTCCGGCTGCGAACCCGCCAGCTCGCGGAACTCCAAAGACCACGTTTCCATTTCCGCACTCCGGGACGACGGCTCGGCGCGGGTCAGGATGCCCGTAAACAGAGGGACGACCCGCGTGCTTCCCGCCGCAAAGGCATCGGGCACGGAAACCGTGAGCTCCAGCGTCCCGGCCTCCGCATTCCGGGAACTCAGGGTCGCCGACATGAACAGTCCGCTTCGGCGCTCGTGCAGCATGACCAGACGGCACAGCCGGGTCAGGTTCCAGCAGTCGCCGAACGGCCTTTCGACCATGAGCACCCGCCGGGTCGCGTCGATGTCCCCGACCTCCAGCGCCTCCTGCCACAGGGGCACGCCGAACACCCGATCCTTGCCCTGCCGGACGAGGTTGTGCAGGCGCTGGCCGTTCACGCCGTCGCCCCAGACCGAAGCCCGAAGCGTCCGCAGGGGACGCTTCACCAGCGGACGCCGCTGCTCGGAGCCGCTTTCGCTCCGGGCGATGACCGTGTCGAACGTGTAGTCCTGCTCGATCCCGCCGGACCAGTCCGGCCAGAACGGAAACAGGAGCACGCGGGACGCCGTGATCGTCATGTGCTGTTCGCCGATATCGGTGACGAACGTGTACATGGTATTCTGCTGTGCCGGGCCGGATTCCAGTATGGTCAACAGCCCCTTGGCGACGCCCGTGGGCGACAGCGTGCCCGCCTCTATCCCGGAAAGCGCCGTTCCCTGCGGGGACGTCCCCGTAATGCGGAGCAGTTCCACCGGCGCAAACGTCGCGTTCCAGAGCGTCACCTCCCGCGTCTGCACGCCCGCGAGCAGACCGAACTCCAGAGAAGAGGGGATCAGGTGGAGCTGGCCGTAAATGAGGTCCGCCATGCTCGGGGCCATACGGCGACCGGACGGCAGGGGCAGGGGCACAGCCTCGTGGGGGACGGTCCGCCCGCGCGCGAGAGCGGACCCCGCCCATGCCGCATCCCTGCCGGGAAGCGTGTACAGGCAGCTCGGAACCCCGTCCCGGCGCGGCCACAGCAGCGAGGCGATCACGCCTCCACCTCCACGGCAAGGCCGATTTCGTCGGTGTCCGAGATGTCCGGCAAAACCATGAACACCCGGTTTCCGATGCGGATGCGGTCCTTGGGCTTCAGGCCGGACAGGTTGACGGCCCAGTACGGCAGTTCGCCCGCGATGCGCGTTTCCTTGTTCTCGCAGACGTAGAGCAGCGGCTTGATCAGCATGTGGCGCAGGGTCCCCGGATTGAGCTGAAGCGCGGCGTCGTAGCCCGGAACGGACGGGCAGACGGAGCCTTTATGCGTGTATTCTATCTTGGTTCCGCGCCCGACGACCGTGCCCCCCACCGAATAGTATGTGGGCATCCTCCCGACCACGGGACGCCGCACGATCCCGGTTCGGACCACGACGGGCGCGTATTCGCCGTTCTTATAGCCGTAGGTTCCTTCTTTCGGCAGACCCTCCACGTTCCTTCCCTTCCAGAGCACGCCGATGTTGCCGTAATTGCTGGCCGAATACGTGAAGTCCGTGGAGTAATATCCATCGTGCAGCACGTACAGCGCCGAGAGCATAAGCCCGAAGGCGCAATTGGCGCTCCACGCCGACCACAGGACCATGTTCAGCTCCGTTTCGCCCTCCGCGCCGTCGGCCGCGCCGAACAGCAGCGGAACCCAACCGGAATAGGGCGTGTCCTCTCCGTTGGAAAGCGTGGCGACCACCCGGATCGCCGTCAGGACGAACGTGGGGCAGACCAGCACGATTTGTTCCGCAACGGGCGGCACGACCCACCAGCCCGTGTTGGTCAGGGTGCTTGTCCCCTTGTTCTTGAGCCAGACGGGCTTTCCCGACTTGTACGAGGTATAGCCGCAGGCGAGTTTCGAGGTGAACCGGCCCGGCTGCGCGTCCCACGCGGCGGAGGCGTCGAATCCGGTATTTCCATGCACGGAAAGCAGATGGCGGCTTTCATCGTCGTAGGCGTTTTCCAGCTTCAGCGAAAAAAAGAGCCGCTGCCCGCCGTTGCCCGCGCTGTGCAGATACAGTTCGCCGTCGGCCTGCGCGGCGTTTCTGTCGATGGTCCAGCCGCCCGCCTGCGCGGCGGAGGCGATGTTGGCGAGCACGTCCTTTTCCGTTTCCACGTTCGTATAGCTGTAGACCTTGCAGGGCTGTGCCATCATTCGTCTCCCATCGCCATGAAGCTGTGCCATTCCACCCGGTTGACGTCCGGGAACAGCGTATAGCCGTCCACCGTGCTTTCCGTGCCCGCCAGCTTGTCGGGCGCCCAGCGTACCCCGTACAGCTCGCCCGCGACGGAGGACCCGGCCAGGCTCGTCACCGCGTCGAGCACGAGGATGTACAGGGGCAGCAGCAGGCGCGGGACGCCCTCGTCGAACACGACGTCATGGCCCTGCGTGTCCTGAAGCATGGAGCTTTCGTACCCTTCGCTCCGCTTGATCAGGCTTCCCGTGGGGCACACGACGAAATGCGTCGTCCAGACCCCGTCGGGGCGACATATCTGGTGGCAGCCGTGCTTCCACGGGTAGCTCGTTTTGTTCTGCGGGAAACACCCCCGGCGCACGAAGGGCAGGCTCCGCCTGTGTATATCAGCATCATACTTGTAGTATTCTGGTTCGGCGGTGGCGGTGTCGTGCCATGTCGTATATGACCACAGGTTGGTGTAGCCGTCCGTCAGGCAGGCCAACGGCCACGGGTTTTCCCCCGGCAGCGAAAAACGTCGGAACTGTCCGAGATAGGCGTTTCCGTACAGGCCGTTGCTTTCCACCACAAGCATGACGCGGGCCTTGTTGCTCCATATCCACACGTTCATCGCCGTGTTCCAGCAGGGGAGCAGGGCGTGGGTTCCGCCTTCCCCGGTCCCGTTGCCGTAGGTCGTATCCAGAAAGTCCGTGCCGCCCTCCGAACAGTCGAACGCCTTGTAGACCTTGCACACCAGACCGCCCTTGACGCCGTCCGTGTAGGTCGCGGCGTACAGCCCGATGTTGACCTCTTCCGCACCGGAAAGGCCGGTGTTGCGGAACACCCCCGCAGGTCCCCATTCGAGGGACTCCTCACGCAGGCGCGTCCAGTCTCGGCCCGGCGTGTTCGGGTCCCCGGTGATGAAATCGATGATCTTCGCCAGCAGGTCCGCGTGATTCGCGGCCACCAGCTTGCCGCTGAAAGCCATTGTCCCTCCTCGGGCGCGACGCCCGTGCGGGTCAGGATGCGATCCCTTCCTCGCCCAGAATGTTGATGAGCACCCGCCGTCCCCGCGTCGAGGCCAGCGCCCGGTCGAATTCGCGCTGAAAGTCCATGACGTTGATGACGGTCAGGCCGTCCTCCCGCCCGCCGCGATCCGTCAGGGAATCCGTCCCGATCTCCCCGCCGGACGCATAGGCCGTCCGTCTCCGCACGGAGACGGGAAGGCGCGGCGCGGCGAACGGTTCCAGCGCCTCGCGCGGCACCGCCCCCCGGCGCAGGGCTTCCAGCGCGGGCACCCCGTACCGGCGCACCGCGGGCCGATCCAGCATGTATTCGCCGGGTGTGGCCCGGATCAGCACGTTGTCCGCCCGGTCTCCCCGGTCCGAACCGTCGATCAGGCCGCCGAAGGCGTACCCCTTGGGCTTCGTGCTCTTGATCGTCGCCACACGGGCCATCCCCGCCGCGACGGCGGCCGCGGCCATGACCGCCCCGACCACCGGCCCGCCCCATCCCATGCCGTTGGCGTACGCCTCCTGCGCCGCCTTGTAGGTGCTGATGGTGGCCTCGGCCACGGCAAACGCCTGATACATGCGGTATACCGTTTGGCTCTGCGCCATGCCCGATTCGTAGAATCCCTTCATGGCCTGCGCCATGTCGTCGGCAAACGTCTGGGTACTCTTGAGGCGTTTCTGGTCCTCTTCCTGCTCCTTCTTGGTCTTTTCCTTTTCGCGCTTCTGGTCCTCTTCGTCCTGCTTCTTCCGTATCTCGGTTTCCCGTTCCGTCCGCGCCTTCGTCAGCTCCTCGTGCTGCTTGTTGTAGGCCGCCAGCATTTCAAGCTGGAGGGCGTACAGCTCCTTCTGATTCTCAAGCTCCCTGTCCGTACGCCCGGCCTGTTCCTCGGTCCCCTCCCGTTCCGCCTTCGAGGTTTCCTTGGCCTGCCGACGCCGTTCCGCATGGTAGGCGGCCAGCGTCTCGCCGCTGTTCCGAAACGCCGCGTCCAGATCGGCGAGCGCGCCCTTCGCCAGCCCTTCGAGCTGTTCCCCGACGCCCCCCGCCAGCGCGCCGAATTTCGTACCGGCTACGGCCTCGCCCGTCTCGCCGTTCAGCGCGGACACATCGGCCCGGAGCGCGTCCACCAGCTTGCGCACGTTCGAAAGCGCGCGGGTCATCTCCTTCAGCCCTGCGGACACCGAATCCTTGAGGCTGAGTTCCAGCGTATAGCCGTTCATGCCTGTGCCTCCAGAAAATCCCTGAACTGCCGTCCGTCCGCGTGCAGGGCCACACGCAGGGCAAGGGCGGCGTCCTTCAGGCGTTCGTCCCGCCGCGCCGCATCGGCCTCAAGCGCGCCGAGAAACGCGCTCCAGCCGTACTCGAACACGTCCCTGTGCCCGGCTCCCGCCAGCCGCATCACCGTTCCGAGGAGCCGCTGCCGTCCAAAGCCGCCTCCATGAGATCGCTCCTCAGCTGCGCCCGAAACGCCTCCAGCACCCTGCCGAAGCCCAACACTCCGGCAATCCTGAAAAAAGCCTCGTTGACCTCCCGGAACTCGTCCCAGACCTGTTCGAGTTCGCCGGGCGTCATGTCCAACAGGTCGTTGGTCGTCAGGTTGGACACCCGGGGCAGCAGGCGTTCAAGGTCCTGCACCAGCGGTCCCTTGCCGAACTGTTCGCCGAGGTCCAGCACTTCGCGGACCGTCAGCTCGTGAAGCCGCACGTCCAGCGTTCCCCTGTCGTTCTCAATCGTGAATGCCGTTGTTTTTCTCATGATGGTTTCCCTTCGTGGATGGTGTTGCGGGGAGGGGGCGCTTCGCGGGGAAGAGCCTCCCTCCCCCTTCCGCTACCCCAGATAGCGCACCCGGAAGAACGGGCTTTCGGGATGGTTGAGGTCGTCGGCGAGCACTTCGCCGGTCATGGGGATGGAAGCCAGTTCCTCGCTGATGAACCCGACCTCGCCGCCGAGGGAGAGAGTCGCCTTCCAGCACTGCACCACCATGCCCGGCCCCTGATCGGGCTGTCCCACAAAAAGCAACTCACCGGTAACATCGCTTGCGGTCAGCGCGTCCACGAGCTGCGCGTCGCAGGCTTCGCAGTCGGCGGTCACGTAGACGGTTTCGGCGGAACACGATTCGCGTACCCGCAGCAGGCCGGTACGGACGTTCAAATCGTAGTCCTCGCCCAGCCGGTAGCGGACGGTCGGGGACGCGGCCTTGTCGGTCAGCACCACGTCCGCGACACGCGCGACGCCGCGCAGCGTGGCCTTGGCGCTGGACGCCGCGATCTGTTCGCCGGGCACGAACGTACCGCGCACGTTCACGCACGCCAGAGCGCCCTCCTCGACATAGGCGACGGTCGCCGTAGCGCTGGAGGTCGACCCCGTCACCGAGGACCCGGCGGTAAAGGGGCCGGACGTGACCGCCCCGTGCTCCAGACGGGTGAACCCGAGCTTTTCCTTGCCGATGAGCGTGTACAGCCCCTTGTTGGCGCTCACGGCCATGCCGGTCACGGTTTCGGCGTCCTGCATCTGCTTCGCCACCGCCGCGCCCTTGAAGGCGCGCAGGACGTTGCCGGTGGTGAACTCCTCCAGCGTGAAGGCGACGGTCGCCCCCTTCTGGGTCACCAACTGGAGGTCCTTGGTCTTCGTGCCGCTCATGGAGCTGAAGTGCTCCAGCTTTTCCTCGGTCAGATTGATGGTGAAGGCCGGGGCATTGCCGAGGTGGTCATAGCCCTCGCTCCCCTCGGCGCGGAAAAACAGTTCCCCCTTGCCGTACAGGTAGTTCCTCGTCTGCGGACTTGCAGTCATGTCCACTCCTTACAGTGAAATGTTGTGCGCGGTCGAAACCGTCATGCGGTACACGCTGGCCCCGTCCAGCACGAAGCCCCGGATGGCCGACGGCAGGCACGGCCCCATGCCCGGCAGGGGCGGCACGCCGATGAGCCGCTCCCGCGCCGCCGCGAGCAGCGCATACGTTCCGGGATGGCCCGGTTCGGGCTTCTGCCCGTTCGTTCCCGAGCGGTAACTTTTGTCCATCACATACACCTCGAACGCCATGCGCTCTTCCAGCCGCCGCCCCGAAGGGGTGAAGCTCGGGGACCCCGCGTACAGGACCAGCACCGCCGGAAGTCCGCGCCGCAGCCGTTCCCAGACGTCCTTGCCGGGCTGGCCCTGAAACGCCGAAACGGCCTTCGCCCCGGGCGTCTCCGCGAGCGGGCGCAGGAGTTCCACAATCGCGTCCTCCACCTCCATCGGCGTAAGGTTCACGGCGTCACCCCCTCCCACGGGCGCACGCCCGGCTCCAGCAGTAAACCTTCCGGCGTCTCACCCGCAGGCGGCAGGCCGGGAACGCCCGCCCTGCCGTCCGCGACGTCGCGAAGCCAGTTGAGCGCCCGCGTGTAGCGTTCGCGGATGGGATCGGTGTCCCGGACGTCGCCGCCCGTGAGCCGATAGCGGGCGATGTCCCCGGTGACGGACACGACCACCTCCGGGATCGGCGCGGCGTCCGAAAGGGGCGTCGCGTAGCGATCCGCAAGATAGCTGTCCACTTCCGAAGAGGCCCGCGCCAGCGCGTCGAGGACGACCCCTTCGTCGAGTTCGCCCGTGCCCCGCCTGTCCGAAAGGGCGCGGATTTCCTCCGCCCCGAACAGGCTCACGAGCTGATCAAGCGTGGCGTATGCCATTGCGCCTCCGAATGTTGCCTCCGGCGGGCAGGACTCCGTCCCGCATCTGCAAGGGGAGCCCGACCCACGGATGGCGTTCCTCAAGAGAGGGCGGGCGACCTTTCCGCGCCTTCCGGTCGCCCAGATGGGGGCGGCGAAGCCGACGCCCGCCCCGTTCCGTCAAATCAGCCAGTGGCTGACCAGCAGCGTGGCGGCGCGGTACCAGATGTTGCTGCCGCCGTCGGGGTCCTGTTCGGCGGAGACGATCCGGCGGGCGGCGGACTGGAGGGACGGGGGCACGATGAGCAGGGTTCCGGCCTCCCCGCCGAAACCGAGCCCGAGCGGACGTCCGCCGTCGGCCCGGAAGTTCTGCATGGCCTCAAGGGCGGCGGCGAAGTTGTCGGCGGTCAGTTCCCGCGTGCTGCATACGGCCTGCTGCCAGAACCCGTAGCCGCCGTTGCAGCGGTAGCGGATGCCGTAGGGAATCTTGTCCTTCATGAACACGTAGTCGTTGTCCGGGTTCGTGATGACCTGAAGTTCCGGGGCGGTGCGCTCCTGAAAGATGAACGGGCGCAGCGGGCGCGAGACGTCCAGCAGGAACCACGGCGTACCGTCGGTGACGGTGCCGTCCACGGCGGCGGGACGCAGCCAGTTGGACGCGGCCTGCGCCGTTCCGGTACCGTCGGCCTTGGGATAGACGGGGTGATCCGCCGCAAAAAAGGCCTTGCCGTCGTAGCAGATGCCCGTGGTGCCGTTCTTGAGCAGGCCGAACACGATTTCGTCCGGATGGGTTCCGGCGGCGTAGCCCATTTCACGGAACAGGGGGGCGTAGACGCCGATGTCGTCGTCCTCCACCGCCGTGCGGGGGATGTCCACGGTGGCCTCATAGAGGTTGTTCATCACCGAGTAGCCGTGTTCCTTGATGTTGTTGAACGAGCGGTCGCCCGACCATTCGCGGAGCTTGGGGAACTGCCCGATCCAGCCGTAGGTGTTGCCCGCCGAGCTGCTCGGCACGCGCGTGGACAGTTTGTCCCACTGCGAGGGCGCGGACGACAGCGCATCCTGAAATTCGCGCTGGAAGCCCACGCGCAGGGCGGACACAAGAGAACTCGTCACAAGAGCCATGATTTTTCCTTTGGTTGACGGTTATCACGGGGAGGGAAGAAGCCCCCCTTCCGGAGAAGAGCTTTCTTCTCCTCTCCCCCCTCCCCTCATCTTCCCAAGACCTTCGCTTGGCGGGGAGGTTGCACGAAAGGCGTTCCTGCCGTTTCACGACGTTCAAATGTCGTCGAGCGACAACAAGCAAGAAGGAGATACGGCCGCGCCTTTCCCAAACCTTGCCGGAGTGCGGGGAAGGGAGCGGTTCCTCGGACCGCCCTTCCCCGGTCGTGCCCTAGCCTCTTACCGCCGCGAAATCGGCTTCGCTGAGACCGAGCTGCGCGCAGACGAACCGTTCCTCGTCGGAAAGCGGGGAGGCGGCGGGCGAGGCGAGCGACGCGCGGCCTCCGCCCGTCTGGAACGACGTCAGCGCCGCGAGGGGCGACACCGCCGCCAGATAACTTTCCAGCGCTTCGGGGTTCTGCCGTCCGAGCGTGGCCGCCCAGCCGACGAGCCCGCGGCTCAGACGCCCCTCGGCTACGGCCTCCTCGACCAGCCGGGACACCCGGTCGCCCTGTGCGCTCGTCAGCGCCACGGAAAGCTGTTCGCGCAGGGAGGCGTTGACGCGCTCCAGCGTGTTCAGCGCCGCGTCGGGGTGGCAGGCCTGCACGTAGTCGAACAGCGTGGGCCGCGCCGCGCCCAGCAAGGGGTCTTCGTCGGGAGCCAGCAGGGACTCCAGCCTGTCCAGTTCGGACTGCACGGCCCCGTCCTCGGCGTCTTCGGGCAGTCCGAGCAACCGTTTCAGCCTGTTGAGCGCAGTCATGTCCGCCTCCTGTTGCGGTTCGGGCGAACCGGGCAGCCCCGGAAACGCCTCGGTGGCGGCGATTGCGCCGAGCCCGTCGAGCGCGGGCACGTTGGTGAGCGCCGCGCCCTTCAGCTCCAGCACCTCGCCGGTTTGGGGGTTGAAGGAAAACACCGGCGAGATGAACCGGTATTCGTCCTGTCCGATGAACGCCTTCGCGCCTTCGGTCCAGCGGACCGCCGCGAACAGCCCCTCGCCGGGCGCATGGCGGAGCGACTCGATCCAGCCCGCCGCCGGAGCGGGCCGCCCGTTGTGGCGGGCGTTGAGGCTCTGGTGCTCGTAGTCGATGACCAGCGGCGTTTCCCGCCGACGCCACTGCGCGATCAGCCGGGCGGCGGACGCCTGCGACAGCGTCCACGCGTTGAGGGTTCCTCCCGTGAGCGTTCCGGGCCTGCCGTCGCGCGCGGCGAACGCGCCGTCGGGCAGAAGCCGGATTTCCGGGAACGGCTGGCGGAGCGAATCCGCGACCGGTGACAAAGAGAATGAATGTGGGGGTGATTGCTTCATGGACTGCACCCTACCCGGCATCGTTCCCCAAGAAAGATTGAACGATGTCAGCAGGTGCGCGGGCAGGCACATGGAAGGACGGCAGACGGGAATACGGCCCCCGCCGGAGCGGGGAAACGGGCCGGAACGCAGTCCTTTGAAACGGCGGGTTACGGAATGCCTGTTAACGAAACAAACAGTTTCAGAGAGAAAAACAATCGGAATCGGAAAAACTTTTCCGCACAATCAGCGAAAAGGCTTGTAAGCGTTACAATCAGGAGCTATTCTTGGTCAACCGAACAGTCTCCCGGAGCGCGACCATGAAAAAAGTCCTGACCACCTGCGGCTACTGCGGCTGCGGGTGCAATCTCTACCTGACCGTGGAAGGCGGGCGCATCGTCGGCGTCCTGCCCAAACAGGACCACCCCGTCAGCCGGGGCATGCTGTGCTCGAAGGGCTGGCAGGGGCACGGGTTCGCGCGCCATCCCGACCGGCTGGATCAGCCCCTTCTCCGGCAGGAGGACGGCACGCTGCAAGCCGTCTCGTGGAGTCAGGCCTACCGGGCCATCGCCGACCACCTGCGTTCGGTGATCCGCGCCCACGGCCCCGGCGCGTTCGCCATGTTCGCGTCCGCGCGCTGCACCAACGAGGAAAACTATCTCGCCGCCAAACTGACCAGAGCGGTGATCGGCTCCCCGAACATCGATCACTGCGCCCGCCTCTGACACAGCCCCACCGTGGCCGGTCTGGCCACCGCATTCGGGTCCGGCGCGGCCACCAACGGCATTGAGGAAATCCGCTCCTCGGACGTCATCTTCGTCATCGGCTCCAACACCTCGGCGCAGCACCCGCTGGTCTACGCCCGCATCACCGCCGCCAAAAAACGGGGGGCCAAACTCGTCACCATCGATCCCCGGCGCACCCCCGTGGCGGCGCTGGCCGATCTGCACCTGCCGATCCGTCCGGGGAGCAACCTCGCGCTGATCAACGCCATGATGCACGTCATTCTGTTCGAGGAACAGGCGCACGACGAAACCTTCATCAACGAGCGCACCGAAAATTTCACGGCGCTGGAGGACTCTCTGCGGGACTGCACCCCCGAATGGGCCGCGCCGCTCACCGGCCTGCCGCCGGAGTCCGTCCGCGAGGCGGCCCGGCTCTACGCCACGGGGCCGAAATCGGTTATCCTGTACTGCATGGGCGTCACCCAGCAGGTGACGGGTACCCGAACCTGCGGCGCGCTGGCGAACCTCGTCATGCTCTGCGGCATGGTCGGGCGGCCCTCCACCGGACTGATCCCCCTGCGCGGCCAGAACAACGTGCAGGGCTCCTGCGACATGGGCGCGCTGCCCGAAACCCTGCCCGGCTATGTGAAGGCGGACGCCGATCTGGGGCATCAGCGTTTCGGGCGGCTCTGGGGGCCGTTCGCGGACGAGCAGGGCAAGACGCTCACCGAGATCATGGAGGGCATGCGCGACGGCTCCGTCCGCGCGGCCTACATCATGGGCGAAAACCCCATGCAGTCGGACCCGGACGCGGCGAAAGTCGAAGAAGGCTTGCGGAACCTTGATTTCCTCATCGTGCAGGACATTTTTCTGACGCCCACGGCCCAACTTGCGGACGTGGTGCTGCCCGCGACCAGCTACCTCGAAAAGCAGGGCACGTTCACCAACACCGAGCGCCGCGTACAGCTCGTCAACGAGGTCCTCTCGCCGCTGCCGGGCACGCGCCCGGACTGGCGCATCCTCTGCGACGTGATCAACGCGCTCGGCGGGCGGGCCGACTACGATTCCCCAAGGGAAATCTTCAACGAAATCCGTCAAGTGGTGCCGAGCTACGCGGGTATGGACTACACCCGGCTGGCCGAGGAGCAGGGGCTGTGCTGGCCCTGTCCGACCGCCGATCATCCGGGCACGCCCTACCTGCACGCCGCAACCTTCACGCGGGGGCTCGGGCTGTTCACGGTGAACGACGTCCCTCCCGATCCCGGAGCCGGAACGGACGAAGCCTACCCGTTCACGCTGCTGACGGGGCGGCTGTCGCACCACTACCACACGGGGACCATGACCCGGCGCTCGTGGGCGCTGGACCGCGAGTATCCCGAAGCGTTTCTGGACATGCACCCGGACGACGCGGCGGCGTTGCGGCTCAAGGACAACCGGAAGGTGCGCGTCACCTCGGCGCAGGGTTCGGTCATCGCCCGTCTGCGTACGACCACGGACCTCAGACCCGGAACGGTTTTCCTGCCCTTCCATTTCGAGGAGAGCCCGGCCAACGCCCTGACCAGTCATGATCGGCTTGACCCCACGGTCAAGATTCCGGCCCTCAAGCTGACCCCCGTCCGGGTGGAGGAAGCCAAACAGGACTAGGAACAGGAAGGAAATCGGGGGAGGGGAGGAGAAACGTTTCTGAAGAAACGTTTCTCCTCCCCTCCCCCGATTTCCTT
>CABKMN010000025.1 GCA_902373525.1 uncultured Bilophila sp. | reverse complement strand
CAGAAAGGTTTTTCCTCCCCTCCCCAGTCTTATGCTTATTGATGCTGGAAACCGCTTTCGTCGAAGGAAAGGGGCGCGCTGCCGTCTTCTTCGGCTTCGAGGGCGGCGACCTTGTCTTCGAGCCATTCCAGCATGGCCCGGGCGGTGTGGTAGTTCATGACCACGCGCGAATGGATGTGGCGGATGATGGTCCGCTCCTCGTCGTTGTAGGGGGCGATTTCGTGGCCGAAACTGCCGTCAGGAGCTACGAGGCGCTCGGAATACGGCGGCATCTTGTCGCTTTCGAGATAAAAGCTGATTTCGATTTCGCCCTGCGGATTGATGCCGCCCCATACGCCGTGGGTGTACTGGAGGCGGGTTTCCGGGTCCTGTTCGTACTCGTAGCGTATCCGGCTGGGATACTGTTGGCTCATTGACGGCTCCTTTGACCTTGCTGGAACGCCGCGTCATGCGGTTTTGGGTATTGTAGGGAAGTGGCGGGATGAAGTAAAGTTGCCTCTCCCGTCCGGCGGCCCATCGGGAAGCCGGGATTGTACTGTATTTTTGAACAGCCCCAAAGAGGAAAACATGACTGCATTCACGACGGAAAAACTCGACGTAGAACCGTGGTTCGATATGGAACTGTTCCTCGGCGTCAGCCAGGAAACCCGCATCGGCGGGGACATGATGGAACGCTTCATGAAACTGTGGAAGGACTGGCTCCCCCACCTGACCGTGAAGGGCATCGACACCGGCAAGATCAAGTACCTGCTCGTCGCCCTCGACGAAACGGTGGAGCGGGAAGTCGACAAGGCGTGGGACAGTTCGCCGTCCAACGCCTTCCTGTTCAACGCGCTGGCGCAGACCCTGTGCATGGCCGCCGTGCACGCCGTGATCCCCGAAGTCGAGGACGCGGGCTGCGCTCCCGCCCCGAAGCCCACCGCCACCCTGCGCGAGGCGCTGGCCGCCGAGGGCATCCCCTACAGCAACGACAAGGACCCCATCCTGTCCCGCCGCTACGCCGTGGTGACGCACTATCCCTTCAAGGGCGGCTGCGAAATCTGCGTGCTCCAGAGCAACTGTCCCAAGGGGCAGGGCCAGATGGAAGCCGCATCCGTCGTCCTCCCCGGTTACGAACGCCCGCAGATGTAAGAAATCGGGGAGAAGGGAGCCTTTCTGAAGAAGGGCTTCCCTTCTTCCCCGTACCGCGTACCTCTCCCCCAAGACGTTCGGCTGGCGGAAGGCGGCGCGGCGGGAGTCCCCGTCGCGGCGGAGCAGGGGGGACATGCGGCGTGCTTGTTCGGGAAGATGGCGCGGTTCGCGTTGCGCTTGGAACCGGTGGGCCGCCGCGAGGCGGAACCGGCTAACGATTTTTTGAATGGAAGACGGGTATGCGCGTTCTCTTGCTGGATTTCGGGATGGAGCTTCGGGGCGGACAGCGGCAGGTCTACTATCTGGCCCGCGCGTTGGCGCGTTCCGCCGACATCGAGCCGTTGACGGCCTGTCCCGGAGACGGGAAGCTGGCGGCGTTGTTGCGCGATGAGGGACTGCCCCTGCTGGCGCTTCCGGGGCGATCTCCGGCGAACCCGTTTCTGTACGCCCGGCTGGATCGGATGCTGGATGGTCGGCGCGTGGACATCGTGCACACGCACGACGCCAACGCCGCCACCTTCGGCGCGGTTTACAAGCTGCTGCACGGCGGCGCGGTCAGGCTGATCCACAGTCGGCGGGTGTCCTATCCCTTGAAGCCGGGCCTGCGCTCGTGGAAGTACCGGATGGCCGACGCCGTGGTCGGGGTCAGCCGGGAGATTGCGGACGGGATGATCCGCGCCGGGATTCCGGCCTCCCGCGTCAGCGCCGTCCATTCGGGCATCGACCCGGATCGGTACCGCCCGCGCGCGGAACGCTCCGGCGGCCCGTTCCTGTTTCAGAGCATCGGCGCGTTTACGCCGCAGAAAGGGTACGGCGTGCTCGTCCGGGCGATGGCCGAACTGCGCGGACGCGCCCTGCCGCCGTGGCGGGTGCGTATCGTGGGCGACGGCCCGCTGTTCGGCCCGATCCGGGAAGAGGCGCAGGCGCTCGGCGTTGCCGGGCTGCTCGATTTGCCGGGCCGCCGCGACAGTGTGGACATGCTGCCGGACGGCGACGCGCTGGTGGTGCCCTCCGTGGACGGCGAGGGCAGCAGCGGCGCGATCAAGGAAGGCTGGGTGACGGGCGTTCCGGTCATCTGCTCGGACCTCGTTTCCAATCAGGAACTGGTGCGCGGCGAAGAAAACGGCCTGCTCGCCGCAGCGGGCGATCCCGTATCGCTCGCCGGCGTCATGGAGCGGTGCCTCCTCGACGCCGATCTGCGCTGCCGCCTCGTCGAAGCGGGCAGCCGCTCCGTGCTCGACTTCACCGACCGGCGCATGGCGGATCGCTATATGGCGCTGTACAGGGAACTGATGCGGTAGCGTCGGGAGCGGGCGGCGCAAGGCTTTTTTGCTTGTCGGCATGAAGCCGGGACGGTTTGCCGGGAGCGGGAAGATGCGGAGAACCTTGCACCGGGCTGGCGCTGTCCCGATGACGCGCCGCCGGAAGGCATGGAGACGTCCCCGGACTCCCGGACGGTTTGGGAGCCGCGCCGCCTTGCCGTGCCCCGGAGTGCGTGTTTCGTTGAAGGTCAGGTCCGGTTGAGCCGCCCCGGAAGCTCCGGCGGCCCCGGATATGGGAAAGGGGGAAACGTTGCCGTTTCCCCCTTTTTCATCAGCAGGCGCAAGCCGGTTTACCGGTAGATGTCCACATCATCCACGAGGTGAGGCGGCTCGCCCCGGAAGGCCTTGACCTTGACCCGGTCTCCGGCCTTCAATTCGCTGAACGGCACGTCCTGATCGCGCTTGTCCTTGAATTCCAGTTCAAATTCGCTGCGGTCGTCCACGCGGAACGTGAGGGCCTTGCCTTCGCGGTCCTTCACCGTGAACGTTTTCTGGGCGGCGTCGACGCTTTCCACGGTGCCGCGGACGCGCATCTTGTAATGGTGGGAACCGGCGAACGCCGGGACGGAGAACGAAACCAGAACAGCGGCCGCAAACGCGGCGCACAAGGCACGTTTGAGCATGTCAACCCTCCTTTTTTATTCACCTTAGGAGGGGAGACGGAGAAATGCCACTAGTATCACTCGGGGGCGGCTGATTTTTTCTTGCGCTCGGTCGCGGCGTGCCTGCGCCTCGGGAAGTCCGGCGTCGGAAGGAAACGCTCCTCAGGCGGGGAATGCCGTGGGAGGGAGCTGCGGCCGAGGTGGAGCGAGGCGAGCGTGAGCACGGCGGCAAACGAAACGGGCGGGGAACTTTTGGGGAAAGTTCCCCGCCCGTTTCGTCTTGTCCCTTGAGGAAGGGCTCTTACAGGCGGTTGCCTATCCGCTGGCGCGGTTGGGGAATCCGGCTAGAACGCCTCGCCGCCGGCGAGAAGGTCTTCGCGGATGAGCTTGCGGAGCTTGTGGGCCACGGGGCCGGTCTTGCCGTCACCGATGGGCTGGCCCTCGAAATGGGTGATGCCGACGCACTCGTGCGCGGTGCCGAGGATCATCATTTCACGGACGGAGGCCAGTTCCGCCTGCGGGATGGGACGGACCTCCACGGGCATGAACGCCTTGGCGAGTTCCATCGCCTTGGTCGCCACGGTGCCGACCAGCGCGTTCTTGAATTCGGGAAGCACCAGCGCGCCCTTGGCGTCCACCACCGCGACGTTGGCGATGGCGGCTTCGGTCAGGCAGTCGTTCGCGTCGAAGGTCAACGCCACGTCCATGTGCTTCCGCATGGCTTCAAGAGTCATGAAGACGGCGGACAGGTAGTTGGTCGTCTTGAGGCGGGCGAACATGGCGGGCTTCACCGGCACGTCGCTGCGGAAGGCGGTGAGGCCCTTGTCGTACCACGCTTCCGTGCGGACCGGGACCCGGTAGGCCGCGACGTAGAGGCTGGACTCGGGGCATTCCTTGAGGCCGATGCCGAAACCGCCGGGGCCGCGCCCGGACAGGATGCGGATGTTGCCTTCCGGCTCGTCGCCCGCCTTGGCCACGGCGAGGACGATCTCGCGGATGCGCTCGACGGGACAGGGGAGCGTCAGCGACAGCCCGGCGGCGGAGTTGGCGAGCCGCCGCAGGTGCGCGTCGAGATGGATGACCTTGCGCTCGGTGAAGCGGATGGTCTCGAACACGCCGTCGCCGCGGTGGACCAGATGATCGTCGAGCGGAGCGAGCATCAGCCGCGCGTCGCGGCAGATGGCGCCGAACCGGTGTTCGTAAAAGGCCAGAATGTTGTCCGCGCCGGGACGTTCGAGTTCCCGGAGCTTTTCGATCCATGCGTTCGTATCCAGTACGGGAATCATGGCAAGCCTCTCTGATGACATTTCGAGGGTGGGGTGGACCTGCCCTCGGTATAGCGTCTTCCGGGGGAAAAGACCAGATTGGGGCACCCGGCCAGCCGGATGCCCCAATCGGAAAGACGGTTCGCGGGAACCGGGATTACTTCTGGATGAAGACCGTACGGTCCTTCACGCCGAGCAGGTCGCGGCGGACCAGCTCTTCGGCGATCTGAACGGCGTTGAGCGCGGCGCCCTTGCGGATGTTGTCCGCGACGATCCACATGTTGAGGCCGTTCGGGATGGTGTCGTCCTCGCGGATGCGGCCCACATAGGTGTCGTCTTCGCCGGCGGCGTCGATGGCGAGGGGGTACATCTTTTCGTCGGGGTTGTCGTACACCCGGATGCCGGGGGCCTGCGCGAGGATGGCGCGGGCTTCCTTGGCGGAGAGCTTGCGTTCGGTTTCGATGTTCACGGATTCCGAGTGGCCGTAGAACACGGGCACGCGCACGCAGGTGGCGGTCACCTTGACGTTCGGGTCGCACAGGATTTTGACGGTCTCGTTGACCATCTTCATTTCTTCCTTGGTGTATTCGTTTTCCAGGAAGACGTCGATGTGCGGGATGCAGTTGAACGCGATGCGGTGAGGATACACGTTCACTTCGGGTTCCTTCAGATTGAACATCTGGCGGACCTGCGTTTCGAGTTCGTTGATGCCTTTCTGCCCGGAACCGGAAACGGCCTGATAGGTGGAGACCACCACGCGGCGGATGCCCGCCACGTCATGGATGGGCTTCAGCGCCACGACCATCTGGATGGTGGAACAGTTCGGGTTGGCGATGATGCCGTTGTGAGCTTCCAGCGCGTCGGGGTTGACTTCGGGCACGACCAGCGGGCAGCGGTCGTCCATGCGCCATGCGCTGGAGTTGTCGACCACGATGCAGCCCGCCGCGGCCGCGTGGGGGGCGTACTTCTCGGAAGTGGAACCGCCGGCGGAGAAGATGGCGATATCGATGCCGTCGAACACATCTTCCTTCAGTTCGCGCACGACCAGTTCGGAATCGCCGAACGGGACTTTGGTTCCGGCGGAACGGGCGGAGGCGAAGGGAATGACCTCAGTGGCGGGAAAGTTCCGGGTTTCAAGGGTCTTGAGCATTTCACGACCGACGGCGCCGGTAGCACCCACAACAGCGACAACGAGTTTTTTTTCAGACATGGTATCCTCTATCCTCGAACAAAAAAGGGAAAGCCTCGGAGCGTGTGATTTTCGCAAGGCGTTCGATGTTCATCTAACGCCTTGCCGCCGCTGTCAAGAGCGTTGGAGAGCTTTTTCCCCGAAACGTGTTGCCTTTTTTGGGGGAACGCCCGGCAGCCCGTGCGGCCTTGGGGGAAACGCCGTGGTATATCATACGGTTACGATCCGCCTTTCGTGCGGGGCATGATTTTTTGAAAAGGCTTGTCGAAATCTTCTTTTGACATAAATGTCATTCGCTTTCCGCAGGGTTGCGTTCCGCGTTCCCCCGGTCGCAGCGGCGGGAGAGGCGGCCCGGGACGCCGGAGTCCCTTGCCAGCCAACGGGTTTGTTCTTATACTCTGCCCATAAACGTAAAGATACATCAGGTCGTCAGGCTGTACGCGCGTCCGCGACACGCCGTGACAAGGAGTCCCTATGGCCACTCGTCTCAATCCCGCTGATGACGCGCCGTTCAACGTCCAGATCAAAAATCTGGCGGACGAGGAGCTGCTCGATTTCTGGGAGGAAACCCAGCAGATCGAGAGCGCCCTGCGCGCCGAATACCAGCAACCGGTGGTTCCCGTTCAGGATTATGAACGGTTGATCGTTTTGGAGCTGCAACTGCGCTCCTGCCAGCGTCAGAAATCCTGCGGGGCCTGATCGTTCCACCGTACCCCGTTTCGGTTCGTCCGAACCCCCTTTCGGCATGAAGAAACCCTCCCTGTTCCGGGAGGGTTTTTTGCAGGCCGCGTTCAAGGAAAAGGCCGTTGCGGCGGAAGCCGGAAAGCCGCCGCAGGTGTCCCCGTCCGCCGCGGAGACGGACGCGGGGCGAGGGCCGCCACGGGGCATCCCGTCGCGTTGTCCGGCGCAGGTCCGCCGCATCGGCATCCTTCCGTTTTCCCTACCAGTCCCAAAAGACCGGCGTTCCCGTGAAGGAGCGCCGGTCTTTTTTGCGTTTCGGAGGCTATTGCGCCTTCTGTTGCTCGTGTTCCTTGTGCTTTTTGATGTTGCCGATTTCGTCGGCAATCGCCTTTTTGAGATCATCCGGGGCGGCGGGGTTGGCGAGCGCCTTCTGGAGGTGTTCGAGCCCCTTGTCCGGCTGGTTGAGGTAATAGGCGTAGAGGATGCCGAGGCTGTAGCGTACCGAAGGCTCGTCCTTGGCGGCGACGACCTTTTCGAGGCTGGCGGCGGCTTCGGCGTTGCGGTTCTGGCTGTGCTGGATGATGCCGAGCATGTACAGCGGCTGCGTCTCGTTGGGCGCGGCGACCACGGCGCGCAGGGCGAAGGTTTCGGCCTTCTGCCATTCCTGCATGCCCATGAAGTGCTCGGCCAGCCCGATGAGAGCCTCAAGGTCCGTGGGGTTCTGCTGGAGCTTCTGCATCAGGGCCATGATGTGCTGCTGCGTGGCCTCGTTCATGCCTTCGGCGGAAGGCGTCCCGTTCGCCGGGGATGCGGACGGTGCGGCGCTGCCCACGGTGTTGTGCGAAACCAGACTGGGGTTTTCCGCGAAATACGAGAGCGTGGACCCGAGGAGCACGAGTATGGCGACGGCGACCACGATCAGCACGGCGCGGCGGTTCGAAGTGAAAGTCTTATCGGTCATTGCTGAGCGTCTCCAACTGGGCCAGCCGGCGGTTGAGGGCGATTTGATTGCGGAGCAGGAACGCGAGATACGCGCCCAGCCCGATCCATACCGCGATATTCGCGTACATGAGCCAATCCATGTCGGTCATGATGAAACTCCTTGGTGATGGTGTCCGGGGCGGGGGAAAGGGGAAAAGCCCTTTTCCCGTCCCCTCCCGCAAAGATTCCGGCTGTTGGGGAGGCCGCGCCGGGGGAGTCCCTGAACCAGATGAAGACGGACTCGGCGCAACCCCGTCCCAACGCACGAAAGCCTTGGGAAGGGCAGGGGCGCGGGGGAGAGAGAATCCTCTTCCGAAAGGGGTTCCCTCCCCCGCGTTTTTTTACAATTCGCCATGCACGGCGAGGCCGTCAAGGCGTTCCTTCTGCTTGATCTGGAGGGTGCGGAGGCCGACGAAGGCGACCCAGATCAGCCCGAAGCAGAGGACCGAGGCGATGGCGGCGATCTTCATTTCGGGTTCGAGCCCCCCGGACTTGTTGGCGAAGACGGCGGGGTGGATGGACCGCCACAGCCGTGCCGACAGGAAGACCAGCGGCACGTCCACAAAAGCCACGATGCCCACCACGGCGCAGAGGTTCGCCTGCCGTTCGCGGGGCATGTCCAGCTTCCGCAGGACCAGATACCCGGCGTAGAGGAACCACAGGATCATGGTCGTGGTCAGGCGCGGGTCCCACGTCCACCACACGCCCCACGAGTGGCGCGCCCAGATGGACCCGGAGACCAGCGCCAGCCCGCTGAGGACCACGCCCACCTCGGCGGCGGCTCCGGCGACGGCGTCCCAGTGGCGGTTGCGGGTTTTCAGGTAGGCCACGCCCGACACGCACACGAGGAAGAAGCTGACGAACGACCACCACGCCAGCGGCAGGTGGGTATAGAATATCTTCTGCACCAGCCCCATCGTCTGCTCGACGGGCGCGTAACGGTAGATGAGCACCTGACAGACCGCCATGAGCACGCCGCCGAGCACGGCGCAGGGGAGCGTCCACGAGTATCTCATGCTTATTCGTCTCCTGAAAAGACAAAGGGGAAAAGGACAAGGCCCGCCGCGAGAAACACCGCGTCGAACGCCACGGCGATGCCGAGCCACGAGTCCGCGCCTTCGGGCAGGGCTTCGGAAAAGCCCCCGGCGCAGAGGCGGATGCCCGCCAACAGAATGGGAATGATCAGCGGGAAGAGGACGATGGACAGCAGCGACTCCCGCGCGGCCTGCCCCTGCGAGAGCGCCCCGAGGAGCGAACCGAGCGCCGCCATGCCGATGTCCGTCAGCACGAGGGCGAGCAGGGCCAGCCGCCAGCCTTCCCCGAGCGACTGCCCGAGGAACACGATGGTCGCCGGAAGGAAGAGGGCCTGCGCCGTCAGGATGATGCACAGCCCCGCCGCCGCCTTGCCGAACCAGACCGACTGGAGCGGGACCGGAAGGAGCAGCAGCCCGGAGCGCGAGCCGTTGGCTTCTTCCAGCCCGTACAGCATGTTGAAGGAAAGCACCTGACAGAACGCCGAGGACAGCCAGAAGATCGTGGCCGCCCCCTGTCCGCTCATGGTCTCCCCGGTTTCGCGGGACAGGCTGAACACGAAGATGAGCAGCAGCCCGAGCAGGAGCGCTTGCACCAGCCCCGCGCCGCGCGAGAGCACGAGGCGGAGGTCCTTGCGGGCGATGATCCACGCGGCTTTCAGCATGCGGCCTCCTCGGGGGTGCGGAGCAGGGCGGGGTATTGGCCCGCCGGGCCGCAGTAGCCGATGGTCCGGTTTTCGATGGCCGCGATCCGGTCGGCGCGGGCCGCGTCTCCGGCGACGTCGTGGGAAATCCAGACGACCCCGGCGCCCCGTTCGCGGGCCGCGGCGATTTCGCGGTGCAGGATGGCGAGGGAACGCACGTCCAGACCGGTCCCCGGCTCGTCCAGCAGGAGGAGCTTCGGCGACTGGAGCAGGATGCGGGCGAGGTTCAGGCGCTGGGCCATGCCGCGCGAGAAGGTGCCCGCCCGTTCTTCGGCGAAGGGTTCGAGCTCCACGCGGGCCAGCGCCGCCGCGAGGGTGGCGCGGTCCGTGGGATGCCCGTGCATCCCGCTCCAGAACGCGAGGTTCTCCAGCGCGGTCAGGCCGGGATAGATGAACGTGGCGTGTCCCAGATACCCGAGCTCGCCGTCCTCGCAAAACCGTTCGACGGAGCCCACGGTGGGGCGGGCAAGCCCCGCCATGATCCGAAGCAGGGTGGTCTTGCCCGCGCCGTTGGCGCCGACGAGCAGGGTGACCGTGCCGGGGAACACCTCAAGCGAGACGTTCCTGAGCACGGCGCGGGCCCCAAAGAGTTTTCCGATTCCGGCGAGCCGTATCAACATCAGCTTTCCCGTGAGTTGCGGCGTCTGAAACTGATGAACGGCAGCAGGCAGATCAGCGTGCCGCCTATCCACAGCCAGTTGACCAGCGGGTTGGAACTCAGGCGGAACACCGCCCGGTTCTGGCGGTCCACCGCCATGAGGGTGGCGTAGAATTCGTTGCCCAGAGACGGGATGACCGCGGCCTCGGCGAACTGCATCTGGCCCCACTTGGCGTAGACGCGGCGCTGCGGCGAGGCGATGCCCACCAGCTTGCCGTCCTTGCGGACTTCCAGCTCGCCTTCGAGGAAGATGTAGCCGGGGCCTTCGCCTTCGTAGAGGTTCTTGAAGACGACCTCGAACTGGCCGACCTTGGCGGTTTCGCCGATGGCGAGCGTGGGTTCGGATTCGATCTTGTACGGTCCGGAGAAGGCGATGCCCAGCGCGATGAGGGCGATGCCGATGTGGATGCCGTAGGCGGCGAAGCTCGGCGCGTGGCCGAGGACGCTTCTGTCGGTGAGCTTGAGGGCCATGCTCACCAGCGCCGCGATGCTGGCGGAGGCGCCGAGCACGGCGACGGGCAGGGTGTAGCCGGAGGCGTACATCGCCGCGGCCGAGCCGATGAAGGCGCAGATGACCAGCAGGAGGTTCCGCTTGTGGCGGACCCCGCCGTTCCAGCCGAGCCACGGGCAGATGCTCAGGATGGCGACCATCGCCGCGAACAGCGGCATGCAGACGCGGTTGTAGAAGTCGGCGGTGAGGCCCACGGCTCCGCCGTGATCGTGTCCGGCGGCGTCGAGCTGGGCTTCGCGGGCGAGGCCCATGATCGTTTCCTTCCAGAAGGCGGTGAACACGGGCCACATGGTGGCGACGAGGATGATCAGCGACAGGGCCAGCAGCAGCCACGAGGTCAGGATCAGGAAGCCTTCGCGGCTTTCGATGCCGGAGAGCTCGCCCGCGTCGTCGCGGCGCGCGAGGAAGGCGATCCAGACGGACAGCGCGGTGCCCCCGAGAATGAAGACGAGCAGGGGAACGCCCACGCCGCCTTCACCGAAGGCATGCACCGACTGCACCACGCCGCTGCGGACGAGGTAGGTCGCGAAGAAGGCCGAAACGGTGGTCAGGGCCATCAGGAAGACGTTGACGCCGTGCAGTTTGTTGCGGCGCGTCTGGATGAGCATGGTGTGCAGGGCCGCCGTGGCGATGAGCCACGGGATGAGGGAGGCGTTTTCCACCGGGTCCCACGCCCAGTAGCCGCCCCAGCCGAGTTCCATGTAGGCCCACCAGCCGCCGAGCACGATGCCCGCCGTCAGGAACGCCCATGCGGACAGGGTGAAGGGCCGGGCCACGTCGGTCCATGCGGTTTCCTCGGTGTGCTTGCCGCTCAGGGTCTGGGCGAGCGCGAGACAGCCGGGGATGACGAAGCCGCCGTACCCGAGGAACAGCAGCGGCGGATGGAAGATCATGCCGGGATTTTGGAGCAGGGGGTTCAGGCCGTTGCCGTCCGGGGGCGTGGCGTGGTTCAGGAGGAACGGGTTGTTCCACGTCACGAGGATGAGCCCGAAGAAGGACATGATCCCGAGGTAGAAGGTCCAGTACCACAGCTTGGTGCCGGGGGTCAGGTTTTTATAGGAGCGGGTGAGCTGGAACAGGCCGCCGCAGATCGCCACGGAGAAGGCCCAGAACAGCATGGAACCGGCCTGTCCGGCCCAGAAGGCCGTGATGCGGTAGAACAGCGGAAGGAACCGGTCGGTGTAGCTCGCCACGTAGACCAGCGAGAAGTCGTAGGTCGCCAGCGCATATATAAGGATAGCCGACGCGACGACGTAACAGCCGGTGAGGGCGAGGTTGAGCTTTTCGATGACGCCGAGGCGGGCTTCGGCGGCGAACGAAGGCGCGCCGAGCTTCGGTGAGGCGGAGGCCGTCATGGGCCACAGCGAGCGGATGGCCCACAGCGCGCCGCCGAGCGCGCACAGCATGGAAAGCGCGAGAAGGCAGAAAGCGAAATAATACATGGAAGCTCCAGGTTGACCGGAAGCGATCTTCCGGAAGTGTGTACGGAACCGACGGGCTCCGGCGCATATGAAAAAGCCGCGCCGCCCGCATCGTTACGGGGCCCGCCGCGCGGAGCGGCGGGCCATCCGAAGGATTCGGGACAGAGCGGCGTTCAGCCTCTGTTTTCCTTTTGGTACTTGGAAGGGCACTTGGTCATGAGCGTCTTGGCCTGAAACGAGCCGTCGGGCCGGATGCCGCCCTCGACGATGACCTCCGCCCCGGCCTTGAAGGTATCCGGGATGGCGCCCGTATACTCGACCCAGAGCGTGGTGGCCTTGTTCTGCTGATCTTCCAGCCGGAACCGGACGTCGCGTCCCGTGTCCGCCACGGCGAGGCCGTCTTCGGCGACGGTGCCGAACAGGCGGGCCGCCTTCAGGTTTTCGGTGGGAGTGGCGAGCGCTTCGGAGACGTTGAGGAAATAGACGCTGTTTTCGGAAAAGCCGGAATACGCAAGATAGCCGACGCCTCCCAGAAACAGGAGAAGCGCCACGAGATAGACGTTCTTGCCGGATTTTTTTGCCATGGTGGTTCCTGTTGTGCTTTCCTCCTCACTTCCATGATGGCGAATACCAGCGGGGGGGGCAAAAGTCAAATCAGTTCCGGCCTCAACGCCGATTCCATCCCCTTGGTTTCCGGTCCTTTTTTATACCGGCGGGTTTGTTTCTTTCGTCACATGGAAGGCGTTTTTCCCTCATATTTGAGGATGATGCATAAAAACACCTGTCAGGAACATTTCTTAAAATAAAACCCGTTCTCAGATGCATTTTTCCATCAAAATACTCTTTTTTTGTAAAAGGAATGATGCAGAAAAGCACCTCTACCTCTTTCGCGCAGAGGCCGTCGGCGCTTTCGGTACGTGCGGCAAGCCCCTCCCCGAACAGGAGAAAAAAAGTCGAAAATGTGCGGAAAACGAATGAAGGCAGGGGAATACGGAAAATCAATGGCACAAATTGTGCTTTTTTAGGGACAACAAACAGGGGCAACACCAAGCGCAAGGAGTACGCATGAAAACCGCAGAACAGATCGAACACGACAAAAACCTTCGTCGCGTCGTCGTTTCTTCCCTCGTAGGGGCCGTCATCGAATGGTACGACTTCTTCCTCTATGGGGTTGTGGCCGGACTCATTTTCAATCACCTGTATTTCCCCGAGTTCGACGACCGCATCGGGACCATGCTGGCGTTCGCCACGTTCGCGGTGGGCTTCATCGCCCGTCCGATGGGGGGCCTTGTCTTCGGGCACTTCGGCGACAAGATCGGCCGCAAGAAGGTGCTCGTCATCACCCTTATGATCATGGGCACGGGCACGGTCGCCATCGGCTGCATCCCCTCCTACGCCAGCATCGGCATCTGGGCCCCCATCCTGCTCATCCTGTGCCGCGTGGCGCAGGGCCTCGGCCTCGGCGGCGAGTGGGGCGGCGCGGTGCTGATGTCCTTCGAGTCGGCTCCCGCGCACAAGCGCGCCTTCTACGCCAGCCTGCCGCAGATCGGCCTTTCCCTCGGCCTGCTGCTGGCCTCCGGCGTGATCGGGTTCTTCTCCGCGGTGCTGTCCAACGAGGCGTTCCTTTCCTGGGGCTGGCGCGTCGCGTTCATCATGAGCGCCGGCCTGCTGTTCGTGGGTTCCTACATTCGCTCCTCCGTGCATGAGACCAAGGACTTCGCCGAAGCCAAGGCCAAGATGCCGGAAGTGAAGTACCCGCTTCTCGACGCCTTCAAGCGTTACCCCAAGATGATGCTGGCCTGTATGGGCGCGCGCCTCATCGACGGCGTGGCCTTCAACACCTTCGCGGTGTTCTCGCTGAGCTACCTGACCCAGACCCGCGGTCTCGAACGCTCCTCCGCGCTCGGCGTCGTGATGATCGCCTCCGTGGTCATGTCCTTCTTCATCCCCTTCTGGGGGATGATCGCCGACCGCATCGGCAAGGCCCGGGTGTTCGGCTGCTGCGCGCTGGCGCTCGGCATCCTCGGCTTCCCGGCCTTCTGGGTCTTCCACAACTATTCCGACAACTACCTGCTGGTCTGTCTCGCTCTGGCCCTGCCGTTCGGCATTGTGTACGCCGCGGTGTTCGGCACCATGTCCAGCCTCTTCTCCGACAGCTTCGACCCGTCCGTGCGCTACTCCGCCATCTCCTTCGTGTACCAGTTCTCCGGCATCTTCGCCGCCGGGCTGACCCCGATGGTGGCGACCATGCTCGTGGCCTGGAACGGCGGAGAACCCTGGTATCTCTGTTCCTATCTGGGCGCCGCGGGCCTCATCAGCGCCGCGTGCACCGTCTGGATTCGCCACCTCAACAGGAAGGGCTTTCCTCCGGCCTCTCCCGTCGAGGAGGAAGTCCCCAGTGTGGAACCGCTTCTGGAAGGCGAATCCGCCTAGCGGCGTCAGGATGAAGCGGTGAGGAAACCGGGAGGGGGAGAGAGGCCCCATCCGGAGAAGGGGCCCTCTCCCCCTCCCGGACTCTCTCAACCCTTTCCGCAACGTCGGGACGGGGCCATACGGCGGCCCGACGTTCCGCCCGTCGCCCGGTTTCTCCTCAAAAGAAAAAAAGGGCACCGTCCGCAGTATGCGTTGCCTTTTTGAACACGTTCCCCCGGACATGTTCAGGACAAAAAAAGCCCCGGCATTGCAGGTCCGGGGCTTTTTTATGGCTTCAGGAGGGGGAGGGCGGTTCGTTCCGCACGCGGGACAACCGAACAGAAAGCCGACAGGGCATCGGCCAGTCCTCTCGTTCGTTCCATGCACGGGACAGCGGAGCCCTGTAAAAACGACCGGGGAATAACCCGGAAGGTCCATTTCGCGCTTGGGACGGCGGGACCATTGATCTTTATTACGACGCCCTGAACGAAGCGTCCATTCCGTGCGTGTGACGGCGGGACTGCTTGCGCGCCGCCTCCCCACCGGTCGAAGTTTTTGCGGGAGGGGGTACCGGGGGAGGGCGCTTTTTTCAAAAAGCGTCCTCCCCCGATTCCTTTTCTCTCCCCCCTTATTCCTTCTCGCCCGCCGCGTTGGCGCGGGCTTCCCTGAGGGCGGCGTTTTGCTGGTTGCGGGCTTGAGTGAGGGCGCTGCGGCGCTGGCGGGCTGCCTCGCGGAGGTCGGCCACGGCGTCGGTTTCGTCCACGATCTCCCGGCCGAGCATTTCCTCAAGCACGTCCTCAAGGGACACGACTCCGGCCAGCCCGCCGTATTCGTCCAGCACGATGAAGAGATGGAGCCGCGACTCCAGAAATTCCAGCAGCAGCTTGTCCACGGTCTGGTTTTCGAGCACGAAGCGGACCGGCTGCATGATGTCGAAGAGCGTCTTGTCCGGCTCGCCCTGTGAAACGTAGCGTCCGATGTCCTTGCGGAGCACGATGCCCACGATGTCCTCGTTGTCGTCCCCGTAGACGGGGATGCGGCTGTAGTGCCAAATCTGGGGATGATCGTAGGCTTCCCTGACCGTGACGCTTTCCTGAAGCGAGAAGACCATCATGCGCGGGGTCATGATTTCGCGCACATGCTTGACGTCGAGCGACAGGATGTTTCTGATGGCGTTTTCCTCGTACTGCTGGATGCGCCCGGTCTGGCGGGAAAGGCTGGTGATCGCCCGGATGTCGTCTTCCGTGGCGGAGGGGCCGCTCTGGGGCGGCGCCACAAGCCGCGTCATCATGCTTGAAAACCAGATGAAGGGCTTGAAGATCACCACCATGAGGCGGAGCGGGCGGGCCATGCCCCCGGCGACGCCGCAGGCGTGGACCACGCCGAGCGTCTTGGGGAGGATTTCCCCGAACGCCAGAATGAGGATGGTCAGTCCCCCGGCGAACAGGGCCGTGTTGTCGGTGCCGAGCACGTTGGAGGCGATGGCGCCCGCGACGGCGGCTCCGGCGGTGTTCGCCACCGTGTTCAGGGTAAGCACCGCCGCGATGGGCTGGTCGATGTGGGAACGGAGCTGGTAGAGCAGCTCGCCCTTGACCGAACCCTGCTTCCGCAGGTTTTCGATGTAGGTCCAGGGGACGGAGTAGAGGGCCGCTTCGGTCATGGAACAGGCCGCGGAAACCAGCACCACGAGAAAGACGGTGAGCAGCAGAGTGATCATTCGGGTCAGCCTTGCCGGGCCGTCGGCTCCGGCGGTTGAAAGGGCAGTGGATTATGAAAGTGTAGCCTTGAGCCGTGCGGAAGGCAATGCCCCTGTTTTTCCCGGCGGCGGGCGAAGCCGGGGCCGGGCCTTCCCTTTGCCCGCAAAAGAAACGGAAAAGAAACGAAGGCGCCGCGAAGATGAAGAAAACCCTTGACGGTCGGCGCTTCTTTGTATAGATATGCGTTTCCCCACTTGATGTGGGTCATCCCTGTGCGGCAGGGAAGGGTGGATGCACTGTCCATCCTGCTATGTTGACCATCAGGTCGACTTTGACATTTGCAGGCGTCACTGATTGCCGAAAGGATGTCAAGAGCCGTTAGAGTCGCGGGAATCCCTCACGGAACCCCGATTGTAAAGGTCTTGTGAAAGGGCGAAAGCCCTAGGTGACCCTGCGGGACTACCTGTCTTATTGGATTTCATCCAATACAGGCCAGGCTGGCGAAACATGGGTTGACTTCATTATGTATGGAGAGCAAGTCGGAGTGACGCCGCAATGGCCTTCCCTCCTCGTCCCAATCTCCCGCGTACATAGTTTGAAGTCTGCACGTAACCGACTAAGGTATCGTGGCGACCCTCTGTTGCCGTCTGGTCTTTGCCAGGGTTGGCCGAAGCGTTCACAAATCATACGCTTTGGAACCGGCCTTCTCAAAGGTCGGCTGCTGTGTGGAGGTCCGGTTCGTTCCGTTGCTCTTTATGGGCGAAACCGGGCAAGTGTTGCCAGATAACGGAGTAGACGCAATGACGACAGTGAGCAGTGATCGTATCCGCATCAAGCTCAAGGCTTACGATTACCGCATCCTTGACAAGGCTGTGGCGGAAATCGTCGATACGGCTCGGAACACGGGCGCGGGCGTGGCAGGGCCAATTCCTCTGCCCACCAATATCAATAAATTCACCGTGAACCGCTCTGTGCATGTGGACAAGAAGTCCCGTGAACAGTTTGAAATGCGGATCCACAAGCGGCTTATGGACATCCTGGAACCCACGCAGCAGACCGTGGACGCCCTCGGCAAGCTCAGCCTGCCCGCGGGTGTGGATGTGGAAATCAAGCTTTAGCGAGGAATGTCATGGCTGAGAAAATGGGAATTCTGGGTCGCAAGCTTGGCATGACCCGCATCTTCGCTGGAGACGGTTCTGCCGTGGCCGTAACGGTCGTTCAGGCCGGACCTTGCCCTGTCACCCAGGTCAAGACCGCTGAAAAAGACGGCTACAACGCTCTGCAGATCGCCTTCGAAGAAGCCAAGGAAAAGCATGTGACCAAGCCTATGAAGGGTCACTTTGCCAAAGCCGGAACGGCTCTTTACCGCCAGGTCCGCGAAATCCGTCTCGACGCCCCGGCCACTCAGGAAGTGGGTTCGGTGCTGACCGCGGACGTGTTCGCCGCCGGCGACAAAATCAAAGTAACTGGTACGAGCCTCGGCAAGGGGTACCAGGGCGTCATGCGCCGCTGGAACTTCAAGGGCTCCAAAGACACGCACGGTTGCGAAAAGGTGCATCGTTCCGGTGGTTCCATCGGTAACAACACCTTCCCCGGTCACGTGTTCAAGGGCAGAAAAATGGCTGGCCACTGGGGTGCCGAACAGGTAACCGTGCAGGGCCTTGAAATCGTGGACGTGCGGATGGAAGACAACGTCATTCTCATCCGCGGTTCCGTGCCCGGACCCAAGAACGGCCTCGTTCTGGTGCGCAAGCAGTAGGTAGGGAGAGAAACAATGGCTGTCGTGAAAGTATACGATCAGGACAAGAAGGAACAGGGCGAACTGACCCTGACTCCCGAAGTGTTCGAGGTCGCTGTGAGGCCGGAGATTCTCCACCTCGTGGTGCGGGCTCAGCTCGCTGCCAAGCGTGCGGGCACTCACTCGACCAAGACCCGGGCTATGGTTTCCGGCGGCGGCGTGAAGCCGTGGCGTCAGAAGGGCACCGGCCGCGCTCGCGCCGGTTCCAACCGTTCCCCCGTGTGGCGTGGCGGCGCGATCCTTTTCGGACCCCAGCCCCGCAAGTACGATTTTAAAGTGAACAAGAAGATCCGCAAGCTGGCCCTGCGCATGGCGCTCTCTTCGCGCCTCGCCGGTGAAAACCTGCTCGTGGTCAAGGGCTTTGACCTGCCCGAAGCGAAGACCAAGGTGTTCGCCAACATCGCAGGCAATCTGGGCCTTTCCAAGGCTCTCATCATCGCTCCCGAAGCTGAGCGCAATCTTGTGCTCTCCTCCCGGAACCTGCCCGGCATCACCCTGACCACTCCGGATCAGCTCAGTGTGTACGAAATCCTGAAGCACAAGCAGCTCGTGCTTCTGGAAGGCGCCGTGGAACCCGTTGAAACGCGGCTGAAATAAGAGGTTGGCCATGGATCATACGCAGATTCTCTTGCGGCCCGTGGTGACCGAAAAGGCGACCTTCCTGCGCGATGGCGCGAACCAGGTTGCTTTCTTCGTCCACCCCGACGCCAACAAGATTGAGATCAAGAAGGCCGTGGAAACCGCCTTCAACGTGAAAGTGACTGACGTGAACGTGGTTACCCGTAAGCCCACGGAACGCGTGCGCAACCGCAAGGTGAGCCGCGTCCCCGGATGGCGCAAGGCCTATGTGACCCTCGCGTCCGGTGAAAAGATTGAGTTCTTTGAGGGAGTGTAAACATGGCTGTGCGTAAGCTGAAACCCACCTCGGCGGGACGCCGTTTCCAGACGGTTTCCGACTTTGAGGAAATCACGAGAACCACGCCTGAGAAATCCCTTACGGAAGGTCTCACCAAAAAGGCTGGTCGTAACAACCATGGTCGTGTCACCAGCCGCCGTCGCGGCGGTGGCGTGAAGCGCCTGTATCGCATCATCGACTTCAAGCGCAACAAGCTCGATATCCCGGCCACCGTCGCCCATATCGAGTACGACCCGAACCGTACCGCCCGCATCGCGCTGCTGCACTATGCCGACGGTGAAAAACGCTATATTCTGGCACCCCTCGGCGTGAAGCAGGGCGACGTGATCGTCGCCGGCGAAAAGGCCGACATCAAGCCCGGCAACGCGCTTCCGATGGCCCGCATTCCCGTGGGTACGGTGCTGCACAATATCGAACTGAACCCCGGTCGCGGCGGTCAGTTCTGCCGCGCCGCCGGGACCTATGCCCAGCTCGTGGCCAAGGAAGGCAAGTACGCCCTGCTGCGCATGCCTTCCGGTGAAGTCCGCAAGGTGCTGGCCTCCTGCCTCGCCACCATCGGTCAGGTCGGCAACATCCAGCATGAGAACGTCTCCCTGGGCAAGGCTGGCCGTAATCGCTGGCTCGGTCGTCGCCCCAAGGTTCGCGGCGTCGCCATGAACCCGGTCGACCATCCGCTCGGCGGTGGTGAAGGCAGAAGCTCCGGCGGTCGTCACCCCGTGTCCCCGTGGGGTATGCCTGCTAAGGGCTACAAGACCCGCGATAAGAAGAAGCCCTCGTCGCGTCTCATCGTGAAGCGCCGCGGCCAGAAGTAGGAGCTGTTATGCCCAGATCACTGAAAAAAGGTCCCTTCGTGGACGACCATCTGATGAAAAAGGTGGATGCGGCCGTTGCTACCAACGATCGCCGCGTGGTGAAGACCTGGTCGCGCCGGTCCACCGTCCTGCCCGAAATGGTGGGAATCACCTTCGCCGTGCACAACGGCAAGAAGTTCCTCCCCGTTTTCGTCACCGAAAACATGGTGGGACATAAGCTTGGGGAATTCGCGCCGACGCGCACCTTCCACGGCCATGCCGCCGACAAGAAGACCAAGGCCAAGAAATAACGGGTGCCAATCATGGAATCGAAAGCTACTGCCAAATTCGTGCGCGTTGCTCCGCGCAAGACCAGGCTGGTCGCCCGCAACGTGAAGGGTATGCCTGTCGAGGCTGCCATGAACCTGCTGCGCTTCACGCCTAACAAGCCTGCCGGCGTTATTCTCGGTGTGGTCCGCTCGGCTCTCGCCAACGCGGAACACAACGCCAGCATGGACGTGGATGCTCTGGTCGTTAAGGAAATCCTCGTGAACGAAGGTCCCACCTGGAAGCGGTTCATGCCGCGCGCCCAGGGCCGCGCCACGAATATCCACAAGCGTACCAGCCACATTACCGTGATACTCGCAGAAGGGCAGGAATAAGTCATGGGTCAGAAAGTTCATCCGTACGGATTCCGGCTTGGGTATAACAAGAACTGGCAGTCCCGCTGGTTCAGCAAGAAAGACTACCCTGCCTTTGTGTATGAAGACCATGAAGTCCGCAAGTATGTGAAGAAGCTCCTCTACAGCGCCGGCATCTCCAAGATCGAGATCGAACGCGCCGGGGGCAAGATCCGCCTCATCCTTTCCACCGCCCGTCCCGGCATCGTCATCGGCCGCAAGGGCGTGGAAATCGAAAAGCTTCGCGGCGACTTGCGCGCCAAGTTCGGACGGGAGTTCTCTCTTGAAGTGAACGAAATCCGCCGTCCTGAAGTGGATTCCCAGCTGGTGGCCGAAAACATCGCCCAGCAGCTCGAACGCCGCGTCGCCTTCCGCCGCGCGATGAAGCGCACGGTGACCATGGCCCGCAAGTTCGGCGCCGAGGGCATCAAGGTGACCTGCTCCGGTCGTCTCGCCGGTGCGGAAATCGCCCGTACCGAATGGTACCGCGACGGTCGCGTGCCGTTGCAGACCCTGCGTGCCGACATCGACTACGGCTTCGCCGAAGCGCGTACCACCTACGGTATCATCGGGGTCAAGGCGTGGATCTACAAAGGTGAAATCCTTGACAAAGAGGTTGAAAGGTAATGCTCGCTCCCAAAAGAGTTAAATTCCGCAAGTGGCAGAAAGGCCGCCTGCGTGGCCCCGCTCTCCGTGGCGCCACCATCGCCTTCGGCGATATCGGTTTGAAGACTGTGGAGCACGGAAAGCTGACCAACCAGCAGATCGAAGCCGCCCGTATCGCCATGATGCGTCACATCAAGCGTGGCGGCAAGGTTTGGATCCGCGTGTTCCCCGACCGCCCCATCACCGCGAAGCCGCTCGAAACCCGTCAGGGTTCCGGTAAGGGCGCCCCGGTGGGCTGGTGCGCCCCGGTCAAACCCGGCCGCATCCTGTACGAAATCAAGGGCGTCAGCCTCGAGCTGGCCAAGGAAGCCCTCACCCGCGCCGCGCACAAGCTGCCGGTCAAGACAGTGATTGTGGTGAGAGAGGGTCTGTAGTATGAAAGCAAAAGAACTGAAAGAACTCGGCGTGGAAGAGCTCAAGGCCAAACTCGCCGAACAGCGGCAGGAACTTTTTAATCTGCGCTTCCAACACACGACCGCCCAGCTGGAAAAGACCTCGTCCATTCCCGCCGCCCGGAAGAACATCGCGCGGATTCTGACCGTCCTGAAGGAAAAGGAATAGCACCATGTCTCAAGCCATGGAAAACCGCAAGGGCCGCATGCTTATCGGTACCGTGGTCAGCGACAAGAACGACAAGACCATCGTCGTTCGCGTTGAGACCCTGGTGAAGCATCCGCTCCTCAAGAAGTTCGTGCGTCGCCGCAAAAAGTTTACCGCTCATGATCCCATGAACGAGTGCGGCATCGGTGATAAAGTGAAAATCGTGGAATTCCGTCCCATGAGCCGCAACAAGCGCTGGCACCTGGTGACTATCCTCGAAAAGGCCGTGTAGGAGTTACGTCATGATCCAGGTTGAATCCACGCTTCAGGTTGCCGATAACTCCGGCGCCAAGAAAGTGGCCTGCATCAAGGTGCTGGGCGGCTCTCACCGGCGCTACGCCACCGTGGGCGACATCATCATGGTTGCCGTCAAGGAAGCCATGCCCCACAGCAAGGTGAAGAAGGGCGACGTGATGCAGGCCGTGATCGTGCGCACCGCGAAAGAGGTGCGCCGCGTCGACGGTTCCTACATCAAGTTTGACTCCAACGCCGCCGTGCTGCTTTCCAAGCAGGGTGAACCCGTGGGGACCCGTATCTTCGGACCTGTGGCCCGTGAACTGCGCGCCAAGAACTTCATGAAGATCGTGTCCCTCGCACCTGAGGTTCTGTAGGAGTCATTGTCATGAAACAGTTTCGTATCCGCAAGGATGACAAAGTGATGGTCATCGCTGGCAAGGACCAGGGCAAGATCGGCAAGGTCTTGAAGGTCCTGCACAAGCATGACTCGGTTGTGGTGGAAAAGGTCAACGTGGCCAAGCGTCACGTGAAGCCGAACCCCTATCGGCGCGAGCCCGGCGGGATCGTGGACAAGGAAATGCCCATCCACGTCTCCAACCTCATGGTCGTGTGCCCCGCCTGCGCCGCTCCCACCCGCGTGGGTTATCGCTACGCGGAGGACGGCAAGAAAATCCGCTTCTGCAAGAAGTGCAACGAAACGCTGTAGGTGAACCACCATGACCCGTCTTGAAAACGTATACCGCGAGAAAGTGGTCCCGGTATTGCAGAAGGAGTTCGCGTACAGCTCTCCCATGCAGATTCCCGGGATTGTGAAAGTTTCGCTGAACATCGGCCTCGGTTCCGCCAGCCAGAACAACAAGCTGATGGAAGAGGCCATGAACGAACTGTCCGTCATCGCCGGACAGAAGGCCGTGATGACCCGCGCCAAGAAGTCCATCGCCGCGTTCAAGCTGCGTGAAGGCATGCCCATCGGTTGCCGCGTGACGCTCCGCAAGGAACGTATGTGGGACTTCCTGGACAAGCTCATGAACTTCGCCCTTCCGCGCGTGCGCGACTTCCGCGGCATCCCGGATCGTGGCTTCGATGGTCGCGGCAACTTCACCCTCGGGATCAAGGAACATGCGATCTTCCCCGAAATGGAAGCCGACCGCATCGAAAACCCCAAGGGCATGAACATCACCATCGTGACCACCGCCACCACTGACAAAGAAGGCAAGTTCCTGCTCGAACAGCTGGGCATGCCTTTCAGAAAGTAAGGAGTTAGGATAGTGTCGCGTACTTCCCTCGAAGTAAAGGCCGCCCGGAAACCCAAGTTTTCCAGCCGCGCCTACAACCGCTGCCCCATCTGCGGCAGACCCCACGCTTACATGCGTAAGTTTGGTCTGTGCCGTATCTGCTTCCGCAATATGGCCCTCCGCGGCGACCTCCCCGGCGTTCGCAAGTCCAGCTGGTAACCGTGAAAGGGTATAAGGAGACCATTCGATGATGACTGATCCTATTGCAGATATGCTGACGCGTATCCGCAACGCGCACTTGGCCCTGCACAAGGAAGTGAGTGTGCCGAGCTCGAAGATGAAGGAAGCCATTGCTGCCATCCTCAAGCAGGAAGGGTACGTCGATGACGTAACCGTGGACGACCGCAACATCAACATCCAGCTCAAGTACTTCAAGGGCAAACCCGCCATTGAAGGCCTGAAGCGGATGAGCAAGCCCGGTCGCCGGGTGTATGTTGGCGCCCACGAAATCCCCCGCGTGCAGAACGGCCTTGGCATCTGCATCCTGTCCACTTCGCACGGGGTGCTCGCTGGCAATCAGGCTCACCAGATGAAGGTGGGCGGCGAACTTTTGTGTGAAATCTGGTAGGCGGGTGTAGCATGTCAAGAATCGGAAAACTGCCCATCGCCATCCCCTCCGGTGTCGAGGTGAAGGTCGGGGCTGATGTTGTTGAAGTGAAGGGAGCGAAGGCTGCGCTGACCACTCCGGTGTGCGACCTTCTTTCCTATGAAGTGGCCGATGGTCATGTCACCCTGACCCGCAAGGCCGAGACGCGCGAAGCCCGCGCCCAGCACGGCCTGCGCCGTACCCTCCTCGCCAACTGCATCGAGGGCGTGACCAAGGGGTTCTCCAAGACCCTCGAAGTCATCGGCGTCGGCTACCGTGTTGCCGTGAAAGGTAATGTGATTGAACTTCAGGTGGGTTTCTCCCACCCCGTTCTCGTGGAACTGCCTGCTGGACTCTCCGCGAAGGTCGAAGGTCAGAAGCTCACCATTCTGGGCGCTGACAAGGTCCTCGTGGGCGAAATGGCCGCTCGCATTCGCCGCATCCGCAAGCCTGAACCCTATAAGGGCAAGGGCATTAAGTACGAAACCGAAACCATCCTGCGCAAGGCCGGCAAGTCCGGCGGCAAGGGTAAATAATCGGGGCGCGCTATGAGCACTATGACCAAAAATGAAGCCAGGCAGCGCAGGAAGATCCGCATCCGCAAAAAGATTTCCGGCACGGCCGAACGTCCCCGCCTGGTGATCTTCCGTTCCAACCTGCACATGTATGCCCAGGTTGTCGACGACCTCACCGGCGCCACGCTTGCCGCCACCTCCACCCTGGTCCTTTCCAAGGGCGGGGAAAAGCTGAGCTGCAACAAGACTGGCGCCGAAGCGGTGGGCAAGGAAATTGCCCGTCTGGCCAAGGAGAAGAGCATCGTCAAGGTGGTCTTCGACCGTAACGGATATCTCTACCACGGCAAAATCAAAGCCGTGGCCGATGGCGCCCGCGAAGGCGGCCTCGAGTTCTAACCCGGAGAGGATAGCACTGTCATGGAACAGAATGAACTGGGTTTCATCGAGAAGATCGTCTCCCTGAACCGGGTTGCCAAAGTCGTGAAAGGCGGTCGTCGCTTTAGCTTCAGCGCCCTTATGGTCGTTGGCGACGGTAACGGGAGCGTAGGTTTTGGCCTCGGCAAGGCTCAGGAAGTGCCTGAAGCCCTGCGCAAGGCTACGGAACATGCTCGCAAGAACATGGTGAAGGTGCCCCTGATTGAAGGGACCCTCCCCTATGAAATTCTTGGCGAGTTCGGCGCTGGCCGCGTCATGCTCAAGCCCGCCTCCCGCGGTACCGGCATCATCGCCGGTGGCGCCGTGCGTGCTGTCATGGAAGCGGCCGGGGTGGACGATGTGCTTGCCAAGGCCATCGGGACCAACAACCCCCACAACGTGCTGCGCGCCACCATGGCCGGCCTCGCTGCTCTGCGCAGCGCGGAAGCCGTGAGCGAAATCCGCGGCATGAAACTGGAAGCCCCCAGGAAGTAAGCGCCATGTCCGAAATTACGATTAAAGTTGTCAAAAGCCGCATCGGCTGTACGCCCCTCCAGAAGAAAGTTCTGGACGCGCTCGGGCTGCGCCGTCGCGAAATGGTTAAGACCTTTCCGGATAACCCTGCCGTCCGCGGCATGATCGCCAAGGTGTCCCACCTGGTTGTTGAGGTTACCAAAGCATGAATCTGAACGAACTCTATCCCTTCGCGGAAGAGCGCCAGTCCCGCAAACGCGTGGGCCGCGGCTCCGGTTCCGGCTTGGGATGTACGTCCGGCAAGGGTAACAAGGGTCAGAACGCCCGCTCCGGCGGCGGTGTCCGCCCCGGCTTTGAAGGCGGCCAGATGCCCCTTCAGCGCCGTCTGCCCAAGCGCGGTTTCAAGAACTACCCCTTCAAGGTCGAATACGCGGTGATCAATCTCGCTCGCCTCGTGGCCGCTTTTGAGGGCAAGAACGAAATCTCCCTTGAAGACATCTATGATCGCGGTCTGTGCACCTTCGGCGCTCCGGTGAAAATCCTGGGCGAAGGCGAACTTTCCGCTGCCATCAAGGTGGAAGCCCACAAGTTCAGCCAGTCCGCTGCGGACAAAATCCGCGCCGCCGGCGGCGAAGTCAAAGAACTGGAAGTGGAAGGGTAGGTGACTCGTGGCTCTTGGTGGTGCGGATAACCTTGCCCGTTCGCCTGAACTGCGTACAAAGCTTCTCTGGACGCTGGGCCTGCTCTGCGCGTACCGGATCGGGGTGCATATCCCGGTTCCGGGCGTCGACGGGGCGGCCCTCGCCCACTTCTTTGAAACCGCGGCAGGCACCCTGTTTGGTCTGTTCGACATGTTCTCCGGTGGCGGTCTGAAGAACGTCTCCGTGTTCGCCCTTGGGATCATGCCGTACATTTCGGCCTCAATCATCCTTCAACTCCTGCAGGTGGTCAGCCCCGAGCTGAAGCGCATGGCCAAGGAAGAGGGTGCGGCGGGTCGCCGTAAAATCACCCAGTACACGCGCTACAGTACGGTCCTCATCACCATCATTCAGGGTTTCGGCATCGCCGTGGGCCTTGAAACCATGTACAGCCCCGGCGGCTCGCCCGTCGTCCTCGAACCGGGCTGGACATTCCGTATCATGACCATGCTGACCCTCACGGCGGGCACCGTGCTCATCATGTGGCTTGGCGAACAGATTACGGAAAAGGGGATTGGCAACGGTATTTCCCTGATTATCTTCTCGGGTATCGTTGTGGGCATCCCCGGTGCTCTGGTCAAGTCCTTCCAGCTCATCAAGCTCGGGGACATGAGCCTGTTTATCGCGCTTGCGCTGCTCATTCTCATGCTTGCCGTGGTCATCGGCGTCGTGTTCGTGGAGCGCGCCCAGCGGCGCATTCCCATCCAGTACGCCAAGCGCCAGGTCGGACGGAAAATGTACGGCGGTCAGTCGACGCACTTGCCGCTGCGTGTGAATACGGCCGGGGTTATCCCCCCCATCTTCGCTTCGAGCTTGCTGCTGTTCCCCGCCACGATGGCGAATTTCGAGATCGCCGACTGGCTGAAGACGGCGGCGTCGTGGTTTACGCCGTCTTCCATCTTGTATAACGTTATATTCATCGCCCTGATTTTCTTCTTCTGCTTCTTCTATACGGCCATCATTTTCGATCCGAAGGATGTGGCCGAGAATCTGAAGAAAGCCGGCGGGTTCATCCCCGGGATTCGTCCCGGCGAGAAGACGCAGGAATATCTGGACGCTGTGCTTTCGCGCCTGACCCTCTGGGGCGGCGTGTACATCTCGGTTATTTCAGTGCTTCCCATGCTCCTCATCGCGGAGTTCAACGTGCCGTTCTATTTCGGCGGCACCAGCATCCTCATCCTTGTGGGTGTCGCGATGGACTTCATGTCGCAGATCGAGTCCCATCTCATCTCGCGTCAGTATGAAGGGCTGATGGGCAAGACCCGGATCAAGGGGCGGAGCTGATCGTGAAGAAGTACCGCGGCGTTTTCCTCAAAAACGAGAGGGAAATAGGCCTTCTCCGCGAAGCGAACAGAATGGTCGCGATGATTCTGGACGAGTTGGGCAGGCAGGTTCGCCCCGGCCTCCCGACCATGTACTTCGAAGAGATTGTCCAGAAGATGTGTCGCGAATTCAAGGTGAAGCCCGCGTTTCAGGGCATGTACGGTTTTCCGTACGGCCTGTGTTGCTCGGTGAACGAAGTCATCGTGCACGGCTTCCCCTCCGAAGACGTCATCCTCAAGGAAGGCGACATCGTCAGCTTTGATGTGGGGACCGTCTATCAGGGGTTCTACGGAGACGCGGCCCGTACCTTCGCCGTGGGGGAGGTTTCCCCCGAGGCGGCCCGCCTGCTGCGGGTGACGGAAGAAAGTCTCGCCCTGGCCGTGGCCGAAGCGAGACCCGGTAACGAACTCAATGACATCGCTGGCGCTGTGCAACAACACGCCGAAGGTGCCGGGTTCCATGTGGTGAGACGGTTTGTTGGGCACGGGATCGGTTCGACGTTGCACGAAAAACCCGAAGTTCCCAACTACATCGTCGCCGCGAAACCGGCTTTGCCGCTCAAGACCGGCATGGTGCTGTGTATTGAGCCCATGATTACGGTGGGAACACCGGAAGTGGAGATTCTGGAAGACAAATGGTCGGCCGTGACCCGAGACAGGAGTCTCGCCGCCCATTTTGAGCATTGTGTGGCTATCCTTCCCGGTGGACCCCAGATTCTGGACCTGCCCTGAAGAAAACCACGTCGTGCATTGACAGTATGAAAAAAAAGAGCTAAGGCTTCCTGTTCCGGCGGTGATTTGTGCTGCCGAGGAAACCTGTGGAGAGACTTGTCATGAAAGTCAGGCCATCCGTAAAAAAGATTTGCCCCAAGTGCAAAGTCATCCGGCGTAAGGGCGTACTCAGGGTTATCTGCGAAAATCCCCGGCACAAGCAGCGCCAGGGCTAGCCTTCAGGAGAAAGACTGTGGCCAGAATTGCTGGTGTTGACCTGCCCAGAGGCAAGCGCGCGGACATCGCGTTGACTTACATCTATGGCATCGGCCGTGTAACGGCTCTGAAAATTCTTGACGCCTCCGGCGTCAACTGGACTCGTGGCATCGACGACCTCACCGCTGAAGAACTGAACGAAGTCCGTAAGGAACTCGAACAGAACTACAAGGTGGAAGGCGATCTGCGCCGCGAAATTTCGATGAACATCAAGCGTCTCATGGACATCGGTTGCTACCGTGGCCTGCGTCACCGCAAGGGCCTTCCCGTTCATGGGCAGCGTACCCACACCAACGCCCGCACCCGCAAGGGTCCCCGCCGCGGTGCTGTAGGTAAGAAGAAGTAAAGGAACCTTCCGGCACGACCAGCTTCCGCCTTCGGCGGGCTGATCGTGCGAAACGTTCACTGATACGACCGGATACGCCCGGTTACGGAAGCAAATCATGGCTAGACCAAAACGCGCTACCAAGAAAAGAGAAAAGAAGAACGTCCCTCTGGGTGTGGCTCACATCCAGGCGTCGTTCAATAATACCATCATCACTTTTACCGATACTCGCGGTAACACCGTGAGCTGGGCGAGCGCTGGGCAGAGCGGGTTCAAGGGTTCCCGCAAGTCCACCCCCTTCGCCGCGCAGGTCGCCGCCGAACAGGCCGCCCGCAAAGCTCAGGACAACGGCATGCGCACGGTGGGTATCTACGTGAAGGGTCCCGGTTCCGGGCGTGAAGCCGCCATGCGCGCCATCAACGCCGCCGGTTTCAAGGTCGCCTTCATTCGTGACGTCACCCCCATCCCCCACAACGGCTGCCGCCCGCCCAAACGGCGTCGCGTCTAGTCGCGCTCACAGGAGGACACCGTCTTGGCCAAATATAATGATGCCAAATGTCGTTTGTGCCGTCGTGAAGGTACGAAGCTCTTGTTGAAGGGCGACCGTTGCTTCACCGACAAGTGCGCCTTTGACCGCCGCCCCTACGCGCCCGGTCAGCATGGCCGCGCCCGTAAAAAACTGAGCGACTACGCCGTCCAGCTGCGTGAAAAGCAGAAGGTGCGTCGCGTTTATGGCGTTCTGGAAAAGCAGTTCCACAGCTATTTCGTCCGCGCCGATATGGCGAAGGGCGTGACCGGCGCGAACCTGCTCGCTTTCCTCGAACGCCGCCTGGACAACGTCGTGTATCGCCTCGGCTTCGCCAACTCCCGGGTTCAGGCCCGCCAGCTGGTCCGCCACGGCGTGTTTACGCTGAACGGTCATAAGGTCACCATTCCTTCCCTTCAGGTGAAGGTCGGCGACAGCGTTGAAGTTCCCGAAAAGAGCAGAACCATCCCCGTTCTCGCCGAAGCGCAGGAAGCCGTGGCCCGTCGTGGCTGCCCCTCCTGGCTGGAAGTGGACGCTCCCAACTTCAAGGGTATTGTGAAAGCACTGCCGCAGCGCGACGACATTCAGTTCCCCATCAACGAGCACCTCATCGTCGAGCTCTACTCCAAATAAGCGGGGGCTTACATGCTCTTCAGACAAGGCAACAGGCTTATCAATTCGCGCAACTGGGCCAAACTCGTTCGGCCGGAACAGATTGCGTGCGACAGCGACCCCAACGATTCCATGTACGGGCGGTTCACCTACGAACCTCTCGAACGCGGGTATGGGGTCACCATCGGCAATGCCTTGCGTCGGGTACTGCTTTCGTCCCTTCAGGGCGCAGCCTTCGTGGCTGTGAAGATCTCCGGCGTGCAGCATGAGTTTACCACCATCCCCGGAGTGCTGGAAGATATTACGGATGTCATCCTGAATATCAAACAGGTCCGTCTGGGTATGACGACTGACGAGCCCCAGCATCTGACGCTTTCCGTGTCGAAGAAAGGCCCGGTGACAGCCGCGGATATCATGACCAACGCCAATGTGGAAGTCTTGAACCCGGAACTGCACATCGCGACCCTCACCGAAGACATGGAACTGAACATGGAGTTCGAGGTCCGTATGGGCAAGGGCTATGTGCCCGCTGATATGCACGAAGGTCTTCCGGACACGATCGGGCTTATCAAGCTGGACGCGAGCTTCTCTCCCGTGCGGAAGGTGGCGTATACCGTGGAACAGGCCCGTGTGGGCCAGATGACCAACTATGACAAGCTGATTCTTGAAGTGTGGACGGATGGCTCGGTTCTTCCCGAGGATGCCATTGCCTACAGCGCCAAGATCATCAAGGATCAGATTTCGGTCTTCATCAGCTTTGATGAACGCATCTCCGGCGAAAGCGGAGGGGAAGGCAGCGGCAGCGCCGACATCAACGATAACCTGTTCAAGGGGATCGACGAACTGGAACTGTCCGTGCGGGCGACCAACTGCCTGCGCAGCGCCAACATCGCCACCGTCGGCGAGCTGGTGCAGCGGCCCGAGGCCGAAATGCTGAAAACGAAGAACTTCGGCAAGAAGTCCCTTGATGAAATCAAGGCCGTGCTTGAAAGCATGGGACTTGATTTCGGCATGAAGGTCGACAACTTCGAGAAGAAATATCAGGAATGGAAGAGGAAACAGCACCATGAGGCATAGCAATTCCGGCAAGAAGCTCGGCAGAACGCCTTCGCATCGCAAGGCCCTGTTCCGCAACATGGCCAGCGCGATGATCACCTACGGCAAAATCCGCACTACGGAAGTGAAGGCCAAAGAACTGCGCCGGGTGGTGGAACCTCTGATCACCCTGGCTCTGCGCAACGACCTGCACTCCCGCCGTCTGGCTTATGAAACCCTGAACGACCACCAGCTCGTGCAGCGTCTGTTCGACGTGGTCGCTCCCCTGTTCGCTGGCGTCCCCGGCGGCTATACCCGGATCACCAAGCTGGCGCTTCCCCGTAAGGGCGACTGTGCTCCCATGGCGATCCTTGAGTTCACCCGCCAGCCCGAAACGGCTGCTCCGGCTGACAAGTAAGTCCGGTTCACACCCGGCTCCGCTTCGGCGGGATCGTTTGACTGATTCCTCCTGTTTTCAGGTGAGAATAAGGAAAGGTCGTCTGAGTTTCAGGCGGCCTTTCGTGGTTTTTGGGGGAAAACCGGGGGAGAAACCTTTCTGAAGAAAGGTTTCTCCCCCGGACCCCCTCTTCCCAAGACTTTCGACCTTATCGAATCCCTCTTCAACGCATTCCCTTTCTTTGACGGCATCCGGCTTTCCGTCCGACGTTGCCTCTTGTGAGACTTGGCTGGCTTGTTCTGAACGACCGTGAAGCCCACACCAACACTCGGAGTGGCATGCGGGGCGACCAGACGGTGAATTTGTCTGTGAGGGGATTTTTTGTAGTGCAGCCCATATTCACCGTTTGCGCGCGGGACAAGGCGTCTTTCTTGAGGGCTCCCGCAAAAGGGAAAGGATTGACTACGGAAGAATGCTGGGAACAAACCTTTCTTCTTCTTCTTCTTC
>CABKMN010000024.1 GCA_902373525.1 uncultured Bilophila sp. | reverse complement strand
CCCCCTCCTCTCTCCCTCCCAAGACTTTCGACTTTATCGAATCCTTGTTCGGAGATTGTCCTTGTGGGCGGGATGTCGGGGCGGGGTGTTCTTTCTTATTCAAGAAATAAGAGAGGGATGGTATCTCCCTCTGCAAGCGCGGGCGTACAGGAATGAGGACACCGTGCTTTCAAGAGTGGTCTTCGGACGACGGCACGTTGGACACGCTGAAATGAGGTGGGACGGGACGGCGCATATACGCGAGGAAACCGTCCAATTTTCATGAGGAAAGGATATGGCGGAGTTGTGGCGGAGTATTCGGGATTCGCTGGGCGCAAGGCGGTTCGTCCGCGGCTTCGGCGACGGCTGGTTCTGGCTGGCGTTGCTGCTCGGCGTCGCCGGGCTGCCGTTTCAGGGAGGCGTCATGCCGCCGCCGTGGCGTCTGGCTTCCGTGGCGATCTCCGAGGAACTGGCCTACCGCGTCCTGCTCCAGCAGCAGCTTGAGCAGATGGTGAAGGGCCGCCGGGGGCTGTTCACCGCCGGATGCCTGCTCGCTTCGGTCGTGTTCGCGCTCTCCCACCTGCCGACGCACCCGCCGATCATGGCGGGCCTGACCTTCTTCCCTTCGCTGGCCTTCGGCGCGATCTGGACGCGCCACCGTTCCCTCTGGCTCTGCGCCATCCTGCATTTCTGGTACAATCTGGCCTTTTTCCTGTAAACGTCGGTGCAAAACCGCCGCGCGCCTCCCACCTACGGTCGAGACTGCAAAGGGCGCACGCGGGAATCGGGCATGGCGTCCCCTCCGGGGCACCTTTCGGAGCCTGCGCGTCCGCGAAGAGCCGCAAAACGAAAAGGAGGCTCACCCGCAAGGCCGTCTGGGCGTATGCGAAGAGCCGCGAATATCGCGGAAGACCTAAAAAGGGCGCTGTGTGCTTGGAAAAAAAGAAAAGCCGTTCGGGAGAGCGTGCTCGGGACTCGGAACGCGGTTCACACCATGAACAGTTCGACCCCGGCTTCGCGGATGAGGTCTTCCCAGCGGGAATCGAGAGGGGCGTTGGTGAACAGGGCGTTGATGTCGGACAAATGCGCGACACGGACCATTGCGGGCCGTCCGAATTTGGAGCTGTCGGTCACGAGGAACACGCGGCGGGAACATTCGATGATGGTGCGGGCCACGGCGACCTCGCGGTAGTCGTAGTCCAGCAGGTTGCCTTCCTCGTCAATGCCGGAAATGCCGATGATGCCGTAGTCCACCCGGAACTCGCGGATGAAGCGCTCGGCGCTGGCCCCGACGATGCCGTTGTCCCGGTGCCGCACCGTGCCGCAGGCGACCGCCACGTCGAAGGAGGGATTGCGGGCGCAGATCGAGGCCACGTTGAGGCTGTTCGTGACCACGCGCAGGCTCTTGTGTTCGAGCAGGGCGCGCGCGGCCTCCTCGGTCGTGGTGCCGATGTTGATGCACACGGAAACGCCGTCCGGGATGTGCGTCGCCAACAATTCGCCGATGCGCCGCTTTTCGTCCTGCCGGATGCCCTTGCGTTCGTCGTAGACGATGTTCTCCGAACCGGAAACCATGCCCGCCCCGCCGTGGAAACGCTGCACCTTGCCTTCTTCGGCCAGCGCGTTGATGTCCTTGCGGACCGTCTGCGGCGTAACCTCGAAGTGTCTGGCCAGCTCCTCGATGGTCGCATAGCCCCGTGCCGAAAGAAATTCCTGCAAGGCCTGATGACGCGCGGAAGTCTTGCTCATACGGTTCCCCCTCCCGGACTTGTACCCTGTTCCTCCCTTCGCTTCAACCGCCCCGCGCGGAATGCCCGCGTCTGGACAGGCGGGACAAGTCACCGTATGTTGACTCCCCCAATACTGTTTTTCGGGAAGATTGCCATGCTCAACAAAAAATGTTTCGTGCTCGATCTCGACGGCACCGTCTACCTCGGCGACATCCCCATCCGGGGGACCATCGACTTCATCCTCCGCCACCGGGACGCCATCGACTTCCATTTTCTCAGCAACAACACCTCGAAGTCCCCGCTCACCTACGTCAACAAGCTCGAACGGATGGGCATCCCGGCGACGCTCGACCACATCCTGTCGCCGGTGACGCCGCTCGTCGCCCACCTGCGGGCCAACGGCATCCGCACCGTCTATCCCGTGGGCAACCGCGACTTCGTGGCCTGCCTCCGCGAACGCATGCCCGAGCTGAACGTGCTCGAATACGACACTTCCGAAGGCGCGGAAGCCGTGGTGCTCGCCTACGACACCGAGCTGACCTACGAAAAGCTCACCCACGCGGCCCTGCTGCTCCAGAAGCCGGAGGTCGCCTACCTCGCCACCCACCCGGACCTCGTCTGCCCGTCTCCCAAGGGGCCGCTCCCGGACGCGGGCAGCTTCATGTCCCTGTTCGAGACCGCCACGGGCCGCCGCCCGCAGCACATCTTCGGCAAGCCCGATCCCGCCGTGCTCGGCACGCTCCTCCAGACCTACCGGCGCGAGGACATGGTCATGGTCGGCGACCGCCTCAGCACCGACAAGAAACTCGCCGAAAACGCGGGCATCGACTTCATCCTCGTCCTCAGCGGCGAAGCCAAGGCCAGCGACCTCCCCGGCCTCGAACGCCAGCCCACCCTCGTCGTCGAGCACCTCGGCCAACTGGAAAAGGACTGACCCTCCGCCCCGGACAAAAGCCTTTCCGCTCCCCATTCCGCTTTTCCGTCCTCTCCCGATTCCCCGCAACGACGCGCTTCCCAAAGCCCGATCCCGCGCCACACCGGGAAAACCGCAACAAGGGATTCGATAAGGCCAAAAGTCTTTGAAAGGAGAAGGAAGGGGGTCCGGGGGAAGGGAGGGAAAACTTTCTCCAGAAAGTTTTCCCTCCCTTCCCCCGGCTTCGCACGAAAAAAGACCGCCTTCATACGAAAGCGGCCTTTTCCATACTGCCTTTTCAGAGAGTCCGCCTACTTATCGGCGGGGGCGTCCGTGTCCTGCTGGGCCGCCCGGGCGCTGGTGAGCGCGGCTTGCAGCTTGGCTTCGTCCTCGTGGGAAAGCGAAGACTGGAGCACCGTGCCGCCGGTGCCGCGCAGGGCGTCGAGCACCTTGTCGGTCAGATCGGAATCGACCAGCACGAACAGGGCGGACGTGCCCGGCGTCAGCTTTTCGGCCAACTGCTTCATGAAATCGTCATTGATGCCCACGTCGCTCAACGCACCGGCGACGGCGCCCGCACCGGCCCCGACGACCAGCCCGAGGAGCGGATTCATGAAGATCAGGCCGATGAGCACGCCCCAGAAACCACCGCCCACGGCACCGCTGGCGGTCAGGTTGTACATCTGGTGCAGCTTGACCTTGCCGTTCTGCTTCTTTTCGACGACGACCGCGTCCTCAAGCGAAACAAGATAGGATTTCTGCATTTTCAGGAAGGCGAGACGCACTTCTTCGGCCTTGAACTCCGTATCATAGGTCACAGCAATCAACTTGCGCATGGCAAACCTCCCGGTTCGTTTTCTGTCTAGCGCAAAAGGTGCCGTGAATGGCGGGAAAGCTCCATTATATATCCGATGAGAACCTTGAGAGCTTTGGGCGGGAACGGTTTTTCCCATCATTTCCGGCGGGTGGAGCCCGACGGGACCCCAAACGGCGGCGGCCCGGCGGGAGGGAATCCCGTGCGGCCGCGTTCGCACCGCCCCCAGTTCACAGGGCTTCGCAACGGAAGGAATCGCGCGGGGCCGCTTCCCGTTTTCCTCCGTTCAGGAAAACCGCAGCCGAGCCCGACGACGCACGGCGACCGCATCGTCCGCCGCAACCGTCTTGCGGGACGTTCTTGCCTCACGCCTCTTGATCATCGCGCCGCTTTCTTGCATGCTGCGGACAAGAACGGGGCAGCCTTTTCCGGCATTCCGCATCGCCGTTTCGCATACGGAGTCCTCTCCCAACCGCATAGAGAACGACAGCTTTCCTCTGTTCCGGAAAAGCCGCACTGTCCCGTACATCCTTTCCCGATACGGCAGTGGCGTCATTCGGCAACACTCGCCCGGCGAACTACATCCACAGGAGTAAGCCATGTCCGCGTATGCAGAAATCTGTTCCATGTTCGAGCAACGGCAGAAGATTGAGGAGGAATACCGCAGCGCGGCGTACAGCCAGCTCCTCACCTTCGTCGAACTCTTCGAGTTCGCCATCGGCTGCAAGCAGGCGGACCTCGTGGTCCCGCTGCGCATCGACGAAACCTGCGCCCCGCTGCCCGACCAGACCGTTCCCTTCCGCATCGTGGACCACAAAATGCTCGCCGCCGTGTGCATCTACACCGAAGACAAGAGCGCCTTCACCTTCATCCCGATCAGCATCAAGCCCATCTCGCTGGTGGAATGTTTCATGGAAATCGGCTATGGAACAGGCCGCTCCAAGCAGTTCCACGTGAATTTCTCCTACGGGGCCATCGGCATCAGACAGACCAACAGCGACAACGCGCTGTCCTACCTTGAGACCCTGTTCAAGGAAAAGGTTTCCTTCAACCCGTTCCATGCCAGGGACAGCAAAAACGAAATCGAGTAGCGCGGCATCACCGGCGGGGCCTCCTCCGGGGTGCCCCGCCCGTCAGGAATCGCGCATGTCAGAACAGACCAAGACGCTTACTCCCGAACAGGCCGTACAGGCCGCCTGCATCCTTTTTGAGATCAACACCCGCGAACAGGACCTGATGGAAATGGCCGACCGCGCGGGCATCCCCCACGACGGCGAAACCTCCCGCAAGGCGCTTGTCCGCGAGTGGTACGGCTTCGTCCACGCCGCCGTGGTCTACGGGCTCATGGCGCAGGCCTCCAATCAGGTCATGGCGGAATACCTGCGGAGCACCCGCACCCTGCTCTCGCAGGTCGCCAAGTACACGCCCGAACAGATCGAAGCCTTCATCGACGACACCTTTTCCGGCTACATCCGCCTCATGGCCCAGAACCAGCAGAAGCAGTGCCCCGCGCTGTTCTATCAGCGGCTGGTCGGCACCGACGCCCTCGACGCTCTGCCCAAGGAACGGGTCGCCTTCCTTTCCGGGATGATGGCGATCACCATGTGCGCCATCCTCGACAAGTTCGCGCAGTACGCATTCGCCGTGGAATGATTGCCAGCCCGAGGCGGACGGCATCACCGCGCTGCGGACGCCGGACACCGAAGCCCGTACGGGATCGTGATCCTGACGCCCGTCCCGAAGCGTTCCCCGGCCTGAAAGTGACCGAACGGCAACAGTCACCGCCTTCCCGCACCCCACAACAAAAGGACGCGCAACCGAATCTCGGCTGCGCGTCCCGTTCACTCCGGTTCATACGCCTACCACTGAGCCAGCCAGTCCCGCAGCATGGCTTGTCCGGCCTCGCGGGCGTTGGGGCCGACACGTCTGGTTTCCTGACGCAGGCGGCGCGGGTCCACGGCGGCGTGCGCCAGTTCACAGGCATGCCCGACGAGCCAGCTTTCCAGCCGGTCGGCGTCGGCTTCGGGATGAAACTGTAAGGCCAGCACATGGTTGCCGACCCGGAACGCCTGATGCGGCGTCATCGGCGTAGAGGCCAGCAGCTCGGCCCCTTCCGGCAGATCAAAAATATCGCCGTGCCAGTGCAGGACCGGCTTGTAGCCGTCGAGGAAACGCAGCGGCGACCGTCTGCCCGCTTCGGTCAGCTCGATGCCGCCCCAGCCGATTTCCTTGCCCTTGCCGGGATACACGCGGGCCTTCAAGACGGCGGCGATGAGCTGCGCGCCCAGACAGATGCCGAGGAGCGGCTTTCCGGAGTCCAGCCGTTTCCGCACGAACGTCTGCTCGTCCTTGAGAAACGGATAAAGCACCTGATCGTAGACGCCGATGGGGCCGCCGAGCACCACGGCGAGGTCGGCGTTCAGCCATTCCTCCTCCGTGGGGGCATCCCCTATCAAACAGTACCGAATGGAGAACCCTTCGTCTTCCAGCACGGGCTCAAACGTGCCCATGTCCTCAAAAGCGACATGCTGCATCACCAGACATTGCTTCATTCGAGACTCCTCCTGACCGCATCTCCCTCCGGGGGACATCCGTCTTTTCTTTTCCACTCTATTGATTTTACTCCATTTGGCAAGCCCGGAAACGGCCTTCCCTCCGGAAAGGCGGGCCCGGCGCTCTGGTTTTTCGGCCTCCTTTTGCCTATGCTGGCCGCGCGGGGGCGCGCCGACGCACAGGCCCCTCCGCTTTTCCCCAGACAACATCTTGAAAGGAAACAAGCAGATGGCACGCATTCTGGTCATGCACGGCGTCAACCTCAACATGTTCGGCAAGCGCGATCCCAAACAGTACGGGACCGAAACGCTTGAGGGCATCAACGAAAAAATAGCCGCTCTGGCGGACGAACTCGGAGTGGACGTTTCGTTTTTCCAATCGAACATCGAAGGCGCGTTCGTCGAACGGATACAGGCGGCGCACGACGACGGCACGGACGGCATCGTCGTCAACGCGGGGGCGTGGACGCACTACAGCTACGCGATCATGGACGCGCTGGCGATCCTCGACATTCCGGTCGTGGAGGTACACATGTCCAACGTGCATGCCCGCGAACCCTTCCGCCATTTCTCCGTGCTCTCCACCGTCACCCGAGGGTCCATCGCCGGGTTCGGCGCGGACAGCTACCTCCTCGGCCTCCGCGCCGTCGCGGATTTGCTGAAAGGATAGGGAAAGAAGACCCGTTGCCTTGAGACGGAAGAAACGCGACGTCTTCTCGCAGCAATGCGGAATCGACGTTTTTCTATCGTGCCCAAGGGGGTAACGAAATTCTTTCCAACATTGTTTCTATGCGGTAACAAAAAAACAATGGCGGACGAAAGACTTCTCTTTCTCAAGAGGCCTTTCGTCCGCCATTGTTCCATACAGGCAACAAAACGGAAAAGCTGAAATCAGGGATTCGATAAGGTCGAAAGCCGGTGAAGGAGGAGGCCGGTGAGGAGACGTTCTTCAGAACGTTCCCTCACCCGGTTTCTCGCTTTTTATCCGTTCGGAAGCTGGCGTTTCCACCAGTGAAGGCCGAGACAGAGGACGGCGGCGGTCTCCCAGCGCAGGACACGCTCGCCGAGGGTCGCGGGAAGGAATCCGGCGGCGGTGAGCTTCTCCACTTCCTGCGCGGTGAAGCCCCCCTCGGGACCGACCACGCAGAGCGTCCGGCCCGGCTGCCCCAGCGTGTCGGGCGTCAGGGACATGACCGACGTGTGCCCGCTCTCGACGAGGACGTGCCTGTGCTCGCAGCCGGTTTCCTCCGCCAGCGCGATAAGCTCGTCCACACCGCCGGGGAGCGTCCGCAACTCGGGCAGCCACGGATTGCGGCACTGCTTCGCGCCCGCGACGAGCTGCCCGTGCCACGATTCCTTGATGTCCGACGGCACGGGAAACTGGCTCCGCTCCGCCTGCCACAGCCAGATGCCGCTGGCCTCGAACTCCACCGCCTTCTCCAGAATCCAGCCCCGGCGCGCGGCCTTGGTCCAGCCCGCCGCGAGAACGACCTTCGACTCCGGCTCGGGATACGTCCACTCGTCGAGCGGTTGCAGAACAACGGTCTTGGCGTTCTTCTTGTACGGAGCGACGCGGAAACGCCCTTCGCGCCCCCTGCCGTCCAGCACGCGGACCTCTTCGCCCTCGCGGATGCGCAGCACGCGCGTCAGGTGATGGCTTTCCGCCGCGTCCAGTTCGTAGGGTTCACGCCACAGATCGGGCTCCAGAAAAAACGTGCGCGCGTCGGACCAGTCCGGCGGCGCGGGAATGTCGGTCAATGCCATAGATGCTTCCTTCACAAAGATTCCATCCCGGCCCGAGAACGGGCCGGAACGGGAAAACGTTCGCATCGCCCGCCGCGATTGTCAAACCTCTCCCCCGCCCCCAACAAAAAAGCCGTTCCCACCGGAAACGGCTCTTCCCCAATGCATCCGTCCCTCTCGCCGCGTGACGCCGCAGGGAAAGCCGCGCGCTCCGCCGGGACCCCTTGAAAAAAAACGAGATTCCGAGAAGAAGGCGCGCCAATGGCCTCGCAGGGGCCCCTCCCCTCTCCGCCGGACGACGCTGCCCTTACGGGGACCGGGGGCGACGCGGCTCCTTACCGAAGGAGGCGCCTCAGAAAGCTACGCCTCGCCCGCGGGTTTCTGACGGGACTTGCGGACGGACTCGAATTCGTCGCGGAGACTGACGAGGCGGCGGTAGTTCTTGCGTATCTCGATCCCGTTCCTGCTCAGCTTGTCGTCGGGGCAGTTGATGTACCGGCGCAGCAGGTACCGGTCGTCGAGGATCATTTCGATATAGTGGAGTACGCTCAGCATCAGCGGTTCGAAGTAGTTGCCGAGTTCGAACTTCAGGTCGCGGAGCAGCGTCGCGGCCTCCACCAGCATCCTGTTGTACGTCAGCCGCTCGCCCTTGTAGTTGCGGGACACGATGTCCTCAAGATAGCGCACCGTGCGCGCCTGACGGATGTAGGCGTACTTCGCCATCACTTCCTGACGCAGATCGTGCAGGAGCGCGAAGGCTTCCTGGTTGTCGCCGCTCTTGAGGTAGGCGTCCAGCACCTTCGTGGTATTGTTGTAAAACTCCTCGCTGTACCCGATGATCCGCCGCTGGTTCTTGGAGAGCCACGCGAACAGGAACTTGAGGCGTTTCTCGTCCGTGTCGGTGTTCTCCACCAGCTCGTTGCGCTTGTAGACCACGCGGCCCACATATTCGCCGCGCACGATGTCGTTCAGGCGCAGGATCATGGTGCTGGTGTCCTTCACCACGTTCACGTCATGGAGCACGCGCCCGGTCAGCGGATGGATCAGTTCCTGCCGCTCTACGGAAAGCGCACGGTCCTGCCGCACGTTGTCCGCATTGTAGCGGTGCTGCTTGTAGGCGATGCGGATGATCACCACGCGCTTTTCGGCATCGACGAAATACCCGCCCTCCTCGCACGCCCGGATCAGGTCCTTCTGTTCGGGGTCCAGCCGCACGAGGGCGGTCTTCTCCACGCGCGGATAGGGACGGCTTTCGCCGTTGTTCCAGATGGTGGTGAGCGTCCGGTCCGACTGCCCGAGCACGCGGATCATGAACCGCTCTCCGAGCTTGTGCAGCCGCCGGGAAAACAGGGCCGCCGAAGTCCGGCGCTCCGAGGAAATGGGATACCCGTACAGCTCCATCAAAAACTGACAGACGAACGTGCGGTTGCGCTCGTACATCTCGTTGTCGCCGATCTTGAACTTGCCGATGCGCAGGCCGAACCGCTTGATTTCGCCGTCCATGTCGGACGGGAACGAGGCGAAGAGACCCGCAAGATGGTAATGCCCGTAGGTATCGGTGGCGAACACGTGCGCCCGATCCATCGCCAGCAGATAGGGCATCAGCGCCGGGTAATAGTCGAGCACGGCGGTGTCCACGCGCCGGAACTTGTCCCGGAAGGGGTCCTGCAACTTCTTGGGCAGGCGGCTCAGGAATATCTGGACATTGCGGGCGATGACGTGCGTTTCCAGCGGACAGGACGCGCCTTCCGCCGAATTCACCGCGCTGAGGACGGGATGGAGGATATCGTACTGGAAAATTTCGCTGAAACTTTCGAGAGGCCGCGCGAACGCCACCATCGAAAAACCGGGGAGTCCCTTGTATTCCCAGAGTTCCGACTCGAAGGACGGCAGGAGGTCGCGCGTTTCGACCAGCGGGTAGTTTTCGTTTTCACACCACGGCTTGAGCAGGCAGAACTTGATGTGCACCACGTCGAGGAACCGCTTGAGCCCCTCAAGATCGGTGATCTCGATGATGTCGGAAAAGGTGTCGGAACCCGACCAGGCAAAATCCCCGAGTGTGAATGCTTCTTTCCATACAAAAGACATGGTTGGACTCTCTCTTCCGGCTGGGACCCACACGCTCCGCCCAGGGCAGGCCGACCTCCGTTCGCTGTGCGCTGGTCAGTTTTACATATCTTTTTACCTATCAAAAATGCAAAAAAAATTCCACCCCTGATTTGAAAAAAAGACGCACTCCCGAACGGAACGCCCGCCTTCCGCAAACGCGGCAAAAGCCGTTTTGCCCGTGTCGCGCCCACGTCCCCCGCCGCCTTCCGCCAATGCGGCAAAAAACGCGTCACTCCGGCACTTGGCAGGGGGGCGCATGATGCGTTATCGTCGAACGATTCCCGGGGCCGTTTCCGCACGCCGGAGCCCCCGACCCGCAGCCCCGCTGCGCCCCAACCCTTTCTCTCAGATCATGAGAATGACGGAGCAGTCATGAACATCATCAGCACTCAGATGAGTTCCTCCATTGAAAACGGCTCATGGATCCGCCGCATGTTCGAAGCGGGCATCCAGCTCAAGCAGAAATACGGCAACGACGCCGTCTGCGACTTCAGCCTCGGCAACCCGGACCTCGCTCCGCCTCCGGCCGTGGGCAAGGCGCTCGCCGCGTTCGCCCAGCATGTGGACGAGCCGTTCAGCCTCGGCTACATGCCCAACGCCGGTTTCGGATGGGCCCGCGAAAAGCTGGCCGCGCACATCTCCAAGGAGCAGGGCGTGGACATCGCGGGCAACGACGTCATCCTGACCTGCGGCGCGGCCGGGGCGCTCAACGTGATTTTCAAGGCCGTTCTGGAACCCGGCGACGAAGTGCTTTCCGTGACGCCCTATTTTGTGGAATACGGCTCCTATGTGAACAACCACGGCGGCGTCTTCAAGAAGGTCGCGACCCTGCCGGACACCTTCGGGCTCGACCTGCCCGCCATCGAGGCGGCGATCACGCCCAAGACCCGGGCCATGATCATCAACTCGCCCCACAACCCCACCGGCAACATCTACTCCCGGCAGGAACTGGAAGGGCTGGTCGCCATCCTCGCCAAGGCGTCCGAACGCAACGGGCGTCCGCTCTACCTCATCGCGGACGAGCCGTACCGCTTCCTCGCCTTCGACGGCGTGGAGGTGCCGAGCCTGCTGCCCATGTACCCCTACGCCATCCTCGCCAGCTCGTTCTCCAAGAACATGTGTCTTGCGGGCGAACGTCTCGGCTACATCGCCCTGTCTCCGCTTTTCGCGGAACGCGGCCAGCTCATGGCGGGCCTGACCCTCGCCAACCGCATCCTCGGCTTCGTGAACCCGCCGGTCGTGGGCCAGCACATCATGGCGGGCGCGCTCGGCTCGCAGGTGGACCCCGGCATTTACGCCCGTCGCCGCGAAATGATGGCGAACATCCTGACCGACGCCGGGTACGAATTCCAGATGCCCAAGGGCGCGTTCTACTTCTTCCCCAAGGCTCCCGGCGGCGACGACGTGGCCTTCGTGAACAAGCTCCTTGAGGAGCGCATTCTCGCGGTGCCCGGCTCCGGTTTCGGCGGCCCCGGTCACTTCCGTCTGGCCTTCTGCGTCGAGGACGAGGTCATCGCCCGCTCCGCCGAAGGCTTCAAGCGCGCTCGGGGGTAATTCGGGGCTCCGCCCCGGACCCCGGCAGGGCGCGGCCCTGCACCCGCCGGGGGGAATGATTCCCCCCGGACCCCCTCAGGTATGGTTGTACGCCGGTTCTTGGCTTATCCGCCGTCTTCCTTTTCCCCCAAAGCATCGCAAACGGCGTTGCCGTTTACGATGCCCCAGTTCAAAAACGGGACCGCGGCGTCTCCGTTTTCGCCGGGGTCCGGGGGGCGGCTCGCCCCCCGGCGGGTGCAGGGCCGCGCCCTGCCCGCCGGAGGCATGTCTCCTCCCCGTTTCTCCCCCGCCGGGAACGCCGCCCCCCATCCCGCCGTGTTCGACCGCAAGTCTTGACACGGCCCGATCAACCGTGTAAGGAGTCCCGTTCACGAGGTTATCATGGCTGAACTACGGATTGCACTGAACAACATCGCCCCCGAAGGGAAGACGTTCGTCGTGGACGACCCCGCCGTCTGGTCGGGTCCCATGAAGGAATGCGGCATGGACTGCCGCGTCGTCAGCCCGCTTGTGGGCACGGTCACCCTCCTTCCTCAGGCGGACGGCTGCCTTGTGCGCGGAAACCTGAAGGGCGAAGTCGTCGTTCCCTGCAACCGCTGCGCCGAAGACGCCCACCTGAGCATCGACAGCAGTTTCGACAGTTTCGAACCGTTCCCCAACGCCGATGACGACGAGCAGGAACCGAAGGGCGGCAAGGAAAAGCCGTTCGACAGCGAAGCCGACGAGCTCATCGTCAAACTGGTGGACGGCGCGCCGGAAATCAATCTGGCGGGCCTGCTCTGGGAAGAGTTCGTACTCGCCCTGCCCGTGCGTCCTCTGTGCAAGCCTGATTGCAAGGGGTTGTGCCCCGACTGCGGAAAGAACCTCAACGAAGGTTCCTGCTCCTGCGTACGGGACGAAGGCGATCCCCGCCTTGCGGCCCTCCGGGGTCTGAAAGTGAAAAGAAACTAGATTTTGCCGCCGGTCCTTGTGTCTCTCCGCGTATTGGGCTATTCCATGCGGAGCCGGATCGACCGGCGACAGAGCCAAAACCTCGGCACCATGCCGAATCCTAAGGAGTGCCGTCATGGCCGTACAGCAAAATAAGAAGTCTCATTCCAAGAAGGGCATGCGCCGGTCCCACGATCGCGTGGCCACCCCCACCGTTGTGTACTGCACCTGCGGAGCCCCCACGGTTCCCCATGCTGCCTGCCCCAGCTGCGGCACCTACCGCGGTCGTCAGGTCGTCGAACAGAAGACCGCCGATGAGCAGCAATAAGACCGTCATCGCCGTCGACGCCATGGGAGGCGATCTCGGTCCTTCCGTGGTCGTCCCCGGAGCGATTGAGGCCGCCCGCCAGACCGGAGCCAAAATTCTCCTCGTCGGGAACGAAGCCATCCTCGACGGCGAACTCAGCCGACTCGCCCCCACCGGGGTCGAGCTGGAAATCGTCCATGCCCCGGAAGTCGCGGGCATGGACGAAAAGCCTTCGGACATCCTGCGCCGAAAAAAGAACGCCTCCATTCAGGTGGCCTGCCGTCTCGTCCGCGACGGTGCGGCTCAGGGCGTCGTCAGCGCCGGCCACTCCGGGGCCTCCGTCGCGTGCGGCATGTTCATCATGGGCCGCATCCCCGGCGTGGAACGCCCCGCCCTCGCCTCGCTCCTTCCCACGGAAAAGGAGCCCGTCGTCCTGCTGGACGTGGGCGCCACCGTCGATTGCAAGCCCTACAACATCTTCCAGTTCGGCCTGATGGGCAACGCCTTCGCCCGGGACATCCTCAATAAGGAAACCCCGCGCGTCGGCCTCCTCAGCATCGGTGAAGAGGAAGGCAAGGGCAACAATCAGGTGAAGGAGGCCTACGAGCTGTTCAAGCTCGCGCAGAACCTCAACTTCACCGGCAACATCGAGGGGCGCGATCTCTTCACCGGCGACGTGGACGTGGCCGTTTGCGACGGTTTCGTCGGCAACGTGGCCCTGAAGCTCAGCGAGGGGCTCGGCATGTCGCTGAGCCGCGTGCTCAAACGCGAGCTGCTCAACTCCGGCATCCTTCCCAAGCTGGGGAGTCTGCTGGCGAAATCCGCGTTCAAGCGTTTCGCCAAGGTCGTCGATTACGCCGAATACGGCGGCGCGCCGCTGCTCGGCCTTCAGAACATTTCCATCGTCTGCCACGGCCGCTCCAATTCCAAGGCCATCTGCAGCGCGACCCGCATGGCCACCCTCTTCGTCGAGAAAGAGACCAATCAGCGTCTGATGGAAGCCATCTGCGCCAACGAGGAACTCACCCGCTACGGGCGTTCCTGCTAGCGCCCCCGCCAACCGCCACGGACACCGCATGACAGCAATCCACATTCAAGGGCTGGGGACCTACGTTCCGGCCAAGCGGATCACCAACGACGATCTGGCGTCGCGGGTGGACACCAGCGACGAATGGATCGTCAGCAGGACGGGCATCAAGGCCCGGCACATGCTGGCGGACGACGAAAACGGCTCCGACGCGGGCGTGAAAGCCGCCCTCCTCGCACTTGAGGACGCCGGGCTCGAACCCGGGGACATCACCCATGTCCTCACGGCGACCTGCACTCCCGACTATCTGTGCCCGAGCACGGCCTGCATCCTCAGCGGCAAACTGGGGACGCACGGCGCCATGGCCTTCGATCTCAACGCGGCCTGCACCGGTTTCGTGTACGGGCTGGACGTGGCGCGCGGCCTCCTCGCCGGAAGCCCCGACGCCAAAATCCTGCTCGTCGGCTCGGAAGCCTTCACCCGCCGCATGAACTGGAACGACCGCACCACCTGCATTCTGTTCGGGGACGGAGCCGCCGCCGTGGTCTTGACCGACGGCGACGCCGGAACGCCCCGAGCCTGCCTCCCCTCCGCCGCAAGGCTCAGGGACGTGCAGTGCGGCGCGGACGGACGGCAATATCCGCTCCTCACCGTCGGCGGGGGCACCGCCCGCAATTACCGCCCCGGCGATCCGGTTCAGGACGATTTCTACCTTCAGATGCAGGGCCGGGAAGTCTTCAAGCTCGCCGTCCGCAGCCTCTCGTCCGTGTGCGCCCAACTGCTGGAGCGCAACGGCCTGTCGCTCGACGACGTGGACCTGTTCATTCCCCATCAGGCCAATCTCCGCATCATCGAAGCCGTGGGCGACCGTCTCAAGCTCGGCGCCGACAAGGTATTCGTCAACCTCGACGAGTACGGCAACACCTCCGCCGCCTCCATCCCGCTCGGCATCGGCGACGCCTGCCGACAGGGCCGCATCAGGGCGGGTTCGCGCGTTCTCATCAGCGCCTTCGGCGGAGGCTTCACGTGGGGCGCCGCGCTGCTGGAGTTCTAGGATTCCAGCGCCGCCGGACCGCTCCGGCGTGTTGAATTCCGTTTTCTTTTGAGCTACAAACAGCTAACCAAGCATCAAGGCAGGACACATGAGCGAACAACTTTCCACCGCCCTCGTGACCGGCGGCTCCAGAGGGATCGGCAAGGCCATCGCGGAAACGCTGGCGAAAGCCGGGTATCAGGTATACCTCACCTATGTGAGCAAGGCCGACGAAGCCGAAGCCGTGGCCAAGGGCATCGAAGCGGCGGGCGGAAAGGCCCGCGCGTTCCGTCTCGACGTTTCCGACGCCGAAGCGGTCGCCGCCTTCTTCAAGGATCATATCAAGGATCAGGTCGATCTCGGGGTGCTGGTCAACAACGCGGGCATCACTAAGGACGGCCTGATTCTGCGCATGAAGGACGAAGACTTCGACCGCGTGATCCAGACCAACCTGCGCGGCGCATTCGTCTGCGTCCGCGAGGCCGCCAAGATCATGACCCGCCAGCGGCATGGTCGGATCGTCAACATCAGTTCCGTCGTCGGTCAGATGGGCAATGCCGGGCAGATCAACTACGCGTCCGCCAAGGCCGGCCTCATCGGCCTGACCAAATCGGCGGCCAAGGAACTCGCCGGTCGCAACGTCACCGTGAACGCCGTGGCCCCCGGCTTCGTCGAAACCGACATGACCGCCGCGCTTCCCGAGGACGTCCGCGCCGCCTACGTCGAGGCCATCCCCCTGAAGCGTCTCGGCACGCCTCAGGACATCGCCGACGCCGTGGCCTTTCTGGCTTCTCCGGGAGCCGGATACATTACAGGACAGGTTCTCGCCGTCAACGGCGGCATGTACTGTTAAAGCGCCGCGCCGCGCGTGCGGCTCCGGCGGACTCCGCTTTCGCGGAAACGTTACAGGAAACAGGGTGCGCCCTGTCTGCACACACAAGAAAAACCCGGGAGGATTCCCCATGTCCGTTGAAGAACAGGTCAAAAAGATCATTATGGAACAGCTTGGCGTGACCGCCGAAGAAGTGAAGCCCGAAGCCTCTTTCGTTGAAGACCTGGGCGCCGACTCCCTCGACCTCACCGAGCTCATCATGGCCATGGAAGAAGCCTTCGACGTCGAAATCGCCGACGACGACGCCCAGAAAATTCTGAAGGTCAAGGACGCCATCTCCTACGTGCAGAACCACACGAACTAGGTCTCGTTCTGTTCCAATCACGGGAAACGTGGGCGGAGCTTCGGCTCCCGTTCCGTTTGCACCAGTGTATCCTATCGGGCGTCTTGTGACTGGATCATAAGGCGCTCGTACACTTTTTTCGCCATGAGGGAAATATGAGCCGCAAACGCGTTGTTGTAACCGGTCTCTCCGCGCTGACTCCGCTGGGTGGCAACCTTGCCGAAAGCTGGGAGCATCTTCTGGCCGGCAAATCGGGCATCGGGCCCATCACCCTGTTTGACGCCACCGGCTTTGATTCCCGCATCGCCGGCGAAGTCAAGGGATTCGATCCCGAGGCCTACGGCGTTCCCGCCAAGCAGGCCCGCCGCATGGACCGTTTCGTCCAATTCTCCGTCGCCGCGGGCAACATGCTGAAGGAACACTCCGGCCTCGTCATCAACGACGACAACGCCGGACGGGTCAGCGTCATTCTCGGCGTGGGCCTCGGCGGTCTGCACACCATCGAAGTCTTCCACTCCCGCCTCGTGGACGCCGGACCGAACAAGGTTTCTCCGTTCATGATTCCCATGCTGATCTCCAACATGGCCCCCGGTCAGGTCGCCATCGCCACGGGCGCGAAGGGCGCCAACATGGTGCTGACCAGCGCCTGCGCCTCGGGCACCCACGCCGTGGGCATGGGCTTCACCGAGATCGTCATGGGCCGTTGCGACGCCTGCATCACCGGCGGCGTGGAAGCGACCGTGACCCCGATGGGCATTTCCGGCTTCACCGCGCTCAAGGCGCTCTCCACCGCCCACAACGACGAGCCCGAAAAGGCGTCCCGTCCCTTCGACAAGGACCGCGACGGCTTCGTCATGGGCGAAGGCGCGGGCTTCCTCATGCTGGAAAGCCTCGAACACGCGCAGGCTCGCGGCGCGACCATCTACGCCGAAGTCGTGGGCGTGGGCGCGTCCGACGACGCCTTCCACATGACCGCGCCCCGCGACGACGCCGAAGGCATGATCACCTCCATGCAGCGCGCTCTCGACGACGCGGGCGTCAGCCCCGATCAGGTGGACCACATCAACGCGCACGGCACGTCCACCCACCTGAACGACCTCTGCGAAACCAACGCCATCAAGCGGGTGTTCGGTCAGCACGCCTACGACATCGCCATCGCGTCCACCAAGTCCCAGACCGGGCATCTGCTCGGCGCGGCGGGCGGCGTGGAGGCGGTCTTCTCCGTCCTCGCGCTGCACACCGGCTACGTCCCCGGCACGATCAACTACACGACGCCCGATCCGGAATGCGACCTCAACTACATGACCGAAGGCGCCAAAAAGCTCGATCCGCAGTACGCGCTTTCCAACTCCTTCGGGTTCGGCGGTACGAACGGCAGCATCCTGTTCAAGAAGTTCACGGCCTGACCGCCGTCGGGACCAACCATAACCACCGGAGCGTCCAATGGACCACATTCTCCTTGAAGACCCCGAACTGGCGCGCGCCTTCCTGCTGGAAAGCGACCGCCAGATGAGCAAACTCGAACTCATCGCCTCCGAAAACTTCGTTTCCTCCGCCGTTCGGGAAGCGCAGGGAAGCGTCTTCACGCACAAGTACGCCGAAGGCTATCCGGGCAAGCGCTACTACGGCGGCTGCGAATTCGTGGACATCGCCGAAAACCTCGCCATCGAACGCGCCAAGCAGCTTTTCGGCTGCTCCTACGTCAACGTGCAGCCCCATTCCGGCAGCCAGGCGAACATGGCCTCCTACTTCGCGCTGGCCAAACCCGGCGACACCATCCTCGGCATGAACCTGTCGCACGGCGGGCACCTGACCCACGGCAGCCCGGTGAACTTCTCCGGCCGTCTGTTCAACGTGGTCTCCTACGGCGTGGACAAGGACACCTGCCTCATCGACTATGAGGAAGTGCGCCGCCTCGCCCACGAGCACCGTCCCGCCGTCATCGTGGCGGGCGCGAGCGCCTATCCCCGCACCCTCGACTTCGCCAAGTTCCGCGCCATCGCGGACGAAGTGGACGCCAAGCTGTTCGTGGACATGGCCCACATCGCCGGTCTCGTGGCCGCCGGGCTGCATCCCACGCCCATCGGGCACGCCCACGTCACCACGACCACGACCCATAAGACCCTGCGCGGGCCTCGCGGCGGCATGATCCTGTCCGACGAAACCCTCGGCAAGACGCTGAACAGCCAGATTTTCCCCGGCATTCAGGGCGGTCCGCTCATGCACATCGTCGCCGCCAAGGCCGTGGCCTTCGGCGAAGCCCTGCGTCCCAAGTTCAAGGACTATCAGGCGCAGGTGCTCAAGAACGCCGTCACGCTCGCCGAAGAACTCAAGAGCGCCAAGTTCGATCTCGTCTCCGGCGGCACGGACAACCACCTGCTGCTCGTTGACCTGACCAGCAAGGACATCACCGGCAAGGACGCCGAACACGCCCTCGACGCCGCCGGCATCACCGTGAACAAGAACACCGTTCCCTTCGAAACCCGCTCGCCCTTCGTGACCTCCGGCATCCGTATCGGCACGCCCGCGCTCACGACCCGCGGCTTCCGGGAACAGGACATGGTCAAGGTCGCCGGTTGGATCGACGCCGCCGTCTCCAGCGCAGGAAACGAAACCCGTCTCGCCGAAATCAGCAAGGAAGTCGCCGCGTTCGCGCGTCAGTTCCCGCTGTTCGCCTGGTAGATTCGCAGGGCTCGCCCTGCACCCGCCGGGGGGCGTCATGCCCCCCGGCCCCCTCGGAATCGGGTACGCGCCGGTTCCGGGGCAGATGAAAGACAGTCCGCCTTCAAAGAAGCCCCTGTCTATTGTCTCGAACGCCCTTCACGCGGCAACGCCGTTTGAGGGGCTGATGGATGCCCTGCCCGCGGCGTCTCCATTTACGCCGGGGTCCGGGGGGCGGCTCGCCCTCCGGGCGGGGTCAAGGGGCGGCAAGCCCCTTGCCGCCGGAGGCGTCCCCTCCGCCCGCCGCTCTCCCCTATTTACATAAGGATGCCGCCATGTCCCGCGTCGCCTGGCCCGACTACTTCATGAACATCGCCCACCTCGTGGCGGAACGCTCGACCTGCCTGCGCCGCATGGTCGGGGCCGTCGCCGTCAAGGACAAGCGAATCCTCGCCACCGGCTACAACGGTGCGCCCTCCAAGGTCGCCCACTGCCTTGATGTCGGCTGCCTCCGCGAACAGCTCGGCGTGCCTTCCGGACAGCGGCACGAAATCTGCCGTGGCCTCCATGCGGAACAGAACGTCATCATTCAGGCCGCCGTGCACGGCATCTCCCTTTCCGGGGCCGAAGTGTACTGCACGCATCAACCCTGCCTCATCTGCTCGAAAATGCTGATCAACTGCGGAATCACCAAAATCTGGTACGCCTCGGGCTATCCCGACACGCTGGCGACCCAGATGCTGAACGAAGCGGGCATCAAACTGGAACCGCTCCCGCTGCGCCCCGCGCCGGACGATTGCCAGCGCGCGGAAACTCCGGGAGGGAACGCATGAGCCACCCTTTTGACCCGTTCATGCGGGAAGCCGTCGCGCTGGCCGAAAAAGGCCGCTGGACGGCGGCCCCCAATCCTACGGTCGGCGCGGTGCTCGTCCGCGACGGAGCCGTCGTCGCGCGGGGCTGGCACACCGCCTACGGTAAGAGCCACGCCGAGGTCGAATGCCTCAGGGACGCCGAGGCCAACGGCGTCGATCCCGCGACCTGCACGCTCGTCGTGACGCTGGAGCCCTGCAACCATCAGGGAAAGACGCCGCCCTGCACCGAAGCCGTGATCGCGGCGGGCATCCGCCACGTGGTCATCGGCCTGCGCGATCCCAACCCCAAGGCCGCCGGAGGGCTGGAACGCCTCGCCGGAGCGGGCGTACGGGTGGAAACGGGCGTGTGCGAGGACCTGTGCCGGGAACTGGTGGCCGACTTTCTGATCTGGCAGACTACGAAACGCCCCTACGTCATCCTCAAGCTCGCCATGACGCTGGACGGGCGCATCGCCACCCGCACCGGGCATTCCCGCTGGATCACCGGGGAAGCCTCGCGCCGCAAGGTGCATGTGCTGCGGGCCGATGTGGGCCGCGCCGGAGGCGCCGTGCTCATCGGCGGCAACACGCTGCATACCGACAACCCGCTGCTGACCGCACGCCTCGACGAGCCCGTGGAATGCCAGCCGCTGGCGGTGTCCATTTCCTCGCGCGTGCCCGCGCCCGATTCGCTGGCCCTGTTCAAGGAACGCCCCGCCGAAACCATCCTGTTCACCACGGCTTCCGGAGCCGCCACGCCCAAGGCGGCGCAGCTCAGGGAACGCGGGGTGCGCGTCCTCGGCCTCGACCGCTGGAAAAGCGGCGAGGACCTCGTACAGATTCTCGAATACCTGCGGCAGGAAGCGGGGTGCCCCTACGTGCTGTGCGAAGGCGGCGGACGCCTCGGCCTGTCCCTGCTGGAAGCCGGGCTCGTCGACGAATTCCACGTACACATCGCCCCCAAGGTCCTCGGCGACAACGACGCCCGCCCCCTGTTCGACGGGCGCACGCCGCTGGAACTGGACGAGGCGCTTTCCCTGCGACTGGTCCGCATGGAACCCTGCGGGGAAGACGGACATCTTATCTTCAGGCCGGTACGCGCATGTTCACAGGCATAATCAACGGGCAGGGCAAGCTGCTCGCCGTGGAATCCGGCGGGCGCGAAACCCGGTTTCGGATACAGGCCCTCTACGATCTCGACGACATTCTTCTGGGCGAATCCATTGCCGTCAACGGAACCTGTCTTACTGTAGAAGCGTCCGGACCGCGCCGCTTTTCGGCGTACGCCTCCGCCGAGACCATGCGGCGGACGGCCCTCGGCCTGCTCAAGCCCGGCGCTCTGGTCAATCTGGAGCGCGCGCTCGCCGTGGGCGACCGCCTCGGCGGACACATCGTCAGCGGGCACGTCGACTGCGTGGCGGAAATCCTTTCCGTACGCCCGGAAGGCGAGTCGCGGCGCATCCGCATCGGTTTTCCCCCCGCTTTCGGGGCGGAAGTCATCGAGAAGGGCTCGGTGGCACTTGACGGCGTGAGCCTGACAGTGAATGATTGCGGACCGGACTTTCTTGAGGTCAACGTCATCCCCGAAACATGGCGGGCGACGACGGTGGCCCTGTGGGCCCCCGGGACGCGCATCAACATGGAAACCGACGTCATAGGCAAGTACGTGCGGCACATGGTGGCCCCCCATCTCGGCGCGAAGCCGGATGACGGGAAGCCCGCAGCCGGGAACCTGTCGCTCGAATTCCTGCGCGAAAACGGTTTTTTCTGATGAACAACGAATATTGAGGTTCCTATGGCTATTTGCAGTGTTGAAGAAGCGGTGGAAGACATCCGGAATGGCCGGATGATCATTCTGGTGGACGACGAGGACCGCGAAAACGAAGGCGACATCACCATCGCCGCCGAGCATGTGACGCCGGAAGCCATCAACTTCATGGCCAAGTACGCGCGCGGCCTCATCTGCCTTCCGCTCGGCCCGAGCCTCGTCGACAAGCTGGAACTGCCGCTCATGACCCAGCGCAACGGTTCGCGCTTCGGCACCAACTTCACGGTTTCCATCGAAGCCCGCAACGGCGTGACCACGGGCATTTCCGCGGCCGACCGCGCCCGCACCATTCAGGCCGCCGTGGCCGATGACGCGCGCCCCGAGGACATCGTGACCCCCGGCCACGTCTTCCCGCTCCGCGCCCAGCCCGGCGGCGTGCTCACCCGCGCCGGACAGACCGAAGGCAGCGTGGACCTCGCCGTGCTCGCCGGGCTGAAGCCGGCAGCGGTCATCTGCGAGATCATGAAGGAAGACGGGACGATGGCCCGCATGCCCGATCTGGAGAAGTTCGCGGAAGAACACCAGCTCAAGATCGCCACGGTGCGCGACCTCATCCGCTACCACCTCCGGCACGGCCAGCTCGGCGTGCGCCGGGTGGCGGAAACGAAACTGCCTTCAAAGTACGGCAACTTCACGATGATCGCCTATGAAAGCGACATCAGCCCCGATACCCACGTCGCCATCGTCAAGGGCGACGTCACCGAAAAGGGCGGCGACGATCCCGTGCTCGTGCGCGTGCATAGCGAATGCCTCACCGGCGACGCCTTCGGTTCCCTGCGCTGCGACTGCGGGAACCAGCTTGCCGCCGCGCTCACCCGCATCGAACGCGAAGGTAGGGGCGCGGTCATCTACATGCGGCAGGAAGGCCGGGGCATCGGCCTCGCCAACAAGCTCAAGGCCTACGCGCTTCAGGATCAGGGCTACGACACCGTGGAAGCCAACGAAAAGCTCGGCTTCAAGGCGGACCTCCGCGACTACGGCGTCGGCGCGCAGATTCTGCTGGACCTCGGCATCCGCAAGCTGCGCATCATGACCAACAATCCGCGCAAGATCGTGGGCCTCGAAGGCTACGGCCTCGAAATCGTCGACCGCGAACCCATCGAAGTGGGCTGCTGCGCCACCAACGAAGAATACATGCGCACCAAGCAGGAAAAGATGGGGCACATGCTCCATGTCGCCGAAAACAAGCACTAAGCCCGCCCCGAGGCGGTCCCCTTCATCCCAGACGAGGCTTTCATGAACCAGATCAAGACCATCGACGGACATCTCAACGCGGCGGGCCTCAAGTTCGCCATTCTCGCGGCACGTTTCAACGACCTCATCGTGGATCGCCTCATCAGCGGCGCGGTGGACTACCTGATCCGTCATGGCGGGTCCGAGGAAAACCTCACCATCGTGCGCGTCCCCGGCGCGTTCGAAATGCCGATCGTATGCAAGAAGCTGGCGGCTTCCGGCAAGTATGACGGCATCGTCGCCCTCGGCGCGGTCATTCGCGGGGGCACGCCCCACTTCGATTTCGTCGCCACCGAAGCCACCAAGGGCCTCGCCCACGTGTCGCTGGAGAGCGGCGTGCCCGTCGGGTTCGGCCTGCTCACCACCGACAACATCGAACAGGCCATCGAACGCGCCGGAACCAAGGCGGGCAACAAGGGCGTCGAAGCCGCCGCCGCCCTGCTCGAAACCGTTCGCGTCCTGCAGCAACTTTAAGAAGAATCGAGGGAGGACGCTTTTCCCAAACGCGTCCTCCCCCGGTCCCCCCTCCCGCAAAAACTTCAACGGGCGGGGAGGCCGAGCGACGGGAGTTCCGTTGCGCCGCAGCCCGTACGGAATGCTTCTCTCCGGAAGCATTCCTCGGAGGCAAGCCGAACGCACCGTAACGTGAAAAAGCGAGGCGGTGACGGACCGAGCCGCCCGCCGCACCGTGACGTGGATTCCGCCGAAAACGTCGCTCATCAAAGGACCGCTTTGCGCGATCAAAAAGAACAGGCGGAACGCATCGTTGAACGGTGCAACCTTTCAAAGGAATCCCAACACGCCACGGAAAACCGGCGAACGTTGGGAACGCCGTTCCCGACGTTCTTCCGCTCTCAGGGGCAAGGAACATCCGCCGCGCCGAAACGGACGCGGCACAGCCATAACCGAGGGGGTCCGGGGGGAATCATTCCCCCCGGCGGGTGCAGGGCGGAGCCCTGCCGGGGCCCGGGGCGGAGCCCCGTTCCCTCATCATTCCATCACTTTCGTACCGAGGCCACACTTCATGTCCAAAAGCAGACCCCATGCCCGCCGCGCCGCGCGCTCCCGCGCGTTTCAGGTGCTGTACAGCCTACAGTTCTCCTCTTCGACCACGCTCGGGGACGTCCGCACCGCGTTCCTCGAAATGCCCGATCCCACGGATGCGGACATGGACGAAAACGCCGAAACCCGCGAAGAAAAGCTGTACGGCTTTGCGTGGGAACTGGTGGAAGGCGTCTGGTCCAACGTCAAGACCCTCGACGGCGTCATCGAACGCTTCTCCCAGAACTGGCGCGTGGACCGGCTCGGCAAGATCGAGCTGACCCTGCTCCGTCTCGCCGTCTTCGAAATGCTGTACCGGGCCGACGTGCCGCCCAAGGTCGCCATCAACGAGGCGCTCGAACTGTCCACCCGCTTCGGCGACGCCAAGGCCAAGAGCTTCATCAACGGCATCCTCGACGCGGCGATCAAGGCTCAGGAAGCGGGCACGCTCGCGGTTGCGGGCAAGGCCGACGCCTGATAGATTGGCGCGGTTTGACGCCAGAAAGGGCCTGAGGGCCCGCGACTTCATAGATGCAAAAGGATCAGTCATGAGCAAGCCCAAGCGCTACGACCCGGCGGCCATCGAAACGAAATGGCAGAAACGCTGGGAAGAGGAAAAAACCTACGCCTGTCACGTCGACAAGGACAAAAAGAAGTATTACGTGCTCGAAATGTTCCCCTACCCTTCGGGGAACCTCCATATGGGCCACGTGCGCAACTATTCCATCGGCGACGTGGTGGCCCGCTTCAAGCGGATGCAGGGATTCAACGTCATGCACCCGATGGGTTGGGACGCCTTCGGCCTGCCCGCCGAAAACGCCGCCATCAAGCACGACATCCACCCCAGCGTGTGGACGCATGCCAATATCGACAACATGCGCGCCCAGTTGAAGCGCCTCGGCTATTCCTACGACTGGGATCGTGAGGTCGCCACCTGCGACGAGCCCTACTACCGCTGGGAACAGCTGTTCTTCCTGCGCTGGCTGGAAAAGGGCCTCGTCTACCGCAAAAAGGCCTCCCAGAACTGGTGCCCCCACTGCAACACCGTGCTCGCCAACGAACAGGTCGTGGACGGCCTGTGCTGGCGCTGCGACACGCCCGTGGTGCAGAAGGAACTCACCCAGTGGTTCCTCAAAATCACCGACTACGCCGACGAACTGCTCGCCGACCTCTCCAAGCTCGAAGGCGGCTGGCCCGACCGCGTGCTCAGCATGCAGCGCAACTGGATCGGCAAGTCCGTGGGCGCGGAAATCACCTTCCCGCTCCAGTCCGGCGAGGGCGACATCAAGGTGTTCACCACCCGCCCCGATACCGTGTTCGGCGTGACCTTCATGACGTTGGCCCCCGAACACCCGCTCGTCGAGTCGCTCATCAGCGGCAAGCCCAATGAAGCCGACGCCCGCGCGTTCATCGAGCGCACCCACAACATGGACCGCATCGACCGCCAGTCCGACAGCCTCGAAAAGGAAGGCGTGTTCACCGGTTCCTACTGCGTGAATCCCTTCACCGGCGCGCTCGTCCCGATCTGGCTCGGCAACTTCGTTCTGGCCGAATACGGCACCGGCGCGGTCATGGCCGTGCCCGCACACGACCAGCGCGACTTTGAATTTTCCAAAAAATACGGCATCTCCCGCATCGTGGTCATCCAGCCCGAAGGCGAAGCGCCGCTTGATCCCGACACCATGACCGAGGCCTATGCGGCCCCCGGCGTGCTCGTCAACTCCGGCGAATTCGACGGCCTGCCCAACGAGGAAGCCAAAAAGCGCATCGCCGACGCGCTGGAAGCCTCCGGCAAGGGCAAGCGCACCACCAACTGGCGCCTGCGCGACTGGAACATCTCCCGCCAGCGGTACTGGGGCGCGCCCATCCCGGTCGTCTACTGCGAAAAGTGCGGCATGGTTCCCGTGCCCGAAGATCAGTTGCCGGTCCGTCTGCCCCTCGACGTGCAGACCCACCCCGACGGCAAGTCGCCCCTGCCCCATACGCCCGAATTCTACAACTGCACCTGCCCGAAGTGCGGCGGCGAAGCCAGACGCGAAACCGACACGATGGACACCTTCGTGGAATCCTCGTGGTACTTCGCCCGCTACACCGACGCCCGCAACGACAAGGCTCCCTTCGACATGGAAGCCCTGCGCTACTGGCTGTCCGTGGACCAGTACATCGGCGGCGTGGAACACGCCATTCTGCACCTGCTCTACGCCCGCTTCTTCACCAAGGTCCTGCGCGATCTCGGCTACTTCCCCAAGGAAATCGACGAACCCTTCGCCAACCTGCTCACGCAGGGCATGGTGCTCAAGGACGGCAGCAAAATGTCCAAGTCCAAGGGCAACATCGTCGATCCCACGGAAATGATCGCCAAGTACGGCGCGGACACCGTGCGCCTGTTCTGCCTGTTCGCCGCGCCGCCGGAACGCGACTTCGACTGGAGCGACACCGGCATCGAGGGCGCTTCGCGCTTCCTCAACCGCATCTGGCGCCTCTACGCGGACAGCCGCGAGTTTCTGTCGCCGGTGGCGGCCTGCTCCTCCACGGCGGCGGACGCGACCACGCCCGCGGCCAAGGAAGTCCGTCTCAAGGAACACGCCACCGTCAAGAAGGCCAGCGAGGACATCGGCAACCGCTACCAGTTCAACACCGCCATCGCGGCGGTCATGGAACTCGTCAACGCCCTCTACCTCGCGAAGGACGAACTCGCCGCCACCGAGGAAGGCCGCAAGGTCCTCTCCTCCGCCGTCGCGACCACGCTCACCCTGCTCTCCCCCATCACCCCGCACGTGTGCGAGGAACTGTGGGAAGACCTCGGCCACACCGGCAGCGTCGCCGAACAGCCTTGGCCGACGTGGAAGGAAGACGCGCTGGAACGCGACGTCATCACCGTGGTCATCCAGATCAACGGCAAACTGCGCGGCAAGATCGACATGCCCTCCTCCGCATCCAAGGAAGAGGTCGAAAAACTGGCGCTGGCGGAACAGAACATCGTCCGGCATCTCGAAGGGCTCACGGTCCGCAAGGTCGTGGTCATTCCCGGCAAACTCGTCAACGTGGTGGCCAACTGATGAACGGCACGCACCCGGCTTCGGTACGCGGACAGGCTCGCCTGTTCGGGCTTGCGACAGGACTGCTGAGCGGACTGCTCGTCTGCCTGATGCTGGCCGGGTGCGGCTACGTCTGGCGCGGTCAGGAAGGCTCGCTCTCCGAAAACAGCGTACTCGGCAACGGCAGCAAGACGCTTCGGATCAAGAGCGTGGAACAGTCCACGCTCTATCCGTGGCTGACCTACCAAATCCGTTCGCTGGTGCGGGACGACATCAACGCCCGCAGTCTGGCGAAATGGGTGGACGACGGCCCGGCGGACTACACGCTGACCGTGCGCGTCCCGAGCTTCCAGATACGAAGCTACGGACAGTACGCCAGCGCCTCCCAGCTCTATACCGCGACCATCAGGATGGAATTCATCGTCTACGACGGGAAGACCAACACGCAGGTCTGGCGGTCCGGGAACATCTACTACAGCGAAAATTACGAGAACTCCGACGAGGAATCGGCCATCCGGTCCATCCTCGAACTGGCCGTGCGCCGGTGCATGGACGCCTTGCAGCAACGCTTCTGACGGAAACCGCCTCTATGACGACACGACCGGGCTTCAGTTTTTGCATTTGCCCAGACGGGAAGCTCCTCCGCCAGCAGGTGGAGGAGCTTCTTGCCGCCTGCCCGGAAGCGGGCCGCGAGCGCCACGTCTTCTGGGGCGATGAGGAACTCCCTCAGAAATTCTGGGAAATCCTTACCCTTCAGGGCCTGTTCTCCAACGCGCGGGCGCTCGTGCTGCGCAACGCCCATGCGCTTCCGGCGGACGTGTGGAAACGCCTCTCCGCCGCGCTTTCCCGCCCCAATCCGCAAACGTGGCCGCTCTTCTGCCTTGAAGGGCCGTGGGAAAAGGGGCAGCCCAAAATCCCCGCCCATCTCGCCAAGCTGGCCTGTTACACCTTCGCCGATTCCAAAGGGTGGGTCTGGCGCTCCCCCGGACTCGATCCCCGCTCCCTGCGCCGCCACATCCAGACGCGCGCCAAGGCGCTCGGGCTGAACATGGAACCCGGCTGCGTGGACATCCTCGCCGAAACCCTCCTCCCGGACGCCGCCGCCGTGGACGCCGAACTGAGCAAGCTCCGGCTCCTCGCCGGAGACGCCCCGCTCTCGCAGGATCAGGCCCGCAGCATCAGCCCGACGAGCGAATTCAACGTCTTTTCCTTTTTGCGCCAGCTCCAGTCGGGGCAGGCCGCCTCGGTCTGGAAGAGCATCCTCGCGGAACAGGCCAAGGGCGAGGAACCGCTGTTCTACCTGCTCGCCATGCTCCAGCGGGAAGCCCGGCAGTTGTGGCAGGTGCTCTCCGGGGAACCGGTCCGCATGAACCCGTCGGATCAGCAGGCCAAACAGCAGACCGCGTCCCGTCTCGGCGTGGCCGGGCTGGCCAAACTCTGGGACGCCATGCACACCGCCGAGCTGTCCGTCAAGTCGGGGCGACGTTCCCCCGGACAGGCGCTGGACGCGCTCATGGGCGATCTGACCCTGCTGTTCGCCCCGGCACAGCGCCGTTCCCCGCGCTGATCCCTTCCATTTCTCATGCCCCAATGGGGCTTTCCCCCTTGCTTACCCCGCAGGACTGCTTATCATGACAAATGGTACACCCCACTACACCGGACACCGTGCCCGGCTGCGGGAACGCCTCGTCAGGGACGGGGCCTCGCTCGCCGACTATGAAATTCTGGAACTGCTGTTGGGGTACGCCCTGTTGCGCAGGGACACCAAGCCCCTCGCCAAGGAATTGCTGGCCCGGTTCGGCAACATCCGGGGCGTGCTGGACGCCCTGCCCGCCGAGATGCAGCAGGTGGACGGCGTGGGCGAAGGCGTCGCGGCTCTCCAGCTTCTGCTGCGGGAGCTGATGGCGCGCTACGCCGAAGCGCCGCTGCGGAAGCGCGAGACGCTGTGTTCGCCCGCCGAAGTGGCGCGGATGGTCGTCCCCCGGCTGACCGGATGTCCCTTCGAGGAACTCTGGATAGCCACGGTGGACGCCCAGAACCGCCTGATCTGCTGGGAACGGCTGGCTCGGGGCACGGTGGGCACCGTCCCCTGTTACCCGAGGGACATTCTGGAGCGGGTGCTCCAGCGCAAGGCCAGCGGCTTCTTTCTGGTGCACAACCACCCGGGAGGGACGCCCAAGGCCTCGTCCGAAGACATCGAGATGACCCGGAACATCCAGCGCATCGCCACCGGCATGGGGCTGCGCCTGCTGGATCATCTCATCGTCGGCGACGGGGTTTGTTACAGCATACGAGAGGACGGATTGATCTGAACCGGCAGGTTCGCAACACCGTACGACCTTTGAGGATACAGCCATGACCTTTGATTCCGACAACGACGAAAAGAAAGAGGAAACGCCCGTCCGCCGTCGGCGGAGACCGGCCCGACGCCGCGTCGCCGCCCAGATTCAGGACGAACAGATGGACGCGTCTCCCGACGACGATACCCCCTCCATGCAGGAAATCCCCTCCACCATGCCCCTGCTTCCGCTGCGGGACGTGGTGGTCTTCAACTATATGATCGTGCCCCTGTTCGTGGGCCGCGACCAGTCCGTGCAGGCCGTGGAAGCCGCCGCCACGCACGGGCGGCACATCTTCCTGTGCGCCCAGAAGGACGGGCAGGTGGACAACCCCAAGGCCGACGATCTCTACCCCGTCGGTTCCGTGGCCCTCATCCTGCGCCTGCTCAAGATGCCCGACGGCCGGATCAAGGCGTTGGTGCAGGGCGTGTCCCGCGCCCGGCTCACCAGCCTCGACGAGAGCGGCCCCTACCTGTCCGCCAAGGTCGAGCTGATGCCCGAGCCGGAGGCCGTCGCGCCCGAATCCGAGCAGGAGGCGCTCATCCGCTTCGCGCGCGAACAGTGCGAGCGTATCCTCGCCCTGCGCGGCATCCCGACCGGGGACATCATGGGCGTGCTCAGCAACGTGAGCGAACCCGGACGCCTTTCCGACCTCATCGCCGCCAACCTGCGGCTCAAGATGGAAGAGGCGCAGGAAATTCTGCAATGCGTCGATCCGATGGATCGCCTGCGGCTCATCATCACCCATCTGGTGCATGAGTCGGAAGTGGCGACCATGCAGATCAAAATCCAGACCTCGGCCCGCGAAGGCATGGACAAGGCGCAGAAGGAATACTTCCTGCGCGAACAGCTCAAGGCCATCCGCAAGGAACTGGGCGACAACGTGGACGCCGACGAGGAGCTGGAGGACATCACCAAGGCCATCGAAAAGGCGGGCCTGCCCGCCGAGGTGCGCAAGGAGGCGGACAAGCAGCTCAAGCGCCTCGCCACCATGCACGGCGATTCCGCCGAGGCCAGCGTGGTCCGCACCTATCTCGACTGGCTCGCCGAGCTGCCGTGGAAGAAGGCTTCCAAGGACCAGCTCGACATCGTCAAGGCCAAGGCCGTTCTCGACGAAGACCATTACGGGCTGACCAAAATCAAGGACCGCATCCTCGAATACCTGAGCGTCCGCAAGCTCAATCCCGATTCCAAGGGGCCGATCCTCTGCTTCGCGGGCCCTCCCGGCGTGGGCAAGACCTCGCTCGGTCGCTCCATCGCCCGTGCGCTGGGCCGCAAGTTCCAGCGCATCTCGCTCGGCGGCATGCGCGACGAAGCGGAAATCCGGGGGCACCGGCGCACCTACATCGGGGCCATGCCGGGCCGCATCATTCAGGCCATGAAGCAGGCCGGGACGCGCAACCCCGTGATCGTCCTCGACGAAATCGACAAGCTCGGCAACGACTTCCGGGGCGATCCGTCCTCGGCGCTGCTTGAGGCGCTGGACCCGGAACAGAACTTCAACTTCAGCGACCATTACCTGAACGTGCCGTTCGATCTCTCCAAGGTGCTGTTCATCTGCACGGCGAACCATCTGGAGACCATCCCCGGCCCGCTCCGGGACCGTCTGGAGATCATTTCCCTGCCCGGCTACACGCAGCAGGAAAAGCTCGCCATCGCCCGCAAGTACATCCTGCCCAAGGAGCTGCACGAAAACGGGCTCAAGGATCGCGATCTCACTCTGCCCGATGCAGCCATGAACCGGATCATCCGCGAGTACACCCGCGAAGCCGGGCTGCGGAATCTGGAGCGCGAGATCGGGACCGTCTGCCGCAAGATCGCGCGGCGCAAGGCGGAGGGAGCCAAGCCGCCCTTCCGCGTCACCGCCGCCGGACTTCCCAAGCTGCTCGGCGCGCCGGTCTTCATCGACGAAGACGCCGAGCGGAAGCTGATCCCCGGCGTGGCGCTCGGCCTTGCGTGGACGCCCGCCGGAGGCGAAATCCTGTACATCGAAGTCTCCGCGATCAAGGGCAAGGGCGGCCTGACCCTGACCGGCCAGCTCGGGGACGTGATGAAGGAAAGCGCGCAGGCCGCGCTGACCTATGCCCGCTCCAAGGCCGATCTGCTCGGCATCGCGCCCGACTTCGCGGAGCACACGGACATTCACATCCATGTGCCCGCCGGGGCCACCCCCAAGGACGGCCCCTCCGCCGGGGTCACGCTGGTGACGGCGCTCATTTCCGCCCTGACCGGGCGGACGGTGCGCGGCGACATCTGCATGACGGGCGAAATCACCCTCCGGGGGCGCGTCCTGCCCGTGGGCGGCATCAAGGAAAAGGTCCTCGCCGGCGTCGCGCGCGGCATCGGGCACGTCATCCTGCCCGCCAAGAACCAGAAGGACCTCGAAGACATCCCGCAGGAGCTCCGCCGCAAGATCATCGTCCACACCGTGGACAGCATCGACGAAGTCCTTCCGCTGGTCTTTGAAAAGTAACGAAAATGGGGAGGGGAGAGGAAACCTTTCTGAAGAAAGGTTTCCTCTCCCCTCCCCAAAC